>CAYYJQ010000006.1:0-73109 GCA_964472295.1 uncultured Thermodesulfobacteriota bacterium | reverse complement strand
AGATGGACGTGGATGACACGGGCAAGGTGAGCATTGCGAGCAACGACGAAGAGGCCGCACAGCGCGCCATAAAGATGGTGAAGGACCTTACGCAGGAGGCCGAGGTAGGAAAAATTTACACCGGCACCGTGAGAAAGATAATGGACTTTGGGGCCTTTATCGAGATTCTTCCAAAGACCGACGGGCTCTGCCATATATCGGAACTTGCCGACGAGAGGGTCAACAAGGTCACCGATGTCCTCCACGAGGGCGACACGGTCCGCGTAAAGGTGCTTAACGTTGACAGGAGCGGCAAGATAAAACTATCGAGAAAGGCAGCTTTGCACGAGAAAGATAGCGAGTAGGGTGGCGGGAACTCACGGTCGAGACACTGAGGCCTGAGTTCGTCGATTAAAAAACCCTGCACGAGAAAGAGGGCGAGTAGGGGAACTCACGTCCGAGACACTGACGCCGGAACTTGTCGGTTAAAAAAGCTTTGCACGAGAAAGAGGGCGAGCAGGTTGGGGAACTCACTCCCGAGATACTGAGGCCTGAGTTCGTCGGTTAAAATACTTGTTGGTGCCGCTGGAGCCGGGACTCGTCGGTTAAGATACTTGTTGGTGCCGCCGGAGCCGGAACTCGTCGGTTAAAGGAGCGGCTTTGCGCGCAAGGGGCGGGTAGGTAGAGGGAACTCTCGTCCGAGGCGTTGAGGTCGGCGCTTGTGATTAAAATATGTCCATAATTAAGAAGACCACGCTTGATAGCGGGATAAAGTTAATCACCGAGGAGATGGCGGACTCTGAGTCCACGTCCATT
The DNA here is from genome assembly GCA_964472295.1 of uncultured Thermodesulfobacteriota bacterium. GTDB lineage: Bacteria > Desulfobacterota > GWC2-55-46 > GWC2-55-46 > JADFVP01 > JAJRZX01. Next base: position 72,314 of record CAYYJQ010000006.1, on the reverse strand, counting down.
GGCTTCTGGGTTAACACGGGCTCGAGGTACGAGTCCCCTGAACTCGGCGGCATATCCCACTTTATCGAGCACATGCTCTTCAAGGGCACTGAAAAGCGCTCGGCCCTTGACATATCCCGTGAGATAGAGTCTGTGGGGGGCGTGCTCAACGCCTTTACGAGCCGCGAGTATACCTGTTTTTACGCCAAGGTCCTTAACCGCGACGTTGGCCGCGCCGTGAAGATACTCTCCGACATGTTCTCTAACTCCGTCTTTTCCACGCGCGAGATGAAGAAGGAAAAGATGGTGGTGGGCCAGGAGATAAAGATGGTCCAGGACACCCCTGACGACCTCATACACGACGTATTCGCAGAAAAATTCTTTGGCGGGCATTCTCTTGGACGACCCATTCTCGGCACCTTCGAGACCCTCGGCGGCATTACGAGGCAGAGGATACTTAAGTATTATGACTGCCATTACCGCACAAGCGGCGTCTTTGTGGCCGCCGCGGGCGGCATAAGCCACGCTCAGGCAAGGAGACTCCTGAAGAGGGCCTTTTCGCCCCTTGAGGGCGAGTCGCCTGAAGTTGAGAGGCCCGCGCCCGCCAATGGACCGGGGCTCAGGCTCGTTGAGAAAGACCTTGAACAGGCCCATCTATGCCTCGGAGTTCCCGTGCCGCCGCAGGCAGACCCCCGGAGGTATTGCCTCTACCTGCTTAACACCATACTCGGCTCTGGCATGAGTTCAAGGCTCTTTCAGAAGATACGCGAAAAACGCGGCCTTGTGTACTCTGTCTATTCATATCTGAATCTCTATCTCGACGCCGGTGCCCTTGTGGTCTACGCCGGGACAACGCCCGATAACTTCAGGAAGGTCATAGACCTTGTGCTCCGTGAGTTCAGGGCCGTGGCCAGGAACATAACGGCTGAGGAACTTCGCGAGGCAAAGTCGCACCTCAAGGGCTCGCTCCTTCTGGGCCTTGAGGCCTCGGACAGCAGGATGGCCAAACTCGCCAAGGACGAACTCTACCTCGGCGAGGTCATGCCCATTGAAAAGGTCGTGAAGCGCATTGACCGTGTGCGTGTAAAAGACGTAATAGAGGCGGCAAAGGAATACCTCGTGCCTGAAAAGACAACCCTTGCCGCAATCGGAAAGGGGCTTGAAAAAGAGGTGCCCGCTTTATTCACCAGGGCAAATACTTGAAGACAGGTAAGGAAGATGAGGATACTTGTAGTCGAGGATGAGAAGAAGGTGGCCTCCTTCATAAAGAGGGGCCTTGAACAGGAGAGTTACGCCGTGGACATTGTCCATGACGGCATCGAGGGCGAGCACTACGCCCGCGTCAATGACTATGACGCCATAATACTGGACATCATGCTCCCGAAGAAGAACGGCCTCGATGTCCTGAAAGACCTCAAGGAAGCAGGCATCGAGACCCCCGTCATACTCCTTACGGCGCGCGATTCCGTGGAGGACAGGGTAAAGGGCCTGAACCTCGGGGCAGACGATTACCTCGTAAAACCATTCGCCTTCGAGGAACTCATTGCCCGGCTGAATGTTATGATGAGGCGCGGAGGCTCCGGGCTTCCTGTACTGAAGTTCTCTGACCTCAGCCTCGACCCCGCCACACGAAGGGCCAGGAGGGGTGACAGGGAAGTGGAACTCACTGTTAAGGAGTATGCCCTCCTCGAATACCTCCTCCGTAACCCGAACCGCGTACTTACGCGCGCCCTCATAGCCGAGCACGTCTGGGACCAGAGTTTTGACAGTGAGACTAACGTGGTGGACGTGTACATTAACCACCTTCGCGCAAAGGTCGATAGCGACGCCTCGAAACGCCTCATACACACGGTGCGCGGCGTTGGCTATGTGCTCAAGGACGAGTAGAAGAAAGAAAGATAAGGAAAGAGAGAAAGAAGAAAAAAGAGAAGAGAAGATTTTCTTACTTTCTTTTAGAAAAAAGAAAGTTTTTTGATTAGGGAAAGTCTGATTAATTCAGACTTTCCTGCGGCCCATGGACGGGCCGTCATTTTCAGGGCTGTAAGCCCTTGAAAATGTGAGGGAAAGGGAAACCGCGCTTTTCCTTTCCCGTCTCTGAATAATTCAGGACGAATTATTCAGAGGTTCCTTAGGTTGAACCACTTGTTGCGCTGATGTTTCTTAAACAGGCCGCAGACTCCCTGTGGCCGGGAAACTCTGCCAAAGAAAACCAATGCCGCTGGCCTTCGGCCAGAGGAAAGGCTTGCAGGCGCCAGATAGGTAGGTTGGGTAGAGCGAAGCGAAACCCAACAAATAGGGTGGCACTGCCCGCCAAGAAAAGAATAGAAAACCAATGTCAGCGGCCCTTCGGGCCGCTGGAAAGCACGCCGCACCCCTCCTCATAGACATATCACCCTTTTTTTGCTACGCTATATAGATAAGGCTTCAACGGCCAGGGGCCGTTGATATTGGTTTTCTCTGAGTCTTTCCCCTGGAAAATACAGAGTCTGTCTTGCGAAAATTCATCAAGTACAGAGAGATACAGCCTTCAAGTAGAAAGACTTTCTTTTTTTTAGAAGAAAGTGAGAGGTTTTTTCATAAATGCTTACTGACCCCATAAAAAAGGAACTCTCCTCCATTGTTGGCGCTGATAATGCCTCTTTCTCGGTAGAGGACCTTATATCCTACTCCTATGACGCCACGAACAATGCCTTCCGGCCAGAGGGGGTTCTCTTTCCCGCCGCTTCCGCCGAGGTCTCGGACATTCTGCGTCTTGCCTCTGACGAGGGCTTCCCCGTGGTGCCAAGGGGCGCGGGAACGGGTTTTACGGGCGGGAGCGTCCCCGTGGAGGGCGGCATTGTCCTCTCCCTTGAGCGCATGACAAGGATTCTGGATATAGACACCGAGAACCTTACGGCAACAGTGGAGCCCGGCGTCATTGGATGGGAACTCGGGCAGGAACTCCTGCCCCTCGGGCTCTTTTATCCGCCCGACCCGACGAGTTACAAGTTTTCCACCATTGGCGGCAATATAGCCGAGAACGCGGGCGGCCCAAGCGCCGTAAAGTACGGCGTCACGAGGGATTATATCCTTGGTCTTGAGGCGGTCCTTCCAACAGGAGAGATTATCCATACAGGCGCCAGGACCATGAAGGGCGTCGTTGGTTATGACCTTACGAGGCTTATCGTGGGCTCCGAGGGGACCCTTGCCATTGTGACAGAGGCCATGCTCAGGCTCCTTCCGCTCCCGGAATCAAAGAAGACCATGCTTGGCGTCTTTCCCGGCCTTGCCGCTGCCGCCGGCGCGGTCTCTGATATTATCGGCGCGGGAATAATACCCGCGACCCTTGAAATCATGGACCCCGCGAGCGTGCGGTGCGCCACGGAGTACACGGGCACAACGCTTCCCGAGGATAGCGCCCTTCTTCTTGTCGAGGTGGACGGCCCTTCCGTGGCAGTCGAGAGAGACTCCGCCCGCATAGAAGAGATGCTCCGGGCGCGCGGGGCAGTGGATGTACAGAGCGCCCTTGACAAGAAGGGCGTAAAGGACCTCTGGAAGACGCGGCGCGCCATGAGCGCGGCGCTCTTCAGGCTGAGGCCCAATAAGATTAACGAGGACGTTGTGGTCCCGCGCTCCTGCATAACCGAACTTGTCACGGGCATCAATGCCATAGCCGCTGATACGGGTCTTCTTATCGTATCATTTGGTCACGCAGGGGACGGGAACATACATGTAAACATAATGTATGATAAAAAGGACGAGAGAGAGGCGCTTTCGGCAGAGGATGCCGTGAGGCGCGTATTTGAACTCGTCCTTGGCCTTGGCGGCACCATCTCCGGCGAGCACGGCGTTGGGACCACCAAGGCAGGGTACATAGGCATGGAACTCTCGCCCGGCGTGCTCGCCCTGATGCGCGGAATAAAAAATGCCTTTGACCCAAAGGGCATACTGAACCCGGGAAAGATATTTCCTCCTCAAGGAGGAGGTGTGATATATGAAAAACAGGCTCGCTCAGCTCGGTCCTGAGATTGATAAATGCGTAAAGTGCGGAACCTGCCGCTCCATCTGCCCCACGTTCCGGGTACTGGGGAGGGAGACCGCATCTGCGCGCGGAAAGCTCTCTCTCATAGGGGCCTACCTCGGGGGAGAGAAGGGCCTTGGCGGGGCCTATCTCCGTCATATAAAGGAGTGTACCATGTGCGGGGGCTGCAAGAGCAGCTGCCCTGCGGGCGTTGACACGGTGCGTGTGATAAACGCCGCGCGCGCCGAGCACGTGGAAAGAGAAGGAAGGTCTTTTGCGGCCTCTTTTCTCATGAAGAACCTCCTTGATTACAAGGGAGTCATGCCGCGCGCCCTTAGGTATGTATCCAGGTTCCGGGGGCTTTTATTCAAGGACTCGCCCACAGAGAACGGCCTTGTCTCAAGGTTTTCTCTCCCTGTCATCGGGTGCGGAAGGCTTGTGCCTGAGCTTGCGAAGACCTTTTTTCTTGATACAGAAGAGGCAAGGTCGCGCGGGAGGGGCAAGGCGCAAAAGGCCACGCGTGTGGCCTTTTACTCTGGTTGCGGGGTGAACTTTCTCATGCCCGGGGTGGGGCTGAAATCACTTAAGGCCCTTGAGAAGAAGGGCCCTGTCGTTGTTCCCGGTGCGCAGGTCTGCTGCGGTATGCCTGCCTATTACTCGGGCGATGTGGAGACGGCGAGGCGTCTTGCCATAAAGAACATCGAGGTCTTCGAGGGGTATGACCTTGATTATATCATCACCTCATGCGCCACCTGCAGTCATGCCCTGAAGAACGTCTTCAAGGACATTATCAGGGAGACGGGCGACGCCGCGCTTATGGAGAGGGCGGAGAGGTTCTCGGAAAAGGTGCGTGACATTACGGAGTTTCTCTCTCCAGAACCCGGCGGGAAGGGGGCAGGGGAGGAAAAGACCCCCTCAGGGGGCGGGGCCGGGAAAAAACCCGTTGTCACCTATCACGACCCCTGCCACCTTAACCGTAATCAGGGCATAAGGGACGCCCCGAGGGACCTTATAAAGTCGCGGCCTGACCTTGAGTTCAGGGAGATGAGATTCCCATGCAGCTGCTGCGGCCTTGGCGGCGGGCTTGGCATGAACAACTACGAACTCTCCATAAAGATAACAAAGAGAAAGGCCGATAGCATAGGTGACTCAGGGGCGGATATAGTGGCCACGGCCTGCCCCGGGTGCATCGTGCAGCTTCGGGACGGCCTTCACAGATATGGCGTGAAGGCAAAGGTGGTGCATGTCGTTGATCTCCTGTAAGGGCCTTCCCGGACCTTAAGGCCGCTTTTTTAGGGTAATAAGAGACGTTAGCCAGGTAGGGGCTCTGGACGCGCCTCTTTGTGGAAAAAACTTTTTAAGGGAAATCTTGCCTTCCCTTGGTCAGGGCGAACCTGCGTGACATACTTTCCATTCTGCATTCACAACCATCAGCCAGTGGGCAACTTCGGCTTTGTCCTTGAAGAGGCCTACAAGAAGTCGTACTGGCCCTTTCTGAGACTCCTCTTTGAGTTTCCCTCCATGAAGATGACCCTCCATAACTCGGGTTTTCTCCTTGATTGGATAGTAAAGAACCATCCCGAGTACATGGAACTCCTCGAAGAGATGGTAAATAGAGGCCAGGTAGAGGTAATGGGCGGCGGGTTCTATGAGCCCGTGCTCGCTGTTATTCCCGAGAGAGACCGCCTCGCTCAGATTGAGAAGATGCGCGCGAGGCTCGAAGACCTCCTCGGCGTCTCGCCGCGCGGGCTCTGGCTTGCAGAGCGGGTATGGGAGCCAACGCTCCCCTCGACGCTCGGAAAAGCGGGCGTTGAGTATGTCCTTGTCGATGACTTTCACTTCATAAAGGCGGGCCTCGCGCCAGAGGACCTTGGCGGGTATTATATTACCGAGGATTGCGGCAGCACTGTAAAGGTCTTTCCAGGAAGCGAGGCCCTGAGGTATCTCATACCTTTCAGGCCTGTGGAGGACGTTGAGGCCCACTTCAGGGGCATCGGGGATGCGCTCCGGCGCGGAGACGCCGCCATATACGGCGACGATGGCGAGAAGTTCGGCGTCTGGCCGGGCACGAATAAACATGTCTACAAAGAGGGCTGGCTCAAGAGGTTCTTTGAGATGATAACCTCCCTCGAGGGGGTCGTGCCTGTCACCCTCGGTGAGTATGCCGACTTGAAAGGACCACTTGGCAGGGTGTATCTCCCGACGTGCTCGTACATGGAGATGGGCGAGTGGTCACTTCCGCCGGAAGCGGCAAGGGAGTACCACGGCCTTATCGAGTCCCTCGATAAAGAGGGCAAGGCAGGCGGGACCGTGAAAAAATTTATTCAGGGCGGCACGTGGCGCGGATTTTTCGCCAAGTATCCAGAGTCAAACTGGATGCACAAGCGTATGCTCATGGCAAGCAGGCTCCTTTGGAAGAGACGCGCCGAGGGAGGCCTCTCGGAGGAAGACCTCGGGCGCGCCGAGAATGCTCTCTATATGGCCCAGTGCAACGACGCATTCTGGCACGGCATATTCGGAGGGCTCTATCTACCTCACCTTCGGGCCGAGATATACAGGAAGATTATCGAGGCCGAGAAGGCCCTTGCCTCTGAAGGCCACGGCGGGCCGGTTGTGGATACCTTCGACCTTGACGCCGACGGCAGGGACGAGGTTATCATAAGGTCAGGCCCTTCGACACTTTTTCTGAGCCCCCATTACGGCGGCGCGGCCTTTGAACTCGATAGCAGCGTCCTTGGAGTAAACGCAATGAACGTCCTTACAAGGTGGCCCGAGGCCTACCACCATAGGGTCGGCGATGCAGGGGACGGTACTGGAGAAAAGGGCGCCAAGAGCATACATGATACTCTTAAGTCAAAGGAGAAGGACATAGGGCGTTTTCTCGTAGTTGACCCTGAGCGGAGGGGCTCTCTCGTGGAGCGCCTCATTGCCCCTGACGATACCCTCACCGGTTTTTCGCGGGGCGAGCCCCGCTGGCCCCTGACAACTACCCCGGTGGAGACGCTCCTTACGGAAAAAGGGGCCATCTTTACAAGGAACCTGCCCTTACCTTCAGGCCACGCTCTACCTGTGACAAAGGCAGTTCTGCCCCTTGGAGATGGAGTTTTCAGGGCTGCCTTCATCCTTGGTGATAACTGTAAGCGCGCCTACCTCCTGGAGGGCTGGCATTTTGGCCTTGAGTTTAATATACTCCTTCCCGGGTGCGACGGGCCTCGCTCTTCATTGGAAATTGTCCGGGAAGATGGTCCTACAGGTAAGACGGGCCTCAAGAAGGCCGTTACCATGGAAGGCATAAGGTCTCTAACCCTCTCCGACGGCCACGCCGGCCTTGAGTTCAGGCTTGAGACAGATAGAGAGGCCCGCCTCTTGTCCTATCCAGTATACACGGTTACCCTCTCCGAGGCCGGCCTTGAGAGGTGCTTTCAGGGTACGTGCCTCCTGGTCTCCTTTCCCATCATTCTTGAGCAAGGGAGTGAGGGCAGGGAATTCAACCTGCGCTTTGAGTTAAGGGGCTGACCCGGACGTTCTGTCCAGCGGCCATAGGCCGCTGGCATTGGTTTTCTTTGACGCAGTTTCTACCTCGACAATTGTGTCCACTACGCGTCATGTCCCAAAAATCCAAGGGGACAACGTTCTAACCCTCCACCCTTCGACAGGCTCAGGGTGAACGGTTTTATCAATATCATGGGCTTTTTCAAGCCTTCGCCCTGAGCCTGTCGAAGGGCGACCATATTAATGAATCTCTGATTAATTCACCTTCCGGAGGCCCTGTTGTGGACAGAGAACTTGTAGAGAAGATGCGGCGCGTGCGGCTTCTTATCCTTGACGTTGACGGGGTCCTTACCGACGGCTCCATCATATACAGCGACAGGGGCGGCGAGATAAAGCGTTTTGATGTGCGCGATGGTCATGGCATAAAACTTCTCATGCGCGGCGGCATAGACGTTGCCATAGTAACGGCGCGAGAATCAAGGGTTGTGGCAACGCGGGCCCGTGACCTTGGCATTGAGATGCTCTTTCAGGGCCGAAAGGACAAACTGGCCTGTTTCAATGACATCCTTGAGAGCACCGGGCTCAGCGCCGGAGAGACGGCCTTTATGGGCGACGACCTCGTGGACATACCTGTACTCAGGCGAGTCGGTTTCTCGGCCTCGGTGCCAGGGGCCGTGGCCGAGGTGCGGGAGAGGGTGGATTTTGTTACAAAGGCCCCTGGCGGCAGGGGCGCTGTGCGCGAGATATGCGAGATGATACTCAAGGCCCGGGGCCTCTGGGAGGGGCTCTTAAAGAGGTACCTGGCCTGAGAGCCCTCCCGCGCGTCGCCACCTTTCACTTTCGAGACTCTAACCGTTTGTTTTATCATAACTTTTTTCTGAGAGTTCCGCCCTTTTCCTCTTATAAAATCCTTTACTATTAATTCTGGTTGGTGGTATAATTTTTGCATTAAGACGCCTTATCAATGGCGCTGAAGGGCAGGGGACGCATTCATGAAAAGAACAGCCAAACTCGTGCTTCCCGCCTTTATCATCATATCTCTCGCCGGCCTCGCTGTCCTTGTTGTGCTTTATTACAGCACAAGGGGCGCGCATGAGGTTACATTCACCGAGGACAGGGATGTAGGCGTAAAGATAGAGGACCTTAATTACGCCAATACCCGTGAGGGCAGGACCACCTGGAGGCTCAGGGCCAGGACGGCCACCCGTTTCAAGACAAGGCATATGATGGTCTTAGAGGGCATCAGGCTTTCCTTCCGCCCCGATGACAAGAAGAACCTCATTATGAAGGCCCGGAGGGGCAGGTTTGACGAGGCAAAGAAGGTTATCTTCGCAAGCGGCGCCGTTGTGGTCACATCGCCCGAGGGCTACACCCTGAAGACCGAAAAACTAAGGTACAATACGGCCGGGGGGCTAATTACCTCTGCCGAGCCGGTGGTCATATTCAGCGGCGACATGAGGGTGAGCGGCGTTGGCTTCAGGGTAGAGGTCGATAGCGGCAGTTTCTATATACTGAGAGACGTGAAGGCAGTAATAAACGGGGGAGGTATTCATGGATAGCAGAGAGAGGCTTTTCCCGGGGGTCATGGCGCGCTCGTCCCTCGTCATATTCCTTATCCTCCTTGCCTCTTGCCTCCTCAGTGGGCGTGAGGCCCACGCGCAGGACAAAAAGGCCAAGAGCAAGAGCATGCCCATAACCATAACAGCCGATACGATGAAGGCCGACAGGACCTCAAAGACCGTTGTCTTCAAGGGCGATGTGGAGGCCCGTGAGGACTTTCTCCTCTGTTCCGATGAACTCAAGATGGAGTACGCCGGGACTAGTGAGGTGAAGAAGATAGACGCAAGGGGACACGTCCGCATATACAGGGAATCGGGCACGGCCAGGGCCGAGCGCGCCGAGTACGACAGGGTGGCGCATACGCTCCTTCTTACGGGAGATGCCGTGATAGAACGGTGCTCGGACACGGTTCGCGGCGACAGGATAACGCTATATCTCTATGACGACAGCGCCCTTGTGGAGGGGCTTCACAGCGGCAGGGTCACGGCCGTAATCATACCGGAAAAAAAATGCCCTGGTGAGGACGCCTCGGAAAAAGTCCCCGCCAGCGGCGTAACTGGAGCAATGGATGTCAAGAACGCTCACTGCAAGGAGTCTCGTTAAGTCCTTCAGAAAGAGGCGCGTTGTCGATGGCGTAAGCCTCGTCATAGAGCCCGGCAACATAGTCGGGCTCCTTGGCCCAAACGGCGCCGGAAAGACAACCACCTTTTACATGATAGTGGGGCTCATAAGGCCCGACTCGGGCTCTGTCTCTCTTGGCGGCGATGACCTTACGGGCCTTGCCATGTACGAGAGGGCCAGGATGGGCCTTGGCTACCTCGCGCAGGAGCCCTCTGTATTCAGAAAACTCACTGTAGAGGAGAATATCAGGGCCGTCCTCGAGTATCAGAACCTCTCAAGGGACGAGATGGATTCAAGGCTCAAGGGGCATCTCGAGGAACTTGGCATAAGCCACCTTGCCGGCACCAAGGCCTTTTCACTCTCAGGCGGGGAGAGGAGGCGCGTGGAGATAGCCCGGGCCATGGTGAACTCGCCCCGCATACTCCTTCTTGATGAGCCCTTCTCGGGCATAGACCCAAAGGCGGTCTGTGATATACAGGACATCATGGTGGAACTAAAGCGCAAGGGCATCGGCATACTCCTTACAGACCATAACGTCGGGGCCACGCTTGGCATATGTGACCACGCCTACATCATAGACAGCGGAAAGATGCTAATGTCAGGGACGCCGGAGGAGATACTGGAGCACAAGGGCGTGCGCGATGTGTACCTTGGCGATAGGTTCAGTATATGAAATGGGCGGCGGACTCTTTTTTTGCCGGCCAAGCATTCTTATCAATCATGAACAAAGGTCTCGAACATGGCCTATGAACTCAAACAGGTACTGAAGCTCTCACAGAGCCTCGTGATGACGCCGCAGTTGCAGATGGCCATAAAACTACTGCAGATGTCGCGTCTCGACCTCATTGAGACGGTAAAGGATGAACTGGAGCAGAACCCCGTGCTCGAGGACACTTCGCCGCCTGACGAGGGGCTTGCCCCTGAGCCGGACGGCAGGGGCGAAATGGAACTAAACTGGCAGAAGTACCTTGCCGAGTCAGGTGACAACGGTCCTGGGGCCGTGAATTTTTCCGCTCGGAATAACAACGACGATTATGATGTCTTTCGGAATATCGCCTCCAGCGGAGGGGGGCTTCAGGAGTATCTCCTCTGGCAGTTGAACACCCGTGATATAAGCGCTGAGGCAAGGGAACTCGCTGTATTCATCATAGGCAATATAGACGACGACGGCTATCTTCGCGTTCTCGATAGGGGCGCCATGGAGGACGCCGTTTATGAAGAGTCTGTTCTTGAAGAGATAACAAGGTGCACTGGCCGAGAGAGAGAGGAGGTGGAGGCTGTTCTCAGGCTGATACACAGCCTCGACCCTCCCGGGGCCGGGGCGAGGACGGCAAGGGAGTGCCTCCTCATACAGGCACGTCTCCTCCCGGAGAGAAACGCCGTTGCCGAAGAGATAATTGCCCATCACCTCAAGGCCTTTGCCGCGAGAAATATCAAAGGCATAGCCCGTGCCCTCGGGGTGAGCGAGGACGATGTGCGCACCGCCGCCCGCCTTATTACAAGCGCCCTTAACCCAACGCCGGGCTCGGGCTTTGGGGCCGCCACGCCTCGCCATGTCGTGCCAGATGTCTATATCCGAAAGGTCGGAGACGAGTACCTCATAACCCTTAACGACGACGGCATGCCGAAGCTCCGCATAAGCGGCTATTACAGGACCCTGCTCTCGGGAGATGGCGCCGTTCGCGGTGATGACAAGAACTATCTGCAGGAGCGGGTCAGGAGCGCCATGTGGCTTATAAAGAGCCTCCACCAGCGCCAGAGGACCATCTACAGGGTAGTGGAGTGCATCGTTGATTTTCAGAGGGATTTTCTCGACAGGGGGCTTGAGTACCTGAGGCCCCTTGTATTGAAGGACGTTGCCGCCATCCTCGGCGTGCACGAGTCCACCGTAAGCCGCGTGACCTCCAACAAGTACGTGGATACGCCGCGGGGGCTCTTTGAACTCAAGTACTTCTTTACAAACAGCATACAGGGAACAGACGGCTCGGACGTTACCTCCGAGTTTATCAAGATGAAGATAAAGGAAATTATCGAGGGCGAGGACCAGGCAAAACCCCTGAGCGACCAGGATATAGCCAAGATGCTCACCGCCTCGGGAATAAAGGTGGCAAGGCGTACTGTGGCCAAGTACAGAGAGGCCCTTGGCTTTCCCTCATCGAGCAGGAGAAAGGCCTGTTTCTGATCTCAAAGACTTTCTTTCTTTGACTTGTTTCGTATTTTTTGATATAAAAATTCTTCCTGCATAATATGAAAAGCATATTCAGGTACAATCAATTCAGCCCTCTTGGCGGGCTATTGTTATCCCTTTACTGGAGGTAAAAAATGCACGTAAGCGTTACATTCAGGCACATGGACAGTTCTGATGCGCTGAGAAAGTATGCCGAGGAAAAAAGCACGCGCATCGCACGTTTCCTCATCGAGCCTGTTGAGATACACTGGGTCCTTTCTGTGGAGAAGATACGCCACATAGCCGACGCCACGGTCTCGGCCAACAGCGTCTCCATAAAGGCACAGGAGTCGACTCAGGATATGTACTCCGCCATTGACGAGGTAATTGACAAACTTTACATACAGGTCAAGAAACACAAGGACAGGGTCAAGGGCCACAAGTGCGCCGAGGGCGTAAGTGTGGGCTCTTTCGGCTCTTCTGAGGTACAGGCCGCAGAGGCCGAGTTGCCCCCCTCAAGGGCAAGGGTCATAAAGCGGGAGAACAGGTTCATAAAGCCCATGTCCGTTGAAGAGGCGGCCATGCAGCTCGATGTGATAGACGGGGACTTCCTTATCTTTACGGACCATGACACGAGCAACGTAAGCGTTATCTACAAGAAAGAAGGCGGTAATTACGGTCTCATAGAGACCCGTACGAGATAGCCTTTCCCGGCGGTCAGCGGCCCGTGAGGGCCGGCCACGTCCCGCCGCCTTGACCGGCCCTTCCGTTACGGGGCATCCTGTCTCCTGACGCGCTAAAATTCAATAGGCTGGTGTATGCCCATGAAACTCGTAGATGTCTTATATGAGGATTGCATCTTCCCTTCCCTCAAGGCGAGGGACAAGGAGGCCCTCCTTGTTGAGATGGTGGACCATCTCAAGGACAAGATGCCCAGCCTTGAGAAGGAAAGGGCCCTCGAGGCCCTCTTCGCCAGGGAAAGACTTGGGACTACGGGTATCGGCCATGGAGTGGCCCTGCCCCACGGCAAATTGAGAGGCGTAAACGAGATAAGGGTCTTTTTCGGAAGGAGCAAAGAGGGGATAGACTTCAAGGCCATAGACAGGAAGCCCGTTCATCTTGTTTTTCTCATCATAGCTCCAGAGAACTCCGCGGCCGCCCATCTTAAACTCCTTGCCTGTATATCCCGCATACTAAAGAGTTCGGACCTTCGCGAGCGTCTCCTGAACGCCCCCGACTCATCAGCCATCTATAATATCATATCCGAGGCCGACGAGAAGAACGCCTCTTGATGTTTCTTTATATTATCCATGTTTCGAGGCATCGTGAGAGTTGAGGTCCTGCCATGGGAGTGCCTGTAAAGGAAATTTTTGAAGACAAAAAAATAGAACACCTGCGTTTTTGTCTCGCCGCCGGCAGGGATGGCGTAACCAAGATGCTGGAGAGCCCCCATATCCAGAAGCCCGGCCTTCTCCTTACAGGGCTCCTCGATGAACTTCACTTCGAGAGGATACAGATATTCGGGGCCGCGGAGACCGGGTATGTAAGGGGGCTTGAGGGAGAAAAACTTGCCCGGAGCCTCAAGGTCCTCGATAGTCCCGAGTTGCCGGCCATCATTATTACAAAGGGCGAGGAACCCCCTGTATCTCTCAAGGAACTCTGCGACAGGAACAATATACCCCTTTATACGACAGTACTTACGACATCTGTTGTCATAGAGGACTTTACCAAGTTTCTCGACGACAGGTTGGCCCCGACGGTGCGCCTTCACGGCGTCTTAATGGACGTACTTGGCATAGGCATACTCTTCAAGGGAAAGAGCGGCATAGGAAAGAGCGAGTGCGCCCTTGATCTTGTGTCCTCGGGCTACAGGTTGGTTGCCGATGACGTGGTTGTAATTAAGAGGCTCCCGCCCTCTACCCTCATAGGCACGGCGGCGGACCTCATTCGTTATCATATGGAGATACGGGGCCTGGGTATAGTAAATATTCAGGACCTCTTTGGAATTACGGCCATACGCGAGCAGAAGCAGCTGGACCTTGTCATAGAACTCGTGAAGTGGGACCCCGCGGGCACATACGAGAGGCTCGGTTTCGAGGACCAGACCTTTGAGATACTCGGCGTAAAGATGCCCTACCTCGTAATTCCCGTGAGCCCCGGCAGAAGCGTGGCCACTATAGTGGAAGTAGCGGCACGTAACCGCATCCTCAAGATAATGGGTAAAAACCCGGCAAGGAAGTTCGAGGCAGGCCTTCGAAACGCCCTTGCAGGGAAGGACAGGCCCAGGCGTTGAAGGAGGTCAACCTTGTCGTCATAACCGGCCCCTCGGGGTCTGGCAAGAGAACGGCTACAAAGGCCCTTGAGGACCTGGGGTTTTTCTGCGTGGACAATATGCCTGTGCCCATGCTCCCCGAGTTCATGAGGCTTGTCTCGGAAAGGGGTGAGGTGAGAAGGGCCGCAATAGTGGTGGACGTTCGCGAGGGTGTCTTCCTCAAGGATATTATATCAGTTATCGACGAGCTGAAGGAGGCGGGACACAATCTCTCCATCCTTTATCTTGAGGCGTCAAATGATGTCCTTATAAGGAGGTTCAGCGAGACAAGGAGAAGTCATCCCCTTGCCGCTGATGAGAGCCCCCTTGAGGGACTTGTAATGGAGAGAAGGCTCCTCAAGGACCTAAAGTTTTGCGCCGACAGGGTTATTGATACGAGCTCCTACAATGTACATCAGTTAAGGGATGTCATACGTGAACACTGCTCAGGACCCATCGCGCGGAGCACGCTCACTATAAATCTTGTATCCTTTGGCTTCCGTTACGGGATACCCGGCGACGCGGATCTCCTCTTTGACGTGAGGTTCATACCAAACCCCTTTTTCGTGGCTGGACTTAGAAGGCTTGATGGCCGGGACCCGAGGGTAAGGGAGTATGTGCTTGCCAACGCCGAGGCAAAGGAATTTATAGAGAGGCTGAGAGGGCTTCTCGAGTTTCTCGTGCCCCTTTACTGGAAAGAGGGCAAATCTTACCTTACTGTGGCCGTGGGGTGCACCGGCGGAAAGCACCGCTCTGTGGTCATCGCAGAGGCCATAGCGGATACACTCAGGATGGATATTACGACACTTCGGCAGAAGCATCGCGATATCGATAAACTTTGACGAGGTGTACATTATGATAGGCGCTGTAATCATTACGCACGGAGAACTGGGCAAAGCGCTCCTTGACGCGGCCATGGTCATAAAGGGCGGCATGGATAAGATAAAGCCCGTAAGTATCGAGAATTACCAGGACGTGGACGCCCTCAGGGGAAGGCTCCTCAGGGCAGTAAGCGAGGTGGATGGAGGCAAGGGGGTCATGGTCTTTACCGACCTTTTTGGGGGCACGCCTACGAATATCGCCATGAGCATACTCGAGGACAGGGAAGTTGAGATAATGACTGGTGTGAATCTGCCCGTTCTTATAAAGTTCGATACCCTCAGAAAAGGCCGGACTCTGCATGAGGTGGCGTCTTATCTTGAGGATTACGGCAGAAAGAGCATGGCCATAGCCGGCAATATGCTTGGTGACAAGTAAGGCAGGGGGGCCACGGCGGGATAGTCGTTGAAAGGAGACACGGCGCGCAGGGCCCTTCCTTTGGGCACTGCCCGGAGAGTTCAGCGATGATAACACTGCTCAGGGTAGACGACAGGTTGCTTCACGGTCAGGTCATACATGCCTGGGTGCCGGTCACTGGCGCGGATACCCTTGTCGTGGTGGCTGGGGCCAATATGCGCAAGATCTTCGAGTATGAGTTGAAGGCCATGCCTGGTTCCTATTCCTGTGAGATACTTGTTCTTGATCAGGTCGGCGCAGTGGATTTCTTGTTAAGTAGCGACGCTGAGACGAGGCGGGTGCTGGTGGTTCTCCCCTCAATAAGCATGGCCCTCAGCATATTCAAGGTGGGCGTGAAGTTCGATGTACTTAACATAGGGAACATCCATCACGCCGAGTTCCACGAGAGGCTCTCTGATAGCGTGGTCATCACAGAAGAAGAGAAAGAGGCGCTTTCGTTTTTTCGCTCTGAGGGAGTAAGGCTTGAGGTAAGGGCCCTTCCGGGTGCGGGTGCGGTCTGATGGGCCTGAGGTCCTGGCGGCCATGGCCGTTTATCCTGGGCCAAGGCCAAGGCAGTCCTTGGGAACCCTGAACATGTGGTGAGCCGGGAAGACGTCTCTCCAGTTGGGGCCTCCATGTAGCGCCGGTGGCAGGGAGTTCCTGGCCCTCTTTTTTGGCCCGGTCTTCCTGGCGTGGTTCTCAAGCTCTCGAGGTTTATGGAACAGACCTTTACCATACTCAATAAACTCGGACTTCACGCAAGGGCGGCCTCCTACTTCGTGCAGGAGGCCAACCGCTATGAGTCTGAAATATTTATTATAAAAGACGGGCAGGAGGTAAACGGCAAGAGCATACTCGGTGTGCTCATGCTCGCGGCCCCAAAAGGGGCCGAGATAACCCTGAGGGCCGAGGGCGATGACGCCGTGGCCGCTATCAATGCCCTTGGCGCGCTTATTAACGGACGTTTTGGCGAGGAATGATGGCCGAGAGAAAAAAACATGTTGGCTTTATAAAGGGCATCGGTGTATCACCGGGCATAGTCATCTCAAGGGCCTATGTAATAAAAAAGGGCGTTGAGAGCGACATCCAGTACTGCCACCTTGACAGCTCGGACAGCCTTCATGAAATAGAGCGCTTTCAGGATGCCCTTGAAAAAAGCAGGGAGCAGCTCCTGCGCGCGCGTCACAAGATGGAGGCCGAGGGACACGAGAAAGAGCACGTAAGTATCATAGACGCCCACCTCATGATACTCAAGGACAACATGCTCATCAAGGACACCATTAAGACCATCAAGGATGAGCGCATAAACGCCGAGTGGGCCTTGAAGAGGGTCCTCGCCAAACTCATGAACTACTTCAACACCATTGACGACGAGTACCTTCGCGCAAGGAGTTATGACCTTGAGCAGATAGTCAACAGGATACTCTTCAACCTCATAGGGAGGCACGAGGACTCTGTTACAGCAATGAAAGAGCCCTCCATTATCGTTGCCCACGACCTCTCTCCTGCGGATACCGCCCAGATGTCCAAGGACCTTGTAATGGGCTTTGTCACGGACCTTGGGGGCAAGACCTCTCATACGGCCATCATGGCCCGGGCCCTCGAGATTCCGGCTATTGTGGGCCTTGAGACGGCGACGCTCAAGGTGGAGACAGGAGACACTGTAATAATTGACGGCACAAAGGGCACGCTTGTAATAAACCCGCCCGAGAGCGTCATAGAACTCTACAGGAAACAGCAGGAACGCTACGCCGACTACGACAGGACACTGCTACTCTACCGCGATCTTCCCTGTGAGACAAAAGACGGGCACGTCGTGGCCCTTCGCGGCAACATGGAACTCATCGAGGACATAGAGTCCCTTAAGGAGCACGGGGCCGAGGGCATAGGGCTCTACAGGACAGAGTTCCTCTATCTCAACAGGGGAGAACTCCCCACTGAGGAGGAGCACTACGAGGCCTACAGCGAGGTGGCGCGAAAGGTATACCCCAACCCCGTAACTATCCGCACCCTCGACATAGGCGGTGATAAGGATCTTCCGGGCCTTGAACCCGCTGAGGAGAACAACCCCGCCATGGGGCTCCGGGCCATAAGGTTCTGCCTCAAACACAGGGAGGTCTTCAAGGCCCAGCTCAAGGGAATGCTCCGCAGTTCCATGCACGGAGAGGTTAAGATAATGTTCCCCATGATCTCCGGCGTGGGAGAACTCCGCATGGCCCGGGCAATCCTTGACGAGGCAAAGCGCGAGCTCGAGAGAGAGGGAAAACCCTTTAAACCCCATGTGGAGACAGGGATAATGATAGAGGTGCCATCCGCCGCCCTAATCGCGGACCTCCTCGTCAAAGAGGTGGACTTCATCTCCATTGGCACGAACGATCTTCTCCAGTACTCCCTTGCCATTGACAGGGCCAACGAGCACGTGGCATACCTTTACGAGCCATATCACCCGGCGGTGCTTCGGATAATAAAGGGCGTCGCAGAGGCGGCCATAAAGGAGGGGGTCAATGTGGGGGTCTGCGGAGAGATGGCCGGAGAGCCCGAGTATGCCCTCATACTCCTTGGCTTCGGCATACAGACGCTCAGCATGAACGCCATCTCCATACTCAAGGTCAAGCGCCTTATGCGTTCCATTAATTATTCATGGGCAAGGGAAATATGCGAGGAGATAATAAAGTTCCCAACAGCCATGGAGGTGGAAAGGTACGTGAGCGCGAGGCTCCCTGAGTTCTATAGCGATGAGTTCTCATGACACCCCTGCCGCATTACACCTTTATTACGCACTTGCATGTGTTTTATCCATGGCCGGAGGCAAAATTAATGAATGAATTTATTTGACAAGAATATGGATTCAGTAGATAATAAGGCCCTTTAATCAACCCGGTCCAAAAGGAGAATGTGAATGGAATACAGAGAATATCTTTTTACCTCGGAGTCTGTCACAGAGGGGCATCCCGACAAGGTCGCTGACCAGGTCTCTGATGCCATTCTTGACGCACTGCTTGCCGAAGACCCCCATAGCAGGGTTGCCTGCGAGACCATGGTGACTACCGGCGTGGTCATCATAGCGGGCGAGATAACCACAAAGGCCAGGATAGATTACCAGGATATAGTCCGCGAGACTATAAAGGACATCGGCTACACCGACGCGAGCATGGGCTTTGACTACAAGACCTGCGCCGTCATGGTAAGCCTTGACCGTCAGTCTCCTGACATCGCCATGGGCGTTGACAGTGGAGAAGAGAAAGAACAGGGCGCAGGCGACCAGGGTCTCATGTTCGGCTACTCCTGCGACCACACGCCGGAACTCATGCCCATGCCCATCATGCTCTCGCATAAGGTGTCGGCAAAACTCTCTGAGGCAAGAAAGGACAATACCCTCGCCTTTCTCCGCCCCGACGGAAAGAGCCAGGTTACGGTTAAATACTTTAACGGAAAACCCACTACCGTTGACACGGTAGTCGTCTCAAGCCAGCACTCGCCCGATGTGAGCAAATCAGACCTTACGGACGGCATCATTGAAGAGGTCATAAAAAAGGCCATTCCAGCGGACCTCCTCACACCCGAGACAAAGTATCTCATCAACCCCACGGGCCAGTTCATCGTGGGCGGCCCCCACGGAGACTGCGGCCTTACGGGAAGAAAGATAATAGTGGACACCTACGGCGGCCACGGGAGCCACGGCGGCGGGGCCTTCTCAGGAAAAGACCCTTCCAAGGTAGACCGCTCGGCCTCCTACATGGCCAGGTATGTCGCGAAGAACGTAGTAGCCGCGGGACTCGCGGGAGAGTGCGAACTCCAGCTTGCCTATATCATCGGCGTGCCAGAGCCCGTATCCGTCATGGTGGACTGCTCCGGCACGGAACGGGTCCCGGAACAGAAGATAGAAGACCTTATCCGCGAGCACTTTAATCTGAAGCCCGCGGACATTATAAAAGACCTTGACCTCCTCAGGCCTATTTATAGGCCAACAGCCGCCTACGGCCACTTCGGCAAGAACGGCAATGACTTTACCTGGGAAAAGACCGATAAGGCCGAGGCCCTTAAAAAGGCCGCGGGTCTCTGAGAAAGAAATGATAGGTAGTTGAGGCGCGGGCCCCTCTGGGGCCCGCGCGCCAGAAGGGTAGGGTGGGCACTGCCCACCAAAAGAAAAAAGCCTTACTTTCTTTTCGAAATAGGTAGGCACATTCTACCACGAAGGACCTGCGTCAAAGAAAACCAATAGGCGGGCTTTGCCCGCCAAGAGACTTGTTGGGTAGAAGAGTGGGCACTACCCGACAAAAAATAGAGGTTTAACGAAAACAAGGCCTAACAACCTAAAGCAAGGGTAAACAAAAAAAAAGACGACTTACATGGAGGGTAGATGAAGAAGTACGATGTAAAGGACATTTCACTTAGCAAGATGGGCAAGAACAGGATCGAGTGGGCCGAGAGGGACATGCCCGTCCTCAGGCGCGTAAAGGAGAACTTTACAAAGAAGAAGCCCCTGAAGGGCGTAAAGGTGGCGGCCTGCCTTCATGTTACCACCGAGACGGCCAACCTTGTCATCACCCTTAAGGCCGGCGGCGCCGATGTTACGCTCTGCGCCTCAAACCCCCTGAGCACTCAGGATGACGTTGCCGCTTCTCTTGTCAAGAACTTCAAGATACCTGTATACGCCATCAAGGGTGAGGACAACAAGACCTATTACAGACACCTCAACGCCGCCCTTGACAAGAAGCCTCACATAACCATGGACGACGGAGCAGACCTCGTCTCTGTCATCCACGGTGAAAAGCCTCACCTTGCCGACAACATCATCGGCTCCACGGAAGAGACCACCACTGGTGTCATAAGGCTCAAGAGCCTCGCCTCTGACGGTCTCTTAAAGTTCCCGGTAATCGCCGTGAATGACGCCGCCACGAAGCACTTCTTTGACAACCGTTACGGTACGGGTCAGTCAACCCTTGACGGTATACTTCGCGCCACGAACAGGCTCCTTGCGGGCAGTAATTTTGTTGTCTGCGGCTATGGCTGGTGCGGCAAGGGCCTTGCCATGAGGGCCAAGGGCATGGGCGCGAACGTAATCGTAACCGAGGTAGACCCCATCAAGGGCCTTGAGGCCGTGATGGACGGCTTCCGGGTAATGCCCATAAAAGAGGCCGCCCCAATAGGCGACTTCTTCTGCACCGTAACCGGCAATATCAATGTAATCAGAAAGCCCCACTTCGCCAAGATGAAGGACGGGGCCATTGTTGCCAACTCCGGCCATTTCAACGTTGAACTTGACCTCGATGGCCTCAAGGCCATAAGCAAGAAGAGACGCGTTGTCCGTGACTTTGTCGAGGAGCATACCCTCAAGAACGGCAACCGGGTATGCGTGCTTGGAGAGGGCAGGCTCATTAACCTCGCATCTGCCGAGGGACACCCCGCGAGCGTCATGGACATGAGTTTCGCGAACCAGGCCCTTGCCGCTGATTTTCTCGTGAAAAAGGGCAAGACCCTCTCGAAAGAGGTCTACACCGTGCCCCTTGAGATAGACCGCGAGATAGCGAGGCTTAAACTCGCCTGCCTTGGTAAGGATATAGACACGCTTACACGGGAGCAGAAAAAGTACCTCGCCTCATGGGATATGGGTACATGATTAAAGTTTTTTAAATCTCTAAATTACAAAAGCGGGCGCCCCTTTGGGGCGCCCGCTTTTTTTTGTCTAATTTTTTTCAGGCGGGCAGTGCCAACTTATCTATCCAACACTATAACCCCATCCCCTATTGGTTTTCTTTGTCTTACTTTCTTTTTTCTAAAAGAAAGTAAGGAAATATTTTCTTTTTTTTTAGTGCGCAGCCCACCTACTCTCTTCTTTTCTTCTTTTAGATTCCCTTTGCGGTCATGAGGGCGAAGTCAGTGCCTTTTTTCAGGGTCTTTAGGTTATATTTGTCTTCGAGCCTCTGGGTTATGGATGCCTTTGTGATTATAAGGAGGTTTTTCTTCTTTTCGGGGGTGATTTTATCGAGTGAGTTGCCTTCGAGTTTGAGGATTTTTCCATTGGCATAGTAGAAGGCGATGGAGGGCTGGTTGATCTCAAAGGTGGCAAGCACAGCGCCGGGGCCGGCATTTTTGGCGTATCTCGCGAATTTGAAGAGGTCTTCCTGCATAAAGGCGTTTACTGGCGGCACTGCGCTGAGGCGGAGGAATATGAGGAGCGCGGCGGTTGCGGCGACGAGTAGGGGCGCGTATCTGTGGGGTTTTGAGATAGTGAAGATAGCGAAGGCTCCTGTAAGGAGAAGGATTATGCCAAGGCCCGTGAAGAGCGTGGCCGAGAGTGGCACGTCCATTTTTATTTTGAGCATGGGTGTTATGAGGGCCGCTCCTCCGAGGATAAAGGAGAGTATGGCCATGAAGACAAGTGCGGCCTTTTTGTGTGATGTCTCTTTTATCCTTCTTGAGATGATGATGCCCACCATGACGGAACAGGCTGGTATGGCGGGGAAGATGTAGTTCGGGAGTTTTGTCCGTGATATGGAGAAGAAGATAAAGATAAAGAGAAACCAGATGGTTGTGAAAGAAAAAATATCGTTATCTTCGCCTGCTTTTCGGATGCTTTTAATACCTTTTGTGAGGGCCTCGGGGAGGAGTGCCACCCAGGGGAAGAACCCTGCGAGTAAGATGAGCACGTAAAAATAAGGAGGCCCTCCGTGGCTTGAGATAACGCCTGTAAAGCGGTGTATGTGGTGTTTTATGATAAAGGCGTCTATCCATTCCCAGCCCCGCGCATGGTACTCAACGAGGAACCATGGCATGGCGGCAACAAGAAAGAGGAGTATGTAGAGGGGGTTGAGGAGTTTTTTAATGGCAAAAAAATCTTTTTTTATGATGAGGTATATCAGGGTGATGGAGAGGGGAAATAGCAGACCTATGGCCCCTTTTGTGAGCATGGCCAGGGCCGATGAGACCCAGAAGGCGCAGTAGAGGCGTTTATCGCCTGTTTTTATGGCCCCGTAACCTGAAAAAAGCGCGCCTGAGATGAAAAAGGCGAGGGTCATGTCTGTAACGGCGGAGTGGGAGTATACGAGGAATTCGAGGTTGAGTAGTAATATCAGGCTTGCCCATAGGGCGTCTCTGAACCCGCTGAAGCGGCGTACAAAGAGAAAGGTGACGAGGACGAGGAGCACGCCGAGCCCTGCGGAAGGGAAACGCGCCGAGAACTCTGATACGCCCATGGTCTTGAATGCTCCTGCCATTGCCCAGTAAAAGAGTATGGGTTTATCGTAACGGGGCTCGAAGTTGTAGGTTGGGGTGATTATATCGCCAGTTGTGACCATCTCGCGGGAGGCCTCGGAAAAGACGGCCTCGTCCACGTCAAAGACAAGGTATCCGCCGAGTTTGAAAAAGGAGATGGATATTACGAGAACGGCAAGGCCTGCCATGAGCCACTTTTTTTTATTAACGTCCCATCTCCAGCCCTTTGCGACGAGCCGGCCCACGGCAAGGCCGAGTATAATGCCGCCCGCGATGTCTGACGGGTAATGGGAGCCAAGGCCGATGCGGGCAAGCGCTATGAGCGCGGCCACTGTATAGAAGGGGAGGCGGAGGCGCGGATAGCGCGCGCCAAGGACAGCGGCCATGGCAAAGGCCGCCCCTGTGTGGCCCGAGGGAAAGGAGTTGAAACGCCCTGTAAGGTCAAAAAAAGATGGGTGGTGGATGGCGTGGAGGACATAGCCGGCTGTGTGCGAGGGTCTTGGCCTCTCGAAGACGGCCTTGAGTATCTGCACCAGCGCGCCGGAGAGGAGGAGGGCGTATAGTGAGTCCCTGCCAACAATGCGGAGGCCCTCACGCTTCAGGTACCAGCCAAGGCCAAGAAGTATTACTGATAGTGGTATAAGAAAGCCGCCGTTGCCAATGAGGCTGAAGAAGTTGGCGGCCCTGGAAATGGGGCCTGAGAGGCGTAAGGAGCCTGCGAGGTAATCAAACCTTGTTGATATGATGAGAAAGGCAAGGGCGAGGAGTACGGCAATAAAGATTTTTCCGGCCCCTGTCCTGGCTGTGGCGTTGCCCGTGGACCTTGAGGCCCCCTCCCTTGCCCCGGCCCTGCCTCTGTTCAACCGAGGGCCTCCCTGAATATGCCAATGGCGCGAAGCATCTCTTCTTTTGTGATGTTAAGGGGAGGTATGAGGCGGGCCACGTTCTTGTCCACCCCGCACTCTATGATAATAAGGCCCTTTTCAAGGCACCGGGCCATGACCTTTTCAAGGCGTTTCCTCCCGGGTGAGCCCTCTTTGTCGACGAATTCCACGCCTATCATGAGCCCCATGCCCCGCACATCACCGATATAGGGGCGTGTGCGGGCTATTTTTTTAAGTTCCCTGAGGGCAAGCCTGCCCATGCGCGAGGCGTTCTCAAGGAGGTTCTCTTTTTCTATAACATCAATGGTTGCAAGCGCAGATGCGCAGGCAACGGGGTTACCTCCAAAGGTGGTCCCATGGGCGCCGGGGGGCCATTTTCGCATAATCCTGCGAGACGAGCCCACGGCGCTGAGGGGAAGGCCCGAGGCAATGGCCTTTGCAATGGTCATGATGTCAGGTTTTACGTCGTAGGCCTCGGCGGCAAACCACTTTCCCGTTCTGCCAAAGCCGCTCTGAACCTCGTCGAATATGAGCATAATGCCGTGGCGTGTGCAGAGTTCCCGTAACCTCAGGAGAAATTCCCCTGGCGCCGGGCAGTATCCGCCCTCGCCGAGCACGGGCTCTATTATGACGCAGGCCACTTCCTCGGCCTTAATCTGTCGCTTGAGCATGGTCTCAAGGTAGGAGAAACACTCAAGGGAACACCTGCGCGGGCTCCTTCCCATTGGGCAGTTGAAGCAGTAGGGGTAGGGCGCGTGATAGACCTCGGGCACAAGGGGGCGGTAGCCCTCTCTGTAGCGGGCGTTCGAGGTGGTGAGCGTCATGGCCCCAAAGGTCCTTCCATGAAAACCTCCAAGAAAGCCAATAACGCCAGGTCTGCCCGTTATGTAGCGCGTGAGTTTTACGGCCCCCTCCACGGCCTCTGCCCCGCTGTTGGAAAAGAAAAACATCTCAATGCCCTCGGGAGTGATGGATGCGAGTCTCTCGGCAAGGTCAAGGACGGAATCATAATAAAAGATACAGCCCGAGTGGATGAGTTTTTTTGCCTGTTCCTCAATGGCCTTTACCACCGCGGGGTGGGCGTGGCCTATGTTAGAGGCCGCGAGCCCTGAGGCAAGGTCCATGTAGGTGCGGCCGTTCGAGGCCTTTACATACAGGCCGTGGGCGTCAATGGCCTTTATGGGCGTATGAAAGACAAGGGCGGATGTAAGGAATTTTTGGGCCTTTTTAATGTGTTTTTTCGAGTAGGGCAATTTTTCTCACCTGGAGGAGAGGGCCTTTTCGCCCAGTTGGGGGTGGCCAAGAAAATTTTTGTAAATCAAATGGTTCTCATATTATCTTGATAAAGCAGATAAGATATTGGGCCTGCCCTGGTATAGACTCCCGCCCGCTCAGTCAGCGTCTATGGGCTCGGGCTCGCAGAGCATGGTATCGTATATGGCGAGACGGCCGCATTTCCGGCATGTGTACTCGATCTTGTCCACCATGGGCCCGCAGACATGGCGGGCGTCATCAGTGGTCTTACCGCAGAACTCGCACTCATAGGGCCCGGCCCCGGCGCGCGGGTGGCAGAGGTGCCCCCTGCCGCTGGCAAGGCCGTCGCAGGTGGGGCAGTGATAGGTCTTTACGTATTCTGTCATGGGAGAGGACTCCTCCATCTTTTAAGAGCAAAGGGCTTAGTTGTATTCTTTCCTGAGATCAGCAAGCAGGGCGAGGTGCTCCTCTTCCTGCTCTATGAGGGCATTGATCACGTCCCTGTCCTTCTCGACGATTACCTTCTCGAACTCCCTGTAGAACTCTATGGAGTCTTTTTCCATGCCAATGGCAAAGTCAAGGACTTCTGTAGGGTTTGTAATCTCCCCTGCGAAGATGGCTCCTCCCTCAGGGTTCTTGAAGACCTCGGAGTCGGCCATGGAGCGGAGATAATCCGACGCCTCTGTTATGTAGGGGTCAAAACCCTCGGAGACGTACTCGTCCTTTACAAGGTCCTTCATCTTGCCGAAAGTCTTTATATGGTGGGCCTCCTCAATGGCGAGTTTCTTGAAGAGACCTTTCACTCTTTCGTCCCTTGCCTCCTTGAAGGCGTCGGTGTAGAACTTCATGCCGTTTTCCTCTATCTTCAAGGCCATCTCTATGACCTCGCTGCCAGAGAAGTTAAGAGCGCACATTGGAACCTCCTCTATGAATTTTGCGGCGATTATACCACTGGAGTATGTGTTTTGCAAACTTCTTGCGGGCAGGTCCGCCCCTGCTTTGCGAGGGGGCGACCTGCCCGCACTAATCTATCCGCGCCTTCTGCAGTACGCCGCAAAGATAATAGTGAGACCCCGGGCGCAATTTAAGAAAGACCGATTTATCAGTCTATCTGCGCCTTCTGCAGAATACCGCTAAAATAATAGCAAATACCCAGGGCGTTATTTAAGGAAGACAGGTGTATCAATCTATCTGCGCTTTTTGTAGAATACCGCTAAAATCTCTGTAGACCACCTTTACGCGGGTGAACATATCAATGGCCCCGCCGCGTCCGCCCGCCTCCTTGTGGCCAAGCCCGCTCCTGCCAGTGCCGCCAAAGGGCAGGTGCACCTCGGCCCCTATGGTTGGGGCGTTTATGTAGACAATACCCGCCGTAAGGTCGCGCTCGGCCACGGCAGAGGCATTCACGTCCTGCGTGTAGATGGACGACGAGAGGCCGTACTCCACGTTGTTGGCTATCTCTATGGCCTCGTCAAGACCACGGGCCTTTATGACCGAGACCACGGGGCCGAAGATCTCCTCCTGCGCTATACGCATGGAGGGCGTAACATTGGCGAATATGGTGGGCTCCATGAAAAAACCCTTGGCGTATTTGCCGTCACTGAGCGCCTTTCCGCCAAGGACAAGGTCCGCGCCCTCGTCTTTTCCTACCTCAACGTAAGAGAGGGCCTTCTTGAGCTGGGCCTCGTTTATAAGGGGGCCTACGTCTGTGTTCTCGTCAAGGCCGTTGCCCACTGTGAGGCCGACGGTGTCTGTAATGAGCATGTCAAGAAAACGGTCGTAAACAGCCTCATGCACAATGAGCCTGCTTGCCGCCGTGCATCGCTGGCCTGTTGTGCCAAAGGCCCCCCAGAGCGCGCCCTCGAGGGCGAGATCCAGTTTCGCGTCGTCCATGATGATAATGGGGTTCTTGCCCCCCATCTCGCATGATACGGTCTTAAGGGGGCCCGAGCAGAGGCTGGCAAGGTTCTCGCCAACAACCGAGGAACCTGTGAATGAAAGTCCGTCCACTCCATGGTGCGTGGCGAGGTACTCTCCGACAGACTCGCCCGGGCCGTGGACAAGGTTCAGGACCCCGGCGGGAAGCCCGGCCTCGGCGAGTATCTCCACAAGGCGCGTTGCCGATGCAGGGGTGTAACTCGATGGCTTGAAGACCACGGTGTTACCGGCTATGATAGATGGAAATATCTTCCACGCGGGTATGGCCGTTGGAAAATTCCATGGCGTTATGAGGGCGAATACGCCGATTGGCTCGCGGAAGGTCTTGCAGTCCTTTGAGGGAAGTTCCGATGGCATGGTCTCGCCCGTAAGGCGCCGACCCTCGCCTGCCATGAAGTAGGCCATGTCAATGGCCTCCTGCACGTCGCCAAGACCCTCGGCTATAATCTTTCCCATCTCGCGCGTTACAAGGGCCCCAAGCGCCTGTTTTTCTTTCTTGAGTTTTTCGGCGGCATTGAAAATAATCTCGGCGCGCCTTGGCGCGGGCGTAAGGCGCCACATGGAAAATGCCTCTCTTGCCGCCTTGACGGCCCTGTCAACATCCGCCCTTGTGGAGGCCCTGCCTCGGGCCACAATAGAAGAAGTGTCCGCGGGGTTCTCGTCAATAAACTCCTCGCCCCCTCCTGAAACCCATCCGTTGCCAATAAGATTCCTTAACTCAATGATGTCAGTTCCCGAGGCCATGATACCCTCCGTAATTAAATAGGGACAGCGCCTGTTTTTAGATGGAAAGAATTCGTAGTTTGGGTAGAGCGAAGCGACACCCGACAAAAAATCTGGAGCAAGATGTCAAAAAAAATTAATTCGGCTGATAATAAAAATATACCATTTTTCTGAGGACTTGCAAGGGATATGAGGGGAGGGGAAAAGGGATTTTAGAAAAATGGAGCGGGCGATGGGAATCGAACCCACGTGTGCAGCTTGGGAAGCTGCCATTCTACCATTGAATTACGCCCGCGTCCTGAAGGTGTCTTTTATACTATAAATCATCTTCATGGTCAAGAACACAGTCTTTTTATGCCTTGACAAGAGACACGTCCTGTAATATAGTAAGTGCTTACTTACTTTGGGACAGAGGGGCGGCGGGTTTCGGCAAGGCTCCTTCTAAAGTGAGTAGTAGTGTGTCTTGATATTGGTTTTCCTTGCCTTACGTTTATCTGGGTGAGTCTGTGGGCTGGTGAAGTTGTTTTTATGGCCTATGGTAGTATGCGCTGATATTGGTTTTCTTTGGCTTGGAGCCTACTGCCACCTTGCGTCTCTTAGGGGAACACGCCTCTAAAAAGCAGGGGAGCATTGCCGCAGGGTCAAAAAACTTTCTTTTTTCTAAAAGAAAGTGGGAAAGGGTTTTTCTTAAGATGTTTTTAAAAAAGATATTTCCTATTCTTGTCATCTTCGCCATTGCCATTGGGGCCTGGTTCTATTATCTTTCCGGCGGCCCGGGGGGGAATGGTGATTCTCTTGTCCTTACGGGGACTATCGAGGCCACGGAGGTGGCCTTGTCGCCGAAGATAGCCGAGCGCATCGAGTGGCTCTGTTGCGAGGTAGGGGACCGTGTCAAGGCAGGGGACGTGGTTTTTCGCCTTGATAAAGATGAACTCAAGGCCCTGGTGGCCGAGGCGCGGGCCAGGGTCGGGTCTGCGACTGCGGCCATAAAAGAGGCGCGCGTAGACCTTGAGGACAGGCGCGTTGCCGTTGAGACCGCAGGTTTTGCCATAGAATCGGCGCGCTCAGAGGTAAAGAAGGCAGAGTCTCTTGCCCTTGACGCGAAGAAGGAATACACACGCATCGACGCCCTTGTTAAGAAGGGCTTTGTCTCAAAGAGCGCCTTTGACAGGGCCCTTGCGGCATATGATTCCGCCGAGGCCTCGCTTGAGGCGGCCCGCTCAAAGTTGAAATCCGAGGAGGCCCGCCTCCGTAATGCCCGCGTGGCCGTAAGGAGGGCAGAGGCCGCCGTGGCCGCCGCAAGGGCCGAGCGCAGGAAGGACGAGGCAACAGAGGCCGTTCTTCGTACAAGGCTCTCCTATGCCGAGATAACAACGCCCATAAGCGGCGTTGTCTCCTACAAGGCCTTTGAGACCGGGGAGATGGCCGTGCCCGGGCAGGCCATTTATACCATTTACGACTTGAATGACATCTGGGCAAGGGTGGACATCGGCGAGACGGATATACCGAGGCTCTGCCTCGGCTCACGCGCCGAGGTCTGGACAGAGGGGGCGCCGGAGAGAGTATTCAAGGCAAGGGTGAGCGAGATAGGGCAACTTGGGGAGTTCGCCACTCACAAGGATGTTGTGCGCGTATCCCATGATATAAAGACCTTCCGTGTAAAGGCCCGCCTCCTTGAGCCCGCCGGGTTTCTAAAACCCGGAATGACCTGTAAGGTAAGGGTATTTTTTAGCGATGGGCAGGATAAAGGTTCGAAACCCCCTGAAAAGGCTTTGAGATGACCCCTGTAATACTCACAGAGGGGCTCACAAAGGAGTATGGCGCCAAGAAGGCCCTCGGGGGCGTGGACCTCAATGTGCCGTCAGGCGATTTTTTCGGACTCCTTGGCCCAAACGGCGCTGGAAAGACCACCCTCATACGCATCCTCTCAACCCTCATAAAACCAACGGGCGGCAAGGCCGCTGTGTCTGGTTATGACGTGGTCTCGCGCCGCGCGGACGTGCGCCGCCAGATAGGCGTCGTGCCACAGGCCATGACCACTGACCTTGACCTTACGGCCCGCGAGGTCCTCGACATATACGCCCGTTTTTACGGCATGAGGGGAAGGAAGAGGAGGGAGCGCATAGACGAACTTCTTGAGATGGTGGGTCTTACGGCAAGGTCAGGGGACCTTGTGGCCTCGTACTCGGGCGGCATGAGGCGCAGGTTAGAGATAGCCCGTGGCCTTGTGCATATGCCCACGCTCCTTATCCTTGACGAGCCCACCCTTGGCCTTGACCCGCAGACGCGTCACGTGGTCTGGGATCTCCTTCGTAAGTTCCGCGAGGACGACGGCCTTACGGTGCTTCTTACAACTCATTACATGGAAGAGGCCGAGTCGCTCTGCGACCACGTGGCCATTATCGACAACGGTAGTATCGTGGCCCTTGATACTGTGCCGGGCCTCAAGGCCATGATACCCGGTAAGGACGTAATAGAACTTGGCCTTACTGGCATCGGGCCGGGCGAGGCCCTGCCGTGGATAAGCACCCTTTCGGGGGTGGATTCCTGCGAGGAGCGCGATAATGTCCTTGTAGTGGCCGTGAACGACGCCGTCGTAGTACTTCCCGTGCTACTCGGTGGACTCAAGGAACGGGGCGCGGGCATTACGAAACTGGCCCTCAAGGAAAAGAGCCTTGAGGACGTCTTCATACACTTTACAGGCAAGAACATAAGGGAAGAAGAGGCGAAGAAGGTAAACTTTTTTATCGGCGCGGGCGTGCCGGGAAAGATGTCCTGAGAGGCCCGCTTTTACCCTTTTTCCTTTGCCAATGGATCGGTAACAGGCCATGTTTCACCGCATACTCGCCCTCCTTGAGAGGGACCTCAGAAAATTCATCAGAAACCCCTTTGTCGTGGCCGTCTCCATTGCCATGCCCATAGTCTATCTCGTCATCATGGGTTCGAGCTTTCAGGGAGAACTGAAGAAACTCTCCGTTGCCGTGGTGAATGAAGACCACGGCGAGTACGCGAGGAGGGTCATGGACAACCTTCGCGCCGTGGAGGAAGGACCTGCCTCCATACGGGTAATAACGCTTGCGGACAAGGCCGCGGCCATGGGCGCCCTTGAGGACGGCAACTTCAAGGCCGTGCTCCTCATACCCAGGGATTTTTCCAGAAAGGCCCTTCGGGGGGAGACGGCCACGGTCGGGCTCTTTCTTGACAACGTGGAGTCCATATCCGCAGGGACCATTGAGAGGGCCGTGAGGGGGGCCGTCAGCGGCCTTGGGAGCGAGTTCATACCACGGCGCTTCGAGAGGGGAAAGGTCCTCGTGCGCTCCATAAACACCTACAAAAAGATAGACTATGACCAGGGCCTTATACCCGGGGTGGTCATAATGGCCATATTCATAGGGGCCATGACAACTGGCGTCTTCAACGTGGTAATGGACAGGTTCCTCGGCATTGACGAGAGTTACTTTCTTACGCCACTTACACGCCTTGATATTGTGGCGGCCCTTGTCATAAGCGGGCTTGTAATCACAACCGTGCTCGCCACGATAGTGCTATTGCTGAGCACCCTTACGGCGGGCATCCATATCTGGAACCTTCTCAGGCCAGTGGACTTTCTATACGTCCTTGCCGTCTTCGTGCTCTCGGCGTTGTCTCTTCAGGGCCTCATGTTCCTTGTCATGGGCCGTGCCACGCACCCGAGGATACTGGGCATCATGGGGGGCTTTCTTAACGTGATTTTCTTCTTTCCGAGCGGGGCGATATACCCTGTGGAGAGTTTCCCGGGCTGGCTACAGGCCTTTGCCACCATAAACCCCGAGACCTATTCCATACACGCCCTCAAGGCCGTTCTCTTCAAGGGCGCGGGCCTTGGCGCCATCACAGGCGATCTCCTTTATCTTGTGGGTTTTTCCTTCACTGCT
This sequence comes from uncultured Thermodesulfobacteriota bacterium, assembly GCA_964472295.1. Taxonomy (GTDB): domain Bacteria; phylum Desulfobacterota; class GWC2-55-46; order GWC2-55-46; family JADFVP01; genus JAJRZX01. Next base: position 40,981 of record CAYYJQ010000006.1, on the reverse strand, counting down.
CTTACGGTAAGCGTGCTCACCTTCAAGCGTTCGCTTTAGGAGGGGCTCATCTTGCTTCTAACCTATTGAAAAAATCCCTTGACAGCCCATTGAGGATATATTAGTATTCAAGGACAATCGAATATTTGGATATCTTATCCAGAGTGGTGGAGGGACTGGCCCAGTGAAACCACAGCAACCGGTGCCGCAAGGCATGGCAGGTGCTAAATCCAGCAGGATTTCTTGCGGAAATCCTGAAAGATAAGAAGAAATACCCACTACTCTTCTTATCAGGAAGAGTTTTTTTTTGCCCGCAATTGCCTTCGTTTAAAGACAAGACACGGGGTTTACATGGTTTTTTAACGTAAGAGGCGGAGGAAAAACGTTCATGAAGTACATGAAGAGACTTAAGTGCAGGGAGTGCGGCAAGGGCTATCCCCTTGAGGCTGTGCATGTCTGTGAGTTCTGCTTCGGACCCCTTGAGGTGGACTATGATTACGAGAGGATAGGAAAGGCCATCAGCCGCGATGTCATTACTTCGCGGGGGCCAAACATGTGGCGTTACCGCGAGCTCCTCCCCATAGACACCGAGCCAACGGTTGGCATGAGTTCGGGCTTCACGCCTCTCATACGGGCGCGTAATCTTGGCGAGGCCCTTGGCGTCAAGGAGATATACATAAAGAACGACGCCGTGAATTACCCGACGCTCTCGTTTAAAGACCGCGTAGTCTCCGTGGCCATCTCAAGGGCCCGGGAGATGGGTTTTGATGTCGTTGCCTGCGCCTCCACGGGCAACCTCGCCAATTCCGTTGCCGCCAACTCCGCGGCCTGCGGCCTTGAGAGTTTTGTCTTCATACCCTTTGATCTTGAGCAGACAAAGATAACGGGAACACTTGTCTACGGCACCAACCTTGTGGGCATAAAGGGCACATACGACGAGGTGAACCGCCTCTGCAGCGAGATAGGCGGAAAGTACGGCTGGGCCTTTGTGAACATCAACATCAGGCCCTATTATGCCGAGGGCTCCAAGACCTTTGGCTACGAGATAGCCGAGCAGTTGGGCTGGAAGTTCCCGAGGCACGTTATCGTGCCAATGGCGGGCGGCTCTCTCATCACAAAGATATGGAAGGCCTTCAAGGAGTTCAAGGCCCTGGGCCTCGTGGACGGCGAGCCCGCGAGGGTCTATGGCGCTCAGGCCACGGGTTGCGCGCCCATTGTCACCGCCGTGAAGGAAGAGAGCGAACTCATACGCCCCGTGATGCCAGATACAATCGCCAAGTCCCTTGCCATAGGCAACCCTGCCGATGGTTTCTACTCGGCGCGGGCCATCAGGGATAGCGGCGGCTGGGCAGAGGACGTATCAGACGAGGAGATAATAGAGGCCATGAAACTCCTTGCCGAGACAGAGGGCATATTCGCCGAGACCGCTGGAGGCGTTACCCTCGGCGTCACGAAGAAACTCATCGAGCAGGGCCGCATTCCGCGCGATGAGTCCATAGTGGTATCTGTCACAGGAAACGGCCTCAAGACTCAGGAGTGCCTCGCCGGAAAGATAGCCGAACCTCCTGTTATAGCCGCGCGTCTTGCCGAGTTCGACGCCCTCCTTGAGAACAATACCGTTAAAAAGCGGGCCTCCAAGTAAGAGGGGCAATGGGGGACAGGCGGGGGGAGCCAGGCAGACGGGATGTGGGTGTATACCGGGCAGGGAGCAGAAGGGGGGCAAAAGGGCAGAACGGGGACAGGGGGGCGGGGGTGTTTAAGGACCATAGGCGCAAAGGGGCATGTGTCAGGGAATCAGGGGGCAGGGGTCAAGGGGGGGCTTGTCAAGACCTCTATGGTTCTGGTATGATTAAAAGATTGGGTCTCTCTTAAGAGACGGCATCATTGCGCCAATACTGGTTTTCTTTGACTACTGGTGTCTCACGTCTATTATGGGATTATGTCCCTGAGAGACAAAGGGGCATTGTTGGACAAGCAGAAAACTTTCTTTTTTCTAAAAGAAAGTAGGGAGTTTTTTATACTCAAGGAGGCTTTTTCATGACCGATCACTTTATAGAGGACAAGTCTACAAAGGTGGACCTTGACCTCACGGACCTTAGCGGCAAGGTTAACTTCAATGACCTGAAATCAGGCGGTTTCATAAAGCAGAGGCAAAAAGACCTCTTCACGGTGCGCCTTCGTTGCCCTGGCGGCAGGATGAGCGTGGATAAACTTGTTGAGATTTCGAAACTCGCCAAAAAGTACAGCAGGGAAGGCGTGGTGCACTTCAGTTACCGCCAGTCCCTTGAAATCCTCTACGTGGACTACAAGGACTTTCATGCCCTTGTGGCTGAACTTGAGAAGATAGGCCAGAAAGTGGCGTCCTGCGGCCCCAGGGTCCGCGTGCCCACTGCCTGCGGCGGTTGCGAGTACAACCCCAATGGCCTCATTGATGCGCAGAAGATGGCGCGCATGGTAGACGAAAAGTTCTTTGGCACGAATACGCCCCATAAGTTCAAGACCTCTTTTTCGGGTTGTCCCATAGACTGCTCCCGCACTGTCGAGATGGACCTTGGCTTTCAGGGCGTCGTGGACCCCGAGTGGGAGCAGGACCTCTGCACAGGCTGCACTATCTGTTCCGAGGCCTGCAAGGAAGGCGCGATAGAGGCCCACCCGGATACGGGAGAACCAATTTTCGACGCGCAAAAATGCCTCTACTGCGCGGACTGCATACGGGCCTGCCCAACAGAGGCATGGAAACCCAAACAACACGGTTTTATTGTGCGCGTCGGTGGACGGCACGGACGGCATCCCATAGAGGGCGTACAGGTCTGCCGCTTTCTCCCTGAAGACAAGGTCAGTGACGCCATTGACAGGACAGTAAAGTGGTATCAGGAAAACGGCAAGAGATTCGAGAGGATAGGGAAAACTCTTCAGAGATTGGGCATGAAAGACTATGTTGAACATATGGCCCCTGTCTTTGGCGAATACGCCGTAAAACCAGACCATCCCCCAACGGACAGACCACTCATCGACCAGGGGGACTGACAGGGGGAAAGAAAGAAAAGGGGAGAGAAAAAGGGGCGTAGGGTGGGCTGCGCCCACCAAAAGACAGAAACAGAAGAGAAAGAGGCGGGCTTCGCCCGCCTGAAGACGAAAGAAGAAAAGAAGGGGGAGTGGCCGGGCTTCGCCCGCCAAAAAGAAGAAAATAAAAGATTTTCTTACTTTCTTTTTGGAAAAAGAAAGTTTTTTGATTGGGCGGCGATGTGCTTCTGGACTTTTGGGACATAACGCATAACAGGCACGCTTTACAAATAAGAAAGCGCGGCAAAGAAAACCAATACCAATGGCCTTACGGCCATTGGAGAGTGTGGTAGGGTGGGCACTGCCCACCAAATTTTAGGATGGGTTTCGCTTCGCTCCACCCATCAAAATTAAGACCGAAAGGCTGATATGACTGAGATAAAAGCAAAGGCATCGCTTGATCTTCGCGGCGTAATGTGCCCCACCAACTTTGTAAAGACAAAACTCAAACTCGAGGCCATGGAACCGGGAGAGGTCCTCGAGGTAATCCTTGACAGCGGCGAGCCCATTCAGAACGTCCCCAAGAGCGTCAAGGAAGAAGGGCACAAGATTGTAAAGGTAAGCAAAGACGATGGTTCCTTCAGGCTTCTAATAGAAGTCTCGGAGTAACTCCAAAAAATACAGATTTCAAGGAGGATAGAATCATGGCGGTAAAGGTAAGGATACCAACTCCACTAAGGAAGATTACCAAGGACCTGGACGAGGTTACGGCAGAGGGCGCGAGCGTTGCCGAGATAATAGAAGACCTCGAGAAAAACTATCCCGGCATCAAGGAGCGCATATGCGAACCCGACGGCAACCTCCGCAGATTCGTGAACCTCTACCTGAACGACGAGGATATACGCTTCATGGATAATCTCTCGACTTCTGTCAATGACAATGACGAACTCTCCATAATACCGGCCATTGCCGGAGGGGGTGGCAGTTGAAGAAAAAGGTCTACCTCACCTATCCGCCGGAAAAGGTGAGAGAACCCCTCCTCTGTCAGTGCACACGCAGGTTCAAGGTCATAACCAACATAAGGCAGGCCTCTGTCACTGACAAGATAGGCATCGTGGCCCTTGAACTCGAGGGAGAACGCGAGGAAATCGAGAAGGCAATGGACTTTTTCTCCGATAACGGCGTGAAGGTGGAACCCATTGAACTCGATATTATAGAGTAGTTTTTTGAGGCCCTCCATCGGCGTTGCAACATGGGTGCGGCTGTCCTGCCGTTAAGAGCGTTGAACCCAGTTCCCCCCTTAATTTCACAAGATTATTCTTGACAAGAGAGGTAGGGTATTATAATCTGAAAACTTGAGTGATTTGCTAATGTATACCGAAATCCTTATAAAAAGTAAGGTTTTAACTCTTTATCTTCATGCTCTCGCGTGAAGCCAGGGGGCCTTTAATGAGGAGCAGTACATTCAGGAACATTGACGCAGAGGGTAGTCCCGCGGCGCCAAAGGCAAGGGACTCGGCCCTCGACCTCGTGGGTAATACGCCCCTTGTGAGGATAAATAATATTACGCGTGGGCTCCCCGACGGCGTCAAGATATACGCCAAGCTCGAGTCCGCGAACCCGGGGGGCTCTGTAAAGGACAGGCCCGCGCTCCGCATGATAGAGGACGCCGAGCGTAGCGGCAGGCTCACAAAGGACAAGATTATACTCGATTCCACCTCGGGCAACACGGGTATTGCCTATGCCTGGATAGGCGCCGTAAAGGGGCACCGCGTGGAACTCGTTGTGCCAGAGAACGTGAGTTCCGAGAGAAAGAAGATTCTTGATGCCTTTGGCGCCAAGGTCATTTTTTCGAGCCCCTTCGAGGGCTCGGACGGGGCCATACGCCTTGCGTGGAAACTATACGTCGATAACCCCGAGAAATACTGCAAGCTCGACCAGTACAACAACCCCTCCAACCCCCTTGCCCATTACCACGGCACGGGCCGGGAGATTATCGAGCAGACAGGGGGCAGGGTTACCCATTTCGTGGCTACCATAGGCACGGGCGGCACCATTATGGGCACCATGCGCAGGCTCAAGGAGTTTAATAGCAAGATAGAAGTTGTCGCTGTTGAGCCCGACAACCCCATGCACGGCCTCGAAGGATTGAAGCATATGGCCTCATCCATAGTGCCGGGCATATATCACGAGGACCGCCTTGACAGAAAGATTCCGGCCTCAACGGAAGAGTCCTATGAGATGACAAAGAGGCTCGCCAGGGAAGAGGGCCTTCTTGTGGGCCAGTCCTCCGGGGCGGCCATGCTCGGGGCGCTCAACGTGGCCAAAGAACTAAAAGAGGGTCTTATTGTTACCATATTTCCAGACGGAGGGGACAAGTATCTATCAACAAGCCTCTGGAACTGAGCGGGCCGGGGGGCGGCGGTGCGGGGCCTGCGGTGCGGGTGGGGGCGGTGCAGGTGGGGACGGTGCAGGTGGGGGCCGGACAATCAGTTTTTTTGAAAAAGACGTTTTTCATTCATTAATATTTTTTTAGGTGCTCAGGGACATTCTTCCCATAACAGATAAAATTCAAGGGGTATTTGATGGGTCTACTCTCCAAGTTCAAGAAGAAGAACAAGTTGAAGGTTCCAAAGGACGTATACGAGATAATTATCGACCACGCCCGGAACGAGTATCCCCATGAGTGTTGCGGCGTGCTCATCGGGAATGCCATGATGGGAAGGAAGGTCTTCTACGCCGACAAGTGCACGAACCTTAACCGTGAGCGTGCCCATGACAGGTATCTCATGGACCCGAGGGAGATTAACCTTGCGGACAAGGGGGCGCGCGCCCAGAGCCTTGAACTCCTCGGGTTTTATCACTCGCACCCTGACCACCCTGACAGGCCTTCGGAGTATGACAGGGAGATGGCCCAGCCGGGCTACTCCTATATCATAGTCTCCGTGAAGAACGGCGAGGAGTTCTCCATGAAGTCCTGGACTTTTGAGGACGAGGACGAGCCCTTCAAGGAAGAGCCCATGGAGATTGGCTGAAGTTGGTTTTCCTTGCCCCGCTTTTTTTTGCGAGGCGGGCTTGTGATGTTACGTTGAGGCCTCTCTAAGGTGGCGCGTCCTTTGTTTTGCTATTGGTTTTCTTTGGGTGAATTCCCATTGGTGGCCTCTGGTTGTTAAGTGACTATGTCCCTTTAAGACACGGGGCATTGCCGCACAAGCAGAAAACTTTCTTTTTTCTAAAAGAAAGTGGGAGGGAAATTTTCGATTCTTTTCTTTTGTGATGTTTTTTTGAAGGGGGTTTTTTAAAAAAAGATGGACTTTACAGACGAGCAGATAGAGCGGTACTCGCGTCACATCATACTGCCCGAGGTTGGCGGAAAGGGTCAGGCAAAGCTCCTTGAGAGCAAGGTCTTTGTCCTCGGGGCCGGGGGCCTTGGCTCTCCGGCGCTCCTGTATCTGGCCGCCGCCGGGGTTGGGACAATAGGCATTGCCGATGGCGACCGCGTTGACCTCAGCAATCTTCAGCGCCAGATAATACACGATACGACCACCATAGGCGTTCCCAAGGTGGAGAGCGCGAAGAAGGCCATGAAGGACCTGAACCCCGATGTTGAGGTGCGCACCATCAATGGCCGTCTTGACACGGAAAACATCCGCGAGGTGCTTCGCGATTATGACGTTGTCCTCGATGGGTCCGATAACTTTCCAACACGCTACCTCATGAACGATGCCTCTTTTTTCGAGGGCAAGACCCTTGTCTCAGGGAGCATGTTCAGGTTTGACGGGCAGGTGGCGGTCTTTAAACCCCACGAGGGCTTTCCCTGTTACAGGTGTCTCTACCCCGAGCCGCCGCCAAAGGGCATGGTGCCGTCCTGTCAGGAGGCGGGAGTACTCGGCGCCCTTGCCGGGGTAATAGGCGTTCTTCAGGCAGTGGAGGCCGTAAAAGAGATACTCTCCATTGGCAGGTCTCTTGCCGGAGAACTCCTTATATACGACGCCCTTGGCAGTAACTTCAGAAAGGTCAAGGTGCGGCGCGACCCGGACTGCGCTCTTTGCGGCGAGAAGGCCACCATAAAGGAGCTCTCTCTGTACGAGCAGGCCCCCTGCGAACTCCGTTCCATATAGGGGCGCGTTTGCGGTCCATCTCGCCTGTTCTCTGCAAATTTATTGGCGCGTAAGTCAACCCAGGGCAATCAAGTGGCTTTGAAGAGCAAGGATTACTTTAACAACCCCGGCGCGCTGAAGATAGACCTAATGCTCAGGGGCGCGGCCATAGAAGACCCTGTCGCAAGGGCGCGCGCCTGCGGCTCTTCGGGTATTGACATACTCCTGCCGAAAAAAACTCTCGTAAACATACCCTGCGAAGACTGGTTTACCGTGCGGTCCCCCTATGCCATTAAAAAATCAGGCAAGGGGTATGTGCTTACTAACGGTAAGGCCGAGATAAAGGTCAGGATAGTCGAGCCTCCAAAGTTCTATGACCAGAAGACCTCTACTGGCCTGCGCCTTCGCGATATTGCCAGCACCCACGGGAGTTACACGGTCATTACGCCGGACCAGCGTTGCGCCTTCTTTAAATCAAGCGCCCAGTGCAGGTACTGCGCCGGCAACTTCCGCTCTGACGTGGATACGCCCGGGGCGCGGGTATATACTGTGGAAGAGGTCCTTGAGACGGTAAAGGCCGTTTTCAGGGAGAGGGCCTCTGGCATAATATACCTCTCCATAGGTTATGCCGAGGGTGACGACGGGGGCATGAAGTTCCTTGAACCCTATGTAAAGGCCATAAAAAGGCACTTCAACTGCCTTGTCGCTGTCGAGGCCCTGCCGCCTGCCAAAAACGACTGGATAGAGAGGGCATACGCCTCGGGCGTGGACTCGCTCCTCTATAACCTCGATATATTCGACAAGGAGCTCTTCTCAATAATCTGCCCCGGGCGCGCGGGCATGATTGGAAGGAAGAGGACACTCGAGGCCCTGAAGTACGCCGCGGGAATCTTCCCCAACGGCACAGTGGCCTCGCACCTCATAGTGGGCCTTGAACCACCGGGCTCTACGATAAAAGGCATAGATTACCTTACGGACATAGGTGTTGTGCCCATACTTCCCATATTCCGGCCATCAAGGGAGAGGCCCCTTGATGTGAACGACTTGAGCGCCGAGGTGATTATTCCCGTGTACCGGCACCTCTACAGGACGCTTAAGAAAAAAGGCATAAACTTCAACTGGGTACGCGACATCAGCATGGTTACAACACCTGTGGAGGGCAGGTTCCTCCTCGAGGAAAACGAAGGCTCTGCCTCGCTTCTCGATAACTTCTATGGCTCAAAACTGGGCCTCAAGACCGCCTGGGGACTGAGCACCATTCGCCGGAAACTCCGCGTAAAAAAGACCGCGCCCGATGAGACGGTCGAAGAAGAACAAGAGAAGTAGAAAAGAAGAGTTGTAGGGTGGGCTACGCCCGCCACCCTTCGACAGGCTCAGGGCGAACGGTTTTAGTTGGGTAGGGTGGGCACTGCCCACCAAAGGCTTGTATAAGGGCTTGGCTTTGCGAAACCCCTCAAGAAGAGAGAATTCCCGTGAGAGTGGAAATTGACAGGCGTCCCATCTGGATAATCCTGGCGTCAAAGGCATTGAGGCCCATTTTTTTTATCCTCCTTGCCCTGGGGTTTATCGAGCTCCTCTACTTGCCCCTTCCCGAGGGCCTCTCAGAGGAGGGCCTCAGGGCCATTGCCGTCTTTCTCCTCTGCCTCGTGCTCTGGGTCTCCAATGCCGTGCCAGTGGCCATCACGGGCCTATTTGCCATTGTGCTCGTGCCCCTGCTCGGTATACTCCCGAGGACAAGCACCTACTCGCTATTTGGAAACGAGGCCGTCTTCTTCATACTCGGGGCCTTTATCCTCTCAGGGGCGGTCATGCAGTCAGGCCTCTCCAATAGAGTCGCCCTGCGCCTCATGGAGCGTTACGGCGGCTCCCCTCGGAGTCTTATAATCAGCATATTTCTCCTTGCGGCCTCGCTCTCATTTGTGATGAGCGAGCACGCCGTGGCGGCAATGCTCTTTCCCATAGTCCTTGAGATATCAAAGAGCCTTAAACTCCGGCCCGGCAAGTCCAATTACGGTAAACTCCTCTTCTTCGCCCTTGCCTGGGGCTCTGTAATAGGAGGGGTTGGCACCTTCCTTGGCGGAGCGCGCGTGCCGCTGGCCATGGGAATATTAAAGGAAACAACAGGACATACCTTCGGGTTTATCGAGTACACAGTGGCCGTGGCGCCGCTGGTGGCAGTGCTCCTTGTCGTGGGATACATTGTCCTTACAAGGTTCTTTCCCATTGACATTAAAGGCGTGGAGAGCGCCCACGAGGTAATTGTCAAGCGGGCGCGAGCCCTTGGAAAGGTGCGCCCAAGGGAGTATGCCGTTGGGGCAATACTCATAATCACCATACTCTTCTGGATAACACTTGGAAAGACCATAGGGCTTGCGGCCATAGCCATGGTATCAGTGATGGCGCTCTTTGTCCTTAAACTCGTAAAGTGGCGCGAAATAGAGGAGTACGTAAACTGGGGCATAATACTCATGTACGGCGGTGCCATAATCCTTGGCACAGCCCTTGACAGGAGCGGCGCCGCGAAGTGGATGGTGGACTTTATCATGACCCGATGGGCACAGACCCCGGTCACGGTCTTCGCCCTCTTCTCGCTCCTTGCCATACTCCTTACAGAGTCCATGAGCAACGCCGCGGTCATAGCCGTTCTACTGCCAGTGAGCATAGGCATGGCCGGAAGCATGAACATGAGCCCCGAGGTCCTTACATTTGCCGTGGCAGTCCCGGCGGGCCTTGCCTTCATGCTTCCCATGAGCACGCCGGCAAACGCCATAGCCGTCTCGTCAGACTATATATCCGTGCGCGACATGGCAAAGGGCGGGGTAATAATGTTCGTAACTTCATGGGTTACCTTCAACCTTGTGGCCCACTTCTACTGGCCCCTTGTGGGGCTCCGCTGATGGCATGGCGGGGCAAGGGGGCAAGAGCAGACAAGGGTGGGCCAGAGGGTGGCCCAAATGGCGGCACATCCGGTCTTTTCGGTGGTGTGCTATAAAAAAATATGGGTATAAGCCCCTATTAAGGTTTACCTTTACTCTTATTTAGGTTAAGATAGTGAATACGAAGATACTCCTTGTGCTCTCCACTCACTCGCAGTCCGACAGGGCCATTGACTATGCCGTCAAGAGGGCCTCAGAAGAGGAGTGCGGGCTTCTGGCCTTTTTTCTCCTTGAGTCCGAACTCGCGGAGGAGGCCTCGGAGAGGTTCTCGGATATAGGCTTTACGGGCGACAGGCCCACAGCAAGTCTCTCCGAGTCTCTCATGCGCGAGTACAGGCAGAGGGGGTATGAGGCCCTTGGAATGGTCCAGATAAAGGCCATGGAAGAGGGCGTTGACTTCGAACCCCTGATGGGCGAGGGGCCTTATGTGGCTACAATCCTCGGTGTTATCGAGGAGCACAACATAGGACTTGCCGTAATACAGGGTAGAAAAGAGAAGTCCCTATTCAATTACTTCAGGAAAGGACTCTCCACCGAGCTTAAAGAGGCGGCCTCATGCGAGGTCGTTATCATCAAGTAAGAACATCAAAGGTAAAGGGAGGTAGTAAAAGATGGCTGTAAAGAACTGGTCAGAAGAAGAACTCAAAGAGGTATCCGACGAGTTAGAGGACAAGGGTCCCCAGGCCGCCATTGAGTGGGCTGTGAATAACTTCGAGAGGCAGGACCTCTCGCTTGCCTGCAGTTTCGGCGCCGAGGACGTGGCCCTCGTGGATATGCTTGTCAAGATAAAGCCTGACGCCCGTATCTTCTACCTTGATACGAACCTTCTTTTCAAGGAGACCTATGACGTAATGGAGCGTCTCAAGGAGAAGTACAATATAAACCCTGAAAAGTACTGCACAGACCTTAGTCTTGAGGCCCAGGCCGAGGAGTATGGACCTGACCTCTGGAGTACAGACCCCTCGAAGTGCTGTGATATACGGAAGATAAAACCCCTGAAAGAGGCCCTCTCAGGACTCAAGGCCTGGATAACGGGCATCAGGAGAGACCAGGCCCCGGCAAGGGCCAACGCTCCCGTGGTTGGCTGGGACGCCATGTTCAACCTCGTGAAGATAAACCCACTTGTAAGGTGGACGAGCGACGATGTCTGGGACTATATCCGCGCCAACGACGTGCCCTATAACGTGCTTCATGACAGGAACTACCCCTCCATTGGATGCGCCCCATGCACCAAGGAGGTAAAGCCCGGCGAAGACCCGAGGGCAGGAAGGTGGGCTGGCTTCAAGAAGACAGAGTGCGGCCTTCACGACAAGTCGTGATAACAGTCATTGTGAGATAATCCATGTAACCAGCGGATAAACAAGTGTTTATCCGCTGGCATTAATTGGTCTTAAATAGTTTATAAGGAGGTCCTCTAAAAGTGGAGTCACTGATCGCGCCCCACGGCGGGGTGCTAATAAACAGGGTCATTGAGGGTAAGGCCCGCCTGGAGATGGAAAAAGCCGCCCTTGATATGAAGTCCCTCAGGCTTAACGACAGGGAAATATCAGACCTTGAAATGATAGCGACAGGCGGGTTCAGCCCCCTTGAGGGCTTCATGTGCCACGACGATTACCACTCTGTCATGGACACCATGACCCTTGTGAACGGGCTCCCCTGGACCATACCCGTCACGCTCTCTGTCACCGAAGAAGAGGCCGCCGGCCTATCCGAGGGCAGTGACGTTGCCCTCTACAATGAAAAGGACGAACTCCTTGCCGTCCTCCACCTCGAGGAAATTTTCAAGCACGACAAGGAAAAAGAGGCACTCCGCGTCTACGGGACCGCTGAGGACGCCCACCCCGGCGTAAAGAACGTCTACTCCATGGGAGAAAAACTCCTTGGGGGAAAAATCTCACTCCTGAAGCGCACCGAGCATGGACGCTTCAACGAGTTCAGGAGAGACCCCATTGAGACAAGAAGACTCTTCAAGAAGAACGGCTGGCGCCGCGTAGTGGGCTTCCAGACAAGGAACCCCATTCACAGGGCACACGAGTATATACAGAAATGCGCCCTTGAGACCGTTGACGGCCTCATGATACACCCCCTTGTGGGCGAGACAAAGGCAGACGACATACCTGCCGATGTACGCATGAGGTGCTACACAACTCTCATGGAAAAGTACTACCCCAGTGACAGGGTCGTCCTCTCTGTCTACCCCGCGGCAATGCGCTACGCAGGGCCCCGCGAGGCCGTCTTTCACGCCCTCATCCGCAAGAACTACGGCTGCACCCACTTTATCGTGGGCAGAGACCATGCCGGAGTAGGCGGATACTACGGGACCTTTGACGCCCACCTTATCTTCGATAAGTTCGAGCCAGAGGCCATAGGTATTGCGCCCATGTTCTTTGACTATACCTTCTACTGTAACTCCTGCGGCGGCATGGCCTCGTACAAGACCTGCCCCCATGACTCTGAAAACCATATCACCCTCTCGGGCACAAAGGTCCGCGAGATGCTCCGCGAAGGAAAATGCCCGCCTCCGCAGTTCTCAAGGCCCGAGGTAGCCGAGGTCCTCATAGAGGCCATGAAACCAGCGGAGTAGAGAAGAGAGAAGATATTCTTTCTTAAAAAAGGGGGCCTCTTCAGGCCCCTTTTTTTTTGAATAAAAATAAGGAAAGTCTGATTAATTCAGACTTTCCAGCGGCGCATGGATGCGTCGCCATTTTCGACAACTGTAAGTTGTTGAAAATGTGAGAAAAAGAAAAACCACGCTTTTTCTTTTTCGTCTCTGAATAATTCAGGGACGAATTATTCAGAGGTTCCATAAGATTATGACTCAGCCCGCAAAAAGAACTAAAGAGAAAAGAAGGAGAGCAGGGCGGGCTGCGCCCGCAAAAAGTAAAGAAAAGAGAGAAGAAGGTGTAGGGCGGGCTGAGCCCGCCAAAAAAGACGAAAGAGAAAAGGGGGGAGAGTAGGGTGGGCTACGCCCACCAAAGACAAGAAAATTTTCCCGCTTTCTTTTGGAAAAAAGAAAGCGGGGCAAAGAAAACCAATAGGAGAAGTGGCACTGCCCACCAGAAAATCGTAATGACCTTGCGACGCGTAACCCGTTAAAGACAAAGAAAACCAGTAAGGTGGGCATTGCCCACCAAAAAAAGATTTTTCCTTTTAGAGAGCAGGGCGGGCTTTGCCCGCCAAAAGAATGAAGAGTGAGGCATGTGGGCTTTGCCCGGCAATCAAAAGACGGCTCCCACCATACCGGCTTTTTGCCTTTTTGCCCTTGTCTTTCTCTTTGTTATGATTATATAATTTGCTTTGCAGGATGGCTGATAGGAGGCAACCCGTCAGGGCATCTACCATATACACCTCAAAAAAGAGCAGGCCCTTTCATGAGAGATGAGATAGAGGGTATCGAGCAGAGAAGGGTTATAAAAGAGTTCGCGGAACGCAGGAAAAAGATCTATCTATTAATACTCCTCTGTGCGTCCCTCATTGGAGTTGTGCTATTTGCAACTCTTCAATTGGGAGTGCTTACGCGGCCCGCAAGTGCCGCGCTCATGGTAGTTGTCTTTGTTTTCGCACTCTTTATACACTTGAGGCTCTGGCGGTGCCCCCATTGCAATAAAAACCTCGGCAAACTCTACATTGGCCTGAATCACCCGAAGTTCTGCCCTGAGTGCGGTGTAAGGCTTACGGAGGAGTAAGTCTTGTAATATTGTTTGTACCATGTTGCGCCAATCCCGCAAGACTGTTCCTCATGGATGAGAGCTTCAGAGGCAGGGAGAGACCATTGACTGAAGACACCAAAGACTTGAAGACAGGATACTGGCAGGGCCCTCATATCCCACCGCCTCCCCATCCAGAGAAGCGGCGCGAACCCCTCCCATGGCAGGCGCCAAAAGCCCTTGAGGACGAACCTGAGGTCAAGGCGCGCATACGGACCATCATGGAGAGTCCTGGATACCGCCAGGCCGATGAGGACGTTGAATTTCTGAGAAGAGACGAGACGCGGGGCGTGCGTCTTCAGATAGATTACCAGAAGACGGAACTCCTCCTCAAGGCCCAGGGCGTGGAGCACACCATAGTGGTCTTCGGTAGCACGCGTATCGTGGAGCCCGCGGCGGCGGAGCGGCAGGCCGCTCTTCTAAGTACCGCCCTCAAGGCCGACCCCGAGAACAGCGGCCTCAAAAAAAAATACCAGAGGGCAAGACGTATCGTGGAGAAGAGCCGTTACTATGATGTGGCCCGCGAATTCGCCCGCCTTGTTGGAAAGTCGGGGCGCGGCCCCGAGGATTGCCGAGTGACGCTCATGACGGGCGGAGGCCCCGGCATCATGGAGGCCGCCAACCGCGGGGCCTTTGACGTTGGGGCAAAGTCCGTGGGGCTTAACATCACGCTGCCCCACGAGCAGTACCCAAACCCCTATATCTCCCCTGAACTCTGCGTGCGTTTTCATTATTTCGCCCTTCGTAAACTCCATTTTCTCCTCCGCGCCCGTGCACTCGTGGCCTTTCCAGGCGGCTACGGAACCCTTGATGAACTCTTCGAGACACTTACGCTCGTGCAGACCAGGACCATAAGGCCCCTGCCCGTCATACTCGTGGGAGAGGAATACTGGCGAAGGGCCTTTGATGTGGATTTTCTCGTTGATGAGGGCACCATAGACCCCGAGGACCGTGACCTTTTCTGGTACGCCGAGACAGCGGAAGAGATATGGGAGGGCATACTCAAGTGGCACAGGGTGACTGAGACGCCGCTCCTCAATAACAACAGGGGGAAGGGCCGCCCATGAAGATTTCCTTTCACGGTGCCGCGCTCGGCGTCACGGGTTCGTGTCACCTTGTCGAGTGCGCCGGTAAGAAGGTGCTCATTGACTGCGGCCTCTTTCAGGGTAGCCGTGAACTTGATGAGGAGAACAGGGAACCCTTTGGCTTCGTGCCAGCGGAGGTTGATTTTCTTCTCCTTACACACGGTCACCTCGACCACTGCGGCCGCATCCCGCTCCTCGTAAACGAGGGCTTCAGGGGGGAGGTAATCACTACCCCGGCCACGCGCGAACTCGCGCGCCTTGTCATGCTTGATTCCGCCCACCTTAACGAGGCCGAGGCCCTTAGAAGCGAGAGGAGGGCAACTCGCAGAAAGGGGCGGGGGAGGGGGCGTGCCCGGGCGGCACTGCCCCTCTATACTGTAGTCGATGCCCTTAATTCCATGGACTCCTTTGGCCGCGTTGTCTCCTATAATGAGCCACTGGAACTCTCACCCGGCATAAGGGCAACCTTTCTTGACGCCGGGCATATCCTCGGCTCTGCCTGCGTGCTTCTTGAACTTGAGGAAAATGGCGCGGGAAGACGCCTCCTCTTTTCAGGGGACCTCGGTTATTCAGGCAGGGTAATACTACGCGACCCGGCCCCGCCGCCGCCGGCGGATGCGGTGATAATGGAGACCACCTACGGAGACCGCCTCCATAAAAAACTCAAACCCTCGGTGGAGGAGTTATACGAGGTAATCTCCCGTACCATCAATATCGGCGGAAAAGTCATCATACCCACCTTTGCCCTTGAGCGTGCCCAAGAGATACTCTATTACCTCCGCGAGGGCATCGAGGGAGGGGAACTACCCCGTTTTTTGCAGGTCTTTCTGGACTCGCCCATGGCAATATCGGCAACAGAGATATTCAAGCGTCACCCCGAGTGCTTTGATAGAGAGGCCTACCACCTCTTCAACGGGCGCGGAAAGGACCCCTTTGGTTTCAAGGGCCTGCACTTTACCCGCGAGGCGGCAGAGTCCATGGCCCTTAATAATATAAAGGGCGGCGCCGTAATACTCGCTGGCTCGGGCATGTGCACGGGCGGGCGGGTGCGTCACCATCTGAAGCACAACCTCTGGCGTGAAGATAGCAGCATAGTCTTTGTGGGTTATGCCGCAAGGGGGACCCTTGCGCGGCGTATTATCGACGGAGCGAAGAAGGTGCGAATCTTTGGTGAAGAGATAGTTGTGCGTGCGGGCATTCATACCATAGGCGGGTTCTCGGCCCATGCCGATCGCGCCGAACTCCTCTCGTGGCACAATAAGACTGGCGGGCCGGAAAAGACCTTTCTTGTCCATGGCGAGGATGAAGCCATGGGAAGTTTCAAGAGATGCCTGCGTGATACCCATGTTCATATGCCACGCATGCACGAGGAGTTCGCGTTGTGAGGGGGGGTGAAGTATCAAAAAGGGGGAGGCGGTAAAAAAACGTAATGGACTCATTAAAACATCTATCTATGGGGCCATCTCCATTGAGCGGAGATAAAAGGGATTGATGTCTTGAGATTCACTCCACCGGAACCGAGGGCTTATTTCCCTGTCATTGCCCTGAACCGGCTCGCGAGCCTCTGTGCCCTGTTCTTTTCCTCGGGGGTCATCTTCTTCTCAAGCCCCCTTAGGGCAATCTCGGCGTTTTTTTCTCCTGCCTTGGCGGCAAGGCTCAGCCAGAGGTGGCTCGCCGCGTAGTCCTTCTCAACGCCCTTTCCATAGGCATACATGAGGCCAAGGGTGGCCCTGGCCTTGGCATTGCCCTTTACAGCGGCCTTGTGAAACCACTTGAAGGCCTTGTCCGGGTCCCGTGGCACGCCCTGGCCGTATGTATACATTACGCCAAGCTGCAGTTCGGCAAGGGCAAAGCCCTGGTCCGCGGCCTTCTTGTACCAGAGGTAGGCCTTTTCGTAGTCCTGGGGCACGGCCTGCCCCTCGTAGTACATGAGCCCCAAAATGCCCTCTGCACCGGGGTCGCCCTGGAGGGCGGCCTTTTTGTACCAATCAAAGGCCTTCTTGTAATCGCGCTCCACGCCATGGCCCGCGGAGTACATGAGGCCCACTATGCTCTGGGCCTTGACGTCTCCCTGCATGGCGGCCCGGTGATACCACTTGAAAGCGGTCTTGTAGTCCCTTATGACGCCGTGTCCCTTGTAGTACATGAGGCCGAGTATGCCCTCTGCCTTGATATTACCCTTTTGTGCGGCCTTACGGGCCCATGTGAGGGCCTCTTTGTAATCTTTTTTAACGCCAATGCCGTCGTAGTACATCTCGGCGAGACGAGCCTGGGCAAGGGTGTTACCTTTTGCGGCAAGGGCCTTGATCTCCTTTGCCTTGGCAGTCACATGGGCCCGCGCCGCGGCGTCAACTTTCTCTCCAGCGCGCGCGGCATGGGGAGCGCTCAGGGCAAAACATACCCAGAGGAACATTGATGTTATGATGAGATTCCTGCCGGTGAATAATAATCTATTCAGCATGCCTATTTTTCTCTGAACTCACGGGATAACTTCTGTGCCAGTTCCACCTCGCCCGGGGGCATCCTGGCCTCGAGTTTATCAAGCCTCTTTCTGGCCGGTTCAAAGCCGCCGGCCCCTGCGAGGTTTAGCCACATGTAACTAATTACATAGTCTCTTGGTACCCCGTCACCGTTAATATACATTAGACCAAGACTGTACTGTGCCTTTGGATTGCCGTGTTCGGCGGCCGACCTGTACCACCTGGCGGCCTCTCTGTAGTCTCTTTTTACGCCGCGCCCCGCGGCGTATATGTCTCCTATCCTTGTCTGTGCGCCTGTGTGCCCCTGGCCCGCGGCCTTTTCAAACCACTTCAAGGCCTTTTTGTAGTCCCGAGTGATGCCCCGGCCCTTCATGTATATGACGCCGAGCCTGTACTGAGCCCCTGCGTCGCCACCTTCCGCCGAGGCGGTTACCTCACTTATCGAGGACCATGCGTCTTCTCCCACAGGTGTGACGCCCGAGGCCACTGGGGCGTCGAAAAAAAAGGCCAGGGCCGTGAGAAAGAAGATGGGCAAGATGGCTTTAGCAAAGTTTTTCCCCCTCATGGTCTCCTTCTCCTGTACTCGCGTGTCATCTCCTGGGCCTTTGCTATCTCCGCCGGGGTCATCTTTGCCTCAAGTTTATCGAGCTCGGCACGTGCCTGTATCATCCCCCCGGCGCTCGCGAGGTTCAACCACTTGTAACTCTTTACAAAGTCGCGGGTAACGCCATCACCCTTGAGATAAATGTATCCAAGGTTGAACTGCCCCGTACTATCTCCCCCTTCCGCGGCCCTCTTGAACCACTTGAATGCCTCTTTCATGTCTTTTTCAACGGCCCTGCCCTTCAAGTACATGGAGCCAAGGAGGTTCTGGGCATGGGCGTCCCCCTGCTCGGCGGCCTTTGTGAGCCACTTTATGGTCTCTTCGTAGTTGCGCTGAATATTACGGCCTGTGTAATAGCTAAGGGCGAGTTTTACTGCGGCCCCGGTGTCACCCTGCTCGGCGGCTGAACGGTACCACTCCATGGCCTTGACAAAGTTCTGTGGCGCACCCCGGCCACTGTAGTAGAGGTCCGCTACTTTCCTCTGCGCCTCCATGTCTCCCTGGAGAGCGGCCTTCTCATACCACTTGAAGGCCTCGTTGTAGTTTCTTATTACACCGATGCCCTCGGTATACATTGCCCCAAGGGCCTTCTGGGCGGTTGGGTCGCCTTTTTTAGCGGCCTTTGCATACCATTTCGCGGCCTTCTTGTAATCACGCTCAATGCCCGTGCCATTGTAATATACCTCGGCAAGCCTTATCTGAGCCTTTACATCGCCCTTCTTCGCAGGTCCCCTGAGGTCTTTGTAAGAGGCTCCTTTCAACTCACTTACACCCTGCTGCCCCTTTGTGGCGGCCTGCTCACCAGCGCAACCATAGAGGGGGGTCAAGAGAACAAGGGCCAGGAAAAGGAAGAGGCCGGGGCCGGTGATGATGGATTTTTTCATGACTTTTCTCCTCATGGAGGTGGGGCGTGGCTTCGAGGCTTGGAGGTGGCTTTTTTATCTATTTTTTTATTATATCCCAAATATCTTCGTGCTGTCAAAATAGTCTGAGCGCCCCGTAGTGGTCCTGTAATGGGCCTATTCCCCGGTCTTTACGAGGAGGCCTTTTTCTTTCACTCCCTTGAAGTTCCAGGAGAAGAAGATAACCGAGACAGCGACGTAACCGATGTTGAGTAAAAAGGCCATTACAAGGTGAGCGATTGGAAAGGGACCACCCGCGATGACGGCGCGCATGCCCTCGAAGACATGGGCCGAGGGGATAAAGGCCACGACGTGCTGGAGCCATACAGGGAGCACGGATACGGGGTAGAAGACGGCTGAGATAGGCTGGAAGAGGAGGGCAAGGCCCCAGGCAAGGACCTCGGCCTGCTGACCATAGCGCAGTATTATGGCCGTTGTGATGATGCCTATGGACCAGCCCATGATGATGAGGTTGAGTGCAAGGGGTATGAGGGCAGGGCCTATGGTGAAGATATTGAAGGAGTAGAGAAAATAGGCGAGTACTGTAAGGACAAAAGAGGCGAGTCCGAGTTTTATGAGGCTCATGACAAGGAGACTGAGGACGTACTCCACGGGACTAAGCGGGCTTATGAAGATATTTACGAGGTTATGGGACCAGAGGTCTTCAAGAAAGGAGACGGAGATGCCCTGCTGGGAGCGGAAGAGGATGTCCCAGAGTATGAGGGCGCCGAGGAAGTAGGCCACGAAATTAGGGACGTTTCCTCTGAATCTCGTGAGATATAGGCCCACGAAACCCCAGAGCATGAGGTCGAGGAGCGGCCAGTAAAATATCTCCATGAGACGCGGTAGACTGCGCCTGTAAAGATATAGATGACGTAGAGTGTATGAGAAAATGCGCCGTGGTTTTATCATTTTTTATCTGGCGCGCCTTCTTTCCTTCGGAAAGAAGGCGCGCCCAAAAAGGTTTTGATTTCTTACTTTCTTTTGGAAAAAAGAAAGTAAGACAAAGAAAACCAGTGCCAGCGCCCCTTCGGGCCGCTGGACAGGACAGGTCACCGTTCTTCTCCCTGGCCGCGCAAAGCGCGGCCAGGTATCAGTTTTCTTTGTGAACTTTCTTTTTTAAAAGAAAGTTTGAAGTCTTTTTTTTCTTTTCAGGCGGGCAAGGCCCGCCTGAACTTACTTTCCCTTTCTTCTTCTTCTTCTTCTTCTTCTTCTTCTTTACTGTCTTGCTATTTTAATAAATACTTCTTCGAGGTCTTTTCCGTGGAATTTTTCAAGGAGTTCGGCGGGTCTGTCTGTTGCGAGTATTTGTCCCTTGTTGAGGAATATTATGCGGTCCGAGAGTTCTTCCATTTCGGCCATATTGTGCGAGGTATAGAGTATGGATATATTACGTTCCCTGTTCAGTTTTTTAAGGAGTTTTCTGGTCTTGTCTGCCATGTCCGGGTCCAGCGAGGCTGTCGGCTCATCGAGAAAGAGAATTTCCGGGTCATTGAGGAGGGCCTTTGCGAGGCAGACCCTTGTGTTCTGTCCCGAGGAGAGCCGTCTCGCGGGTTCTCTTCTTATGTCTTGAATCTCGAATATTTCCATGAGTTCGTCTATCTTTTCTTTTGCCTTTTTTATGCCGTAGAGCCGGGCGAAGACCTTGAGGTTTTCTTCCACTGTGAGGGAGAAGGGGAGTGATATGTAAGAGGAGGAGAAGTTGACTCGGCCAAGGATTTCTTCGTGGCTGCGGCCCATATTTAGGCCGAAGATAGAGACTGTGCCCGAGGTTGGTGTTGTAAGGTCGAGGAGCATCTGCATGGTTGTGGTCTTACCGGCGCCGTTTGGGCCGATGAGTCCCAGTATCTCGCCGGAGTTCATGGTAAAGGAGATATTGTTGACTGCCGTGACCTTTCCGAAGACCTTTGTGAGGTTACTGGCCTCAAGGATGATTGTTTTATTCATGGGCCTTTTTAATGGCGGCCTTTTTCCGCTCTGTCAAGTTCCCGGTACACTGCCGCGGCGTTCAGGGGGAGCCATTCGGTGTATTTGAGATAGGCCTTGTAGGCGGGCAGTTGTATCTCTTTTTTTACTTCTTCCAGAGTCTTTCCTTCCTTACGGAGTCTTCTGACTTCTCTTATGAGGTCCTGAAGGTACTTTTTATAGGCGAGCACGTCTTTCTTTGTGGCTATGCCGCCGTGACCGGGCACGTATATATCAGCATCAAGGGCGAGTATTTTATCAAGGGCGGCCATGTTCCCCATGACGCTTCCTTCGCCGAGCCATGGGAGGCGTCCCTTATAGAGTATATCACCTGTGAAGATAATTCGCTCTTTTGGGAGATAGACGTATGCGTCGCCCGTGGTATGGGCGGGGCCTGCATGGCGGATTATAATTTCGACCTTGCCTTCGTGAAGGCGGAGTTCATTGGTAAAGGTAATCTCGGGCAGGGTGAGGCGGAAGCCGTCGAGGGAATTGGGGCCAAAGAACTTCTTGAACCTCGCCCTGTGGGCCTTGTCTTCGCTGACAAGGAGTTTTCTCGTCTTTTCCTCTGAGATTATAGTGCCAGTGAAGTACTGGTTGCCAAAGGTGTGGTCGCCGTGGTAGTGGGTGTTTATGATGTATATCACGGGCTTAGCGGTCTTTTCTTTTATGCGCGCGAGGAGGTCCAGGGCGCGCTCGCGGGGCCCCTCGGAGTCTATGACGATGACGCCACTTTCTGTAATGACAAAGCCCGAGTTAGTGGAGCCGCCTCCTCCGATGAAGGCGTATACGCGGGGCGCGATTTTTTTTATTTCCTGCCCCGTGGCCGCTGAGGCAGAAGCCGCGAGGAGTAAGACAAGAAAGAGGCTGATTATGGAGAGGGTCTTTTTGAGCATCTTGGCTCCTTTTAACTCTTGAATCTCAATATCAGAGGGAGTTGTTGTTTGTTCTTCTATTAACAGAAAACCCTTATTATTACAATATCTTTTGGCCCCTGGCGCGCGGGGCAGGGGAGGGCCTTGTCTTGCGCGGCGCCGGCACTTGTCCATACTTACTAATTTACCCCCATGATTTACAGTGCCAGTGAATTGTGTTATCATAATAATAATCCCTTAACCTTTATAAGGTTTACATACCTAAAGAGGCATAAATAGATGAACGCACGCGAATTCAAGAAAGAGTTACAGGTACATATAGAGGCGAGGTATCCTATTCTTTGGGTCGTCTCCTTTGAGGAGCGCCGGGTGGAGAAGATAATAGAGGAACTGGCCGAGTCCATGAAACTCATCTACTGGACATGGTCGGTTTCCAAGGGTCTTTATGGCGGGGAAAAGAAAAAACGCGAGAAGATGGGCAGAGAGAAGATTCTCGTGAATATAGAAGAGCGCCTCGCGAGGAGCGAAGAGGTAAATAATATCTTTCTCCTGAAGGACATCTCGGGTTACTTCAACTCCCACGAGTTTCTCCGCCGTTTCCGCGACCTTCCGGCGGCCATAGACGACAACCGGGCCCTCAATACCATCTGCATACTCTCGCCAACGCTCGGTGATATACCGCCCGAACTTGAGGAAGACATTATTGTACTCGAACTCTCGCTCCCTGATTATGACGAGATAGCCGAACTCGTATCCACTACTTACGGCCACCTCATACCAGAGTCCTGGCCAACGTCCACACGGTCCATACTGTATAAATCCCTTCAGGGCCTCTCCATGGACAATGTGAAGCGCGTCATCAGGAAGGCCGTGAGCCTGAATAACGGCATCCTTAACGAGGACTGCATCCAGTTCATACAGAACGAGAAGCAGCAGATAATAAGAAAACAGAAGATACTCGATTACTACCCCTATAAAGAGACCATCGAGCACATAGGCGGCCTTGAGGAGATAAAAAAATGGTTCATCGAGCGCGAGCACGTATTTCGACTCTCCAATGAGAAGATAAAGACCCTTGGTCTTGACATACCAAAGGGACTTTTGCTCATAGGCGTGCCGGGCTCTGGTAAGAGCCTCTGCTGCAAGGCGCTGGCGGGCATCTGGAACCTCCCGCTTCTGCGTCTTGACGTGGGCCGTCTCTTTGGTTCCACTGTAGGCGAGTCGGAGAAGAACATCCGCCGCTGTATTCAGCTCAGCGAGGCCATAAGCCCCTGTATCCTCTGGATAGACGAGATTGACAAGGCCTTTGGCGGCATAGGAGGGTATCAGGGAGACTCTGGCACCCAGCTCCGCGTATTCGGCACGTTTATTACCTGGCTTCAGGAGAAGACCAAGCCCGTCTTTGTCATATCCACTGCCAATGACCCCAAGAACCTCCCGCCTGAACTCTGGCGAAAGGGGCGTTACGACGAGGTCTTTTTCGTGGACCTCCCAAGCGTTGACGAGCGCGAGGAGATATTCCGCATCCACCTTGAAAAGAGGGTTAAGAACATCAACAGCCTGAACCTTGGCGAGTTCGCCCAGAACAGCCACGGCTTTACAGGCGCGGAGATAGAGCAGGCCGTAAAAGATGCTGTCGTGACCACCTTCAACACCCTTCACGACGGCGCTGACCCGGCTGATGTTGAGAAAAAGATAGACGAACTCCTCTGCCTTGATGTAAGGCAGTCCACCATTTTAAACTCCATACGCAACATTACGCCCCTTTCGGTCCTTAAGCGGGAAGAGGTGGAGGAACTCAGGCGGTGGAGCCACCAGAGGGCGCGTCCCGCCTCAAAGGCCCTTTATCTGCAGCGCGCCGAGATGATGAGCGAGGCCGAAAAACGGAGCATTGCCGTGCACGAGGCCGGCCACACCATTGCCATGATGGCCCATTACAGGAGCACGCCCATCTTCATAAGCCTTGATAACTACCGTGGGGCCGGGACATTTATCCCCAAGGACGACGCCATGCGCGCTACCTTTACAAAGAAAGACCTTGAGTGCGAGATAGGCGTAATACTGGGCGGCATGGTGGCCGAGGAAGAACTTGGCGGCACTGGGGCGCAGACAGTGGGGGCCTCGCAGGACCTCATGCACGCAACGGAGATAGCGCGGCGCATGGTCGTTGAGTATGGCTTTGGCGACAAGATGAGCAACAAGAGCCTCGTGGCCCTTCAGGACTATGCCATCACTTCGGGCGTAGAGGTTCTTGACGATATTCAGAAGATACTTGATAACGCCATGGAGACAACAGGCGAGATTATCGCGGCAAATAAAGAAGTCCTTGAAAAACTCGTTGATGAACTTCTTGGAAAGGTCCTCATGAACAGCGAGGCACTTACAGGGTTCTTCAGCCGCAACCCGCTCGCGGCTACGTCTTTCAGGGAGGGCCAACCCGCCTGATTTTTTAACCTGCAAGGCGGGGGCCTGAGATTTTTGGGTTTGCCTTCATGCAAGGGCCATACTGCCCGGGGAGAATAAAGACATGTCTTTTTACACTGTTATACAGACAGAACTCAAGAGCAAGAAGTACGTCATGGCCGCCCTCGTGGAACTCAGGAAGAGGGGCGAGATAACGGCTTGCAAGATACATGAGAAAAAAGAAGTCATGGAGGTTGACCGCTCCGGTGACATCATAAAAGTGGCAAGGAACAAGCAGGGCGCCTTTGAACTTGGCGGCGATAACCGCGTGGTGCAGAGTTTTTCCAATAAACTCAAGCAGTACTATGCCCTTGAGTCCATAAAGGACAACCTTCCCCTTGACTTCGAGATTGCAGAGGAAAAGGAGACCATCGAGGGAGAGATAAAGATATTACTCAAAGGCTAAGGTTGTGGTCATCCTTGGTTGCTGGTCTATAGACTGGGAAGATTGTGGTTAGATTAAAATACTCTTAAAGTGCTGAGGCGGTTTTTACCTGCGGCTGACTTGGTTACAGGCTTAAGTGTTTCGATGAGCGATTAAAAAATTCTACCCAAGTGCCGAGGCGGTGGTTAGCAGTGGGGGGATATTTAAGAATATCTCAGTAGAAAATAGTCGACAGGGGGGCCTCAAGGCTCCCTTTGAGTAAAGGTCTCTGGAGGACAGGGTATTATGGAAAAGAGCATTCGCATAAGGATTACAAAGGACGGTCATGTGGAGATAGACTCCACGGTCTTTACGGACTGCAAGGTAGTGGCCGAGCACCTTACCGAGCACCTTGGCAAGATAGAAAAGTTTGAGGAAAAGGACGACCTTGACACCCGCGTGCGGGTAACCATAGAGGGCAAGGACAGGTAGGGGAGGGGATAGGTGCAGGGGGTGAGTAAGGAGACCTGTCTGGTATTTCTTAAGAGGTTGCCTTTAAGATAATCCATAACATTCTGATTATGAAGAGTATTTTAAACTTACACGGCATTATACCCTCCTCAGGGGTTAACGGGCCGGGCTTGAGATGCGTTGTCTTTTTTCAGGGCTGTGTCCGTGGGTGCGAGGGTTGCTTCAACCCGGGAACGCATGACCTGGGAATGAAAAAATCCATGACCGTTGAAGAGGTCCTGAGGAGTATTCCCTCCGGGATAGAGGGCATTACAATAAGCGGTGGCGAGCCCTTTCTCCAGTTGCACGGGCTTTTATCGCTCCTCGGGGCAATCCGTAGTGAGACTGGTCTCTCGGTAATGGTGTACACTGGTTATACACTAACTGAGATAGAGGCGAAGAGCGAGATGTCCCGCGTCCTGCCCCTTGTCGACGTACTCGTGGCGGGTCCCTATGATGAGAGCCTGCCAGAGAAGACTCTCCTTGCCCGTGGGTCCACAAACCAGACAATTCACTTTTTATCGAGCCGTTATACCATGGCTGATCTCTACCTTCCGGGGCGTATCGAGGTGACCATCGGGAGAGACGGCACCATGACGGGCACGGGGTTTGCCCGGCTTCAACATCTAATGGGTATGCCATGAACTCCGCTTCTGTTAAAGACACCATAAAGGCCCTTAAGGGGAGTTCTGACCGTATCCGCATCGGCCAGACCCTTGGCACGGTCCTTAGCGATGTTCCAAAGGCCCTTGAGAGTATCGAGGTCTTTGAACTCGCCCTTGACCTTGCCGTCTCTGTTGACGATGCGCGCTCAAGGGGCGAATTCCTTTCCATGCTCCTCAAGGGCATGCCCTGCACAGGCCCCTTCAAGCCCGTCTATACAAGGGCCATGAAGGAGGCCATCAAGACCGCTGATGCCCTCACCGAGCACCACCACAGGACTACAGAGCTTCTGAGGATAGCGCAGGAACTTCCCGTGACTGAAGACTTCGTGGACTTGAGGGTGCGCGCGTGGCGTCTTGCCCTTGGGCTTGCCGATGACTCCGCTCAGGGAAAAGCATCTTTCAAGGCCATTGCCAAGGAACTCCCCAAGAGCAAGGATTACTCGTTCTACAGGGGGTATACCCTCCTTGGCCTTGCGGCCCAGCTCCCGCTTCATCCGCCTTTTTTCCAGATATACCGTGACGCGCTGGCCCTTGCCATGGAGGCCAGCAACTACTGCGAGGAGCCTTATTACAAGAGATACGCCCTTATCTACATGACAAGGGAACTAAAGGGAAAGCCTGGTTGCGAGGACCTCCTCCTCATGGCATTCGAGGCCTCTCTAAAGGCCTCTCTGGAGATACAGGACAACTTTGCCCGTGAGCACGCCCTCGTGGACCTACTCGAGGAGATTCCTGTTGAGCCCTTCTTTTATGACCTTATCATCGAGATTCTTGAGAGGGCCTTCGCATTTTTCAAGGTGCGCTCATGGATGGAGGACGTTGAGGTCACGGATGTTGTGGACTTTATCTTTTCCGCCGAGGAACTCAGCCTTAAGGATTCGAAGAAAAAGAAGTTTTCAAGGGAAAAATACGCCAAGAGGCTTGCCGGGATACTCGATAGGCGAGGCAAGGACCTTCTGGATATACGTTTTCTCGATGTCCTTCGGCCATACACACATGTCTGGATAAAACCCGCTGTGCTCCGCGAGTCCGTCAAGAAGACAATAGCGCGCATAGAGGCCCTTAAGAAGACCTATCATGGCCGTGAGATAGAGAGGCCTGTCCTCGTCGAGGGTATCTCGCGCCCTGCCGGGGCCGTCTCCGGCGCGGTAAGGGCCGCCTCCGAGGGCTGTGTGGCAATAGACCTCGGGGCAACGAACACCCTTGTCATGCGCAGAAAGCCGGGCCAGCCCCCGGAGTTCATGCCAATGGACCCTGTCTCCATAAACTACGGAGGCGCTGTTCTTGTTCCAACGATGATTAGCCGCGAGACAGACACCATAGGGGCAGAGGTCGTTGACGGGGACCCTGTGGTTAATATCAAGCAGATGATACTCGAGGGTAAGGACGAGGCGGCGGCTCAGATGGAGCGCTTCTTGAGGGTTCTCTACCGCTATATAGAGGGCTCGGTGGCGAAGTCAGGGTGGTTCAAGGTTTTTTCCGGCAAGAAGGGTGAGATTCTCTATATTACCGTTCCCATCGGCTTTACCTCTTACAGGAAGACCCTTGACGATATAGCTGGCAGGGTCTTCAAGGGCATGGAGGTGGAGTTCATAGAAGAGCCTCTTGCCGCTGCCGTGGGGTACCAGGTGGCCGGCGAGAAGGACAGTGTTGTGATGATGATAGATTTTGGAGGTTGCACCCTTGACTGCATGGTCCTTCGCCTCAGCCGGAATGGAGTACACGTCATAGCCAAGCCCGAACGCGCCCAGGTCCTTGGTGGCCATGACATAGACCGCTGGGTGGCGGAACTCCTCGCAAAGAAGGCGGGCATTACGGGCGAGGTGACGCGTCCCTTGCTCCTTGAGGCCGAGAGGCTCAAGATAGCGCTCTCGGAGCACGAGTCCGTGCCCTTTAAGTGGGGCGGCAGGAAGGTGGCGGATATTACGAGGTACGACTTCGAGGAGGCCCTTGATGCTCATGGGTTTTATCGCATCGTGGACCGCACCATAAACTATGTCCTTGCAAGGGCCGCCAAGGTGGGCCTTGCGCAGGGTTCCATTGGCGCTGTTATACTTACGGGAGGCTCATCGCAGATACCGTCTTTCAAGGACAAGGTCTCGGACATATTCCCTGAACTCCGTTCTCAGAACCT
Source organism: uncultured Thermodesulfobacteriota bacterium (assembly GCA_964472295.1). Classification (GTDB taxonomy): domain Bacteria; phylum Desulfobacterota; class GWC2-55-46; order GWC2-55-46; family JADFVP01; genus JAJRZX01. Next base: position 13,209 of record CAYYJQ010000006.1, on the reverse strand, counting down.
TGTCTTTGACCACAGCCCGCTTACCGCTGTCGCGGAGGGCGCGGCCCTCTACGGGACAAGGGACATAGTGGACAGGCACCTTGCCATGGCCTATGCGGTAAGGTATGCCACTGATTCCGAAGATGAGCGCTTCTCATATAGCATAGTCATGGAAAAGGGCGAATCCCTTCCTGTTACGAGGTCTTTTTCCGTACGGCCCGCAAGGAGGCTCGGCGTTCAGACCGAGATACTCCTTGAACTCTACGAGGTGCCCGAGGCCCTTGTGGCAAGGAGGTGGGTGGAAGAAGACGGCGTGGAACTCCTGAAGCAGAAGATAATCGATACGCGCGAACTCTTCCTGAACAGCCTGAAATCCGTCAAACTCCCCCTTCCCGAGGGCTATGAGGAAGGGGACCTGAGGCTAAGTCTTGTACTTGACGAGTCCGGGCGTCTCAGCATCAAGTGGGCGGGCTCCAACGAGGCCATTGAGACTGGCGTAAGGCTCCAGTAGCAAGGCCCTTTGACAACTCCCTTTTTTTAGTTTCCCTCCTTTTTGCCCTACTGGCTTCTTTCTATTCACTCTTCAGTGATAAGCGTCACAGGAAAATCGGGCCCTCCAACATATAATTCAGACATAGTGATTGTATGTCCTGTATGTGTTCTCAGACATGGGAGGTGCCGGTGGATCCAAACTTTTTACCTGAAAAGGCGGTAAGGCTGGCGGTTGCCGGGATGTATAGCGAGGCGCTTGTTATATTCGAGAAGCACCTCGTGAGTTCCCTTAGCCCAAGGGCTCTTTCGTACTATGCCCTCAGTCTCGCAGTGGCGGAAGAGGACTACGAGCGGGCCGAGAATATGTGTCTTGTGGCCGCGGAAAGGGAATTTTACAACCCCGAGATTTACCTCAACCTCGGCAAGACCTTCCTTCTTGGCGGGAGGAAAACAAGAGCGCTTAAGGTATTCAGAAAGGGGCTCAGGTTTGATGAGACCAACGAGGCCCTCAGGAACGAGATAAGAAAGCTTGGACGCAGGCGTCAGCCCATTATCTCATTCCTTCCAAGGAGAAATGTGCTAAACAAGTTCTGTGGCCTTATTGCACAGAGGATGTCTGGCAAGGGCGGATTAGCACATTCCAGTTAAGTCTGCCGCTGGAGGCAAGGAGCCATGAGACGCCGTCTGAAGAGACGGCGTCTCTTTTTTTAGGGAACCTCTGAATAATTCGTCCCTGAATTAAGGAGAGACGAAAAAGAAAAAACGCGGTTTTTCTTTTTCTTACATTTTTAATAACTTACAGTTATAGAAAATGGCAACACATCCATGTGTTGCAGGAAAGTCTGAATTAATCAGACTTTCCTTAGGGAACCTCTCCTTGATTGGTCGAAAAAACAAGGAGGGGCATGGCGCCCTGAGGCGCCATGCCTGTAGTACGGGGAGGAGGTAAAAGAGGATGTTGCGGGCCATTAGGCCCTTGCTGCGGAGTGATACAGGAGATGACTATCGCTGGTATTTTGTACGGCCCACGAGGGACCAGGAAAAAGATTCTGAGGAAATTAAGACCTTTAATAGTTTATACTATACACTGGTTGTCTTTTTTATCTCTGTGACCTATGTTACAGGGAGGGGGAGGGCGGCCCGGGTCTTTATGAGGCCTGGTCATTTCTACTTGTAAGAGGTATTTTTTATCCGCGGTAAGACCCCACTTATAATTCATTGAGAGACCATGAAAGGTTCGCCTGCCACGCTAATACCTCTCTGGCCCTCGGCCTCGGAGATAACCCTTGAGATGGGGCCCCTGCTTATGGAGTTCTTCAGCGGGGTTAGGTCCGGCATCTCGGAGTTCACCTTTGCCAATATATTTCTATTTCGCCATGTCCATAATTATTGCATGGCGAGCCTCGGCGGTGGTGTCATGATGATTACTGGAAGGGATGGCTCTGATAGTTTCTTCATGCTTCCCTCTCATATCCCTGAAAAAGAGCGCCTTGAGCCCCTATTTCACGAGTTTTCTTTTATGAAGAACGCGTCGAGCGCCCAGGCCGCTACCCTCGGCTCCATGGGCTATCATGTTGAGGAGGACAAGGACAACTTTGATTATCTTTACCTTCGCGACGGGCTCTCGCGCCTTGAGGGCAGGAAGTTTCACAGGAAGAGGAACCGTGTCCGTCATTTCCTCTCCATGTACCAGTGCCTTTCGCGCGTCCTCACTCCAGACCGTGTGGACGACGCCCTTGAGGTCCTTGAGAAGTGGCGTGAGTCAAGCGCAGAGGAGGGCGATTACGGCCCTGCGAGGGAGGGCCTTCTGAAGATGGACGAACTCGGCCTTCAGGGCCTCATCTACTATATTGACGGAAACCCCGTTGCCTATGCCATGGGCGAGCCCATGCCCACGGGACACTTTGCCGTGCACTTTGAGAAGGGCCTTCCTGCCTATCAGGGGCTCCTGCAGTTCGTGAACCAGAACTTCGCCGCCTCTCTCCCGGAGGGAGTAAAGTACATAAACCGGGAGCAGGACCTTGGTATCGAGGGACTGCGCCACGCAAAGCTCAGTTACAGGCCCGATGGTTTTGTGAAAAAGTACAGGGTCTACAGGAGGCCTGGAGAATAGAATAGTGTTTGCCGTGAATATAATGGACATTGAGATAACGGTCCTCGGGGAGGGCGATGGCCCGGATAAGGCCCGCAAGATATTCAACGAGACTGGAGAGGAGGCCCTTCCCGTTGCCGGAGCGGATGGAAGGCTAATTGGTGTATTGAGAAAAGATGTGGTCTCAGGGGCCAATGAAGGCCCGCGCGGTTTTTCTTCTCTTCTTGAGAAGGACTTTCCCTGTGCAGGGCCCGAGATAGGGGCCGGGGAACTTGAGAAAATGCTTGATGAAGCGGCGGCGCCGTTCGTGCTAATACTTGACAGGCAAGGCAGGCCCCTTGGCCGTGTGAGGAGAGGGGATTTATCCCGCGGTAGGTACGAATTATTCAGAGGTTCCTTAGAGAAAAAAGGCAAGAGACCGAGATGAAAAGACCCCTTGGCGCCTACATACACATACCCTTTTGCAGGACCAAGTGCCCTTACTGCGCCTTTAATTCAGTGGCTGGGAGTGATTTTTCCCCTCATGAGTGGACAGACCTTCTCAAGGCGGATTTTTCCTCCAAGGTCCGCGCTCACGGCCTCAAGGGAGAGGATATTCATCTTCGCTCCATATACTTTGGCGGCGGAACCCCGTCGGTCTTTCCGCCAGAACACATAGGAGAGATAATAGCCCTTGTAAGAGAGACCTTCCGTAACCAGGGGGGTGACGATGATAGCGTCGAGGTCACGCTCGAGGCCAACCCCGGAGACCTTGGCCCCGCCCTGCTCGAAGGATACCTCAAGGCAGGGGTGAACCGCCTGAGCATTGGCCTTCAGTCTCTTGAGGGTGGAGAACTCAAGACCCTTGGCAGGCGTCACGGGCCTGACGAGGGGGCTTATGCCATTAAGAGCGCCAGAAGCGCGGGGTTCACGAATATCAGCGTGGACCTCATGTACGGCATCCCGGGCCAGACACTATCATCATGGAGAAGGACCCTGGAGGGCGTTCTTGCCCCTGGGCCTGACCATGTCTCACTCTACTGCCTCTCCATCGAGGAAAATACACCCTTTTTCGGCCTCTATCATGGGGATGGCACTGGTCAGCCATGTGAAAAAAGTCTCTTGGGCGAGGAGTTGGAACTCGCCATGTACGAGGAGGCCGTCTCGTTCTTAACGGTCAGCGGATTTATCCATTACGAGATCTCGAACTTCTCGAGGCTCGGCCTTGAGAGCGCGCATAATAGCGGGTACTGGCTCGGAGGGGAGTATCTCGGCATAGGGCCAGGGGCCCATTCCTTTCTTGCCGAGGGCGCCTGGGGCAGGCGCTCTTGGAATGAGACTGATTTAAAGAGATACAAAGACATGCTCGCGCGGGGAAACCCTTGCGCTGGCTCGGAACTTCTCACAAGGGAAGAGGCCATGGTGGAGGCGGTCTTTCTGGGGCTTCGTATGCCAGGGGCTGGCCTGGACCTCAGTAGATACGAGAGGGACTTTGGCAGAGATGAGAAAGAGAGGCTCCTTGACCGGTGCGCCCTCTACGAGACCTCTGGCCATCTCATCTCAGGCAACGGGAGGATAAGGCTGAGTAGCGCGGCCCTCTTCATCTGCGACGAGGTCTGCGCCAACCTTGTTTCCGGCCCCTCTTGAGGCGTTATCACCTTGACATAACAATGGCGCGTTGATATGTTTTAATATTAAGGAAAGTTCGAGTAATAACAGCCTAAAAAGGTGCTTTTATATTTTGTCAAATAGAGAAGACATGGATTACAACGCAGACGGTGAGGCGCTTTCCGAGAGGGCGATGACAGTGCTCGGGGCAATTGTGCGCGGATACATAGAGAGCGCCGAGCCCCTTGGCTCAAAGACCATTGCCTCGCGGTACTACATTGGCGTATCCCCGGCCACCATACGCAACATCATGTCAGGGCTCGAGAGGGCGGGCCTGCTCTTTCAGCCCCATGCCTCTGCCGGCAGGATACCTACGGAAAGGGCCTTTCGTCTCTACCTTGACAGGCTCCTTGAGCCAGAGGAGCCGGGAACCGAGGAAAAGGAATACCTCTATAGGCGGGCCGAGCGTCTCATGGGGATTAAAGACCTCCTTACAGGCACAACGAGAGCCCTCTCGCACATCACCAACTGCACGGGCCTTGCCTTTCTAATAGGTAGTTATGACCTTGTCATACGCGATATCAGGGTGCTTCCCATTGATGATGATTCCCTTCTCCTTGTCCTTGTCCCAGAGGTAGGTGAGGCCAGGACAAGCCTCTTTCACACCGGAGAGAGACTCCCGGGGCTGGACTTCGGGAAGGTCTCGAATTATCTTCGCGAGATTGGCCGCGGTCTTACGGTAAAGGGCCTGAGGGCCCGCATTGTGGAGAAGATGAAGGACGAGAAGAACCTCTACGATGAACTCCTCTCAAAGGCGCTACGCCTTGGAGAACTGGCCCTCAAGGACTATGAGAGCAGTGAGGAGGGCTCATTGTACGTTGAGGGGCAGGCCAATATACTCGAGTACCCGGAGTTCCGCGAGGACTTTGAGAAGATGAAGCAACTCTTCAGGGCCTTTGAGGAGAAGAGCCTCCTTGTTAAACTCCTTGACAAGAGCCTTGAGCAGGAACGCGTGCAGGTGTGCCTCGGCTCAGAGAGCAGTATCGATGGCTTCGAGGGCCTGAGCTTTGTAATGGCCCCCTGCCGCGTTGACAGGGCCATGTCAGGAACCCTGGGGCTTATAGGACCCTTGAGAATGGATTACGCGAGAATACTCCCCCTTGTCTCCTATGCCGTTGGCCTCGTCGAGAGAGGATTTTAATAATGTTTGGATGGCCCTGTTCCATGAACAGGGGATTTTAATTATGTATCAATGTCCCGTTACACTGAACTGAGTATTTTAATTATACGAGATGCCCCGTTACACTGAACTGAGTATTTTAATCATGTATCCATGTCCCGTTCCATGAACAGAGGATTTTAATCATGTTTGGATGGCCCGTTCCCATGGACGGAGCTGTTAATTATGTATGTATGGCCCGTTTCACTGGGTAGGCCTTTTTGTCTCTTACAGGCATGGATATTACTTTAAAAAGGGAATGCAATGAAAGATAAAGAGAGTCATGAGGTAGAGGAGCGGGAGACACACGAGGCCGGTAGCCGCGAAGAGACAGAAGCCCCATGCGGTGAAAAAGACCTTGAGACCCTTCTTGAGGAAAAGACCGATGAGGCGGCAAGGAACTATGACCTCTTTCTCCGGGCAAGGGCGGATCTTGAGAATCTCAAGAAGAGACAGGAAAAGGAAAAGGCCGGTTACATCAACTACGCTACGGAATGCGTGGTCCTCGAGATACTCCCTGCCATCGACAACCTTGAGAGGGCCCTTGAGCATGCCTCTTCAGCTGAGGGAGAGAGTTTCGCCTCCCTTGTCGAGGGTGTAAGGCTTACCATAGAACAGATGCGAAAGGCCCTCGCCAAGTTCGGCGTCAAGGAGATAGATGCCGTGGGCGAGACCTTCAATCCCTCGCTCCATCACGCCATAAGCCACGAGGACTGCGAGAACGCCGAGCCCGGCAAGGTTATCAAGGAATTTCAGAAGGGCTATCTCCTCAAGGATAAACTCCTCAGGCCCTCCATAGTCTCTGTTGCCGGAGGTCCCTCTGGCAGTGAAAGCGGCGAGGGCGGGAACGAGGAGAGAGGACCGCTCCATTGAGTGCATAGAGGAAAGAAGGGGTAAATGGGAAAAGATTACTATTCCATCCTTGGTGTGGAGAGAAACGCCACTGAGGAGGAGATAAAAAAGGCATACCGGAGGCTCGCTCTCAAGCACCACCCTGACAAGGAGCATGGAAGCGAGGAAGCCTTCAAAGAGATAAACGAGGCCTACACAGTCCTCAAGGACCCGGCCAAGAGGATGCAGTACGACCAATTCGGCACTGCCGGAGTGGGCGCGGGCCACAGGGAGGCTGGGTTTGGGAGCGACTTCCAGGACCTCTTTGGCGAGGTCTTTTCCGAGTTCTTCGGCGGCGGTCGCAGGGGACCATCGCCCATGCGCGGGGCGGACCTGCGATACGACCTTGACCTTACCTTTGAGGAGGCCGCCTTTGGCACGGAAAAAGACGTTGAGATACCCGTTACAGTGGACTGCTCCAACTGTGGGGGCTCCGGCGCAAGAGACGGAAGTGGCGGCGTGCAGGCCTGCACAAGGTGCGGCGGCTCGGGTCAGGTTAACTTCAGGCAGGGCTTTCTCACAATTTCAAGGCCCTGTTCCACTTGCAGGGGAAGGGGAACGGTCATAAGAAACCCCTGCACATCCTGTGGTGGTCTTGGTAAACAACGGCAGAAGTCACGCATCTCCGTGAAGATACCTGCTGGTGTGGATAATGGATCACGTCTAAGGCTCTCGGGAAAGGGAGAATCCGGAGAGATGGGGGGGCCGCCGGGAGACCTCTACGTGGTTGTGAACGTGCGTGAGCACGATATTTTCAAGCGCGAGGGCGATGACATCATCTGCGAGGTCCCTGTAAGTATTGCACAGGCCGCCCTTGGCGCTGAGATAGACGTGCCTACCCTTGAGGGCACGGCGAAACTCAAGATACCCGCAGGTACTCAACCTGGAAAGGTCTTTACCCTGAGGGGCAAGGGTATTGCTTCGCTCAACACCGGGAGGCGCGGCGAAGAGATGGTAATCATAAACGTGCAGATACCAAAGAACCTCACCAAGAGACAGAAGGAACTCCTCGAGGAATTCGCCGAGATAAGCGGCGAGGACGTGGCGCACCCGTCGAAGAACCTCTTCTCAAGGGTAAAGGAAATCTTCGAGTAATGAAGCCACTGCGCCTCGTCCTCTATCTTCTCATACTCACCCTGGCGTCCCTGCCTCTCAGTGCGGCGCCTTCTCATGCCGCCCCCTTTCCCGATGAGTCCCTCCCCGCCTTTGGCGGAGGGAACAGCGAAAAGGAAGCGCCTCTTTCCGGGGATAACAAACCCGGCGAGCCAAGAAGGACTATCGAGGACATTGGCCCCGCGGGCCTGCTGGAACTTGCCCGGAGCCTTGCCGCGCAGGGCGAGACCAGCGAGGCCGTAAATACCTACAGGCTCCTCCTTGACCGTTTTCCCCAGAGTAGAGAGAAGAATACCGCGTATTATGAACTGGGTCTTCTCCTTTACAGGGGGGGGCGCGTGGTGGAGGCGCGCTCGAATCTTGAGAGGCTGGCCTCGTCGTGGTGGGTCGAGGGGGGGGTTAGAGAGAAGGCCAGGACCCTTCTTCGTGAGATAGACTCCATGCTGAAGAGAGGCACGGAGAATACCACCAACCCGGCCATTGGCCTTATCATGCCCCTTAAGGGCAGGTACGCTCCCTATGGCGAGGCCGCCCTCAAGGGCGTCCTTCTTGCCGCCGGTGTCTTCGGACCAGCGGGGACAAGAAAGGTGGACGTTATTGTCCGTGACGAGCGCGGGGCCGAGACAGGGGGCCCTGGGGCCGTAAGAGAGCTTGCCGCCAACAAGAGGGTCGCAGGTATCGTAGGGCCTCTTCTTAACTCCACGTCCTACAGGAGCGCGGCAAGGGCCCAGGCCCTTGGCATACCCCTTATTACATTGGCTCAAAAAGAGGATATTACAGGCGCAGGGGAGTATGTATTCAGAAATTCCCTTACTCCTGCCGAGCAGGCCAGGGTAGTAGCAGACTACGCAGTCAACGTGCTTGGAAAGAAAACCTTTGCCGTACTTTACCCCGAGACCCGTTCAGGGGCCTTGATGGCCGAGTCCTTCTCACGCACCGTCATAGACCTCGGCGGCGAGGTAACCGCCCGAAAATCCTACCAGCGCGGCGAAAAAGACTTTGGCTCCATTCTCGTGGATATATTCAAGGTAGAGACGGACGAGGTCCGTGAGGGCAGGCGAATCCTGAAGGAGTACTTCCCTTCAGCCGATATTGAGGCCCTTTATATTCCCGATACTTACAAGACCATAGGGCTCATCATGCCCTATATAAAGTATTATAATATCGAGGACCTTCAGCTCCTTGGCTCAAGCAGTTGGGACTCAACCCACCTTGTTGAACTCGCCGGGCGCGGCGTTGAGGGGGCCGTCTTTGTAGACGGTTTCTTCGCCAATACCTCCAGGCCTTCGTCTTCGGCCTTTGCGCTACATTATAAGGAGACCTATGGCAGGACCCCCGGAGAACTCGAGGCCGAGGCCTTTGACGCGGCGAATCTCATTATACGGGCCATGGACCCGGAGAACCCGTCGAGGAGCGACTTGAGGGAGAGGCTTCTGGCCATGAGCGGCTACGAGGGCGCCCAGGGCGAGGTCCACTTTGACAGGTACAGGGGCTCTGTAAAGAAACCCTTTATCCTCACAGTAAAAGACGGACGAATTGTGGAGGCGGAGTGGCCCGAGCCCGGCGCTGAGGATAACGGGGGAGAGCGGATTACGCCCGAGATGGAGAACATGGACTTTCAATGAGAGGCGCCTTTAAATGAAACTTACGCATACCGATGAGGGTGGAAAGGCAAGAATGGTGGATGTGACGGAGAAGTTCGTCACGGACCGTGTGGCCGTTGCAAGGGGCAGGGTCCTCATGAAAAAGGAGACGCTCAGGCTCGTACTCGCCAATGAGATGAAAAAGGGCGACGTGCTCGGAGTGGCGCGTCTTGCAGGCATCATGGCCGCCAAGAAGACAGGAGACCTAATACCACTCTGCCACCCCCTCTCGCTTACAAGCGTGGACGTTCAGTTCAGGACCCTCAAGAGGCCCCCGGCCATTGATATTACGGCAACAGCGCGCATCTCCTCAAGGACAGGGGTGGAGATGGAGGCCCTTACGGCCGTTTCCGTGGCGGCCCTCGCCATATATGACATGTGCAAGGCCGTTGATAAAGAGATGGTCCTTACGGACATAAGGCTCCTCAGGAAGACGGGCGGAAAGAGCGGCGCCTTTGTGAGGGGAAGGTCAGGGGCAGGGGCTTCACGCGTCTCGAAGAAAGGGGGGCCGGAAAGTCCGGAAAGACAAAAAAGGGGCCTGAGGTCGGGGTTGGTAAAATAACTAAGAAGCGGAGCAGGACGCGAAGGGACCTTGGAGCGCGGAGCCCGAAAAAGCCGGACGATTTTCCCCTCTGCAAGAGACGGTTCTCGTGATGAGACATGCGCCATTCATGCTTCTTGAAATTATGCTTTGCAGGTTCTTTTATTTTGGTTATAATAAGTGACTATGGAAAACGAGAGGCTTGAACACTTTAAAGGCATACTTACTGAAAAACTCGATGGGCTTCTTCACGGCGCCGTAAAGACTGTATCAGACATGAGCGAGTCCAATGGCGAGAACTTTCCCGACCCCGCTGACAGGGCCACCCAGGAGACAGACAACAGCGTTATACTGCGTGTCAAGGACAGGGAACGTAAACTAATCTCCAAGGTCAAGGACGCCATGGAGAGGATAGACAACGGCACATACGGTATCTGTGAGATATGTGGCGGCGACATTTCAGAGAAGAGGCTTGAGGCGCGCCCTGTCACCACCTGTTGTATTGAGTGCAAGAAAGAAGAGGAAGAACAGGAAAAAATGCGCGGCTGAACGCTGCCCCTGCTATGCTTTCATCCCTGAATTGAACCTCTGCGCGATATAACCTCAGATACGAAAGGCTGAATATGCCTGAGTTAAGGAAAGACCCCATTCTGGGTAGATGGGTTATAATCTCCACGGAACGGGGAAAGCGTCCCTCTGAGTTTGATTCCCCGAGGCCTGTCATGAGGCAGGGGTTCTGCCCCTTCTGCCCGGGGAACGAGTCCAAGACCCCTGGTGAGATACTCGCCTACAGGCCCGCTGATACAAAACCCAACTCCCCTGGCTGGCGCGTCCGTGTCGTGCCCAACAAGTACCCGGCCCTTAAGATAGAGGGTGATATTAACAGGGAGGGCGATGGTGTCTTTGACAAGATGAACGGCATCGGCGCGCATGAGGTCATCATAGAGACGCCAGACCATATGTCCTCGCTTTCCACCATGACAGGCAAGAACTTCGAGGAAGTCCTCTGGGCCTACAGGGACAGGATAGTTGACCTCAAGAAAGACGCGAGGCTCCGCTATATCCTTATATTCAAGAACCACGGTGAGGCCGCCGGCGCCACACTGGAGCACAGCCACTCTCAGCTCATCGCCATGCCCATCATACCAAAAAGGGTGAGCGAGGAGATAGACGGGGCCCTTGAGTATTATAACTTCAAGGAAAGATGCATCTTCTGCGACATCATACGACAGGAGATAATGCAGGGCGTCAGGGTAGTGGCCGAGAACCAGGACTTTCTCGCCATAACGCCATATGCGCCCAAGGCGCCCTTTGAGACATGGATACTCCCCAAGACGCACGGCTCAAGTTTCGAGAATTCCCAGAAGACGCATTACGAGAACCTCTCGCTCATCTTTCCCGATGTGTTGAGGCGTCTGGACAAGGTCCTCAACTCACCCCCATACAACTTCATTCTCCACACATCCCCTGTCCAGAACGGTGCTGAGAAGTACTATCACTGGCATTTTGAGATCATGCCCAAACTTGCCAAGGTGGCGGGCTTTGAGTGGGGCTCGGGTTTTTATATCAACCCAACGCCCCCGGAAGAGGCGGCAAGGTTCCTGAAAGAGGCGAACCCCTGATGGGGCCGCCGGCGCCAGGAAACTAAAGATAAAATTCCAGATAATTTACCTCCCGGGCAGTTGAGAGACGAAGAAGAAATGGTCTCTTTTTTCCCATCATCTTTCTTGACCGCACCTGTTGAACATGGCAAGAGGTCACTGTGTTCCATGAGAGCCTGAGTGGACCCGGACCTTACAGGTTCGCGAAGTACCCTTTACTCTTTTGAGGCCGCTTGGAGTCATACCCTTGATTTACAGGTTCCTCGAGGAAATGTCCGGCCTTCTGGCCTCTGGCGATGCCCTTGAGCCCAAGCTCAAGAGGGCCCTTGGGCTTGTCAGCGAGGCCACGCCCTTTGACGAGGCCGCCCTATACATGCGCGCAGACCATGGCGGCTTCTTTTTGAAGGCGCGCGGGGGAGGGAAGGAGGGGCCTGAAGGTACCACTCCCCATCGCTACGACAAGGGCGGGGGGCTTGGCTCTCTTGCCTGCAAGAACGGAGAGGCCCTTTTGGTCTATACTCCGAAACTGGCCGACTTTGTCTGGAAGGGCTTGGAGGACAGGGCCATGATGGGGTGCAGGACCGTGCTCGCGGCGCCGCTTATGGACGGCCTCAGGTCATACGGTGTCCTTTACCTCAAGGCGCGAAAAAAAGTCGTACCCACCCCTGCCGAGGAGTCCCTTCTAAGGATAATCATCCTTCAACTCATCTCAATAATAAAGTTTTCCGAGGTCGTGGGGGAGTGCAGGTCTGCCTGCGAGGAGGCCGAGGCCTTTCGCGAGAGGCTCTGTCAGGCCGAGAAACTCATCCTTCTTGGCGACATAGCCGCGACACTTGCCCACGAGATAAAAAACCCCCTTATATGCCTTGGCGCCTATGCCGCGAGGATAAAGAGAAAACTCGCCCCCTCTTCGCCGGTAATAGCCGATGTCACGGAACTCCTTAAGGCCGTAAAGAGGCTCGAAGGGGTTGTGAATGCCCTTGTAAGCCCCCTCAAGGACGACGAGGGCATTGAGACAATAAGCGACCTTAACGAGATACTTGCCGAGGCGGTCAAGTCTTTCAGAGAGGACATGAAGGAACGCTCCGTAGCCCTTCAACGGGATCTCTTCATGGGGCCCCTTCCTGTTTATGCCAGGAGGCAAGAGCTGAAGATTATTTTTGACAATTTAATCGCAAATGCGATACAGTGCATGAGTAAGGAAGGCGGCACGCTCAGGCTCAGCACAGACCTTGGCGACGGCTGGGTCATAGCAGAGGTTAGCGATACCGGCGGGGGCATAGACCCCCGCGATGTGGCATCCATATTCAGACCATTTTTCACCACAAAAAAAGACGGCACAGGGTTGGGGCTTCCTATTACGAGCTCCATTGTATCGCGTCATAGGGGAGAAATAGACGTAATCAACCGGTTCGGTGAAGGCGTGACCTTTAAGGTCAAGTTCCCTTCAGCAACAGGAAGAGAGGAAAAATCCCCAAGGTTATAGAGGTGAAGATAAATGGCAGAGGATAGTGTTCTTAAGAAAAAGAAAATCCTTGTAGTTGACGACGAGGAGGGTCTCAGGCTCCTTTACAAGGAAGAGCTCGAGGACGAAGGCTCTGAGGTAACCCTTGCGGCCTCTGGTGCAGAGGCCATTGAGAGGCTCGAAGAAGGCGCCTTTGATCTTATACTCCTTGATATAAAGATGCCGGGCATGGATGGCGTTGAGGTGCTCCGCAGGGTAAAGGAAAAGTGGTGCGATATACCGGTAATACTCTGCACCGCATACCCCCATTATAAACACGATTTTGGCACCTGGGCATCAGATGCCTATGTAGTGAAATCATCGGACTTGAGTGAACTAAAAAAAAGCATAGAAGATGTCCTCTCAAAGAAGTAGACTATAGGGGCTCTTTCCAGAAAAGTGCGAATATGCGGAGAGGTTTTGCCTGACATTGAAAGATAGACGGACTTGAACAAATGTGAGAGGGGGGGTTAGCTCAGTTGGGAGAGCGGCTGGTTCGCAATCAGCAGGTCAGGGGTTCGACTCCCCTACCCTCCACCAGGAAAAA
>CAYYJQ010000005.1:36563-75770 GCA_964472295.1 uncultured Thermodesulfobacteriota bacterium | reverse complement strand
GGACTTTCACCTCCGAGTGGGTGCGCCCTGCCGGGCGCACAACAAAAAAAAAGGGTGGGCCATGCCCACCCCGTCCGCTATCACCTTTATCGTCAGGGTCAGTATAAATGTATCAGTTCCAGGAGCGAGCCCATCTTGAAGGACAACTTTCTGAGAACAGGCGGCGCAAGGCTCAGGAACCAGAGCAGGCGCTCCGGCTGGTTGTATGCCGCGCAGCCCCTAAGGTGCCTTCGGGCACGCGCGCCGTCACCGCCGTTTTTCATCAGGGTAATCGCCAGCCCCCGGTTAAGGGCGGCAAGTTTTTTATCCACGGCGGCCTGGTTCCGAGAGTAGAAGTCCCTGTCCTTCAGGCCGTGCCTCTCGGCTATCTCTATGAGGTTGGAATACTTTTTTATCAGTATCTCCGTTCCATTGGGTTTATTCCGCGTGGTCGAGATCTGGTCGTCATGATACCGCAGTTTGTATGTGGGCACATCGATAAAGGCCACCTTGTGGGCCTTTGCGATCCTCAGGACAAACTCGTAATCTTCAAAGACCCAGTACGACTCGTGCTGAAGTCCCACGCTCTCGAGGATACTCCTCCTGAACATGACCGTATTCGTTGCGAGTATCAGCCCCTCATAATACCTCTCGAAAACGTTTCCCACGTAGACTTTTCTATCTTCCCATCCCTTAAGGTTCAACCCGGCGTCTGATATTGAAATACTCTTTGAGTAGATATTCTCATATGCCGCTTCGTTCTCCATGTACGCGGATCTATGATATTTCTTCAGGTGAAATTCGTCGAGGAGACCCTTGTCATTAATCGCCGAGAGTTCGGAACAGACCATGCCCACGTCGTCGTGCCTGTCGAGAAAATCGGCCTGTATCTCTACCTTATAGGGGTAGTAGTGGTCATCAGAATCAAGAAAGGCGATGTACCTTCCCCGAGCCTTTTTCATGCCCACGTTCCGGGCATGGGCCGGGCCCTTGTTGTTATCCACATAAAAATACTCTATCTTCTCCATGTAGGGCTGTAGCCTCTCACGCGTATCGTCAACAGAACCGTCGTCCACGACAATAATTTCAATGTCCTTATCATCGCAGGTCTGCTTCAGCACGCTCTCTATCGCCTCCGTGAGATAGCGCGCCCTGTTGTAGGTCGGTATAATGACGCTTACCCTTGGTTCTTTCATCTCGATAAGTCCTTTCGCGTTGTTTTAGGGTGGGCTGTGCCCGCCAAAAAGAAGAAAAGAGAAGATTGTCTTACTTTCTTTTTGAAAAAAGAAAGTAAGACAAAGAAAACCAATATTTAAGTATTGACAGAACTTATGAGCATTGCCCGCCGTGAGGACAGGGTGGAAAAAGGCAAAACAAAACCTCAAAAGGGTAGAGTTTTCCCTGTTTGAGGCTATCGTACCCTTAAGAAAAAATATCCAGGCCGCCGCGCCGTTCTCAACGGAGTTCGTGTATTTGTAACACAGGAAGGGCTGTTTTGCAAATTTTTAAGGCATTGGTTTTCTTTGACGTGGTATCTCCGAGGCAGATGCCCTTTCTCGACGAGAGAGTATATCAAACCACGGTGTCATGCCGCACCATCAAAAAACTTTCTTTTTTAAAAGAAAGTAAGGAAATCCTCTCTTTTTGTTTTTTCACTAAGCGAAGCCCAGCCTAGCCCTTCATCTTTACTCTTTCTTCTGGTGGCCCGTGCCCGCCCTGTCTGCTTTTCGATTTTCTTATAAAAACATGGCGGAGGGTGAGGGACTCGAACCCACAAAGGCTTTCGCCCGCCGGTTTTCAAGACCGGTGCCTTACCAATTAGGCTAACCCTCCGAATGCGGAATGCAGGAACGCAAAAAAGCGGGAAGAGGTGCAGGTTAAAGATTACCCCTTTTTCTCTATCTTTTCAAGGCCCCCCATGTAGGGGCGCAGGGCCTCGGGCACGGTCACTGTGCCGTCGCTGTTCTGATAATTTTCGAGGATGGCGACAAGGGTCCTCCCAACGGCAAGACCCGAGCCATTGATGGTATGCACGAAGCGGGGCTTTTCGCCCTTTACCCGGCAACGGATACCCGCCCGCCGGGCCTGAAAGTCCTCGAAGTTGCTGCAGGAAGAAATCTCTCTATATTTTGCCTGCCCCGGTAGCCAGACCTCGAGGTCAAGGGTCATGGCAGAGGAAAAACCAAGGTCCCCGGTGCAGAGGGCCACCACGCGGTAGGGAAGACGGAGACGCCGGAGAACCTCCTCGGCGTCGCGCGTAAGCCCCTCTAACTCTTCATATGAAGTCTCGGGCCGCGTGAACTTCACCAGTTCAACCTTGTTGAACTGGTGCTGGCGTATAAGGCCCTTTACGTCCTTGCCATAGGAACCCGCTTCTTTTCTGAAACACGGCGTATAGGCCGTATAGTAAAGCGGCAGGTCGGCTTCGTCTATAATCTCGCCTGCGTGAATGTTTGTTACAGGCACCTCGGCGGTGGGCACAAGGTACAGGTCCATGTCCTCAATCTTGAATAAATCGTCGCCGAACTTGGGTAACTGACCCGTGCCCTGAAGCGCCGAACCCCGCGTCATGAAGGGCGGCAGGACCTCGGTGTAACCCTGCTCCTCTGTGTGCATGTCGAGCATGAAGTTTATAAGGGCCCGCTCAAGACGCGCGCCCGCGCCCGTGAGGAGCGAAAACCTCGCCCCTGCCATGCGACCCGCGCGCTCAAGGTCAAGGATGCCGAGCCCGGCACCTATCTCCGTGTGCTCAAGGGGCGTAAAGTCAAACTCCCGCGGGGCATGCCACGAGCGAAGAACCCTGTTGTCGTTTTCATCGCTCCCATGAGGCACGGCCTCGTTCGGAAGGTTGGGTATGAGAAGGAGAAGGTCCGAGAGATCCTCCTCAACGCCGGCAATCTCACTGTCAAGGGCCTTTATACGCCCCGAGACGCCGCGCATCTCTTCCATGAGTGGAGCCGCGTCCTGGCCTTCTTTTTTGAGCCTGCCTATCTCATGAGAGACGTTATTGCGTCTCTCCTTCAGGGCCTCGGCCTCTTTTAAGAGCGCGCGACGCTTCCTGTCGAGCTCGATGAAACGGTCTATCTTAAGACCCTCGCCGCGAAGCTCAAGACGCTCCTTTACAAACTCAAGGTTCTCGCGCAAAAAACGTCTGTCAAGCATATACAAGACCCCATGAAAAAGGATAAAAAAACCTTCCCGCTTTCTTTTAGAAAAAAGATTTTTTTATCGGGTCGCCCTGTCCCTTTTATCGTCGAGAGAAGCGCGCCATAGACAGCACCAACCACAAAACAAGATAGGGCAAAGAAAACCTCCCACTTTCTTTTAGAAAAAAGAAAGTGGGTCAAAGAAAACCAATCAGTCCCCGCCGTCCCACCGCCTATAGAGTTCGTTCTCTATCCCGAGGGCATCGAGGACCTTGCCGACGATAAAATCCGCGAGGTCATCCACGCTTCGCGGCCCATGATAAAACCCCGGCATGGCCGGAAGGATAAGGGCCCCGGCGCGCGAAAGGCGGAGCATGTTCTCAAGGTGTATGGCATGGAGCGGCGTCTCGCGGGGCACGAGCACAAGGCGCCCTTGCTCCTTTAAGACGCAGTCAGCGGCCCGCTCAACAAGGTTACCCGAGATCCCTGCCACGATACGCCCGAGCGTGCCCATGGAGCAGGGGCAAATTATCATCTTTCGCTTAAGGGAAGACCCGCTCGCAGGGCCCGCCGTGAGGTCCTCGGACGGGATATACCTGAGGCCCGGGCCCGTTATCTCCCTCTCCGGCCCCCTGATGACCACTTCCCGGCCAGCGGCCTCTACCTTGAGCCCAAGTTCATGACCGAGGATGATATGCGCCGTGGGCGTTACGATAAGGTCTACGTCCGCGCCACGCCCGAGGAGTTCCTCAAGGAGGCGCACGCCGTAAATCGCCCCGCTTGCCCCTGTAATGCAAAGGATGTATGACGCCACATCAGAACCCCTCGAAAAATCGGCCGCAAAACCTCGACGCAGGCCTGCTTACTTGTTCTTTACCACAAGGTAGACGGTATTATGCCGCCTCTGTATGAGAAAGAGTATGTTGACGCCTTTTTTCTCTCTCTTAATGGCCGCGTTATAGGACTTTACGTCCTTTATGGCCCTCCTGTTTATCTCAAGTATGACATCGCCGGTCTTGAGTCCCGCCTCTGAGGCCGGACCATCGGGATTTACGCGGCTTATATACACACCCGCGTTCTCGGAGACGCCGAGCCTTTCGGCAAGTTCAGGCGTCAGGGGCTCGACCTTGATGCCAAGCCTTGACTCAGGCTCTTCTGCCGAGGGCTCGCTCTTGGCGGCGGCGTGGCCGTCCTTCTTGCCCACCTTGATGAAGAGCGTCTTTTCCTTGCCCTCCCTTATGACCTTCATCTTTATGGTCTTGCCCGGCGTGGTGGCGGCCACTATCCTCGGGAGATCGCTAAGCTCCTTAACGGCCTGGCCATTGAAGTTCACTATAATATCACCTGGCTTTACGCCCCCCTTGTCAGCCGGGTCCCCCGGCGTAACGGCGGATACAAGGGCGCCCTTTGGCTCCTTGAGGCCAAAGGACTTTGCCAGTTCGGGCGTAAGGACCTGCACGCTCACTCCTATCCAGCCCCGCGTAACCTCTCCTTTTTCTTTAAGCTGGGTGAGTACCTCCTTGACCATGTTTATGGGCACGGCAAAACCAATGCCCTGGCCTCCGGCTATGATGGCCGTATTGATGCCCACGACCTCGCCCCTGATATTGAAGAGCGGCCCCCCGGAGTTGCCGGGATTGATGGAGGCATCTGTCTGTATGAAGTTGTCATAGGGACCGGCCCCGAGTATCCTGCCCTTCTGGCTCACTATGCCGGCGGTGACTGTGCCGCCAAGGCCGAATGGGTTGCCTATGGCCACCACCCAGGCCCCTATATCAAGGGTGTCCGAGTCGCCAAGCACGGCAACGTGCAGGGGCTTGGCAGGGTTTATCTTTATAAGGGCTATGTCCAGGTTCTTGTCCTTGCCTATGACCTTGGCCTTGTAGTCCTTCTTGTGGTCAGAGAGGGATACGATTATCTCCGAGGCGTTCTCTATGACGTGCTCGTTGGTAAGGATGTACCCGTCCTTGTTGATGATAAAACCGCTTCCAAGCATCTGGCGCTTGAACTCGCGCGGCTGGTCGTTGAAGAACTGGTCAAAGTCCTTGAAAAAATCCTGAAAGGGCCCTTTGAACTGCGGAGGCGGCTGGATGGCCCTGCGCTTTACCTTCTGTGTGGTGGATATGTTGACAACCGCCGGCGATAGACGCTTTGCCAGTTCCGTGAAGTCCCCCCTCAGTGGGTTTACAAAGGGTTTGGCGGTCTTGGCTTGAGCCGGCTCCTTCCAAAAGACACCCGCGCTTGAAGTCTCCGTAAGATTAAAGCGGGCGGTGACAAATACACCGGCGATTATCGAGACAAGCGCGACGAGTATTACTGTCTTTAAACCATAGCGTTTTTTCCCTGTCATATTGCAAAAACCTCCTCTGAAAATAAGAAGCCAAAAGAGTCTGCCCCGGTAAATCACCCCTGGCAATACCCTTCAGGCAAAGGTGTTATTCCTCTATGGCCTTGCAGTACTGCAGTTGAAGCTCGGTCAAGAGGTCTTCAATGAGTTTGGACTCTTCCTCCGTAAGGTTGTTGCTCGTCTTTTCCTTCAGGAGCAAGATGAGGTCAATGGTCTGTTTGGCGGCGGCAGTGTCTTTCTCGCTCTTTTTTGTAACCGGGTTCTCAAGAATCCCGAGGTTAATGAGCACTGAAGAGGAGAGCGAAAGTATGAAGGTGGAAAAATCAAGGGGCGGCAGGGCCCGCCTGGCCGTATCGTCTGAACTCTCGGGTGATGCGGTGGAGGTTGTCTTTGTATCTTCTGCCATCTTTGATTTCTCCATGATTGTTTTATGGAAAAGTCTGATAAATTCAGACCTTTCAGCGGCTATAAAGATGGGCCGCTATTTTCATGAGGCGCAAGTCCTTGAAGCGCGCCCGCCTGCCCCGTGCCACCCTCTTGCCCCTGCCACCCTCGTGCCCCTCGGCCCCACGCGCCCCCCATCGGCCCCGGTTACGTCATCCCCAATCAGACCCGTTGCGCCTCCCCATCGGCCCCGGTTGCCCCCTGTACCTCTTCGGCCTATTGCCCCATTGCTTCATCCGTTGCAGTCTGACCCTCTGCCCCCTGCCCCTCTATACCCCCCTGCCCCCTATCGCGCGTCCACCCTTGGCCCTGTTAGCGCCGCTGGGCCTCAGTCTACGTGGATCTTCACGCTACGGGTCTTGGGTTCAACGGCCCTTGTTATGGCTATCTCGAGGACGCCGTTCTCCATGGCGGCCCTTACGTCTTCACGCCTCACCTGGTGCGGCAGACAGAAGACACGCTCAAAGACCCCGTAAAAGCGCTCCATCCTGTGATAGTTCTCCTGAGTGAGGTTTGACCTTGGCCTGCGCTCTCCCCTGAGGGTAATGAGGTTTTCCTTGACCTCAATGGTGATGCCGTCTATCTCAAAGCCCGGAAGTTCGGCCCTGAGGATTATATCCTTATCTGTCTCGAAGATGTCTACGGGTGGAAAGGTGCCCGCGCAGGCAAGCCCGCTCCCGCCCCTGTACTGCATGAGGGCCTCGTCAAATACGCGGCTCATGCGCTCCTGAAGAAAGAGAAGGTCCTTGAATGGGTCCCAACCAGATGGCGGCACTTGATCCCCCTTTAGGCCCCTCTGGAGCAGAGGGCCTCTTTTGCTTTAAGGACGCCCGTGGGCGCGCGTCCCTGGCGCCACAACCAACTCCTCCTGCCTTGAACCCCGGCAGAGGACCTGAGAGGGCGGGAACGTGCGGGCGCCCCTCTGGCGCCAAAGAGCGTAATCTATTAAATTTAAACAAAAATCAGGTAGTTGTCAAGGGGGCTTTTTGTCCCCTATCGTCCTCCTCCACGGTAAAGACCATGGCCCCGTCCCTGTAGTCGGCCCTGATGACCTCCCCCTCGGTCATCTGTCCTTCAAGTATCCTCTCGGCAAGGGGGTCGAAGACCTCGTTCTGGATGAGTCTCTTAAGCGACCTTGCGCCATACAAGGGGTCAAAACCGGCCTTTGCAAGGTGGTCTATTGCCGCTCTCGTAAGGTCAAGTGTAAGGTTCCTCTCCCTGAGCATGGCCGAGAGCCGCCCTATCTGGATTGCCACTATGCCCTTCATCACCTCCCTTGAGAGGGGGTGGTAGGTTATTATATCGTCTATACGGTTCAGGAACTCGGGCTTGAAGGTCTGACGAAGGGCCTCGGTGACCTGGCGTTTCATCTCGTCAAAGTCCTCGTTGGCGGTTATGAACTCGCTCCCCGTGTTGCTCGTCATGATGATGACCGTGTTCCTGAAGTCAACGGTGCGTCCGTGTCCGTCAGTGAGGCGTCCGTCGTCGAGTATCTGAAGGAGGAGGTTGAATACGCGCGGATGGGCCTTCTCGATTTCGTCAAAGAGTATTACGGCGTAGGGCCTCCTCCGCACGGCCTCCGTGAGGTATCCTCCCTCTTCATAACCCACATACCCTGGAGGCGCGCCTATGAGCCTTGCCACGGAGTGTTGCTCCATGAACTCGCTCATGTCAATGCGCACCATGGCCTTCTCGTCGTCAAAGAGGAACTCCGCAAGGGCCCGTGCCGTCTCTGTCTTTCCTACGCCCGTGGGGCCAAGAAAAATGAAGGAGCCTATGGGGCGGTCCCTGTCCTGGAGCCCGGCGCGGGCCCTCCTTACGGCGCGGGCAACGGCGGACAGGGCGCTGTCCTGCCCAACAACGCGCTTTCTCAGGGCGTCCTCCATATGGAGGAGTTTTGTCTTCTCCGCCTCCATCATGCGCTCAACAGGGATGCCTGTCCATGTGGAGACAACGCGGGCTATGTCCTCGGCGTCCACCTCTTCTTTCAGCATACGCGGGCCATGGGAGCCCTCGGCAAGTTTCTTCTTGGCCTCATCGAGATCTTTTTCAAGTGCCGTGAGGCGGCCGTACTTGAGTTCCGCGGCCCTTGCGAGGTCGCCCTGCCGCTCGGCGGCGGCGGCCTCGGACTTAACCTCTTCAATCGCCTTCTTGGCGCGCTGAATGCTCGATATGAGTTCCTTTTCGCTCTGCCACCTGGCCTTGAGCTCCGTGGACTCCTCCTTGAGGCCCGCGAGTTCCTCGTCGAGTTTCGCCATCCTCTCAATGGAGGCGCGGTCCTTTTCCTTTGAGAGGGCCTGACGCTCTATCTCGAGCTGTATCATGCGCCTCTCTATGCGGTCAATGTCCGTGGGCATACTGTCAATCTCTATACGGAGCTTGCTCGCCGCCTCGTCAATGAGGTCTATGGCCTTGTCAGGGAGCTGCCTGTCTGTTATATACCTGCGGGAGAGCGTAACTGCGGCCACAATGGCGGCATCGGAAATTCGTATGCCGTGGTGCACCTCGTACCGCCCCTTGAGGCCCCGGAGTATTGCCACGGCGTCCTCCTCGGTGGGCTCCTCCACGAGCACGGGCTGAAAACGCCGCTCAAGGGCCGCGTCTTTTTCTATGTATTTTCTGTACTCATCAAGGGTGGTTGCGCCCACGCAGTGGAGCTCACCGCGCGCAAGTGCGGGTTTCAGCATGTTAGAGGCGTCCATGGCCCCCTCGGCGGCCCCGGCGCCCACAAGGGTGTGGAGTTCGTCTATAAAGAGTATGACCGAGCCAGAGGCAGAGGCTATCTCCTTTAAGAGGGCCTTCAGCCTGTCCTCGAACTCGCCCCTGTACTTGGCCCCCGCGATTAGGGCCCCAAGGTCCAGGGCAAGGAGTTTTTTGTCCCGCAGAGTCTCGGGCACGTCCCCGGCTACTATCCTCTGGGCAAGGCCCTCGGCAATGGCCGTCTTCCCAACGCCCGCCTCCCCTATGAGAACAGGGTTATTCTTCCGCCGCCGCGAAAGCACCTGTATGACACGCCGTATCTCCTCGTCGCGCCCTATGACAGGGTCAAGTTTCTCGGCCCGGGCAAGCTCCACGAGGTCGCGCGTGTACTTCATCATTGCCTGGTATTTTTCCTCCGGGGCCTGGTCCTGCACGGACTGTGAACCCCGTATGGACGAGAGGGCCTTCAGGACGCCGTCTCGCGTCACGCCAAGTTCCTTGAGTATTCCGGCGGCCCTGCAGCCCTTTCTTCCGAGCACGGCAAGAAGAAGGTGCTCAGTGGATACAAAGGCGTCCTTCATCTCAGCGGCTATCTTCAGGGAATCCCCGAGAAGGGCCTTGGCCTCGCTTGAAAAATATACCTCGAGGCCCGCGCCGCTCACCCGTGGAAGGGCCTTCACCGCCTCTTCAAGGCGCCTTGTTATTAGCCCACTCTCAACGCCGAGCCTCTCAAGGAGAGGCCCCACAACGCCGCCCTCCTGCCCTATGAGGGCGAGAAGAATGTGCTCAGAAGTTATCTCCTGGTTGGACGCGCCCCGCGCGAGCTCCTCGGCCACGCCAAGGGCCTCCTGTGATTTTATGGTGAACCTGTCAAGCCTCATATCGCTTCTCCTTACATGAAAGGGCCATTGCCTCCCTGAGGACAGACTCTCCGCGCCCCTACCTCTAAATTTAGGCGCCGCGCGGGCTTATGTCAAGGAAGGGAGAGGGAAGAGAAGAAAAACAAAGAAGGGGGGTAGGGTGGGCCGCGCCCACCAAAAAAGATAGAAACACAAGGGGAAGAAGCGGGCTTTGCCCGCATATTGAAAAAACTTACTTTCTTTTGGAAAAAAGAAAGTTTTTTGATTGGGCGGCGATGTCCCTCTGGACTTTTGGGACTTAACGCATAATAGGCACGCTTTACAAAAAAGAAACCGCGCCAAAGAAAACCAATACCAATGGCCTCCGCCCGCTGGAAAAACGCCCTTGGAAAAACTTGTGAGACAGAATGGCTGTGATATTATGGAAACATGGGAGAAAAAAAGGACTGGTCCACGGAAGAAAAGGCCCTCCTCGTGGATGCCGGCGCGGCCCTTGAGAAGATAAAAAGGTCGGAACTTGAAAAAAAGGCCCGCCTCATCGTGGAGCTTGCCGCCCGTGCGCCCGTTCCCCGCGAGGCCATGGAAAACCTCGCCCACCTCGCAGAGGCACGAGACCACAAAGATTCAATGGCGCGGCTCTGCAAGGACACCCCCGCCCTCGGCCAGATTATCTTCATCCTCGGGGCCTCGCCATTTCTCTCCCATCTCCTCATATCAAGACCAGAACTCCTTGACTGGCTCTTCCTCAAGGGCGGCCTCAAGACCTCAAAGACAAGAGAGAGGTTCAGGGAAGAGATAAACAGGGCCCTTGAGAAAGACCCCCTCAAGGACACCCCGACAGGGCCGAAAGAGGCCCTCCGCCTCTACCGTCAGGCCGAGTTCCTCCGCCTCGGCGCAAGAGACCTCCTTGGCCTTGCGGCCATGGAAGAGACCACAGGGGAATTATCGCACCTCGCAGGCGCCATGCTCGACGCGGCCCTTATGGCGGCGCTCGGGGAGACCAAAAAGGACGGGAAAGGGAAAGGTCCTGCCGTGGACCCCGCTACCTGCGGCCTCGCAATAATAGGCCTTGGAAAACTCGGCGCGGAAGAACTCAACTACTCATCAGACATTGACATCATGTACATACACGACGGTAGCAGGGAGTTCCGGTACGGTACGGAAATGAGCGCCGGCGAGTTCCACGCCCGTCTCGCCAAGAAGGTCAACAAACTCATATCAGAACAAACGCCCAATGGCATAGTCTTCCGCGTGGACCTCGCGCTCAGGCCCGGAGGGAGTTCAGGCCCCCTCACGCAGTCTCTCGCCGGAGCGGAACTCT
This sequence comes from uncultured Thermodesulfobacteriota bacterium, assembly GCA_964472295.1. Classification (GTDB taxonomy): domain Bacteria; phylum Desulfobacterota; class GWC2-55-46; order GWC2-55-46; family JADFVP01; genus JAJRZX01. The sequence goes on along the minus strand of CAYYJQ010000005.1, from coordinate 64,973 downwards.
ACTACGAGGCGCAGGGCCGCGAATGGGAGCGCGCGGCAATGATAAAGGCATCCCCTGTTGCAGGGGACGAGGCCACGGGCAGGGCCTTCATGGAGATGATTACGCCCTTTGTATACAGAAAGTACCTCGACTTTACGGCCATTGAAGAAATAAAGGCAATGAAGGAGAAGATAGACCTCTCCATGAAGGGCCAGGGCCTCGGGGCCGGAGACGAGGGATTTAACGTGAAACTCGGGCGAGGCGGCATCCGAGAGATAGAGTTCTTTGCCCAGACCCTCGAGCTCATCTACGGCGGAAGAGACCCTGAACTCAGAAAAAGATCCACCATTTCGGCCCTTGAGGCCCTGGCCGCAAAGGGGCGCATAAGCAAGGCCCACGCCAGGACGCTCACCAGTGCCTATGAGTTTCTCCGTAACCTTGAACACAGGCTCCAGATTATAGAGTGCCGCCAGACACACACAATTGGCAGGGGCGAAAAAGAACAACTACGTATCGCCCGCATGATGGGATACAGGGAAACAAGGACCTTCCTACATGAACTACGGCGCGTTACCTCGTCAGTGCAGGATGTATACGGAAGCCTCTTTTACGAGGAGTCCGACGGGGAAAAGATTGACACAAAGGTCCTCGCCCTCTTCTCGCCAGAGACAAGTGAAGATGAACAGAGGAGCTTGCTCCGTGAAATGGGCTTCAGGGACGAGGCCGCGGCCCTTGGAAAAATCGAACTCATGAGAAAGGGCCCCGCAGGGCTCAGGCGGACAGGCGCCCGGGCCCGGGCAATATTCGAGAGGGCGGCCCCCTTTCTCCTCTCAAAGATACTCGCCTCGCCAGACCCGGACATGGCCCTTGCAAACCTCGAAGGCTTTATCTCCCGGGCCGGGGCCCGCTCCACGCAGTACGCGCTACTCCTTAAAAACCCCGGGGTGGCCGAAAAACTCATATTCATCTTCGGCACAAGCGAGTTTCTCTCACGCGGCGTCACAGAGAGGCCGGAAGACATAGACCTCCTCCTCTCAGGTGACATTGCAAGGCCCCTGAAGACAGAAGAAGAGACAAGGAATGAATTCCGTAAAGAGGTGCTCGTTGCCGGTGAAGGCCTTGAAGCGCGCCTCGACGCCATGCGTCGGGTCCGAAACTCCGAGGTCCTTAGAATAGGGCTCAACCATATGGCCGGGGCACTGGACACAGCCGGGGTATCAGACCAGATGACCCGCCTTGCCGAAGCGGCCCTTGATACGGCCATAACTCTTGCCCGCGACGAAGTCGTAAAAAAAATCCCGGAGCCGCCGGGGGCCTCCTTCGCAGTAATAGGCCTTGGTAAACTCGGCTCAGGGGAACTCACCTTTGGCTCTGACCTTGATATTATCTTCATATACGATACAAGACATCCCGGCAATACCCGGAGCGCCCCTCCAGTAGACCCTCTGGTAATGGACTTCTTCGTCCGCCTATCGCAACGCGTCATCAGCGCACTCACCATCAAGACAAGAGAGGGCTCTCTATTCAGCGTGGACACGCGCCTTCGCCCATCTGGGTCCTCGGGACCCCTCGTCGTCTCAAGGGGAACCTTCATTACATACCACAGACAAAAGACCGCCCTATGGGAACGCCAGGCCTTTATACGCGCACGATGCGTGGCAGGAGACAGGGCACTCGGCGCTGAGGCCCTTGAAGAGGTCAAGGAGATAATCTTCAGCAAATCCCTTACCCCTGAAGAGGCAAGAGACCTCATCAGGATAAGAAAGCGCATGGAAGATGAGATAGCCCCTGAGAACAAGCGCAGATACAACTTCAAGACAGGCCGCGGCGGGCTCACTGATATTGAGTTCCTTGTCCAGGCCCTTGAGCTCCGGTGGGGAAAAGACAACCCCGCACTCCGCGAGCCAGCGACCCTTGCCGCGCTCCACGCCCTTACAGAGGCCGGGCACATGGACCAAAAAGAAAGCGCCTTCCTCGAAAAGGCCTACGCCTTTATCCGAAGAATAGAGATGGCCGAGAGAATAACGCGCGACCGTCCTGAGACCTTCCTCCCAAAAGACAAGGACTCTGCCTCGCCGCTTGCCCGCTCCCTTGGATACAAGGGGAGCGACCCCGGGGCCGGCCTCCTCAGGGACTATGAAAAAACAAGGACAAGAGTGCGGGAAATCTTCAAAAAGACCCTCAATACTCTCGCAGAAGAAAAAAGTAAGAAGGCAAAAAGACGAAAAGACTAAAAGGGATTAAAACCTTCCACGTTCTTTTGGAAAAAAGAAAGTTTTTTTATGGCGTGGCATGACATCGTGGTTTTATATACCCTCTCGTTGAGAAAGGGCATCTGTCCCTGAGATACCACGTCAAAGAAAACCAATTCCAATGGCCTGCGCCCACCAGGAGACTACATCAAGGAAAACCAATACCAGCAGCCTCTGCCCCCTGGCAATAAAAACCCTTTCTTGACAAAGCCTCGTATTTGAATTTTAATTAAGCCGTATATTTAATAGTATTTTTATCAATGACGCCTCGCGTCTTCTCAGAATCCGGGGGCTCGAGAGATGGACAAAAAACCAGCCTACTTCAGTGAGGCCCTCGGAGCCGTTGAACGGGCCAACAAGTTCCTCAACCTCCCTGAAGGCATATACAAACGCCTCTGCCTCCCCACACGCTCGCTCCGCGTAAGCATACCCGTTAAGATGGACGACGGCACCATGAGCTTCTACTCGGGCTACCGCGTGCAGTACGACATGTCGCGGGGCCCTGGAAAGGGCGGCATCCGTTACCACCCGGGCATAACCCTTGACGAGGTAACGGCGCTGGCGGCCCTCATGACATGGAAGTGCGCTGTAGTGGACATACCCTTTGGCGGCGCAAAGGGCGGGGTGGACTGCGACGCAAGGACCCTCTCCATGGGCGAGAAGGAACGTCTCACAAGGCGCTTTACCTATGAACTCTTCCCCCTCATAGGCCCTGAAAAAGACATACCCGCCCCTGATATGTACACTGACGAGCAGGTCATGGCATGGATAATGGATACCTTCTCAATGATGAAGGGATTTACCGTGCCAGAGGTGGTAACAGGCAAACCCGTATCCCTCGGCGGCTCCAAGGGACGAAAGACCGCCACCAGCGAAGGACTCATAATCACAATACTCGAGGCACTGAAGGCAGAGGGAATCTGCGTGGAAGGCCTCAGGACCATGGTCCTTGGCTTTGGAAACGTGGGCGCCCATGCCGCAAGGCTCCTCCAACTCCTTGGCGCCGTCATTGTGGGGCTCTCTGACTCGCGCGGCGCCATATACAACGCCAATGGGCTGGACATGACCGCCGTATCGCGCCACAAGGAAGAGACAGGCGCCCTAAAGGGCTTTAGCGACGCCGAAGACCTTACAAATGACCAACTCCTCACAAAGGAATCCGACCTCCTTATACCCGCGGCCATCTGCGGCCAGATAAACTCCTCCAACGTGGAGGGCATAAAGACCCGCATCATAGCCGAGGGCGCAAACGGCCCTCTTACCAGAGAGGCCGAGAGCGTGCTCCTTAATAGAGGCGTGACAATCATCCCCGACATCCTCGCAAACGCCGGCGGAGTGGTGGTATCCTACTTCGAGTGGCTCCAGGGAATGCAGAGGCTCCTCTGGAAGGGCTCGGAGATAAAGAGAAAACTCAAGCATATCATGACAAAGGCCTTCAGCGAGGTCATGGACATCTCAAGGGACAACTCCACTGACATGAGAACAGCGGCCACCATACTCGGCGTAAAAAGGGTGGCCGAGGCCATAAGGGTGCGCGGGTTCTACCCCTGACCGGGAGCCCCACAGAGGCCCCTGCAGACAACGCCCCATCGGCTCAACTACAGAAAAAATCCCTGAGTAATCCCCCACTTTCACCCCGCCTCACACTGACTTAAGGCAAAGAAGAACTTCATATCCAACCATGAAAACCAGGGGTTTTCCAGCCTGGTTCACAAACCCTGTTTTTTCTTCCTTTCACTCCATCGGGAACCTCCCTGACTTGAGCCAGGCGGCCACATCCGGGGCTGCACGCGAGCCTGAACAACAAAGAGCCTGGCTAAAAAAATCAAGATAAAACAACATGTTGCGTTAAAAAAACTTTTTCTCTCAAAAAACCTTGAAAATAGATTTTTACTCTGGTAAAGTGGCAACACTCCCCGCTCAATCTTTATTAACATGTGTGAATAAACCTGTGAATAACCTTTTTGCCTCTTTTGCGGTATCAGGATCAATGGACTCTGAATCTCTCTGGAAAGAATGTCTGGCGGGTGTCTCAAGACACGTGAGCTCGCAACACTTCTCAACATGGTTCAGGCCTATCAAGGTCAGCTCAAGCGAGGCCCGCGATACCATCTCCCTGAGGGTGCCCAACCGGTTCTTCCTCGAGTGGATAAAAGAGCATTACATGCCGCTTATTCAGGAGGTGCTGAGAAGGACCACTGGCAGGGACTACAAGATTCACTGGGTCCTTGACGAAGAAGCCGCTGGCAAGGCCCGAAAGGTCCAAAAAAAATCACCCTCAACACAGAAGACAGCGAAAAAGTCAAAGGCCGCGCCCCTGCCCGGCCTAAACCCCAAGTACACATTCGAGAACTTTATTGTGGGAAAAGACAACCAGTTCGCCCACGCGGCCTGCAGCGCTGTTGCCAAGACGCGTTCCAACAAATACAACCCCCTCTTCATATACGGAGGAGTCGGCCTTGGAAAGACTCACCTCCTTCAGGCCATAGGAAACAGAATATATAAAGACAACCCCTCCACAAGGGTCTGTTATTACACATCTGAACGCTTCATGAACAACTTTATCAACTATATAAGCCGTCAGAAGATGACGGAGTTCCGCGGAAAGTTCAGAAACGTGGATGTCCTCCTGATTGACGATATACAGTTCTGGGCAGGAAAGGAGCGCACACAGGAGGAGTTCTTCCATACATTCAACGCGCTACATGAAAAAAACAAGCAGATAGTCGTAACATCGGATAGTTTTCCAAAGGATATAAGCGGACTTGAAGAGAGGCTCAGGAGCAGGTTCGAGTGGGGACTCGTTGCAGATATACAACCCCCTGACATGGAGACAAAGATCGCCATCTTGAGGAAAAAGGCCGAAGACGAGGGGCAGGCCATTCCCGACGACGTGGCAGAGTGGCTCGCCTCTGTAAGCGGCTCCAATATCCGCGAACTCGAGGGCTATCTGAACAGGGTAATAGCAGTATCAAGCCTTACAGACAGGGAGATTACCCTTGAGATGAGCAGGGAGGCCCTAAAGAACCTCCTTCGTGAGACAGAAGAACGCTTTCTATCCATAGACGAAATCCAGAAGACAGTATCTGCTTTTTACAGTATAAAACCGGCTGATCTCAAGTCCAGGAGCAGGCACCGCGCAATAACACTGCCGCGTCAGATCGCCATGTTCATATCAAGAAAATACGGTCACTTCTCTTTCCCGGAGATAGGGGCGGCCTTTGGAGGAAAGGACCACTCCACGGCAATACACGCCGTTAAAAAGATAGAGGCATCGCTTAAAGACAACGCGGAACTCAGAAGTTCTGTGCGGCAACTGAAAAAAGAACTTGATATACAGAAATAAACAGGGCTGTTGAGTTCCTGTTGATAGAACCTTGACCAGGGAGTGAGTTTGATGTGTGTAAGACAAAAAGAACCCATACCCTGACCTCGGTGTTTACAAGACCGCCTTGTTATCAACAGGTTTCAGAAGGCCATGTTCCTCTTATAACAGGCGCTTACGGGGTTATCCACCTATACACAGGCCCTACTACTCATTATTACTAAGAGATAATTTATTAATAATAGAGGAGACAAAAATGAAGTTCAATATAAACAGGGTTGATTTTCTTAAACCCATCGCAAGGGTGCAGGGTATTGTAGAAAAAAGAACGACAATGCCCGTGCTATCAAACCTCCTTATGGATGTTAGTGATGGAGCGGTACAGGTAACGGCAACAGACCTTGAGGTCTCCATAAGGGACAGGGCACCTGTCATTTCCATTGAAGAGCAAGGATCCATAACCGTAAACGCGAGAAAATTATACGAAATAGTAAAGGCCTTTCCTGATGATGAATTAAAGATTTCCTGTACCAAAGAGAGCAGGATTACCATCAAGGGCGCTAAATCCACCTTTAATGTCATGGGACAGCCAAAGAGCAACTTTCCGGAAATTCCCTCCATGGACGGAGACCAGCTTCATTCCGTTAAGGTAGAGACGCTGAAGGAGATGATAGACCGCACGTCTTTCGCCGTATCAACAGACGAGACGCGTTATAACATAAACGGCTTTCTCCTTGAAAAGGACGGGGACAAGGTAAAGATGGTGGCAACTGACGGGCACAGGCTCGCTGTTGTGGAAAAGGAGTATGAACTCGACCTTGGAGAGAACGAACGCGCGCTCCTTCCGAGAAAGGGCGTCATGGAACTCAGAAAACTCCTTGACGAGGACGGAGAAAAGGAGTTTTCCATGGGGGTCTCTGGTAAATCACTCCTTATAAGAAAAGATGATGTATCCATGAACGTGCGTCTTCTTGAGGGAGAGTTCCCCGATTACAAGAGGGTAATTCCAGAGGGTAATGATAGGATAGCAAAGGCAGGGAAGACCGAACTCGCAGGATCCCTCAAGAGGGTCTCCATTCTCTCCGAGGACAGGATAAAGGGCGTGAGGTTTAACTTCGCGGACTCAAAACGCCTCGTACTCTCTGCCTCGAGCAAGGAGATAGGGGACGCAACAGTTGAGATGGATGTTGATTACAGCTCAAGCGGAGACGAGGGTATGGAAATTGCCTTTAACGCTGTCTATATACTCGATCTCCTCGAGGCTATTGACGAGGATAAGGTTACAATATGCCTCAAGGACCAGTTGAGCCCAGGTATAATGCGCCCCGAGGGCTCTGATGACTACACCTACGTTATAATGCCCATGAGGCTCTAAGAGGCCTATTCAATATCTTCACTTGACAAAAAGACGGCTTTTATGTCTTAATATCTGTTTGCGCAAGGGGGCACAAAGGGTGGCAAGGGGGCATAGGGGGTAGGATAGGCATAGGGGGCAGGATGGGTATAGGGGGGGCAGAAAGGGCAAAGGGGGCAAAAGGTTATTCGGGGGATGTAAGGGGGCAAAAAGGGTACATGTAATACCCGCTGGTCACATCGAGGCAGGTAAATATATTGAACACAATTGGTTTTCTTTGACATACTCTTTCCAATAACTGGCAGCACCTATTGGAAATTAAGTTTTGGAGTCATACAGGGATTCCGAGGCCGGATTAAAAAACTTTCTTTTTTAGAGAAGAAAGTAATGTTTTTTGTCTTATTCTTTAAGGAAGGTTAATCATGAAGAGAACATATCAGCCAAGCAGAAGAAAGAGGCTCTCCACGCACGGGTTCATGGAGCGCATGAGTAGCCCTGGCGGCAGGGCCACCATCAAGCGCAGAAGGGCAAAGGGCAGGAAGCGCCTTACTCCTCAGGTCAGTTCGCCCAAGTAAAAGTGACGCCGAAAAAAGGCCGCCAATACTCCTTTACCCGCCAGATGAGGCTCCTTAAGTCAAGGGAGTTCCTCAAGGTACGCAAGAGCGGCACAAGGGCTTTCAGCAGAAGTTTCATCATATATACCCTTGCAAACGGCCTTGAGACCAACAGGCTCGGAATCACTGCCAGCGCCAGGGTTGGCGGCGCGGTTGAGAGAAACAGGGTAAAGCGGCTCTTAAGGGAGTTTTTCCGTCTTAACAGGCAGGAAATATCACCTGAGAGTCCAATAGACATAGCCGTATACGTTAAGAGAAACATCGATATAAGGGCCATGAGCCTCGCCTCCGTGGAGAGCGAACTTAAAAAGGTCCTCTTGAATAGAGAAAAGAGAACACTTGAAGAGTAACGAGCCGGGCTTATTATGATAAAGGGCCTTTTTTTATTACCCATATTCCTTTACAAGACCCTTGTTTCCCCATTTCTGGGGCCGCGTTGCAGGTTTTACCCAAGTTGCTCTGATTACGCCCACGAGTCCATAGAGGCCCATGGCGTGGCGCGTGGCCTGTACCTCGCCGTAAAGCGGCTCCTCAAGTGCCATCCCTTTCACCCGGGCGGTTTTGATCCCGTGCCGAAAAGTAATACTTTAAAAAAAGAGAACAGGTTAGACCCCTATTATGGATAAACGCTCACTTATCGCCATAGTGCTCTCCGCCATTGTAATCTTCTCCTATCCTTACATAATAAAGCGGTTTTACCCGCCGAAAAAGGGCGCGGTAGAGAAGACCTCCACTACCACGGTGAAAAAGACCTCCTCTGGAGAGTCAAGGCCCTCATCGCCTCAGCCGTCTCAGTTAGAGGGCTCCGCGGCAGGGCCTCAAGGAACAGAGGGGCAGTCAGAGCCGCCTCAGGTGGGCAGAGCCACTGAAAAAAGGCCCCTTACCGAGAATCTCATACAGGTAGATACACCGCTTTACAGGGCGGTTATAAGTACTATCGGAGGGGGCGTAAAGAGCTGGCAGTTGAAGAAGTATCACAAGACAGCGGACAAGTCCTCGGGGCCAGTGGACCTTGTTGCCGTGCCTGACGAGACGCCGACGCTTCTGACAAGGGTGGTGTACGGCACCACGGTGGAGACTGCCGAGCTAACGTCTGCGCTGAAATCCATGGTCCTCGAGGATAATGACAACAAAGAACTCGTATTGAGGGGCAGGACCACAAACGGGCTAAGCATTGAGAAGAGATACCTCTTCAAGGGCTCGGACTACCTTGTAAAGACAGAACTCCGCATCGCCAACACTGCCGGAACGCCATTCAACGGCTTTGTGGACACCCTGCTCGTAAGGGGGCTTGAGAAGCCAAAGAAAAAGAAGAGTTCCCGTGCCTCCTATCATAAAGGCGGTGTCATCAGCATCGGGGAACATATCATCAGGCACAAGGACAAGGACCCCTCGGAGACAAGGACCGCTAACGTCAAGTGGATAGGCATTGAGGACAAGTACTTTCTCTCGGCCCTCATACCCCTTACAAAGATTCCCGTAAGCTGGACCCTCGCCCCGCCCACAAAGGGAAAACTGGAGGTATTTGACGCGGGAACCAGGTTTGCCATCAAGCTCGGTCCCGGCGAGACGGCACTCTATTCCTACAATACCTTCATGGGCCCTAAAAAGTACGACCTCCTTGTGCGCGAAAAGAACGGCCTCGAAGACTCCGTGGAGTTCGGCTACTTCGCCGTCATGGCAAAGCCCCTTCTCTCGGTGCTTAACTTCTTTCAGCGTTTTGTCGTGAACTACGGCATAGCCATTATCATACTTACTGTTCTTATAAAGATTATCTTCTATCCCCTTACCCACCATGGCCTTAAATCCATGCAGGGCATGAAGAGGGTCCAGCCCCAGCTCGTGGCCATAAAAGAGAAGTACAAGGACGATAAGGCCAGGCTGAATAAAGAGATAATGGCCCTTTACAAGAAGTACAAGATAAACCCCGTTGGCGGGTGCCTCCCCATGTTCCTCCAGATACCTGTCTTCATCGCCCTATACGAGGTGCTCTATGCCTGTATCGAACTCCGTCACGCACCCTTCTTTCTCTGGATCCACGACCTCTCGGCCCAGGACCCCTATTACATAACACCCCTTATCATGGGCGGCTCAATGTTCCTTCAGCAAAAAATGACCCCCACGAGCGTGGACCCCACACAGGCCAAGATGATGCTCTTCATGCCGGTTATATTTACCGTCATGTTCCTGAAGTTCCCCGCCGGACTCGTCATCTACTGGCTCGTCAATAATCTCCTCTCCATAGCACAGCAGTACTATATCAACAGAACCGATACAGCAAAGGCCTGAGTAAAGAAGAAGAAAACCTCCCGCTTTCTTTTGGAAAAAAGAATTTTTTTATCGGGTTGCCCTGTCTCTTTTATCATTGAGAGAAGTTGCGCCATAGACAGCACCAACCACAAAACAGGATAAGACAAAGAAAACCAATAACCACACAGACTAAGCACTTTTTAACAAGCCGCCCAGCCCCCCTAAGAAGACTTCCACCTTAAAAAACCCCATATTTCACACCCCCCTTTTTTCTGGTATAGTAGGTTCTTATGAGAGACCTTGATACCATTGCCGCCATTGCCACGCCCTCTGGAGAGGGCGGCATAGGCATAATAAGGATAAGCGGCCCCAGGGCCCTCGCCGTGGGAGAGAGGGTCTTTTCCGTGCATGGCAAGGTGCGCGGCCTTGAAGACCGACACCTTGAGTACGGCGTGGTGACGGACCCCCAGGACGGCTCAATTATTGACCAGGGTTTTCTCGTCTACATGAGAGGCCCCCGGACCTATACCGGCGAGGACGTAGTGGAGCTTCAGCTCCACGGCGGGTCCCTTGTTCTCGGCCAGGCCCTTGATGCGGTCTTCAGGTGCGGGGCCAGGGCCGCGGGGCCCGGGGAGTTCACGAAGAGGGCCTTTCTCTCCGGTAAGATAGACCTTACGCAGGCAGAGGCCGTCATGGACGTAATAGGCGCCAGCACCCCTCGCGGGCTCGAGTCAGCGAGGGCGAGGCTAAGGGGGGCGCTTGGCGCTAAGGCCGCCGAGATAAGAGAGGCGCTCCTTGGTGTGATTACCCGCCTTGAGGCAAGGATTGAGTTTCCCGAAGAGATGGAGGAAGGGCAGACGCAGGGGGGGAGAGGGGCTGGGGACCAGGTCTCCCTTGCAGGCGGGATAAAGCAAGTCCTCGGCCTTGTAGAGGGCCTTCTTTCCACGTACCGCGAGGGCGCGGCCCTGAGGGAGGGGGTGCGGGTCTTGATACTTGGAAGGCCCAATGTGGGAAAATCAAGCCTTCTCAACCTTCTCCTTGGCGAAAAGAGGGCCATAGTAACGCACATACCCGGGACAACGCGCGATGTAATCGAGGAGGCCGTTGTCGTTCATGGCATTGCCCTTCGCCTCATGGACACTGCCGGGCTTCGCGAGACCGCTGATTTTGTCGAGTCCCTCGGGGTCCGCGCCGCCATGGAGAGGATAGCAGGCGCGGATGTGGTGCTCTTTGTAGTTGACGCCTCAGTGGAGGACTTCACAAAGGACAAGGGCCTCCTCAAAGGCCTTGAGGGCAAGACCACTATTCTTGTAGCCAACAAGGCTGACAAGATACCCGGCAGGGAGGGGGAGACGAGGGCGAGACTTGCAAAGGAGTTTCCGGGCCTTGCCCTTGTCTTTATATCAGCCCTTGATGGCAGTGGGCTTAAGGGCCTTGAGGACGCGCTTTATGAGCGCATTACAGGGAGACCTGTTTTTCGCGGCGCGTCTGGCCCGGGGCGCGGCATTGAGGCCCCGGCAGGTTGTCTTATTGCCACCGCAAGGCAGAGGGAGGCCCTCGTAAGGGTGAGGGAGGGGCTTCAGCGGGCCTTGGACGGCTTCAGCTTCAGCGAGGGCCTTCAGCCGGATCTACTTGCCGAGGCCCTTAGGGATGCCGGCAAGGGGCTAAGGGAACTTACGGGCGAGATACATGCCGAAGATATACTTGAGAGTATCTTCTCCGAGTTTTGTATCGGTAAGTAAGGCGGCTTGTTGGATCTTGATTCGCAAGTATTGATATTGGTTTTCTTTGCCCACTTTCTTTTTTCTAAAAGAAAGCGGGATCTTTTAATATGCGGGCTCTGCCCGCTTCTTTCTCTTTCCTGGTGGGCAGTGCCCGCCCTGCTTGAGGGACGCGGTGCCTTTTTCAAAGGTGTTGACCTCGTCTCTTATTGGTTTTCTTTGTCCCACTTTCTTTTTTCCAAAAGAAAGTGGGGGGAGGGGTCTTGGAAGATATACCTGTTTTTTACCTTGGTTGCCTGGCGAGTCTTTTTACGGGTCTTGCAACTGGCATAGGCGCCATACCGGTCATGTTCACGCGCAAGATTTCCCGGCGTGCCCAGGACGTGATGATGGGTTTTGGCGCGGGGGTAATGCTCGCGGCAACATCTTTTTCGCTCATTGTCCCGGCCATTGAGTTTGCCGCCACCAATGGTGATGGAAAGTTTGGCGCGGCCCTAATCGTGGCCGGGGGCATGTTCATTGGCGCAATATTTCTCTTTTTAAGTGACAAGTACTCTCCTCACGAGCACTTCATATCAGGCCCCGAGGGCGCGGACCCCCGGAACCTGAGGCGCATATGGCTCTTTATTATTGCCATAACGCTCCATAACTTTCCCGAGGGTCTTGCCGTTGGCGTGGGTTTTGGCGGGGGCAACTACTCAAACGGCGTGGCGCTGGCAACGGGCATTGGTCTTCAGAATATTCCCGAGGGTCTTGTGGTGGCCCTGGCGCTCCTGACAGAGCGGTACTCAAGGCCGGAGGCCTTTTTTATCGCCCTTGCTTCAGGCCTTGTGGAGCCCATTGGCGGGGCCATCGGGGCCGGCGTGGTGAGTATGGCGAGGCCCATACTTCCCTGGGGGCTTGCCTTTGCCGCGGGGGCCATGCTCTTTGTCATAAGCGACGAGATAATCCCCGAGTCTCACAGAAAGGGTTATGAGAAAGAGGCCACCTTTGGGGTGATGATAGGTTTTGTGGTAATGATGCTCCTTGACGTGACGCTGGGTTGAGGGGGCGGTACGCCGTGAGGATTCCCGCGATTACCGCTTTACTAACACTCTATCCATGCGGGTATGGCCGGGTAGTAGAGTCCTTTTTTGATTATTTTTTCACTGGAAGTCCTCTCAAGGAGTCGGGCGTAGTCATTTAACTGCGCGGCGTAGCGCTTCTTTTCCTCGGCAAGGAACCTTTCGAGCGAGCCTCCTCTGTGCTCGCCTGTCTTGTAATCAATGACCCAGTATACGCCGTCCTTGTCAACAAAGGTCCTGTCCATGACAACTCTGCGGATGGCATTGTCAAGGAGGCCGGTGACGGCAAGTTCCGCGCCTGCCTCGTTATGGGGACCGAGTATCCAGCGGCCCTTTTCATCGACAAGGGCCCTTGAGACAATTTCCACGGCCCTGGCGGCGCCGGTAACGGCCTGGTCTTTATTCAGGCCAAGGCTTAGTAGCATGGCCTTGATTTGGGGTTTTTCGGCCCTTACCCTTGTGGTGTTCCAGTCTTCGAGCCCCTCGGCGGCAATACGGTATAGATAGCGGTGTACCACGGTGCCGACGTGGCGCGCCTCGTCTCCGGCCCAGTCAAAGACAGGGCGCGATGGTGTAGAGGGTTCAGGCCCTGTTCCAGAAGGGGCGAGGGTGGCAAGGGGGGCGATGGGTCCCCCGGCGCAGGGCGGGTAGGGGGCGGGCATGCGCCATTCAGCCCCAAGGCGGCGTAGAGGGTAACCTTCCGCGGGTATACCTTCATCTTTTTTCTCCCCTTTTTTTTCCACGACCATATCATCTGCAAGGGCATGGTCCAGGAGTTGGAGAAAAGACCCTGCCCCTGTCTTTATTTTCCCTTCTTTCTTCTTTATATGGCCAAGGAGATAGAGTCCCCTTGCGGCCCTTGTGGCGGCCACGTATAGGAGGCGCGTCTTCTCGAGGTTACCTCGGTCTTTATAAACGCCCTTGAGGTACTGGAATACAAGGCTATCCTTGTCTGCCCCCTTTTTTTCCATGGGCGCGAGGAGAAGGTCGCCGCCGCGCTCCATCCAGTAGAGTATTTCTTTCTCCTCTCTCCCTGAACCCCTGCCAAGGCCCGGAAGTATGACATAATCGAACTCAAGGCCCTTTGCGCCGTGTATGGTCATGACGTGCACTGGGTTATCGGTCATCGCGCTTCCCTCAGCATAGAGGCCTTCTATCCTCTCGTTGAGTCTCTCCGGGGTAATGGTCCCCTCTTCAGTATCAAGGGCCTCGATAATCTCGAAGAACCTCTCGGCCTCTCTCATGGCGTCGTTGTCTTCATAAAGGGCGGGCCCGCCAAGTGCCGTCCAGAGCCCCTCGAGGAGCCTCCTCGGCGCTATTCTCCCGTGAAGCGCCATGGCCTTTGCCATGGTATCTTTAAAACGAAGGAGGCGTTCCCTGCCGTCGTTGGACAGGGTTTTTAGCCTTTTATCGTTGTGCATGAGTTCCCAGAGCGGCGCGTCCCCTCCTTCAAGGCAGAGGGCATGGAGGTCAGGGGTGGCAAGGCCGCACCATCCCGCTCGGAGCGCGGCGAGCCAGGCCACCCTGTCCATGGGGTCAAGAAGGGCGCGTTCAAGGGCGAGGATGTCGTTTATCACGGGCCTCTCTCCAAGGGGCTCGAGGTCCTTTGTCTGAAAATCCACACCCCCGGCGCGGAATTTTTCCACAATGGCCCGAAGGTGTGTGCGCGCGCGGCCAAGGACGGCTATTTTACGCCCCCAGGGCAGGCCCCTTATTATCCTGAGGACATCTTCTGCCTCGCCCTCGTCGTCCCTGTCCTCATAAAGGGTGATGTGAACGCCCGCGCCCTCTCCGCCCTCTCCCCTGTCCTTTACGGCAAGGGCATCCGCATATGAGACGGCCCCGCGCGCCGGGTCTTCAACGCTGGGGAACAGGGGGCCAATGGTCCTGTTTACCCACTCGACAATGGGTGCAAGAGAGCGGAAGTTGCTCTTTAGGCGGATGTATTCAAGGCTAACGTTACCAAGGCCTTCAGCCGCGGCGCGAAGAAAGAGCCCCACATCGGCGTCTCGGAAGCGGTATATGGACTGCATGGGGTCTCCCACAAGAAAGAGCGTCCTGCCTTCCCCTCGTTCCCAGCCCGCTGTAAGGGCCTCTATGAGGCTTGCGTGCGTCCACGACGTATCCTGAAACTCGTCCACAAGGATATGCTGGAGCGAGTTGTCCAGGAGGAGCATGAGGTCCGAGGGCGAATCGGGTCCGCCAAGGGCCCCGAGTGCCCCGAGCGAGACGGCAGGAAAATCAAGGACCCCCTCTTCCATGAAGACCCCCCCAAGGCGCGAAACAGCCGCGGGCAGGAGGCGCACGAGGGCAGAGAGTGTCTTCCAGTCTTCTTCGTCATAAGCGGGGCCGGGAAGGCGCCTGACTTCCGCCAATGCCGAGAGCAGTTCCTCCTTATCCTGAAGCGCGCCAAGGAGTTCCATGAAGAGTTTCTTTGCCTCCACGGCCTCTTTAGTCCTGTCCGGGGGAAAACCAATGGCCTTTGTCACCCCGCGCGTACTCGGGCTCCGCCATGAGCCGGACCTTGTAAGGAGGAGTTCCACAAGGGCCTTCCAGGAACCGAGGTGGCCGGCCTCCACGGGCGGAAGGGCGGTTAGGCCGCGAAGCGCGGCGATTTCACTACTGTCATCTACGTTTTCCGCCGCATACCTTGCCGAGGAGACAAGTGTGCCGACATGTTCAGCGGGAAAGAGCGGGGCCGTATGGGCAAGCACGTCCTCGACGAGCCTTTGGAGCGCGCCTTCGAGTATATCTCTTAGGTCCTGTTCCTCCATGGTATTACCGGCCGAGATATGGCGGAGCCATTGGTCGCGCTTTGCGAGCATTACCTCTATTTTTTTGAGGAAATCCCCTGCATGGTTGTTGTTATAGCGAAGTATCTGCATAACGGCCTCGCCAAGGCCGCCCTCTTCCTCGATGAGGGCAAGGGTGCGTCTTGCGGCCTCTTCATAGAGGGGCCGCGGCCGTTCGGTCACTGCTGGCTCGGCGCCGAGGCGCGACAAAAGGGGCGTCCTTTGCGTAAGCATGGCCGAGAAGGAATCTATGGTCTGCACTCTGAGGCGCGAGGGGTTCTCGAGTATGTTCCAGCCCATTGCCCTGTCTCTCTTGAGGGCCTCTTCAGCGAGGTCCAGCGTCTCTTTTTCACAGTCGTCCAGGGGTTCCGCGCCGGAAGCGGCCTTCTCAAGCGCCCCCATGACGCGGCAGTGCATCTCCCCGGCGGCCTTTCTCGTAAAGGTAATGGCAAGTATCTCTTCAGGCCTCTTTACAAGGCCAAGGAGCCTTAAAAACCGCTGAATAAGTAGCGTTGTCTTCCCGGAGCCGGCCGGGGCCTGCACGATAAAAGACCGGGCAGGGTCAAGGGCCCTCTGCCGTTCGTCCCTATCTGGCGCTTCTCTTATCTTCTCAGCCTTCATTGTTGTTTCCATTGTCATCAAAGAGCCCAAGCTCGGTCCGCCTGCAGAGTATGGCGAGTTCGCAGTACTTGCAGGGAAAGTCATTGTCCTTTAGAAGGGGGTTGGGGTCCACGCGGGCCTCGCCCCCTACGAACTCTTCGGCAATGGCGATGAGCGACGCGCGCCACCTCTCGTTGAGGTCGGCCCAGTTCTCCACGCCCTCTATCTTGAGCCTCCATTTTTTGTCGCTCCCTATGCCCTTTACTCCCGGCAGGACCTCGTCGGCCTCGCCGATGCCCACAAAACGGGTTCCCTTGACCCTCAGGCTCGCAAAGGCCAGGGCATTGAAACCGCCGTCCATGGCATAGAGGAGGAGTTGGGGCTCGCGCGGCCTTCCCGGGAGCCAGTCGTCCTTTTTGCAGACCCCGGTCTTGTAGTCTATTATTATCTTCGCGCCGCCTTCAACCTCGTCCACTCGGTCGAGGCGGGCCCCTATGGTAAGGCCGCCGACATTTATATCCTGCTTCTTCTCCATCTCCACTACAGTAAATTCGCCCCTCAAGAGTTCCACCCCCATCCACTCTTTAAGGAGGCCTTCGAGGCGTTCGGACTCGAGTTCGAGCATCTTCGCGGGTATCCTCGTCCTGGCGTCTCTACCGAACCTCTCCATGGCCTTGGCCACGGCTTTTTTTATGAGGGAGGGCAGGCTTCCGTCTTCATCGGCCTTGTGAAGGCCCCGCGAATCCCTTACATCAGACCAGAAGTTCTGAAGGGCCTCGTGCACGAGGGAGCCCCGTTCCATGGCGTCGATGCCCGGCCCCGCCGGGGCCGCGCTCCTTGCCCCGAGCCTGTAGATTGCAAAGGCCCTGAAGGGGCAGGCAGATTGTTCCTTTATGATGCCCGTGCCGCCGCGTATTGTCTTCAGTTCTTCTTCCCTGAGAGGGACCTTCATGGAGTCAGTGGCAGCCTCCACGGCATGGGCGGCATGGACAGAATCCTTGAGCCTGTGACTTGGAAGGCACGCGGGGTCTTTCGCGAGGCCGCCCGGCGCGCCAAGGAGCGGACTTGACCTAAGTTCCTTGCCATCCATGACGCGGGGAAAGCTCGCCACCACAGAGGGCGCACTCTCAATGAGCCTCGAAAGGGCGGTTCTGGCGAACTCCAGCGTCTTTTCAGGCGTTGAGCGCGGCAGGCCCGCGCTTTTCTGTATCTCAAGGGGGATGAAGGGGTTTGGCGCGGCCTCTCCGGGGAGGGCGTCCTCGTGGGCCCCCAGTATCCATAGGGCGTCAAAGTCCATGCCCGCGGCCTCGAGGAGCCCGAGGACCTCGACAGGGCGCTCACCCTCGGACTCTGGCTGGTGAATGGTCTCCCCTGCCATGGCGCGGAGTTCTCGCACGGCCTCTTTTCGCGTTAGTCTCCCCGTTACGTCGTCAAGTGAACTGAAAGAGGAGAGTAGGCCCTGCCATGCCTCGAGGGCCTGGTACTCGCGGCTCGTGAGGGTAATATTGGGAGATGGCCACGACAGGCCCTTTAGGAGATTATCAAAAAACCCGGCCCACTCCGAAGGGACCCGGGTCTTTTTACCCCTTTCCCCAAGGAACCTTGTCCACGATGCGAGCCTTCCGGTAAAGGTCTCCGGCATGGGGTGGCTCGCGTCGATGGCCTCTTTCATCAGGCCGGTGAGGCCAATGGACAGGATTTTTTTCTCCGTGACCCCGGCCCCGAGCCTTGAGACCCCAAGGCCCTCGGCCTCGCAGGTAATGAAATATGGTGATGATAGAGATTTAATGAGTGCCCGGGCATCTTCTTTTTCAAGGCCAATGGATATGAGCGCAAGGGCCGAGCGCACTATGGGCTCATGGGCAAGGGGCGTGCCAAGGGAAATGTTGAAGACCTCTTTTTCCGTCTCCCATGGGATGGTGGACAAGGGGTCCAGTTCGGCGGAGAACTCGTTTGTTACAAGGACCCTGTATCTATTGAGTTGAGGGACGATTACGCCGACTTTTTTTTTGGCCTTGGCCTCTTTTCGCGCCCACCTTGCCGAGGCGCGCACCTCGGCGCGCATATCAGGGTACTCACGTATCTCGTCGGCCCTGATCCTCCTGTCCCGGGCTGGCAATGCGCTACCCGGTCTCTGGGGCCAGAACTCGACACCGCACCCCCTGCCCCCGAGGGCGGCGATAAGGCCTTCCATGGCAGGTGTCACCTCGTCAAAACCCGCAAGAAATATCTTGTCAGGTAGCACGCCCCCGCCATTACGCACAAGTTCGCTCACCTCTTCCAGAAGCGAGACCTCGTCCGTGAAGCCAAGGCGCTTGATCTCGGCAGAGTACTCACCGAGCCACCTCTTGAAGGCGCGTGCCTCTTCCGTAAGGTATAGGTCGCTTTTTGGGAGGCTGACATTGTATTTTTTTATAAGGTCATAGGCCTTGAAGGCAAGGCGCGCGGCGCCCTCGGGGAATATCATCTTTGTCTGGAGCGCGGCGTCCAAGCGGATAATCTTCTTCCAAAGGGCAAAAGAGCGCGCCTCTGAGAGGAGGGCCTTTGCCGGGTGTGTCTCCTGCCAGAGAGAGGTTATCCATGAGGACAGGGGCATGACCATTGGGGTCTTCCAGAGCGTGCGTCCGGCGGTGACCTCGGCGCCTTCGAACCTGGTGAGGAGATAGCGGGAGAGGCGGCTGTTGACTGTAAGCACGGGCACGCCGGAAGAGAGGGCGTCAAGTATGGTCTTTAACCTGTCAATCATCTCTTTATTTGCGGGGACTTTCCAGCGGGCGCAGCCCGCAGGCATTCTCTTTAGTTTCTTTTTCCAGCGGGCCAGGCCCGCTGGCATTAATTTTCTTTATCTTACTTTCTTATAGGCAAAGTGTGCCTGCTATGCGACATGACACAGAAAACCAGAGGGACATCGCCGCCCAATCAGAAAACTTTCTTTTTTAAAAGAAAGTAAGGTAGTCTTTTTTCCTTGGCAGGGCAAGCCCGCCTCAACCACCTTTTCCGTCTTTTTTTGTTCATTATATCATCTCCGCCCCCTGCCGGGCCGCAAAAACTTTTTTAATATTATTCTAATCCTGATATAATTATTTTTTTAATGCTAATGGGGTATAAATATAGAAGATGGCTAAAAATCATAATCCGCCCTGCAGGGGCAAGGTATATCTTGTAGGGGCCGGTCCCGGCGACCCGGGGCTCATTACAATCAAGGGCGCCCGGGCCCTGGGGCGGGCGGGCTCTGTTATATACGACTTTCTCGCGAGTTCGCGCCTCCTTGAATACGCGCCAGAAGGCGTTGAGACCATATATGTAGGCAAGAAGGGCTCGGAGCGCTCCATAACTCAGGCCGAGATAAACGCCCTCATAATAGAGCGGGCGCAAGAGGGCCGCGTGGTGGTAAGGCTCAAGGGAGGCGACCCCTTTATATTTGGCCGTGGCGCCGAGGAGGCCGAGGTCCTTTCGAGGGCTGGCATTCCCTTCGAGATAATCCCGGGCGTAACATCGGCCATAGGGGCCCCGGCCTACGCGGGTATCCCCCTTACGCACCGCGACCTTGCCTCGTCGGTTACTTTCATCACCGGGCAGGAGAGCCCCCTTAAAGAACGGAAGAACATCGCATGGGACCGTCTCTCCACGGGGCGCGGCACGCTTGTATTCCTCATGGGGTGGAAGAACCTGGGGCTCATTACAAAAAAACTCCGCGCCAACGGCTGGCCCGCGGAGACCCCGGTGGCGCTCATACGCTGGGGAACCCTTCCACAGCAGAAGGTGGTCACCGGAACACTGGAGAGCATTGTAAGACTCTCGAAAAAAGAGGGCACAAAACCCCCGGTCATCACCGTTGTTGGCGATGTTGTCAAATTAAGGGAAGACTTCAACTGGTTCGAGACAATGCCGCTCTTTGGCCGCACCGTGCTCGTAACAAGGACCGCCGGGCAGGCAGGGGAATTTACGGAGATACTGGAAAAAAAGGGCGCCATACCCCTCTGCCACCCCACAATACGCACTGCGCCGCCAACTGACTGGAAACCCCTTGACCAGGGCATAAAGAGGCTATCTTCCTATGATTGGGCCATATTCACGAGCGTAAACGGGGTAAAGTATTTTTTCGCAAGACTCACAAAACTCGGCCTCGACCTTCGTGAACTAAAGGGCGTCCGCATCTGCGCCATAGGCCCGCGCACAGCCGAGGCCATCAAGGAACTCAATATCCGCGTGGACCTTACGCCGCCGGTATTTGTGGCAGAGGCCATAATCGAGGCCCTTGGCAGAAGGGGCATTAAGGGAAAGAGGTTCATACTGCCCCGCGCGCTCAAAGCAAGGGAGATACTCCCGGAGACAATCAGAAAACTCGGCGGAATTATAGACGTGCTCCCGGCATACCGTACCGTGCGGCCCCGTAAGAACGCCGCGGAAATGAGAGAAAAACTCTTTCAAGGCAAGATAGATGTAATCACCTTTACATCGTCCTCGACAGTTACGAACTTCATGAGGTTCTTCAAGAAAAACGAGGTTGAACGCATAAACAAAAACACACGCATTGCCTGCATAGGACCCATCACGGCAAATACAGCGGAGAAAAAAGGCCTCAGAGTGGATATAATGCCAGAAGACTATACAATTCCAACGCTGGCCTCGGCAATAGAAGAATTCTTCAAGAAAGAATAAAAACAAGGGATGGGTTGGGGCGGGCTTCGCCCGCCAAAAAAGAAGTAAAGAAAGAGGGGGATTGAGGCGGGCTTTGCCCGCCAAAAGCAAAAAAATTTCCTTACTTTCTTTTAGAAAAGAAAGTAAGACAAAGAAAATTAATGCCAGCGGGCTTCGCCCGCTGGAAAAACTTGTGGGCTGCGCCCACCAGACCTGTAGGATGGGTGGAGCGGAGCGTAACCCATCAAAAAAGAGTCGTAGGGTGGGCACTGCCCACCAAAAAACACAAACAGCGAGGCAAAACCCATGAACTTTCCCCAATACAGGCCACGCAGGCTAAGGCGCTCCGAGACCATGAGGAGCATGATAAGAGAGACACACCTCTCGCCCCTGGACTTCATACTCCCGCTCTTTATCAGTTATGGTAAAGACCTCAAAAAACCCATTGCCTCCATGCCCGGCCATTTTCAGCTCTCTGTGGACAGACTCGCCGTTGAGGCACAGGAGGTAAAGTCCCTTGGCATTCCCGCCGTAATACTCTTTGGCATCCCTGAAGAAAAGGACGAAACTGGCTCCACGGCATCCGACCCCGCCGGGCCCGTGCAGGAGGCCGTCCGCGCCATAAAGGACGCCGCGCCCGATCTCCTCGTAATAACCGATGTCTGCATGTGCGAGTACACCTCGCACGGCCACTGCGGGATAATAAAAAATAAAGACGTGGATAACGACGCGACTCTCAGGGTCCTTGCCGAGGAGGCCCTGAGCCACGCAGAGGCGGGAGCCGACATCGTCGCCCCCTCGGACATGATGGACGGACGCGTCGCGGCCATAAGGAAGACCCTTGACGAGAACAACTTTGGCAACATTCCCATAATGAGTTATGCCGTAAAGTACTCGAGCGCCTTTTACGGTCCCTTCCGCGATGCCGCCGAGTCGCCGCCACAGTTCGGCGACAGGAAGACCTACCAGATGGACCCTGCAAACGCCGAAGAGGCCCTTCGGGAGGCTGGCCTCGACATAGACGAGGGCGCGGACATCATCATGGTAAAACCAGCGCTCCCCTACCTTGACATCATCCGCCGCGTAAAAGACGCCTATGGATACCCAATGGCCGCCTATAACGTAAGCGGCGAGTTCTCCATGATAAAGGCCGCCGCTGAAAAAGGCTGGCTCGACGGCGAGGCCGCCATGCTCGAGAGCCTCGTCTCCATAAAACGCGCCGGCGCGGAGATGATACTTACCTACTTCGCGAAAGAAGCGGCAAGGGTCCTTGGCAAGTGACATCAAATTGTTGGCAAGTGTAAGCCGTCGAAAAAAAGGCAACACTTCCCCGTGAATCAGAAAGGTCTGAATTAATCAGACTTTTCTGTAGGCGGTTTTCAGGCTAAGAGCATGAATTTATGGTAAAATATAAAAAGTAAGTATAAAAAACGCCCTAAAGGCTGTAATTCAAGATAAGGAGAAGAACTTATGCACCAGGCAAAAGGAGGCGCCGGGCACGGTCACCCCGGAGGAGGGCATCCCGGCGGACACCCGGGCGCCCATCCCGCGAACCGCGACGGCCATGACGGCAGGACCGATAAATCAGGGGGCAGGAAGTGGCTTCCAAGGCTCATAGCCTGGGAAATGACGCGCACCTGCAACCTCAACTGCGTCCACTGCCGCGCCGCCGCGCGCTTCGGCAAATACAAGAACGAACTCAACACCGCCGAGTGCAAGGCCGTCCTCGATAACGTGGCGTCATTTTCTAACCCCATTATCATAATGACAGGCGGCGAGCCCATGCTCCGTGACGACATCTTCGAACTGGCGCGTTACGGCACGGACCTCGGCCTGCGCATGGTCATGGCCCCATGCGGCACATATGTCACCGAGGAGACGGCAAGGAAGATACTTGACTCCGGCATTCAGCGCGTGAGTTTCTCCATAGACGGCGCCACCGCCGAGACCCACGATAACTTCCGCCGCGTCGAGGGGGCCTTTGACACAGTCATGAAGGCCATTGAGAACTGCAAGAAAGTGGGCCTTGATTTCCAGGTCAACACCACCATCACAAAACACAACCTCAAGGAACTCCCCGACATCCTGAAACTCGTCATAAGCCTTGGCGCAAAGGCGCACCACCCCTTCCTCCTTGTGCCCACAGGCAGGGGCTCTACCCTCAAGGACCAGGAAATTTCCCCCGAGGACTATGAGAAGACCCTCTCGTGGTTCTATGATATGAGAGACAAGGTGCCGCTTCAGTTCAAGCCCACCTGCGCGCCCCATTACTACCGCATATTCCGCCAGAAAGAGAAGGAAAAGGGCATCAAGGTGACGCGCGAGACACACGGCCTCGACGCCATGAGCAAGGGCTGCATGGGCGGGCAATCCTTTGCCTTCATCTCTCACACCGGCAAGGTGCAGATATGCGGTTTTCTTGAAGAAGAGTGCGGAGACGTTCGCAAGCAGCCCTTCAGCGAAATCTGGGACACCTCAAAGGTCTTTCAGGAAATGCGCGGCTGGGACGACTACAAGGGCAGGTGTGGCTACTGCGAGTACAAGAGCGTCTGCGGAGGATGCCGCGCCCGCGCCTTCGCCTTTACAGGCGACTACCTCGAAGAAGAACCCTTCTGCACATACCAGCCCTCCGAGGCCGCTAAAGAGGCCAATGAAGAGAAAAAAAGAAAACGCGCCGCTGGCTGAGAAGGGGCAGGGAAAGAGAAAGTAAAAAGAAGATTTCCTTACTTTCTTTTAGAAAAAAGAAAGTAAGACAAAGAAAACCAATACCAGCCTGGTAGGTTGGGTAGAGCAAAGCGAAACCCAACAAAGTCGGTGGGCACTGCCCACCAAAAAACGGAACATAAAAAAGAAGCGGGCTAAGCCCGCTTATAAAAAGATGTCCCTTTCTTTTAAAAAAGAAAGGGACGCAAAGAAAACCAATACCAGCGGCCCGCCGGGCCGCTGGAAATAACAAAAAATCCGGGTTGAGGCGTGCCGCCTCACCCCGGAATATTTTTCTGAAGAGAGGAATAATATATGGACATGGACCTTGAGAAACTTACAGACACCGCGGAAAAGGGCGCGCCCACAAAAGACGGCGCACCGCAGCGCCTCGACAGGCGCCTCTTCATGCAGTTACTCGTCTTCACGGGGAGCAAAGACTCTGCCCCCCTTGTAGCGGACCTTGAAAAATCAGGCATCGAGGCCGTGCTTTACGCCGACATAAACGACCCCAGGGGCGTGGGACTCCTGACCATGAGCGAAGACCCGGGTTTCTTTACAGGCACGCTTCGCGAATTTATCGTGGGTAGTTCATTTGCCGCGCTAAGGCCGCGCCACCGTTACACCATGTTCGGCAGGACCTACTCCCTTGGACACGAGGAAGACCTCGAGGACTGGCTCATACACCGTTCGCGCCGCGTGGCTCGCACAAAAGAATGGCCCTGGGCTGTGTACTACCCCCTTAAGCGCACAGGAGAATTTGCGCTCCTCCCGCCCCGCGAGCAGGGCTCAATCCTCCGTGAACACGGCATCATTGGACGCGCCTTCGGAAAGGCCGACCTCGGCCACGACCTGAGGCTCGCCTCCTTCGGTCTCGACAGGAACGACAACGACTTTACCATAGGACTCATCGGTAAAGACCTCTTCCCCCTCTCGCGCCTCGTCGAGACTATGAGAAAGACCGTGCAGACATCGACGTACATCGAACGAATGGGACCCTTCTTTATAGGTAAAGTAATCTACCAGAGCGGCATGTAAAGAGACGGCCTGTAACGGGGGGGTTGCGCTTTGCGCAACCCCCCCGTTACAGCAATGAAGAAGACGATAAGTTAGGGAAAGTCTGAATTAATCAGACTTTCCCCTAAAAGAAAGTAAAAAATCTTATCTTTTTTCTCCGTCTTTTTGGGTGAAGCTACATAGGTTGGGTAGAGCGTTGCGAAAAACCAACATGTTTTATTTCCCTTTCCAGAAAAAAGAGGGGTATAATAGGGGTAATCCTGTCCATATGAATACCCCTTATCCACGGAGGCGCGTCCATGCCCCTTCCAGAGGCCCTCAAGAGGATTTCCCATACCATCTGGGAGATACCCGTCTCATACAAGGCCGGAATGCTCGTCCCGGCGCGCATCTATGCCACTGAAAGTCTCATCACTGCCATGGACGAGGGCGTAATCGACCAGATAACAAACGTGGCCTGCCTGCCGGGCATATTGAGATACGCCTTTTGTATGCCCGACGGCCACTGGGGCTATGGCTTTCCCATAGGGGGCCTTGCGGCCATGGACCCTGAAAAGGGCGTCATCTCTCCAGGGGGCATTGGCTTTGACATAAACTGCGGCATGAGGCTTGTTCTCACGAATCTCACCCATGACGAGGTTAAACCCCGCCTTCGAGAACTCGTCGATTCCCTCTTCCGGCGCATACCCGCGGGGGTAGCCTGCAAGGGCTTCGTGCACCCATCACGAAAGGACTTCAGGGAGGTCCTCGAGCGCGGCGCAAGGTGGGCCGTTGAGCAGGGATATGGCTGGCCGGAAGACCTTGAACTCACTGAAGAGCAGGGCTGTTTCGAGGGCGCCGATGCCTCCAGGGTAAGCGAAAAGGCCATAAAGAGGGGCATCGACCAGATAGGCACCCTTGGCTCCGGCAACCATTACTGCGAAATTCAGGTAGTAAGGCCCGGGAACGTCCTTGACGAGACTGCGGCCCGGGCCTTTGGCCTCACAATACCAGAGCAGGTGGTTGTCATGTTCCACTGCGGGAGCCGGGGCTTTGGCCACCAGGTGGCTACAGACTACCTTCGCCTCTTTCTCTCGGTCATGGAGAAGAAGTACCACATAAAGGTCCTTGACAGGGAACTCGCCTCCGCGCCCTTCACATCAAGAGAGGGGCAGGACTACTTCTCTGCCATGAAGTGCGCCGTTAACATGGCCTTTGCAAATAGGCAGGTAATACTGCACCGGGTGCGCGAGGTCTTTTCCGAGGTCTTCAATAAATCTCCGAGGGACCTTGGCATGGACATGGTCTATGACGTGACGCACAACACGGCAAAACTCGAGCGCCACATGGTGAATGGCCGGGAACGAGAGGTCCTTGTACATAGAAAGGGCGCCACAAGGGCCTTCGCGCCGGGCATGGCGGGCCTGCCCGATAAATACAGAGGCGTGGGACAGCCCGTCATAATAGGCGGGAGCATGGAGACAGGGTCTTACCTCCTCGTTGGCATGGAGAGCGGAAGCGATGCCTTCTTTACCACGGCCCATGGGAGCGGCAGGACCATGAGCAGGCGCCGCGCCAAAAAGACCTTCAGGGGAGATAAACTCAGGAGCGAGATGGAGCACAGGGGCATATACGTCAGGAGCGTATCGAATAGCGGCCTTGCCGAGGAGGCGGGCGCGGCGTATAAAGACATTGACGCCGTGGCAGAGGCAACGGAACTCGCTGGGCTCAGCAGGCGCGTGGCGCGCCTACTGCCTATAGGAAATATAAAGGGATAGGTCCATGCCCTATAGATACCTTGATGACATTGCCATATCGGACGTTGCCTTCGATGCCCAGGGAGCAAGCCTCTCGGAGGTCTTCAGGTCCGCGGCGGACGCCCTCGCAGGGGCCATGGTTGAGGATATTTCAGATATTGAGCCGGAAGAGAGGCTTGGCTTTACAGTCAAGGCCCCTGAACTTGACCTCCTCCTATTTGATTTTCTCTCTGAACTCGTCTATCTAAAGGACAGGCAAGGACTCATTCTCTGCGTCGAGGAGGCGGAAATTTCAAAGGAAGGCGGCGAATTCATCTTAACTGCCCGGGCCGCGGGAACGCATGTTGAGAACTTAAAAAACCTCCGCGCCGATGTAAAGGCCGTTACCATGCACCAGTTCAGCCTTCAAAAAGACGCTGACAAGAAATGGACGGCACGAGTGGTGCTGGACGTATGAGAAGAGGGCAGGAAAAAGCAGAGGGGAGGGGGAGGAGAGAAAGAAAGAGAAAGAGAAAAAGAGAGAGAAGCGGGCAGAGCCCGCAAGAAAGAGGATAGAAGGCAGGAGAAAGAAGCGGCCTCTGGCCGCATTTAAAAAATTCCACTTTCTTTTAGAAAAAAGAAAGTTTTTCAAAGGGGTTGCTCTCTCCGTCTTGATTTAATGGGCATCAAAGTCAACAAATCATATCTACCTCGAGAGTAAGTTTGTCAAAGAAAACCTCCCGCTTTCTTTTGGAAAAAAGAAAGCGGGGCAAAGAAAACCAATAAAAAAATCTTATTTTTCTCGTTCTTTGGGCTCAACGAGTATTACCCTGAATTCCCTCACCCTCACCATGCCCGGTTTCGCGCCAACGGGTTTGGTCACGTGTTTTACGTCTGTGTACAGGACCTCGGCCTTTTTCTGCGCCCGCGCCTTTGAGTGCCAGGCCGCAAGAGAGGCGGCCTCGCGAAGGGTGGCCTGAAAATTCGATATATCCCTGCCGCCTGTCTTTATGAGCGCATGAGAGCCTGCCGCGTCCTTTGCGTGAAGCCAGATGTCCCCTCTTGATGCCTCTTTTTTCACGATGAGGTCGTTTCCACGGGCATTCCTGCCAAGGAGTATCAAGAGACCCTCGCTGGACTTGAATTTTTTAACCGGTCCCTTGGACGCGGCGCCGCCCCTCCCATGACCGGGGGCCCTGGCCTTACCCCTTTCGCGGCCCTCTTCTGGCCTCATGTACCCGGCCTTTATAAGGGCCTCCTCCACCCTGCCCAGTTCTTCCACGCCGCGTGCCCTATCAAGGTCATGGCCGAGGCTCAGGATGTCTTCAAGTCCGGCCTCTGTAGCCGGGATGCGAAGGGCGAGCATCTTAAGGGCGCGTCTTGCCTTTTTGGCCTTCTTGAAGTATTGCTCGGCGTTCTCGCGGGGGCCTAATTTTTCATCAAGGGTCACGCGTACCTCTACGGGCGGCGTTGTTGTGTAGTCCATGACACGGGCCTCTCTCGCCCCGCGCCTTATTTGTCCCATGTTTGGCAGTATCAACTCGCCAAGGTGCGTAAGTTCCACGCCCACAAGGGCCCTTGCCCTGTCAGACTCAAGGTTTCTTATCTTTTTTCGCGTCTTTTTCACGGCCTTCTCTATAACCCGCCTGAGTTCGCGCCTGTAGGCCGTCTCTGTCTCGTCGCCCGTTAGCCCGGTGTATACACGCGCGGCGTACTCGTTCCATGACTCAGTTTCTTGTTTTTCGGGTAGTGCGCCCCCAATACCTTCTTCTCCATGGGGCACAGCCTTTCTTTCCGGCAGGGATGCAAGTGCCAGGCCGGGCATGACACCCCTTGGGCTAAGGCCGGGGTCGAAGTGCCTGAGGGCGTCCACGACAAGGCCTTTTTCATTAAGGAGTATGATATTCGAGGACCTGCCAGTAAGCTCGACGCGCAGGGTAAAGGCCCGCATTGTCCCGCTGTCCCCCTCACCAGCCTTTTTCAGCAGGTCTATCTCCACGATACGCTCATGGGGCGCCTTTCTTATGGCCGCTATGCGCGCGCCCCTTATCCTGCTCCGCAGGAGTGCGCAGAACCTCGGCGGGTTCATGGGGTTTGGGGCCTTTGTGTCCGTAAGGTGCAGGCGCTCATGGGGCGCGAGCGTTGAGACAAGGAGCATCCGTGTCCGGCCATGCCTGAAGACGCGGAGCACGATGTGCCGGGGCCCGGGCTGGTCTATCTTCGATATAATGCCGCCCACAAGAGACTCGCTGAGTTCTTCCGAGACCTTTTTTATTAAATCCTCGTTCATTGTATCGTGATTTTCCCTATTGGTTTTCTTTGCCTTGCTTTCTTTTGGTGGGCAGTGCCCACCCATCATACATCTCTTTCCCTCTTTCTCCCC
>CAYYJQ010000005.1:0-36463 GCA_964472295.1 uncultured Thermodesulfobacteriota bacterium | reverse complement strand
TTTCTTTTGGTGGGCAGTGCCCACCCATCATACATCTCTTTCCCTCTTTCTCCCCCTCTCTCCTCCTCCTTTTTTCTTATCTTATCTTCTTTTGTTTATAAATATAGCATATATAGGACCTTTATAATATAATACAAGATTAAATTCGCGGGGTTTATGGGCAGGCCGCGTTCAGAAGTTGGCGGGAGACATGGAGGAGACAAAGAGGATACTTGTGCGCGTTCCCAACTGGGTTGGCGACGCGGTGATGAGCCTTCCGGCCCTTGAGGCCCTTAAGGGGCTATATCCGGGTTCAGAGATAACGGTCCTTGCAAGAAAGACGGTGGTTCCCATTTATGAAGAGAACCCTGCCGTGGCGCATATCATGGAGTACAGCGAGGACTTTCGGAGCATGCGGGGGAGGTTCCGCCTTGCCGGACACCTCAGGAAGAGGAGGTTTGACCTTGCCGTTCTCTTTCAGAACGCCTTTGACGCGGCCTTTATCTCTTTTATCTCGCGCATCCCGGAGCGTGTAGGTTATGGCCGGGACATGCGTTCCGGGCTCCTTACGCAGGCCGTGGGCTTTACTGAAGAGGCGAAGCGGCTCCATCATATTGAGTATTACCTTAATATCATAAGGTCCCTTGGCTGGCGCGGCGAGGCCGGAAAGAGGCCTCTGCCGAGGCTCTACATAGGTGAAAGAGACGAGAAGCGGGCAGGGGAGATACTGGGTAAAGCGGGCATAAGGCCGGGCTCAGCGCTCATAGGGGCGGCTCCGGGGGCGGCCTATGGGCCGGCGAAGAGATGGGGCGGGGAGAGGTTCGCAAATGCGCTCTGGAGGTTATCAGAGGAAGCGGGCGCAACGCCGCTCATCTTCGGTGGTCCCGGCGACAGGGAGGCCGCAAAAGGGGTTTATAATGGAATAAAGGACAGGGTCCCCATGGTCCTGAACCTTGCGGGCAGGACAACGCTCCGCGAGTGCATGGCCCTGATGAAGGGACTTAGTCTTTTCATTACAAACGACTCAGGGGCCATGCACATGGCCTCGGCCCTCGGTGTGCCCACGGTTGCTGTCTTTGGTTCCACGGACCCTGACCTTACAGGCCCCACCGGGCCGAAGACGCGCGTTATAATAAAAAAAACCACCTGCAGTCCCTGCTTTGACAGGGTTTGCAGGTTTGGCCACATGGATTGCATGGACGCTGTCACAGTGGATGATGTATGCGCCGCGGCGCTGGAATTTTTAAGGTTAAAAAAGTAATAATGGACGAAGAGCAGAAAAAAAACACTGCCTTGCGGCCTGCCGTCTTTCTTGACCGCGACGGCACCATAAACGAGGACAGGGGTTATATCGGGGACCCGGCTGACGTGGTCCTTGTCGATGGCGCGGCAGAGGCCATAAGGCGGCTTAATATAAGGGGTTTTCCTGTAATAGTCCTTACGAACCAGTCGGGCATAGGGCGGGGTTATTACGGCGAGGCCGGGCTCGCGGCCGTTAACAGGCGTCTCGATGCCCTCTTGCAGGAGCGTGGCGCCCATACGGACGGCCTCTTTTACTGCCCGCACAGGCCGGATGAGGACTGCGAGTGCAGAAAACCAGGGACAAAACTCGTTATTGAGGCGGCGCGTGTTCACAGGGTAGACCTCTCGCGCTCTGTCATGGTGGGCGACAAGGTCTCGGACATGGAACTTGCAAGGCGCGCGGGCATGAGGCGCGTCCTCGTGCTTACGGGCTACGGTCCTCTGGCCCTTGAGGAGATACGGCAGGGCAGTGGGGGATTAGAGGGGCACCTCGGCTTTGGCGGGGACGGCCGGGGGCTCTCAGACCTTGACTTCGTGGCAGCGGACCTTGCCGAGGCCGTTGAGTGGATACTCTCCGGTGAGGGCCCTCTTGGGCCTCTGGAGATGGAGTGAGGCAGTGGTTGAGGGGAGCGATAAAAAAATAATAAAGGTCCTCATAATAAAACTCTCGTCCATAGGCGACGTGGTGCAGACCCTTCCGGCGCTCCGGGCACTTCGGGCCGCCCTTGAGAGACGCGCCGGCGCGGATGGCGTAAGGCCCGAGATAGACTGGCTCGTGGAGAGGCCATCGGCCTCGGTGCTTCGCGGCAACCCCCTCATAGACAATCTCATCGTCGTTGAGAGACGGGGCTGGACGCGCGAGAGCAGGACCAACCTCCGCACGGCCCGCTGGCTCGCTGGCCGGCATTACGACCTTGTAATGGACTTTCAGGGCCTCTTCAAGAGCGCGCTCTGGGCCATAGCCGCGCGCGGGAGGCGCGTCATTGGCTTTGCCAACTCGCGAGAACTCAGCCACCTCGCGCTCAGCGAGAAGGCCCCTGCCTATGACCCCGAGCGTCACGCCGTACTCCGTTACCTTGACCTTGTGCGCGCGGCCATGAAAGAAGGGGAGGAAGGGACAACAGAGACTGCCGCTGTAGAGGCCCAAGACGTGGAGTATCCTCTCTTTGTGAGCCCAGAGTCCATGGAAAAGGCCCGCGGGGCCCTTTTTGAGGCGGGCCTTGGTATGGGAGGGGAAGATGTAGGGGTTGAGAGCCCCTTTTTCGTCATGGTCGTGAGGTCGAGGTGGAAGAAAAAACTCTGGGATGACGAGAGGTTCACGGAACTTGGGCGTATCCTCACAACGCGTCATGGCCTTAGCGTCGTAATCGTTGGGAGCGCGGCCGACAGGGGCGTAGTGGAGAGGATAAAACGGGGCATTGGCCCAGCGGCCCATAACCTTGCCGGGCGGGTGGACCTTACGGGCCTCGCGGCCCTTATGAGACTTGCGAGGTTCTGCGTGACCCTTGACTCGGGCCCCATGCACATAGCCGTTGCCGCGGGCACGCCCGTTGTGGCCCTCTTCGGGCCAACTGCGCCGTGGCGCACCGGTCCCTTTGGGGAGGGCCATATAGTGGTCCGTAAGGACCTGTCATGCAGTCCCTGCTTCAGGAAAAAATGCGCGGACCCCCTCTGCATGAGCGGGATAACCGTGGAGGAAGTCCTCAGGGCCGTAAAGGACCTTGGCGTCCTGCCGCGAAGGAGTGCTGTAGGCGTTGGCGCGGGAAACAAGACCATAGTATTAAAGGGAGAAAAGGGCTGATGGGCTGGGGGGCGGGCCTTGATACAGGTCTCTTCAGGGCCCTTAACAGCGGGCTTACTTCGAGCGTGCTCGACGTGGTCATGCCCTTTATCACGGACAAGAGCCACTTTATCGCCCTTGGCGTGGTGATTATCGTCATCGTGCTCCTGAGGGGAAAAAAGTCAGATATACGGGCCCTGGTCTTTGTGGCCATTACTGTTTTTGCAAGCGATTTTGTCGCCATGCAGTTAAAGGAGGTTTTCGCGAGGGTCAGGCCCTGCCATGCCCTTGAGGGCGTAAGGCTCCTTGTGGGTTGTGGGGGCTCATATTCCTTTCCATCGGGACACGCGACGAACATCTTCGCGGCCATGGTCTTTCTGAGCCTGAGGTACAGGAAATACACTCCCTTTTTTCTTATAGTGGCCGCGGCCATAGCCTACTCAAGGGTATACGTTGGTGTTCATTACCCCCTTGATGTACTTGGCGGGGCAGTGCTTGGCGCGTTCTTTGGTTTTTTGTTCTACGAAGTGGACAAAAAAGGGCTTCGCGGCCTGAAAAAGGCCATGAAAGTTGATTTTTGATGGGTTACGTTCCGTTCTACCCATCTACAAGTTTTTTCCAATGGCCGGAAGGCCATTGGAATTGGTTTTCTTTGTCTTACTTTCTTGTTTCTAAAAGAAAGTAAGGAGGTCCTTCTCTTTGAAGTATAATAGAAAACTCATTATTATTCTCGCAGTCGTCTCTCTACTGCGTATCCTCTACATTGTGTACTCGCCCTTTGACCTCTCTCCTGATGAGGCCCATTACTGGGAGTGGTCGCGGCGGCTTGCCCTGAGTTATTACAGCAAGGGCCCTGGCGTTGCCTATATTATCGCCTTTTTCACGGCCATATTCGGGAGCACCGAGCTTGGCGTGCGCCTTGGCGCCGTTGTATTTGCCGCTGGCGGGACGTACTTCATATATCTCATTGGCAGGGAGCTCACGGGGGAAGAGAAGACGGGTTTTTACGCGGCCCTGCTTTCCATCATTACACCGCTCCTCTCCGTGGGTTCCGTGCTAATGACAACGGACGTGCCCTTTGTCTTTTTCTGGGCAGGCGCGGTCTTTTTCTTCATGCGGGCCTTTAAGACAGGGAGTATGGGGCACTGGGGCACAGCGGGCCTCATGGCGGGCTTTGGCTTTCTCAGTAAGTACACCATGGTCCTCATATACCCCGTGCTATTTCTTTATATTGTCTCTTCGCGGGAGGACAGGGCGTGGCTTCGGAGGCCCGGGCCCTATGTGGCGGGCATTATCACTACCGTCCTCTCCTTGCCCGTCTTTATCTGGAACTTTGCCAATGGTGGCGTTACCTTCCGTCACACCATGGGTCAGGCCCATCTTGGCGACGCGGCTTTTTCGCTCAAGGAGCCCCTTGATTTTCTTGGCTCACAGGCGGGTTTATTCACGCCGCTACTCTTTATCGGCTTTGCCTACGGGGTTTACAGGTGCGGGCGCAGGGGCTTTGGGCGAGGTTTTGGAAATGGTACAGGGCCTTACCGCTTTACATTCCTTGCCTCGGCATTTGTGTTTTTCTTTTTCCTTTTCGCGGGGTTTCATGGTAAAGTGCAGGCCAACTGGGCCATCGCGGCCTATGTCACGGCGCTTCCGGCCTGTGTCTGGGCCTTTCATGAAGTTTGGGGGCGCGCGCGCCTCCGGGGCATGAGGGGCAAGAGAAAGGCCCTTGCCGTGGTTGCTGTCCTTGCCGTGTACATTGGCATGGTGGGCACGGTCATAGCCTATTGTCCCTGGCTTATCGAACCCCTTGGGGCGCCAAATATCCTCTGGGGTCCGCCATACAACAGGGTTACGGCCTGGGAGGAACTGGGGCAGAAGGTATCCGCTGTAAGAGGGGAGATGGAGAGAGGGAGAAGAAAGAAGCGCCCTGTCTTCATCATGAGCGATACCTATCAGATAACGAGCGAACTTGCCTTTTATACAGAGGGCCGGCCCGTTACATACAACATTGACACTGGCACAAGACGGATGAACCAGTACGACCTCTGGCCCGGCCTCTCGGGGCTAAAGGGCCGGGATGCGCTATATGTAAAGGGCGGCGACGCCGGGCTAAAGGAGGAGACAGCCCTGGCCTTTGAGGGGTGCAAAAAAACGCTTTTTCCCATATACTACAAGGGCAGGCTCCTTAAGCGGTTCTCCCTCTTCAGGTGCTATGGTTTCAAGGGGCTGAAGGAGAGGAGTCGAAGGCAAAACAAGTTCTGAGTAACACTCTGCTCCGGCGGCATGGCCGCGGAGGCGGAGCGGGCGGCTTGATAAGGTCTGGTTGATTCAGAGTTTCCATGATAAAGAGGAAGACATTGAGCGAAGAGAGAGAAAAAAAAGATTCAAGGGCAGAGTCTGTATCCATTGTTGTGCCCCTCTATGAAGAGGAAAAGAACGTAACGCTTCTTTACAGGGGCATAAAGGAAGTGATGGACAAGACGGGCCGGAAGTACGAGATAGTCTTTGTGGACGACGGCAGTAAAGACAAGACCCTCGGCGTGCTTGAGGAGATACAGAAAGATGACGATAACGTGGTGGTAGTCTCCTTCAGGCGCAACTTCGGCCAGACCGCGGCCATGGCCGCGGGCATTGAGTACGCAGAGGGCGATATTATCATCACCATGGACGGCGATCTTCAGAACGACCCCGTGGACATCCCTCACATGCTTGAGAAGATAAAGGATTATGACATTGTGAGCGGGTGGAGGAAGGACAGGAAAGACCCCTTTATATCGAGGCGCCTTCCCTCCATCATAGCGAATCGTCTCATATCATGGGTTACGGGCGTTCATCTCCATGACTATGGGTGCACGCTCAAGGCCTACAGGAGCGAGGTCATAAAGAACGTTCGTCTATATGGAGAGATGCACCGCTTCATACCCGCCATGGCAAGCTGGGTGGGGGCCAGCATAACAGAGGTGGAGACAACACACCACGAGAGAAAGTTCGGTCGCTCCAAGTACGGCATTTCCCGCACCCTGCGCGTGCTTCTTGACCTTATTACCGTGAAGTTTCTCCAGAGTTTTTCCACGCGGCCCATACAGGCCTTCGGGCCCCTGGGGCTTATCCTCGGTTTCATAGGCGGGGGCATCTCCTTTTACCTCGCCTTTGAGAAGATAATCCTCGGGCACGACATAGGGGGCCGGCCTCTTCTCCTCCTCGCCGTCCTCTGCATCATCCTCGGCGTTCAACTGGTGGTCATGGGGCTCCTTGGCGAGATGCTCGCCCGCGTGTACCACGAGTCGCAGAAAAAGCCCATATTCTTTGTCAAGAAGGTCCTTGGCCGATGATAAAGAAGATTCTCACTACGCTTATAAAGTTTGTTGTAAGCGGAGGCATACTATACTTCCTCTTCAGCCACATGGACACAACGCTCTTCTGGCACGATCTACGCACAGTGAGCCCCTATGCCATACTCTTTGTGGCCGTCTTCTTCATCTGTCTTCAGGCTATCTCGGCCTTCCGGTGGTCCATTATCCTCAAAAAAGACATAGACGTGCCATACAGGAAACTCCTTGCCATATACTTCATAGGCATGTTCTTTAATAATTTTCTTCCCACCATGGTGGGCGGCGACATCATAAAGGGGCTTTACCTCTACAGGGAGTCGAGGAGGGGACATGTGAGCGTTGCCTCCATCTTCATGGACAGGTACTCGGGGTTCTCGGCCCTTATCATCATCACGACCATCGCGCTCATACTCGGCTATCCGCTCATAAAGGGCACGTCCCTTCCGGGTTTCTTCTTTTTTCTTGTGGGGGGGTACACGGGAGCGAGCCTTGTCATCTGGGTGGGTCCTCTGCACAGTTGGGCCATGAGGATACTGGCGAAGATACATTTTTACGGAATCAACAAGAAGATAGACGAACTTTACAGAACGCTCATGGCCTACAAGGGGCACAGGGACATCCTTGTAAAGATACTCCTTATCTCCTTTATAGTGCAGGCAGGCGTAATAGTGGGCTATTACATCCTTGCCCAGAGCCTTGGCATAGAGGTGCGTCTTGCCTATTTTTTCTTTTTTATCCCCCTTGCCACGGTCTTTTCCATGGTCCCCATATCCGTTGGCGGGCTCGGGCTGAGGGAGGGGGCCTTTGTCTATCTATTCACCATGGTTGGGGCCACAAAGGAGCAGGCCATATCATTGTCTCTTATATGGTACGCTGTAATGGTCTGCGTGAGCATGATAGGCGGGGCGGCCTTTGTGAAGATGGGGGGCCACGCAAAGCCCATGGCCGGCGAGTCGATGGAGGAGCTCTGATAAAGGTTTTTTTTGCGGAATCAAGCCTTGTTTCGTGATAAAATTTCCATGTTTCGGCCCTGATTGCCCCCGGGGCGCGCGGTGGGGCAAAAGCGGGGGGATGATTGTCTCCTTATTGGTTTTCTTTGCCCCGTTTTTTTTGGTGGGCAGTGCCCACCCTACGACTACGACCCCGGGGGTACGTGGTGTGGCAAAAGCGGGGGGATGATTGTCCCCTATTGGTTTTCTTTGCCCCGCTTTCTTTTTTCCAAAAGAAAGCGGGAGGTTTTCTTTGGCGTGGTGTCTCTGAGGCAGATATTGGTTCTCGATGAGAGGGCATATCAAACCACTATGTCATGCCACGCCATCAAAAAACTTTCTTTTTTCTAAAAAGAAAGTAAGGAGTTTT
The DNA here is from genome assembly GCA_964472295.1 of uncultured Thermodesulfobacteriota bacterium. GTDB lineage: Bacteria > Desulfobacterota > GWC2-55-46 > GWC2-55-46 > JADFVP01 > JAJRZX01. Next base: position 28,714 of record CAYYJQ010000005.1, on the reverse strand, counting down.
TATTTCTGGAGGAAGAGATGGCGATTGACAGGGAGTTACTGGAGATACTCGCGTGTCCGGAGTGCAAGGGCGGGGTCAAGTTGGATAAAAAGGGCGACGGCATAGTCTGCGAGCACTGCTCGCTTGTATATCCCATAAAGGACGGCATCCCCGTAATGATTGTAGACGAGGCCGAGAAGGTTGAGGGGGATAACTGACCCCTCAGCGTCTCACCTGTCTTAAGACACTCCGCCCCCATTTGGTTTGAAGTTGTCCCCTTATCCCCCTGCCGGGCCGGGCCCGTGAAAAGGCGCCCGCCCTTTAGGCATACCCCCTTTGGCCCATGAAAAAGATTACAATAACCATAATCACCCTTAACGAGGAGGCCAATATCAAGGCCTGCCTTGAGAGCGTGGCGGGGTGGGCAGACGAGATAATCGTCTCTGATTCGGGGAGCACGGACAGGACCAGAGAGATATGCCGCGACCTTGGGGCAGAGGTCTTTACGGATGACTGGCTGGGCTTTGGCGCGCAGAAGAACCTCTGCCAGTCGAGGGCTCGTAATGAGTGGATATTCAATATCGACGCCGATGAGCGGGCCGCTCCGGGCCTGGGCGAGGAGATAGGGCGCGTGCTTGAGCGCGGCGGGGCTCTTGGGTATTATGTGCCGAGAAAGAATTTTTTCGGCGATAAATGGGTGCGCCGCTGCGGGTGGTATCCTGATTATAACCTGAGGCTCTACAGGCAAGACGCGGGGAGGTTTTCCGAGCGCGCCGTTCACGAGGCGGTTGTGGTTGATGGGCCGACGGAGAGACTCAGAACGCCCCTCATCCACAGGACATACTCTGGCGTCGAAGATTACCTTAGGCGCATGGAGCGGTACTCGCGCCTTGCGGCGGAGGAGATGATGAAGGAAGGCCGGACCACCGGGGCCGCGGACATGGTGCTTCGCCCGCCCTTTACCTTTATAAAGATGTTTTTCCTTCGCGGCGGCGTGCTCGAAGGCAAGACAGGCCTTGTGCTCTCCTGGCTTTATGCCTACTATACCTACGAGAAGTACAGGAAACTGAGGGTCATGACAAGAGAGCGGTCAAGGCGCGGAGGGTAGGGGCGAGTGCGAGAGTTTAGCGGCATTGGGAAGATACTCGTAATAAAGCTCCGCAACATCGGTGACGTGCTTCTTACGGTTCCTGCCATAAGGGCGCTCAGCGAGACCTTTCCCGGCGCGCGCATAAGCGCCCTTGTGAACCCTGGGACCTCTGATATGCTTACCCGTAATCCCCTTGTTGACGAGGTGATTATCATGGAGCGGGGCGGGGGCGGCAGGGGCAAGGTGCGCGCAAGCCTTGGGTTCATAAAGAGACTCCGGGCCAGGGGCTTTGACATGACAGTGGATCTTACGGGCGGCGACCGCGCGGCCTTTACGGGCCTCCTCTCCGGCGCGAGGTTCCGCCTGGGGCCTGACCCCTCTGGCAGGGGTTTTCCGGGAAAGGCCTACTTCTACACGCAGAGGGCGCCAGTGCCTCCGCCCATGACGCATACGGTCCTTCGCAATCTCTCGGTGCTCCGGCCCTTTGGAATCGATACAAGGGACCTTAGGGTGGATTTTTTTACTTCCCAAGAAGACGAGGTAGAGGTAAGCGCCATATTGGAACAAGAGGGGCTTATAGCCGGAAGGCCCTTTGTGCACGTTCACCCTGTATCGAGGTGGCTCTTCAAGTGCCCGTCACCGGCGCTCATGGCGCGAGTGCTCGATAGCATCGTAGAGAAGGGACTGCCTGTTGTCATAACATCAGGGCCCGAGGCGCGCGAGATGGCCATGGCCCGCGAGATAGAGCGGTTAATGAAAAAAGAGGCAGTAGACCTCGCGGGTCTAATAAGCCTCAAGGGCCTCGGCGTTCTCTCAAGGCTCGCGGCCTTCTTCTTTGGCGTGGACTCGGCGCCCATGCACATAGCCGCGGCCGTGGGCACTCCCGTTGTGGCGCTCTTTGGCCCCAGCGGGGCCTTTGACTGGGGGCCATGGGATAACGAGGCCGCAGAGGGACTTTCTTTTGACAAGAGCGGCCCCCTCACTCCCTACCCCGCGCGAAGCGGTATTCAGCGATTCGGGCTGAATACGGTCATTCAGGACGAACGCGAGTGCGTGCCCTGCGGAAAAGACGGTTGCCATGGGAGCAAGAAGAGCGAGTGCCTCGATGAACTGGACCCTGCGTTAATAGAAGAGGCGCTCGAAGGGTATATAACAGAGGCTATGTCAAGTAGATAGAAAACATCCCCTTTCTTTTGGAAAAAAGAAAGATTTTTGTTCGGGTGGCGATGTCTCTCTGGATCTTTGGGACACAACGTATGGCAGGTGTACTTTACCCATGACGAGACCGCGTCAAAGAAAACTCCCTACTTTCTTTTAGAAAAAAGAAAGTAGGACAAAGAAAACCAATAGGTCGTAGGTTGGGTAGAGCGCAGCGAAACCCAACAAAAAAAGCAGAACAAAGAAAACCTTTTTCAATATGCTGACTATCTTGCACACAGAGAGTTCATCGGGTTGGGGCGGTCAGGAGAACCGCACCTTTCACGAGTGTCTGGGTCTCAGGGATTCCTTTGGCGAGCGGGTTATTATTCTCTGCAGGCCTGGAAGTAAACTACAGGAGCGCGCCCGTGCCGCCGGCATCGAGGTCCATACCCACAGGCTCCGCGCCTCCCACGACATAGGGGCAGTGCGCTTCATAGCGGGCCTTATAAAACGCGAGGGCGTGGATATTGTGGTGACACACAGCGGCACCGATAGTTTTCTTGCGGGAATCGCGGCGCGGCTCTCAGCGAGGCGTCCCGTGGTGGTGCGCACGCGTCACCTTGCCCTGCCCATTACCTCAAAACCGACTTACTCCATGATACCGCACCGCGTGGTCACTGTGAGCGAGTACGTGCGGCGGTATCTCGTTGCCGAACGCGGCATAGCAGGCCGCCAGGTGCTCTCCATACCAACGGGCATAGACCTTAAGCGTTTTGACCCCGAGATTGTTGCGGATAACTTTCGCGAGTCAGAGGGCATTTCGCCCGGTGTGCCTGTCGTCGGCGTCATAGCAATACTCAGGAGAAAAAAGGGCCACCACGTGCTCCTCGACGCCATACCCGGAGTGCTCGCCGAGGTCCCTGACGCCCTCTTTGTCTTCGCCGGAAACGGACCGCAGGAAGAGAACATAAAGAACAGGATAAGAGAACTTGGCCTTGAAAAAAACGTGCGCCTCCTCGGGCTGAGGCCCGACGTAGAGGTAGTATTAAAAGGCATTGACCTCTTTGTGCTCCCTACGTTCCAGGAGGCCCTTGGCACATCAATCCTCGAGGCCTCGGCCATGGAACGGGCCGTAATCTCCACGCGCGTAGGCGGCGTGCCCGAGGTGGTCCGTGATGGACGCACCGGACTCCTCGTTGAGCCCGATAACGCGGAAGAACTCCAGGGGGCCATTATAAAACTACTTAAAGACCCCGGACTCAGGGAGAGGATGGGGAAAGAAGGCAGAAAACTCGTTGAGGCCGACTTCTCTACAATACGAATGGTCCAGAAACTCCACGGACTCTACTCAACACTCGTTAAGAAGAAGAAAAGATAAGGGAAGAGACGCAAAACAAAAAAGAAAAAGAAGGATTTCTTTACTTTCTTTTAAAAAAAAGAAAGTAAAACAAAGAAAATTAATTCCAGCGGCCCTTGGCCGCTGGGAAGACTTGATGGTGAAGATTTATAGTAGGGTGGGCACTGCCCACCAAAAGATAAGGTTGGGTAGAGCATCAGCGAAACCCGACAAAAAACTTAAAAGGGCAGACAACTTGATCGTAATACCCGTACTCATGTACCACCACATAAACCCAAGGAGCGGGGACATGATAACCGTAACGCCCGCTGACTTCGAGGCCCACCTCCGCTCCATTCAGGACGGCGGGTACAGGACCCTATCCCTTGAGGAACTCCTCGCCTTCATGGAGGGTTCTCTGAAGATAGACGGGCGCGCCCTTCTCATCACCTTTGACGACGCCTATCTCGATAACTACATATACGCCTTCCCGCTCCTAAAAAAATACAATATCCGCGCACTTGTATTCGCGCCAACCGCCTGGCTCGACGGCGCGGCTTCCGCGCCCATTGACGCGGCCGGCCTCGAGGACTTCAAAAAGAGCCCGCCTTCGCACAGTGAGTCAAAGGCCCTTGTGGCAGAAGGAAAGTTTAACAAGGTCATAATGAACTGGGACATGGCCCGCGAGATGAAAGGAAGCGGTCTCATCGAGTTCGGCTCGCACACAGTGACGCACGCCGAGTGCGACGCCCTCGACGAGGACGGGCTTGAGAGAGAATTAAGAGAGTCCAAATCGCGGATTGAAGAAGAACTAAAGGCGCCCTCTCCGGCCATCTGCTGGCCCCGTGGAAAGTTCAACGAAACCGCGCGAGAGGCCGCGAAAAGGGCGGGGTACAGGGCATGTTTTACAACGCGCCGAGGAGTGGTGACTACAACTTCAAACCCCATGAGTATCGAGCGCATAGTGACAAAGGAAGGCGCGTCCTGGGCAGGCAGGAGGCTCTCCATATACACAAGCCCCCTTCTAAGCAGGGTCTACCTTGGCATGAGAGGCAAAAAAGGGTGAAGATAAGACCAGTCGAGGCCATGCTCCTGAGGCTTTTAAAGTTCCTCGATAAACACGACCGCAGAAAACGCTCTCTCACCTACTTTGACGCGGCCTCGGTGCGCAGTATCCTTGTTGTCTCCTCAACGGCCATCGGCGATACCCTTATGAGCACCCCTGCGCTACGCGCCCTTCGGGCGCGCTTTCCAGAGGCGCGTGTTACGGCGCTCCTTAATAAAGACAATATGGAACTCTTCAGGAACAATGCCAATATAGACGAAGTCATCCCCTTTCATGGCGGGTGGAGGCGGTTTTTCTCTACTGTCCTTGCCCTCAGAAGACGAAGGCCCGATGTTGCCATTATCCTCCATGGCAACGAGCCGCAGGCAACGCCCATGTCTTATCTCGCGGGGGCGAGGTTTATCGTAAAACTACCCAATGTGAGTAAATTCTCCTTTCTCCTCTCCAATAAAGAGCCAGCCCTCACCTGGGCCGACCTTGGTCACGGCATAGAGGCGCGGCTTCGCACCGCGGCGCTACTTGGCGCCGAGCCATGCGGGGTAGAGATGGACCTCAGTATAGAGAAGGTCTGCACCGAGGCTGTGGATGCCTTTTTACGGCGCGAGGGTATTACAGGAAAAGAGGTCTTGATAGGCTTCAACCCCGGGGCCTCGACGCTGAGTAGAGAGTGGTTCCCAAAGTCCTTCATCGAACTTGGCCGCAGGGTGCTCTCTCAAAACCCGGGCGCGAGAATAATCCTTACGGGCTCACCTGCCGAGGTGCACCTCTGCCGCGAGATTGCCCGCGGCCTTGAGGACAAGGGCATGGCAGGGAAAAAAGGGGCCAGGGCTGGCAAGGAGAGCGAAACCGCACCCCGCGTAATCATTGCCGCTGGAAGGCTATCGCTTCGAGAGACCGCCGCCCTCATAGCAAGGCTCAAGGTTTTCGTAACCAGCGACACGGGGCCCATGCACATTGCATACGCCCTTAAGACCCCGGTTGTTGCCCTCTACGCCGTAAGCGACCCAGAGCGCACGGGGCCGCTTCAGGACACTAAAATTCACAGGATAATAAAAAAACCCCGTACCTGCGACCCCTGCGTGAGCAAAAAGTGCACTTACCAGGAGTGCATGGAGCAGATAAGCGCATCCGAGGTATACGCGGCCATTGAGGATATTTTGAAGAGCAAGAAGAAGGCCAAAAAGACAGCCCCGGCCACGAGGCCACATAGCAGGGGCCGGAAAAGAGGGGCCAGAAGAGGCGCTTCGAGATGACCAATACCATCGGGCCCTGCAAGGGCATGAAGATAGACAAGGGGCCCTCGGGCAAAGGGCTCTTCTCTCGGCCAGAAGGGAGGCTAAAGAGGGTCCTTATCGTTTATTTTTCAAGGCCCCCTATTATTGATTACCTTAAGAGGGCCTTTTCAGGGCGCGGCGTCGAGGCGCGCGGTTTTTTCTCTGACGAGAACAACTGGTTCGACCGCTACGTAATCCGCCCCATCAACAAGACTGCCCATAACTTCCGCGTCATCCCCAAGCATAGGTTCCTCTTTGAAAACCATCCCCTCTGCCAGCTCCGCTACCGCAACAGGCGCCTCCTCGAAGAGGTAAACTCCTTCAGGCCCGAACTCGTCCTTATAATACGGGGCTACAGGTACCTCCCTGAGACCCTTGCCGAGGTGCGTAGAAAGTGCCTTGTCTTTGGCTGGTGGATAGAGCGCGAAGAGGGCGCCGAGGAGGCCCTTTCTGAGGCCCCGCTCTTTGACCACTACTTTTTCCTTCACTCCGCTCTTGTTGAAGAGGCCCGAAAGAGGGGCCTCAAGAACATCGGCCACATCCATCACAGCGTGGATACAGCGGTCTTCCGGCCCCTTGGGGTCAGTAAAAAATACGACTGGTGCTTTGTGGGCGGGTGGTCAAAAAAACGTGAGGCATTTCTTGAGAGGGCGGTATCTGTCTCGACAGAGGCCGCGCTCTACGGGCCGAGGTGGAAAAAGAGGCTCGCAAAGGGGAATCCACTCAGGGGTGTTCTGAAGGGCGAGTCCATCTGGGGCCAAGACCTTGTGCGACTCTATAACGAAAGCCGGGTTGTCATCAACCACACCAACTGGGGACCAGGGGAGGGAAGAAGCGGCACGACAATGCGCGTCCTCGAAGGCGCGGCCTCAGGGGCCCTGGTCCTTACCGACGGCTCAACTGACCTTGCCTCTCTGGTAAGGCCAGGTAGAGATGTGGTATTGTATGGGGATATGGAAGACCTTGGCAGAAAACTCTCCGAGCTTCTTGGTGATGAAAAGCGGCGGCAGCGCATTGCCTCATCGGGCATGAAACGCGTAAGAGAAAAGTTCTCCTATCTTGATATAGTGGATAGGATTATGGAGGCCTACGAGGGCATGAGGGGTTCAGGGAGGGCACGATGACCAGAGGCGCGAAGGGCGAAAAGATGGCAGGAAAACCAAAGAAGTCCGGCGGCGGCGCCGTGGCCGGAAGAGATAAAAAAACCTCGTCAGCAGGAAAAGACACCGCCCCCAGGGCGCGCGGAGCGAGAGAGAAAAAGGCCACTGCTGAGGACAACTCTTTCTGGAGCGACCTTACACGTGGCCGCCAGCGCGCCGTTGAGACGCTCCCGAATATTCTCAAGTTCCCGGTTGTAAGGGACAGGACCGTGGTACTCAGGAAGATAATAAGAGACGGCGATGCACTCCTTGACTTTGGCGCAGGCGACCGCACCCTTGAAAAAGAACTAACAAGGTCCGGCCTGACGGTAAAGTACAAGAGCCTTGACGTGGACAAAAATTATGAACACGATTTTTACTCGCTTAATGAAATTACAGGGGCCTATGATGTGATAACGGCCTTCGAACTCATAGAGCATGTAAGCCCGCAGAAGGTCATGGCTATCTTCAACGCCGCGAAGAAGCATCTGAAAAAGGGCGGTCACCTTGTCATCAGCACGCCCAATGTCTGCCACCCCGTTGTCTTCTGGCGCGACTGCACGCACATTACACCGGTAAGGTATGACGAAGCCTACGGGTTTTTTCTCTCACAGGGTTTTGATAATATAGAGATATACCGCGGCGGAAAGACAAAGTGGAAGGACCGTTTCTGGGCCTTTGTCTTCAGGCCCCTACTAAAATTACTCCGCCTCGATTACATAAGGCACATAATTATAACAGGCAGGAAGGCCTGAGACTCAGATAAGAAAATGAAAAAAAAGAAGATACTCATACTCGATACTGGAAAGGAGTGGGGCGGCGGCACGGTGAGCCTCATGGAACTCCTCAAGCGTATTGACAGGACAAGATACGAGGTTGCCACACTCTTTTATGCCAACTACAGGGGCGCCGATGGCGTGGACGTAAGTACCGCGCTAAGAGACCTTGGTGTGGACTTTGCCCTCCTTGAACTCAGAAAAAAATTCTACGCCAAGGCCGTAAAGGAAGCAGTGCGCGGCGCGCTCTTCGCCCTCCCCTCGCTCCGAAGACGCTTCATCGCCTTTCACGACCACAACGAGCGCATCGAGCCCGCCTCGCGCGCCATTGCCTCGGTCCTCACGGACGGCGGCTTTGATATGATTTACTTGAATAATCAGCCAAGCTCCAACCTCGAGGGCATACTCGCCGCGGGTATAGCGGGTACGCACTGCGTACAGCACTCAAGGGTTGATGTTGAACTTACGCCCCAGGAAGCCGAGGAAGTCAACCGCGTCGTGGACCGCGTTATCTGCGTATCAAGGGGCGTAATGGAGTCTCTTATCTCCGCCGGAGTGCTTGCCGAACGCTGCGCTCTCGTGCACAACGGCATAGACCCCTTGCTTACTCCCGCGCGCCCCGCAGCCGAGGTAAGAAGAGAACTTGGCCTTGAAAAAGGCACATTCCTCATAGGCACGGTGGGCTCTCTCATAAAGAGAAAACGCGTGGATATTCTCCTCCGTACGACTGCCGCCCTTATTGAATCAGGGCAGAAAATCCACTGCGTCATCGTGGGCACAGGCCCGGAAGAAGGCGCGCTCAAGGAACTTGCCGGGACACTCGGCATTGAAAAAGACCTCACCTTTACGGGTTTTTCCGGCGACGCCCTCTCGTACACACGGGCCATGGACGTCTTTCTGCTTACATCAAAAAAAGAGGGTCTTCCGCGCGTGGTCCTCGAGGCCATGCTCATGGGGCGGCCTGTTGTGGCCGCCGATGTCACGGGCCCCGCCGAGCTCGTGGTGCAGGGTAAGACCGGGTTTCTCGTAGGGAGCAGTGAACCCCGGGACTTTGCCGAAAAGGCGGGAGAACTTCTGAGGTCAGAAGAACGCCGCGCGCGGATGGGTAGCGAGGGAAACAAACGCGTAAGAGAAAAATTCTCTATGGACGCCTATGTGAGTGGCGTGGAGAAGGTATTTGACGAGGTCTTCAAGGGCTGATGGCATCCATTAACTGGAGTGAACTGAAGTCAAGGCGCGAGGAAGTAAAGCGCAGGTATTCATCTATCCGCAAGGTCCCCCTTGTCCTTGCCACAAAGCGCGAGCTCATAAGGGAAGTGCTCGGGGAAATACAGGGGAGCGTCCTTGACATCGGCGGCTCGCACGGTTTCCTTGGCGAACTATGCAAGTCCGCGCCCGCCATTACTGAATACAAATTAATGGACATAGACCCCGCCGTAAGGCGCGACTACAAAAGCCTTGAAGAGATTGACCGCGCCTTTGACGCCGTATTCATGCTCGATGTCATCGAACACCTCTCCCTCAAAGAGGGCGCGGACCTCCTCGCCCGCTCCGCCTCGCTCCTGAATGCAGGCGGAGCCATGGTCCTCACGCTCCCAAATAACCTCCACCCCACTGCCTTTGGCGGAGACGTAACACATGTAACACCCTATAGATACTTTGAACTCGGGGCCCTGCTCCTTGCCTGCGGCTTTACAGACCTATCCATCTCAAGGGTCTCGGCAAAAAAAAAGACGGGCCATAGAATAATGGCATGGCTCCTCGCGCCGGTAATGCGCTTCATGGACGTGGACTTCGCTACAGGAATACTTGTAAGGGCGAAAAAGGCATAATAAAAATAAGGACGGTACTTGGCGGCCTTCGCCCGCCAGAAGAGGGAAAAAATTAGGGGGGGGTAGGGCGGGCTTTGCCCGCCAAAAGACAAAGGATTTTTCCACTTTCTTTTTGAAAAAGAAAGTTTTTTGATTGGGTGGCCATGTCCCTCTAAAATTTTAGGGTCATGTCGTATGATAGGCACACTTTGCAAGGAAGAAACCGCGACAAAGAAAACCAATAAGGGTAGGTAGAGCGAAGCGAAACCCAACAAATAAAAAGGGGTGAAGGGCGGGTACCGCCCGCCAAAAGCGGCCTCTTTCACTGAAAAAGCAAGACAAGGGAAACCAATAGCCATGATATATATAATCCTCTCCTGGATATTATACCCCTTTTTCTTTATATCGGGTATCTCACGGAGAAAAGGACCCATACAGAGGATTCTCGTTATCCAGACAGCCAAGATAGGCGACATGGTATGCAGCACCCCTGTCTTCAGGGCCCTGCACAGACGTTTTCCAAGGGCGCGCATAGTCGTGCTTGCCGACCCGGCCTCCTGCGGCATATTGGAGGCCAACCCCATGGTCGATGCCGTAATGCCGCTGCGCGCCGAAGACATGCGCGGACTTGGCCGGAAACTCGGCGTTGCCACGGCCATTGCACGCCAGCGTTTCGATATTTCCGTGGCCCTCCTCCCCAACATGGCAACCACCATCATCCCGCTCTGGGCGCTCATACCGCGCCGCTTCTCCGTGGGTCCCGACCACGCCGGCCTGAGTTTCAAGGTGGCCTCGCTCTTCAATGACCGTGTAGTCTGGCACGACCGGGGTAGAAGCATAATCGAGACCTATGCTGAACTCCTTGACAAGGGCATCGGCATACCCATTACGCCCGAGTCCACGCGCATGGAACTCCCCGTCACGCCACAGGGCATGGAAAAGTCCGCGCGACTCTTAAAAAAGTCCGGCGTGGAAAAAGAAGACCTTGTCGTGGGCATTGCCCCGGCGGCCAGAAACAAGATGAAAGAGGTCCCGCCGGCGCTCTATGCCGAGGTGGCCGACAGCCTCATCGAAAAATTCAATGCAAGGGTTGTCATCATCGGGGGCAGGAGAGACAGCGATGCAGTTTCCGCCGTGCTCTCGAAGATGAAAGAGCGGGAAAGGGCGATAGACGCCTCTGGAACACTGCGGCTCCCCGAACTTCCCGCGCTTATCGCCCGCCTGGGCCTCTTCATAAGCGTTGACAGCGGCCCTGTCTACATGGCCATAGCCCTTGGCGTGCCCAGCATAAACATCGCCGGCCCCTGCTCCATGGAAGAGCGCCCCCTTGGCCAAAAGAACATGGTCATACAGAAAGACCTCCCCTGCGCGCCCTGCTCATATACCTTCCATACATCCACCACATGCAAGACCGGCAAGAGGGAATGCGTCACCACCCTCACTGCCGGGCCGGTTATCGAGGCCGCTGAAAAACTCATAAGCAAGGCCCGGGAGCAGGGCAAAAAAAACGTCCCAGACCCCGCCCCCGGTGAAGAACAGCCGGAGAATTCCAATATTGCAGGGGGTAGATGAAAAAAATTTATGCCCTCATAAGGCCGCTCCTCCTCATATACATCTTACTCCTCCCCTTCCCACACGTGCCGGCGCCAAGGGATACGGCCTTTGTGATAATGCTCATCATCTTTATCATCAAGGTCATACGAAAAGACGCGCGGATAAACCTCCGCGACCGCACGGTGCAGGCCTTCTGCCTCCTCTTCGTGGTGGCCATCCTTACCTCGCTCATTGGCCCCTACCCCGGAGAAAGCCTCGACTTCATACGAAAAAACCTCGTCTACCAGGCCGTGGTATTCTTTGTCATACAAAGCGAGTACCGCTCCTTTGACGACCTGCGCGGACTCTTTTACACGCTCTTTGCAAGTTTCGCCATCCTTACAGCGCTGGTCCTTGCCTTCAACAGCCCTTCCGCGCTCCTCAACTGGATAGAGCACGCGGACAAAAAATTCGCCAGCGGTTACTCCCTGCACGGAACCTTTTACATCCCCCTGCTCGCCGGTTTTTTATACTCCGCACGCATCAGGGCCAGCCTCAGGTGGACCCTTGTCCTGGTCCTTGTAATAGAGTTTGTCCTCTGCGTCCTCGATAACCACAGGGGGCAGACAGCCGCCATTGCCGTTGCGCTCATACTCGCGGCCATCCTTGCCCGGCGCTACAGGACCCTTGTCTACGGCCTCGTGGTCTCCCTCGTCATCGGCGCGGTCCTCATGGGAGTAAAACCCGATATGTTCTCCCGGTACAGGACCCTCGTCACGCCCGGCACATACACAACCAACGCCTCCTCGGGCTGGAACGGCAGGTTCGCAATCTGGTCCGGGGTCATGGACATGATAAGGGAACGCCCCATTACAGGCTATGGATACGGCTGGAAAAAAATGGCAACCGTGGCCCGCAAGGACGGCTTTCTTGAGAGATGGGACAGGGAAAAACCCGCTACCTATGAGTTCTTCGCCACCCGCTACTACGGCTCAACCACCCCGCACAACCTCATACTCCAGATACTCTTCGAGGGAGGACTCGCGGGACTTTCTGCATTTCTCATCTTCTGGGCAGCGGTCTTCATGAAGATACTCCCCCTTCCGCCTCCAACTACAAAGGTCAAGGCAGGCGGCCACGAAGGGGCCGCGGCCTTCCTGCGCTCCGGGGCCACAGGGGTACTCGTATCATACATACTCGTTAATATCGCCTGGAGCCTCTGGGAAGAAACCGCCGGGGTCCTCATGATGACCTTTGTGGCAATATGCGTGGTGCTCCATGATGAAACAAAGAGACAAAGGGTGTAAAATACAGGAAAAAAAAGGAGGCCGCGGCCCGCGCCCGCCAAAAGATAGGTAGACAGGTAGGGTGGGCACTGCCCACCAAAAAAAGAGAAGATTTCCTTACTTTCTTTTCGAAAAAAGAAAGTAAGACAAAGAAAACCAGTAGAGAAGAAAGGTAAGGTTGGGTAGAGCGAAGCGAAACCCAACAAATTAAAAGGTTAAAGGGCGGGCCTTGCCCGCATATTGAAAAAAATGACAAAACCTGAACCCATAAAACCAGCGAGTATACTCTTTATCCGGCGCGACAACATCGGCGACCTCGTATGCACCACGCCGGCCATATCCGCCGCGCGAGCCGCCTTTCCCGGGGCAAAGATTGCCGTGCTCGTAAATTCCTACAACGCCGGTGTGCTCGCGGGCAACAGGGACGTTAACGAGGTCTTTATATACGAGAAAGAAAAGCACCGTGGGGACAAGAGCCGCCTGAGGGTCATCGCATCTAACGCCGTGCTAATGCGCCGCATCCGCGCGGGAAAATTTGACCTTGCCATTGGTTGTTCATCATCGTACTCGCCGCGTCTTGCCCGTTACGTCTTCATGACCGGGGCAAGTGAGAGGATAGGTTATGTCAACGGAGACACAAAGGGACGTAAGGTATATTATACCATTCCCATTCAAGCCCCTGCACGGCCCATGCACGAGGTAGAGGCCGTAATGGCCCTCCTCTCGCCCCTTGGCATCACCGCGCCGCCTCCCGCGCTCTCTGTTTCTCCCGACGATGTAACGCTTCGGAGGGTGAAAAAGGCGCTTGAAGAGGAAAGAGGGTCTACGGGACGAGAGGCTCCCCTCGTAGCCTTTCATATAAGTTCAAGAAGGCCGGAGAACCGTTGGCCCATCGCCTCCTTCATAAAACTCATAGAGCGCATCAGAGGCGTATTCACCATACGCCCCCTTATTCTCTGGTCACCCGGGGCAATGGATAACCCCCTGCACCCGGGAGACGATGAAGTGGCCGGGAGGCTCGCAGGCGCAATAACGCCGCGCCCTCTCTTGTTCAGGACCACTACGCTCTCTGAGCTCATCGCCGCGCTGAGCCTTACGCGCCTCGTGGTCTGTCTTGACGGCGGGGCCATGCACCTTGCCGCAGGGCTCGGCCTGCCAGTGCTCACCATATGGGGCTCCACTGACCCGGCGCGCTGGGCCCCCTGGGGAGTGGAGCATAGGATACTAAAGGCGCCGTCCTCAAAGGCCGCTGACGTAAGCCCGGACGAGGCGTTCCGTGCCTTTAAAGATCTCTTCACAAGAGAGGGGCGCTTATGAGAATAGGGATAATACGCGCGCGCTATAACCCCTTTGGCGGGGCCGAGGTCTTCATGGGAAGGTTCATAAAGGGCCTTGCGGCGAGGGGACACAGCGTGATCGTCTACTCAGCGGAGTGGCCCGAAGAAAAGGGAGTTACCCTCAGGCGCGTAAGGACGAGGGGGCCTTCTTTTATGCGGCCCCTCTTCTTTGCCATGGAGGCGAAAAAGGCCGTGGAAGAGGACAGGCCGGATGTTGTAATAAGTTTTGAGAGGACCTTCTCGCAGGACATCTACCGCGCCGGAGACGGCTGTCACAGGGAGTGGCTGAGGCGGCGGGCCGCCTCTATCGGCCCCTTTAAGCGGCTCACCATCTACCTCAGCCCAAAGCACCGCGTGCTTCTGTACCTTGAAAAGCGGCTCTTCAGAGACCCGCGCCTTAAGAGGGTTGTAGCCAACTCAAGGCGCGGCAGGGACGAAATCACAAGACTTTACGGATTGCGGCAAGAGGACATCTGTGTTATATACAACGGGGTCAGGCCCCTTGAGAGAGGCGCACGAAAACGCGGCGCGGAGCGAAAGAGGCTCCGCGAAAAACTCGGTATCAGCCCCGGAGAAAAGGTCCTTCTCTTCGTGGGCTCGGGTTTTGAGAGAAAGGGGCTCAAGTACCTCATGAGGGCGCTCCAGCACCTTCCCCAGGGGACACGGCTCGTCGTGATAGGCAAGGGCAGGACCGGGCCATACGAAAAAGAGGCGGAGAGGCTCGGCGTGGAGGCAAGGGTAATCTTCATGGGGCCCGTAAAGGGGGCCGCGGATTACTACCCCCTCGGCGACGTATTTGTCCTGCCTACCATATACGAGCCCTTTAGCAACGCCTGCATCGAGGCCATGGCCGCCGGGCTTCCGGTGGTCACCTCGCGCGTGAACGGCGTCAGCGAGGTAATTGAAGACAACGTCTCCGGGGCCGTTGTGGAAGACCCCATGGACGACGCGGAACTTGCCCGGCGCATAAGGCCCTTTCTGGATACAAAAAAGGCCCGCGCCGCCGGAAGCGCGGCCAGAAAGACAGCGGCTTCTCTTACAATGGAGAAGAACGTGGAAGAATTCTTGCAAGTAGTTGACGAGGTCTGCGCCGCCGGGCAAGGCGGGCGGGGCTAAGGCCGGCAAAAGAGGAATGGCGGGCAGTGCCCACCCCACATTGACGGGTTTCGCTATGCACCACCCATCCTGCAAGTGGCCTTTGCCGGGGTTTTTGGTGCCCGTGCAATAATTGGTTTTCTTTGCCCTATCCTGTTTTGTGTTTGGTAGTTGTATCAAGCACCTTCTCCCTATGACAAAAGGGACAAGGCAAGGCGATAAAAAATTCTTTTTTCCAAAAGAAAGTAAGGAAGTCTTTTTCTCTTTTCTGTCCTTAAAGGAGGGAGTCCTTGCAGAGGTACATAACCATAGAGCGTGCGCGGGAGATTATCAGCGCCTTTCCCGGGGTGAGGGTCTTTGTCATAGGCGACCTCATCATGGACCATTTTCTCTGGGGCAAGGTGCGCCGCATCTCCCCCGAGGCCCCTGTGCCCGTGGTGGAGGTGGAGCGGGAAGACCTCATGCTCGGCGGCGCGGCCAATGTGGCCCATAACATCCGTAGCCTTGGCGGGGCCGTATCCATTACCGGAGTCATCGGCAAGGACGATGATGGCAGGCGTTTTCTCCGGGCACTCAAAAAAAAGTCCATACCCGCCGGGGGCATTGTGCAAGACCCCACGAGGCCCACAACCACCAAGACGAGGATAATCGCACACCACCAGCAGGTAGTGCGCTATGACCGCGAGAAGAGCGACGGCATAAAGGCCGCGGTCACAAGAGAGGTCATCTCCAATATAAGAAAGACCGTGGCCGCGGCGGACGTAGTCGTTGTATCAGACTATGCCAAGGGCCTTGTCTCCGGGGGCCTCATGAAAAAGACAGTGGCCCTCTGCTCGAAGAAGGGCAGGCCCCTTGTGGTGGACCCCAAGGTGGGTCACCTTGATTTTTACAGAGGAGCTGACATCGTAACGCCAAACAACCTCGAGGCCTCGCTTGGTGCTGGCATGGAGATACGCGACGATAGAACGCTCAGGAAGGCAGGCCGTTTGCTCAAGGAAAGGCTCGCCTCAAAGGCCCTCCTCATAACACGGGGAGAGCAGGGCATGAGCCTCTTTGAGAACAACTCCGAGACCCATATACCCACGGTGGCTAAAGAGGTATATGACGTAAGCGGCGCCGGAGACACGGTGGTAGGTGTGCTGGCAATGTCCCTTGCCGCGGGGGCAAACTTCAGGGAGGCCGCTGTCCTGGCCAACTTTGCCGCTGGAGTGGTGGTGGGCAAACTCGGCACCGCGACACTAACAACAGAAGAACTCTTCAAGGCAGTCGTCACGGCGCTGGATATGAGCAAAAACCCCCTCAAGGCGCGGGGTAGGAAAAGATAGAAAAATGAAGGCCTTCAGACGGGCTTCCGCCCGCCTGAAGAAGAAAGAAGAAAAGAAGGGGTTGTGGGCGGGTTTTGCCCGTCAAAAAGAGAAAGAAGAAGGGTGGGCACTGCCCACCAAAAAGACAGAAACAGAAGAGAGAGAAGCGGCCTCTGGCCGCATATTAAAAGACCTTACTTTCTTTTAGAAAAAAGAAAGTAAGACAAAGAAAACCAATGAGAAGAAGGTGAAAAGTTTACTTTCGCAGGTTGGGTAGAGCGTCAGCGAAACCCATCAAAAGACAGAGGAGTTACACATTGCCGCTTAGCATGACAGGGTTTGGAAGGGCAGTCTTCAGTGCTGGTGGTGAGGACTTTACCATTGAGGTAAAGACCCTCAATCACCGTCACCTTGATATAAAGACGCGCCTTCCAGAGGCCTTCTCTTCCCTTGAGACAGAGATGCGGGTCATTATAAAAGACCGCATTGCCCGGGGCTCTGTGGTGGTCTCCATACAGCCAGAGGCGGTGGAGAGAAGAGAGCGCCTTGACATGGACGCGGCGCGTGCTTATCTCGAGGCCGCGCGCGAGGTCAAGAAGGCGCTCAATGTGAGCGGCGAGGTCGACCTTGACCTTCTCATGCGGCAGAGGGGCGTCTTTACCGAGAGGACCCCGGCGGTTGACGAGAAGACACTTCTCAAGGGCCTGAGGGACGGCCTTGGCCGCGCCCTTGAGGCCGTAACAAAGTGGCGTGAAAAAGAGGGAAAAAACCTCGTTAAAGACATAAGAAAGCGTCTTCGCACCATAAAGACATCGCTTGGAAAGATAGAAAAGGCCCTGCCGCGCGTCAGAAAGGCTCACAGGGAGCGCATAGCCTCGCGCATAAAGGGTCTCTCAAGGGATGCCCTCAACGAGCCCGCCGTGCTTGTCGAGACTGCTGTCTTTGCCGAGCGTACGGACATCACCGAAGAGATGGTCCGCCTCGGGAGCCACCTTGATGCCTTTGGGAGTTATCTTGCCCCAGGCAAGGACGAACCCCTTGGAAAGCGTCTTGATTTTCTCGCGCAGGAGGTCTTCCGCGAGCTCAACACCATTGCCTCAAAGGCCCAGGACGCCTTCGTAAGCCAGACCATTGTTTCCATGAAGTGCGAACTCGAGAAGATACGGGAACAGGTCCAGAACCTTGTGTAAAGGCAGTATAGAATGACAAGAGGCATACCCTTCATAATATCCGGCCCATCAGGGGCCGGAAAGACCACGCTCTACAAGATGGCCCTTGAGAGGATACCCGGCGTGGTGCACTCCATATCCTACACCACGCGCCCCCCAAGGCCGGGAGACGTGGATGGCGTGGATTATCACTTTGTCACAGAAGAGGTCTTTAACGGGATGGCGTCCTCGGGCGCCTTCATTGAGCACGCACAGATACACGGAAACCAGTACGGCACTGGGAAAAAAGACCTTGAGGGGCTTCTTGCGGGTGGAGCGCATGTCATACTGGAGATAGACGTTCAGGGCGCGGCAAGCCTTCGGGGGACCCTCGCGGGCGCGGTTTATATCTTCATCGCCCCGCCGTCCATAGAGGCCTGCAGGGAAAGGCTCTCGGCGCGCGGAAAGGACAGCGCCGGGGTAATAGAGCGCAGGGTCCGCGCCGCCGTGGAGGAGATAAGTCATGCCCCTGAGTATGATTACATCATTATGAATAAAGAGGTGGACCCGGCCTTTGAGACGCTATCTTCCATAATTCGGGCCGAGGAGGCCCGCACAGCGCGCGTCATGGAGAAGTTAAAGGGATTTTTTCCATTATAGGGTGGAAAATCTTTTGATTCATCGGTATAATTGTGCCTGGCACTTTGCGTGTCAAGGCGCTGGTTAGTGGCAGGCGGTGTGTATAGATAATGGTTTCCTTTTCCGCGGTTTCTTTTTGAAAAGGTGTGCCTATCATGAGTAATGAATAAAAAATACAGGGTGGCATCGCAACCCAATCAGAAAACTTTTTTTTACTGGGAGGCAGTGTAGTCTTATGGCCAGAGTCACTATTGAGGATTGTATCGAGAAGGTGCCGTCCCGTTTCACCCTTATTCACCTTGCGAGCCAGCGCGCCAAGCAGTTGATACGCGGGGCCCGGCCCTTTGTCGAGAGCGACAACAAGCCCATTGTTGAGGCCCTGCGCGAGATCGCCGCGGGCTATGTCACTCTTGCCGAGGAGAAAAAGGCTGATGAAGGGGACGTTGAGGACTCCGAAGGGGCCTGAAAAGGGGGGGCGGGGGCATGACCTCAAGGGAATAAGGCTTACATTGTTCCCTCTCAATCTATTGTCCCATATTCAGGGGCGTTCGCTTCCATGCCTGCGGGAGGCGGTAATTTCCTCTCCGGTCTCTTCCACCACATCTGGCACCGGCGCAAGGTAGACGCAGTTCTTTGCGGCGTCCTTGGCCTTGTACATGGCCATATCCGCTATCTTTATAAGTTGTCTTCTGTCCCGTGTGTGTATGGGGTAGGTGGCGATTCCTATGGAAACAGTCAGTTTGATGTCAAGGCCCTCGTCGTGCTGAAAGGCGTTATCTTCAACTGTTGCCCTTATCCTCTCGGCTATGACCAGGGCCTGGTCATAGCCCGCGTCAACAAGTATTACAACGTACTCGTCACCGCCATACCTCACCACTGTATCCACCTCGCGTACGCACCGCACTATGGTCTCGCCCATCTCCACAAGGGCCTTGCTCCCCACAAGGTGGTCGTTGGTGTCGTTTACCTTCTTGAAGTCGTCTATGTCTATGAAGAGGAGCGATACCGGGAGGTTCAGCCTTGAAGAGCGCTGGAGTTCCTTTTCGAGTATCTTATGGAGGTACTTGCTATTGTAGAGGTTGGTCAGGCTGTCCACAAAGATGAGTTGCTGGGCCTCATCGTACTTTCGGGCGTTCTCATAGGCAATGGATATATGCTCGGCCACGAAAGAGGCGCGCTTTCTTTCCTTTGCGCCCCAGGCCTCTACCCCCTCTTTTCTGAGTACGATGAGAAAGCCCGTAGGTTTGCTGGCGGCCACTATGGGCACGACGAGTATGCCCTTGAAGCCTTCGAGCCCCTCCTTTTCCTCGTCGTTGAACTCGCTGGCTCCTATTACAGTCATCTGGCGGGAGTTCTTGATGTTTTCGCCAAAATGGGCGACAAGGGTGCGCGCGATACAGGCGGCCCCTTTTTTATCCATGTTTCTTACCGCCTTTATCCTCAGGAGTTTGTTGTCACAGTCATACCTTATAAGCGTTCCGGCGTCTGAGGGCACTATCTGGAGTATGGCGTCGAGGGAGGCCTCATGGAGCCTGTCCTGCTCAAGGGTCCTGCTAACGGCCCAGCTCACCTCGAAGAGTTTAAGTGACTGGCGCATCTCCTGGTTCTCCTCAAGGAGTTGTTTTTTCTCAAGGCAGGAGTTCACGGTGTGCAGGAGAACGTCGTCATTGACAGGCTTGGTGATGTAATCAAAGGCCCCGCTCTTAAGCGCCGAGACAGCAGACTCTATGGTGCTGTGGCCAGTCACCATGATAACGTCGATGAGGGCATTTCGACGTCTAACGCCGTTTAGGACATCAAGGCCGTCGAGCCCAGGCATGACGAGGTCAGTTATTACAACGTCTATGTCTTCTCTTGTGACGAGTTCAAGGGCCTCTTCGCCGCTGCTTGCCGCGAGGACCGAGTAGCCGGCGTCTTTCAGGACGTCAGAGCAGCGTATCCTGAAAAACCTGTCGTCATCTACTACGAGGATACTGCTTTTTCGCATTTGGGAGGGACCTTTCAGTATTTCCTGCACATTAAAATTAACAGATGAATGGCAAGGCTGTCAACTACGCTTAGGGTATGCCTTGACCGCGCCGCTTTTCTGGATGATAATAAAGTCCGGTATCCCCTTGAGGAACCTCTCCTTAATTCGTCCCTGAATTAAGGAGAGAGGTCAAAGAAAAAGCGCGGTTTTTCTTTTTCTTACATTTTCAATAACTTACAGTTATAGAAAATGGCAACACATCCATGTGTTGCTGGAAAGTCTGAATTAATCAGACTTTCCTTAAATTCAAGTTGCGATTCAAGGAGGCTCGGCCATGGTAAGAGAAAATGAGAAGGCCCCGGACTTCAGCCTTCCGGGTATTGACGAAGGGGGCGGAGAGCGTGTCTTCAGCCTAAGTGATTTTGCCGGTAAAAAGGTAGTGCTTTACTTTTATCCCCGCGACAACACCCCGGGATGCACCACAGAGGCCTGTGATTTTCGAGACAACATCGAGCGTGTTCGCGCCGAGGGCGCCGTGGTCCTCGGGGTAAGCCCGGACAGCGTGAAGTCGCACAGGGGCTTCAGGGACAAGCACGGCCTCTCATTTCCGCTCCTCTCTGACACGGACCGTTCCGTTGCCACAGAGTACGGGGCCTATGGGGAGAAGAAGATGTACGGCAAGGTAAGCATGGGCATAATCCGCTCTACTGTGCTCATAGGTGAAGATGGTCTTGTCAAGAAGATCTGGCGTGGCGTAAAGGTAAAGGGCCACGTAGAGGAGGTGCTCGGGGCGCTCACATAGGGGAGTTCGCCGAGTCCTCTGATATGCTCTCTATCTGTGGCCCTGGCGGGGCTTGGCGGCGGCGCTTGAGCCCTCCCCGCACCCATGGCGGAGCCCCGCGTCCTTGCTCCCTGCCGGGGTCACGAATGTCCGCCGAAAAAAAGCCCCAAAAGGGCAAAAATTTCAAAATTATCTAATGACAATTCTCTTGTTCTTTGCTATGCTCTCAGCTGTAAACCAGCCCCGCGATGCGGGGTCTTTTAGCGAAAAAATCCTGTCTTGAAGATTTCATGAGCAACAAAAAACACTGGAACAAGGTACTCTGGAGGGGGTATGGCGACTAACAAAAACGTTTACTTCTTTGGGGGAGGCAAGGCCGAGGGCAAGGGGCACATGAAGGAACTCCTCGGCGGCAAGGGCGCGGGGCTTGCCGAGATGACCAACATAGGCCTGCCCGTGCCCGCGGGTTTTACCATAACCACCGATGTCTGCGATTATTATTACAAACACAAGAAGCGTTACCCCACGGGTTTTACAAAAGAGGTGGAAAGGCACCTTAAGAAGCTCGAACGCCTCGTTGGCAAGAAGCTTGGCGACTCGAAAGACCCCCTTCTTGTCTCCGTTCGCTCAGGCGCGGCGCAGAGCATGCCTGGCATGATGGAGACCATACTGAACCTTGGTCTTAATGACGAGTCCGTGGAGGGCCTTGCCGAGAAGACCTCTAACAGGCGTTTTGCCCTCGATGCCTACAGGCGCTTTATCCTCATGTACGGCTCCACGGCCATGGGCGTGCCGCGCGAGAAGTTTGATAATGAGCTTGAGGCCGTAAAGAACGAGCTCACGAGAAAGCGCCTCAAGAAGAAAAACGCAATAATCCTCGACACCGATGTTAATGAAGAAGAGCTCGGGGCCCTTATAGGGCGCATGAAGAAGGTTTACAGAAAGGCCACGGGAAAGGACTTCCCGCAGGACCCGAAGAAACAGCTCTGGGGCGCCATAGACGCGGTAATAGGCTCCTGGATGGCCGATAAGGCCGTCACCTACAGGCGTGTTGAGAAGATGACCGGGCTCAAGGGCACGGGCGTCAATATCGTGCAGATGGTCTTTGGTAACAAGGGCGGCGACTCTGGCACAGGCGTATGCTTCACGCGTGACCCCAACTCTGGCAAGGACATATTCTACGGTGACCTTCTCATGAACGCCCAGGGCGAGGACGTGGTGGCAGGCATCAGGACCCCCCTCCATCTATCGGACTTGAAGAAGATAATGCCCGCTGTATACAAACAGCTCGATGCCGTGCGCTCGAAACTCGAGGCCCATTACAAGGACATGCAGGACATCGAATTCACCATTGAGGAGGGCAAGCTCTATATCCTCCAGACACGCACGGGCAAGCGTTCTCCGGCGGCCACCTTCCAGATAGCCGTGGACATGGTAAAGGAGGGTCTTGCCACTAAAGAAGAGGCCATCTCGCGTATCTCGGCAAAAGACATGGAGGGACTCTTCTATCCTGTAATCGATCCGGCCATATCCCTTGGCGATCTCAAGGCCAGTCTCTTTGCCGAGGGCATCGAGGCCGTTCCCGGCGCCGCCGTGGGCAGGATAGTCTTTAACGCCAGGGACGCGGAAGACTGGTGCGCCCAGGGCGAGGACGTAATCCTTGTGCGTCAGGAGACGAGTCCCGAGGACGTTGGCGGAATGCACGCCGCAAAGGGCATACTTACTGCCACGGGTGGCAAGACCTCTCACGCGGCCGTGGTGGCGCGAGGGTGGGGAAAATCCTGCGTGGTGGGGTGCTCGGAACTCCAGATAGACACCAATGAAAAGGCCATTACCTCCCGCGGCGTAACCCTCCGTGAGGGCGATTACATTACCCTCAACGGTTCCACGGGAGAGGTCTTCAGCACAAAACTCAACCTTGTGAAACCAGAGCCCCCTGCGGCCTACAAGACCCTCATGAAGTGGGTTGACAGGGTTCGCACCCTCAAGGTGAGGACCAATGCGGATACGCCCTATGACGCCGAGAGGGCCATAGCCATGGGTGCCGAGGGCATCGGGCTCTGCCGCACAGAGCATATGTTCTTTGATACAGAGGAGCGGCGCCTTGCCATACAGAAGATGATAGTCGCCAACGACCCCGCCACACGGCAGAGCGCCCTTGACGAGCTCCTACCCTACCAGAGAAAGGACTTTGAGGGCATACTAACGGCCATGGCCGGAAAGCCCGTAACCATACGCCTTCTCGACCCGCCGCTCCATGAGTTTGTTCCCCACAGGGACGCGGAGCAGAGAGCGCTCGCCCATGAACTCGGCATACCCCTTAAGCAGGTAAAGCGCAGTATCGAGAAACTGAAGGAGACAAACCCCATGCTCGGGCTACGCGGGTCAAGGCTCTGCATATCCTACCCCGAGATACTCGATATGCAGGTGCGCGCCATCATGGAAGCGGCTTGCAACTGCAAGAAGAAAAAACTCCGCGTAACGCCGGAGATAATGTTCCCCCTTGTCATAGACTCAAAAGAACTTGCCATCCTCGCAGAGAGGACCAGGGAAGTTGCCACAGCAGTTATGAAAGAACGCAAGGTAAAGGTACGGTACCTCATAGGCTCCATGATAGAAGTCCCCCGTGCCGCGCTCCTTGCCGACAAGATAGCAGAGGTGGCCGAGTTTTTCTCCTTTGGCACAAACGACCTTACACAGCTCACCTTTGCCCTCTCGCGCGATGATGCCGGAAGGTTCCTGCCAGACTATGTAGACGAGAAGAAGGCGGGTATCCTCAGGAGCGACCCCTTCCAGTCCCTTGACCAGGACGGCGTTGGTATGCTGGTGGAGATGGGCCTGAAGAAGGGCCGTAAGGCCCGGGCCAAGCTCAAGGTGGGTATCTGCGGAGAGCATGGAGGAGACCCGGCTTCTGTGGGGTTTTGTCATCAGCAGGGCCTTGATTATGTCTCCTGCTCCCCCTTCCGCGTGCCCATAGCAAGGCTCGCGGCGGCGCAGGCGGCTATAAAGTGGCCGCGAAAGGCCAAGAAGGCCGTGAAAAAAAAGACAAAAAAGGCAAGTTAGGGGGATAGGGGGTTGCAAGCCTTTTTGAACACCGCGAGCCCTCAAGGGCTCGCGGTGTTTTTTGACTGAACTCCAAATGTGTGCCATGGGGACGTAATTTTGTATATTCCCTCCCTTGGCCTTCGGGATATTGGTTTTCTTTGCCCCCTTTTACTTTAAAGAGGACGGCCATGGAGTGGATTTTTAGTTATTCCCTCCTTTGGCCTGCGGAATATTGGTTTTCTTTGCCCCGCTTTCTTTTTTCCAAAAGAAAGCGGGGGGGGTTCATCCAGCCGCTTTGTCCCTTTTTTCCCGTGGGTTCCGCTTGGGGCGCACTTTGGCCATACCAGTCCTTCCAGTTTTCCCCTGCCTTCGGGTCTTGTCCCCTGCCATCACCCGCTCTTTTTCTTTATTGCCGGAAATCCCAACATATGGTATTACTCAACAAATTCAGATACATTCCATTGTATTTATCCCTTTACAAAGGCATGATTTTCTGTTAGTATTTGCGCAATAAAAACACTCCATATCAAGGCCTATTTTCCGGGGATATTTCATGCGCATAAAAAAACTCAGCATACAGGGTTTCAAGTCCTTTGTTGACAGGGTCACCCTTGACTTTGCCGCCGAGCCCGCGGCCATTATAGGCCCCAACGGGTGCGGCAAGAGCAATGTAATCGACGCCATACGCTGGGTCACGGGCGAACAGAACGCCAGGCGTCTTCGGGGCAGGCAGATGGAGGACATCATCTTCAATGGGAGCGAGGCCCGTAAACCCGTTGGCATGGCCGAGGTGGTTCTTACATTCGCCAATGAGCGTGCAAGGGCCCCCATGCGTTACGCCTCTTTCAGCGAGATAGAGGTCTCGCGCAGGCTCTACAGGTCAGGCGAGAGCGAGTACTACATCAACAAGGTTCGTTGCCGTCTCCGTGATATTGTGGACCTCTTTACAGACACGGGCATAGGCAAGGAGGGGTACTCCATTGTTGAGCAGGGCCAGGTAAGCTGGCTCGTGAACGCCCGCCCTGAGGAGCGCAGGGTTCTCTTCGAGGAGGCCGCGGGCATCAACAGGTTCAAGCACAAGAGGGACACGGCCATAAGGAGGCTTGAGTCCACGAAGGAGAACCTCCTTCGCGTGGGCGACATCATAGCCGAGGTAAAGCGCCAATTAAACTCCCTTAACCGTCAGGCAAAGAAGGCCGAGAGGTACAGGGCCGCCAAGGAGACTCTCAAGGACATAGACCTTGGTCTTGCCTCCTTGGAATACGCACTGCTTATTGAGAAGAAGTCCGGGAATGAGAAGAAGATGGCCGAGGCCGTGGACAGGGCCATAGGGCTCGGCGCCGAGAAGGCCGGGCTCGAGGAGGAGCGCGACGCGGCCCTTGAGGAATTATCCGGCATTGAGCAGAGGTACCGGGCCATTGAGGAAAAGGTGGCGAACCTTGAGAAGGAACTTGGCGCCGGTGAGCGTCAGGCCGAGCTCGCGCGTATACGCGAGGAGGAACTAACGCGCAACATCGAGCGCCTCTCCCTGGAGTTGGATGAGATAGAGAAGAAAAAGACCCTTGCCCTTGGGGGCCTTGGCGAGACGAGGTCGTCTCTTTCCGAGGCCGTTGAGTCCATGGAGCGGGGTCAGGAGGAGCTCTCACGTCTCGAGGACAAACTCGACCGTGTCCTTGACGAACTTCGAGAAAAGAGTTCCCTTGAATCGGGCACAAAGGCGCGCCTTGTAGAGAGCGGCGCGCGGCTCTCGGATATAAGGCATGCCCTTGAGAGCGCCATTGATGACGAGCAACGCCAGCGCGAGCGCGAGGCCAGGGCAGGCGCCGGCCTCTCTGCGGCAGGGGAGAAGATAGCGGCCCTTGAGAACCCGCTCCTGGCCCTTAAAGAAGACCTTGCCCGCGAGGCCAGCGAGGGAGAGTCCCTGGAGAGGGACGCAGAGGCGCTACGCGAGAGGCTCGCCGTGCTCGAGGAGAGACGCAGGGCCTTGCTTGTAGAGATTGAAGGCCTTAAAGAGGCGCGGGCCTCGTCGAGCGCCCGTCTAAAGACCCTTGAGGAGATGGAGAGCAACCTTGAGAACATCCAGGTTGGGGCGCGTTCCGTGCTGAAAGATGGGAACCTCAAGGGCGTTCATGGCATTGTGGCAGATTTTATCGAGACAAACCCGGGCTATGAGAAGGCCGTTGAGGCCGCCCTTGCCGAGAGGCTCGAGTACGTTATAGTGGAAGGACACGGAGAGGGGCTCGATGCCATAGGCTTTCTCAAGACCAACGCCGGCGGAAGGGGAAGTTTCGTGCCGCTACGCGACCTTCGCCCCACGCCAAGCACAGTTCCCGCGGGTCTTGTGGCAAGGCATGGCGCAAGGCCCCTTGTTGAGGAGATAAAGGTCCGTGACGGTTACAGCCACATTGTTACCGCCCTCATGGGAGATACCATGATCGTCAGGGACATGAACGAGGCCCTTGACCTCTGGCGCACAGACGGCATATTCAGCTCCATTGTGACTCTCGCCGGTGAGAGGCTCAGCCCTGACGGCATCATAACCGGGGGCCGTGGCGGGACGGAGAGCGGCATACTCCAGAGAAGGGGTGAAATACGGGAAATAAAGAACGAACTCACGAGCCTTGAGGCGCGCCTCGGCGAACTTACAGGGGCGCTCTCCCAGATTGAGGCCGAAGTCGCCTCTGGTGGACAGAGGCTCGATGAACTCAGGTCAGACCTCCACATGGTGGAGCTCAGACGCGTTAATACGGGTAGCGAGGTAAAGAGGCAGGAAAAGGAACTTGAGTCCCTTGTCCGGATGCGGGAAGACCTTAGGGCGGAGCAGGAGGATGCACGGGCCGCGCTCTCGGAGATAGAGGAGAAGAAGAGAGAACTTGCCCATGAGCGTGTGGGGCTTGAAGAGGCCCTCAAGGAAGACGAAGAAGGGCTTCGCGCCATCATAGCCGGGGTGGCCGCCATAGAGGAAAAAAAGAAGGCCATAGAGGCGAGGGTTACGGCCTCGCAGGTTGAGCTCGCGCGTCTTACGGAACGGCGTAGCGCCCTTGAGACCCGCCTTTGCGAGCAGGAAGTCCTCATGGAGGAACTCTCGAGGACAGAGGAGGCGAGGCTCGATGAAAAGGCCCGTGCCGAGGCAGGTGTCGAGGAGAAGAGAGAAGAGGCCCTGTCTCTTGGGAGCAGGCTCAAGGGGCTTTACGAGGAACTCGGTGGCTTAAGGTCAGAGAGGACAAGAGAAGAAGAGGCCCTTGGGGCCATAAGGGAGCGTGTAAGCGGGATTGAAGGGGCGATCAGCGCCCTTGGGGAGAAGGCCAGAAAGGTGGAGGAAGAGAAGGGCACGCTGGGTTTTGGCCTGAAGGAGATAGAGCTCCAGGCCGCGAACCTCGAGGAGAAACTTGCCGAGAGGTACGGCCTTGGCCTTGGCGACCTTCCCGCGTCCTCAACTGTGGTGGAGGGGCACGCCCGGCCTGAAGAGGGCGGCGGCACGGCCCGGGAAGTCCTTGCCTCACTCCGTGAAGAGCGCGAGGCCCTGCACGCCAAGATTCTCGCCATGGGCGAGGTAAGCCTCTCGGCCCTCGAGGAATACCGCGACCTTGAAGAGCGCCATACATTTCTCCTTGCCCAGCAGGAGGACCTTACAAGGTCCGTGGAAGGGCTCATGAAGGCCATCGCACGTATCAACAGGACGAGCAGGTCGAAGTTCCGCGCCGCCTTTGACGAGATAAACGCCAGGTTCAAAGAGAACTTTCCAAAGTTCTTCCGAGGAGGCCACGCCGAGCTCCGCCTTACGGACGAGACGAATATCCTCGAATCCGGCATCGACATCGTTGCCCAGCCGCCGGGAAAGAAACTCCAGAACATCTCGCTTCTATCAGGCGGCGAGAAGGCCCTTACCGCCGTCTCGCTCATATTCTCCATATTCCTCATAAAGCCAAGCCCCTTCTGCCTCCTTGACGAGGTGGACGCCCCGCTTGACGAGGCCAATATCGACCGCTTCAATGCCTTTGTCCACGACATCTCCGACATCAGCCAGTTCATCCTCATTACGCACAACAAGCGGACCATGGAGGTAGTGGACAGGCTCTATGGCGTGACCATGGAAGAACCCGGTGTCTCGAAGATAGTATCAGTAAGATTCTGAGCGCCTTGTCATGGGCCACTTCCTGAGTACAATTAAAAATCCCCTGCTTATCGCGGGGTTTGGCCTCCTGGCTCTTTTCTCCTTGAAGCCCACTCTTATTGCCGGCGCCATGGTCCCTCTAAAGGGGGGCCCTCTGCTGGCAGGGGATTTTTCAGGACCGCTGAAGGGGGTCCCCATGCCGTGGAAGCCCCTTAATTTTCCCGGCGTAAGGCGTCACACTACTTACAGCGTTGTAGAGGACAGGGACAGCGCCTGTCTTCATGCCGAGTCATCTGCCTCGGCCTCGGCCCTGTACAGGGAGATTGACCTTGACCCTGCCATGTATCCGGTTATCTCCTGGAGATGGAAGATAGGAGGGGTTCTTGAAAAGGGCGACGCCCGCAGAAAATCTGGGGATGATTACGCGGCGCGTGTATACGTAACCTTTGCCAGGGACCCTGCCATGGAGACCGTGCTGGAGAGAGGCGAGGCCCTCATAGCCGGGAAGGTCTTTGGCCAGAGCCCGCCGGGGAGCGCCATTAACTATATCTGGGCCAACAGGCTTGAAAAGGGCGCTATATTACCAAACACCTATGCCGCAAGGGATATGATGATAGCCGTGGAGAGCGGAAATTCCCTTGCCCATGAATGGGTGAACGAGGAGCAGAACATCTATAAAGACTACATAAAGGCCTTTGGCAGAAGGCCGCCAAGGGTTACTGGCATTGCCGTCATGACGGACAGCGACAATACGGGCGGGCGCGCCACGGCCTGCTATGGGAACATTGCATTCAAGAAGGGGCCTGTGGAGTGAGAAAGATAAAAATTTTCCCGCTTTCTTTTAGAAAAAAG
>CAYYJQ010000004.1:77685-77760 GCA_964472295.1 uncultured Thermodesulfobacteriota bacterium | reverse complement strand
TCACTCACTGAAGAAAGTAAGGCAAAGAAAACCAATACCCGCGCGGACTGTCACGCCCCTGAAAAGACCGCGCCG
>CAYYJQ010000004.1:0-77585 GCA_964472295.1 uncultured Thermodesulfobacteriota bacterium | reverse complement strand
TCACTCACTGAAGAAAGTAAGGCAAAGAAAACCAATACCCGCGCGGACTGTCACGACCCTTAAAAGACCACGCCGTCATGACTATAAATCCAGTCACGATAAAAGAAGGCAGGGCAAAAACTACTTGAGCGAATCCCTCACCTTCTTTGCCTTCTCGAACCTCTCCCTGAGGGCCTCAAAGTCACCTATCTCCATGAGTTCTCTAATGGCCGAGAGCCTTGACTCAAAGGCCCCGATGGCCTCGAGGATGAAGTTCCTGTTCATGGCGCAGATGTCACGCCACATCTCTGGAGAACTCGATGCTATGCGCGTGAAGTCGCGAAACCCGCCCGCCGAAAAATCAACGGCCCTCTGGCCGTTATTTCCGTCATCACCACAGATGGCGGTATTTACAAGGGTATAGGCTATTACATGGGGTAGATGGCTTACGAGCGAGAAGACCCTGTCGTGCTCGCCAGGGTCCATCTCAAGGACCCTTGAGCCCGCTTCTGTCCATAGCCTCTTTACAGCGGCAAGGGCCGAGGGCCTGGTGCGCGGAGTCGGGGTGATAACAGTGAGCCTCTCTTTAAAGAGCTCACCAAAGGCCGCGCCCGCGCCCGATTCCTCGGTGCCGGCGACAGGGTGGGCGGGGACAAAATCAATCCCCTCGGGCAGAAGGGACTCCACCTCATCAATGACCCGCCCCTTTACGCTACCAACGTCAGTGATAATACACGGGGCCTTGAGGCCGGGAAGGGCCTTTTTTACGACCTCGGCTATCTTCATCACAGGCACGGAGATTAGCACGAGGTCCGCGCCAATTACGCCTTTTTCAACGTCAAGGAAGAAGTCATCAATCATGCCCCGGGCCTTTGCCACCTCGAGGTTCTCTTCTGTCCTTCCAATGCCCGTAACAGTGCCGACAAGGCCCTTCTCACGGAGCGCGAGGGCAAACGAGCCGCCTATGAGGCCCACGCCTATTATGGCGATCTTCTTGAAGAGGGGTTCCTGTGAGGTCATATCCCTGACTTAGGCGCGGGGCTCAGATTGACCGGCCAAGAACCGCGGCTATGGGCCGGAGCTCCTTGATAAGGGCGGCGAATTTTCCGGGCTTAAGCGACTGGGCGCCATCGCTCATGGCGTTCTCCGGATCAGGGTGCACCTCTATGAGAAGCCCGTCGGCTCCAACGGCAACGGCGGCGCGCGATACGGGAGCCACAAACTCCCAGGTGCCAACGGCATGGGAGGGGTCCACAACAACAGGCAGGTGAGACTCGGCCTTGAGTACAGGCACGGCGCTCAAGTCAAGGGTATTTCGGGTAGCGGTCTCAAAGGTGCGGATGCCGCGCTCGCAGAGGATGATATTCCCATTGCCATTTGCCGCTATGTACTCGGCGGACATGAGGAGCTCTTTTATGGTGGCCGAGAGCCCGCGCTTCAGGAGCACGGGTTTATCCACTCTGCCAAGCTCCTTCAGAAGCATGAAGTTCTGCATGTTGCGCGCGCCTATCTGTATGATGTCCACGTACTCGCATATAACATCGAGGTCGCGCGGGTCCATGAGTTCGCTTATCACGGGAAGGCCCGTCTCTTCCCTTGCCTCGGCAAGGTACTTGAGACCCTCTACGCCAAGGCCCTGAAAACTGTATGGAGAGGTACGGGGTTTGAAGGCCCCTCCCCTGAGGATACGCGCCCCCGAGGCGCTTACGTCGCGGGCGGACTCCAGGAGAGATTCCCTTGACTCCACGCTGCATGGCCCGGCCATTACAACTACTTCTTTTCCTCCGATGGGCACGCCACGCACGTCTATTATTGTATCATCGGACTTGAGCTCGCGCCCTACGAGTTTGTAGGGTTTCAGTATGGGCATTACGTTCTCAACGCCCGGCATGGCCTCAAGAGGTATGGAGGCGAGGACCTCCTCGTCGCCTATGGCCCCTACTATGGTCCGCTCCTTGCCCTTGGATATATGCACGGCAAGCCCCGCGTCCTTTATCTTCTCGAGGACGTGGTTTATCTCCTCTTCCGTGGCCGTGCTCTTCATGACTATTATCATATTAATACTCCCCCTTATCATATCTTTTGTCTGTTTTTTTGTCTGTTATGGAAGTCCCCTCAAGGGGCGGGAGTTCCAAGTACATCCTTTAGTGAACCTATAAATCGTTCGTTCTCACCGGGTAGCCCAACGGTAAGGCGTATATACTCGCCTAGGCCGTAACTATCCATGGGACGGACGATGACGCCTCTCTTGAGCAGGGCCTCGTATACGGCTCTCCCCCTGCCCACCTTTATGAGAAAAAAATTGGCCTCTGTGGGCACATATGGAAGCCCCATGGCGCTGACCTCGCTGTAAAGGTACTCAAGGCCAGAGGTGTTGTTCTGCCTGCTCCTCTCTACGTGTCCATCGTCTCCCGTGGCCGCGAGGGCCGCGGCCTGGGCAATGGAATTCATGTTAAAGGGCTGACGCACGCGATTGAGGAAATCTATCATCTTTGCGGGACCAATGCCATAACCCGCCCTGAGGCCGGAGAGGCCATAAATCTTTGAAAATGTCCTCAGCGCTATTACGGGCTTCTCTCCCCCGAGATACTTTAGCGAATCAGGGTAGGATTCATCTCTCACATATTCATAATATGCCTCGTCAAGGCAGATAATTACGTCATCAGGCACGGAATCGATAAAGGCATTTAGTTCATCCCCCCCAACAATAGTTCCCGTGGGGTTATTGGGGTTGGCGATGAATACGATGCGCGTCTTTTCTGTAATCGCCGAGGCCATTGCCTGTAGGTCAAGGGTCATGTCTTTGAGAGGCACAGGTACGCCAACTCCCCCGGCGGCCTTTGTCACAAGGGGATAGACGGCGAATGAGGGCTCGCCAAATACGACCTCCTCGCCGGGACGAAGAAAGGTGCGGATAAGGAGTTCTATTATCTCGTTGGAGCCGTTACCCGTGATTATCATCTCCATGTCCACGCCAAGGCTCGCCGAGAGCGCACGGCGAAGGTAATAGGAACTACCGTCAGGGTAGCGGTTCAGGCCGTTCAAGGCCTTTTTTGCGGCCTCCACTCCAAGGGGCGACGGCCCGAGGGGGTTCTCGTTGCTCGCCATCTTTATGGAACCAGTGATGCCGAGTTCGCGCTCCAGTTCCTCGATGGGTTTACCGGGCGGATATGGAATGAGTTCTTCTATGTCTCTTGAGACCTTTAGCCTCATTTCTGTCCTCTCTTGAGAGTGCCCGGGAGCCCACACATGGACTCTGGGCCGGAAAATTTTTTTTATCAGCCAGCCTGCGGGCCGTGACACTTTGGGTATGAACCGAGAATCTTCATGAAGGAGCAGAGTCTCTCAAGTTCTTCAACAGCCTCTTTTACCCTTTTTTCGTTAATATGCCCATCAAGGTCTATGAAGAAGAGGTACTCCCAGGCACGGGTCTTTATGGGCCTGCTCTCTATCTTCGTAAGGTTTATGCCGCGGCCCGCGAATGGCTCAAGCATCTTGTAAAGGGCCCCTGGCGAGTCCTTTATGGCGAATACTATGCTCGTCTTGTCGTCTCCCGTTGCCTTTGCGCCCTGCCTGCCTACTACAAGAAAACGCGTAAGGTTATGGGGAGTATCCTCTATGTGGTTCTCAAGGACTCTAAGGTCATAGAGGTCAGCCGCGGCGATGCTCGATACAGCCGCCGATGTCTCGTCCTCAGAGGCCATCTTCGCGGCCATTGCCGTGCTCGACACATCGCGGAGCGCTGAGGAGGGCAGGTGCTCCTTCAGCCAATCCCTGCACTGGGCAAGGGCGTGGGGGTGAGATAGAACGGTCTGCACGTCCTTGAGACTACCGGTCTTGTTAAGAAGGGCCAGTGATACCTCGAGCATGACCTCGGCGGAGATCGTGAGGTTAGACGAGACGAACATGTCAAGGGTGTGCGTGACCACGCCCTCGGCGGTGTTCTCTATGGGCACAACGCCAAAGTCCGCCCTTCCCTTCTCCACTTCCTCGAAGACATCGGCAATCCCCTTTTGCGGGAGAAATTCCACGGAGAGACCGAAGTGCTGGATGCAGGCCTGGTGCGTAAAGGTGGCCACTGGACCGAGAAAGACCACGCGGAGGGGTTTTTCAAGGCGAAGAGACGCGCTCATTATCTCGCGAAAGACGGTCTTCAGGGCGCTGTCAGGAAAGGGTCCGCTGTTTTTTTGAAGGAGCCTCCTGTAGACCTCCTGCTCGCGTGTTGGCACATAGAACTCGGCCCGCGATTTTTTCTTGGCCTTTCCGATGGCAATGACCTCCCTTGCCCTACTGTTCAGGAGGTCAAGTATCTTGAGATCAATGTCATCTATATTTTTCCTGTGGAGGTCCAGCTCCGCTGTCTTCTTTGTCATATTATCCGGGCACCGCGTCCTGTAAAAAATAAAGTTTGATTGAATAGAATAGTTTATTCAATGAAAAAAATCAACACCTTACTTGAGTTCCGGGGAAAATAAAGGGCACGCACTGCAGGCCTCTTTCAAGCGATTGGCAGGGAAGAAAGAAAAAAACGTGGGGAGAAAGTTTCTTCTGAGGTCTTTTCAGCTCTCGGCATAGATACCGAGGGAGCGGAACTTCTCGTATCTTGCCTTTACGAGGCGTTCAGCCGAGGTGTGTTTAATCTCCAGAAAGACATCGGTAAGGGTGGCCTTGAGGTTATTGCAGGCAGTCTCCTGGTCCCTGTGCGCTCCGCCAATGGGTTCCGGGACGATTGCGTCTATGACACCTGTCTTCAAGAGGCTCTTCGCGTCGATCTTCAGGGCATTGGCGGCAAGGTCGGCCTTTGTGCCGTCTTTCCATAGAATGGCCGCGCAACCCTCTGGGGAGATGACGGAGTAGGTGGAAAACTCCATCATGAGGAGTCTATCGGCTACCCCTATGGCAAGGGCCCCGCCAGAGCCGCCCTCACCTATTACAGTGGCTATTATGGGAGTGCGAAGGCCCGCCATCTTCATCAGGTTCATGGCTATTGCCTCGGACTGGCCCCTTTCCTCTGCGCCGATGCCGGGAAAGGCCCCGGGGGTATCTATGAAGGTAAAGACAGGGCGCTTGAAACGCTCGGCAAGGTCCATGATACGGCGCGCCTTTCTGAATCCCTCGGGGTGAGGCATGCCGAAGTTGTAACGGACCTTTTCCTTAATTGTGCGGCCCTTCTGGTGGCCGATTACAACAACGGATTCACCGTTAAAGCGGGCAAGACCGCAGACCATGGCCGGGTCATCGCTGAAGCACCTGTCGCCGTGGAGTTCAACAAAGTCCTCGAAGACACAGGATATGTAGTCCATGGTGTAGGGCCGCTGGGGGTGGCGCGCGACCTGCGTAATCTGCCATGGGGTGAGTTTTGAGTAGAGGTTTTTAAGTATCTTCCTGACCTTTTCCTCGAGTTTTTTTATTTCCGAGGCGCTGTCCTTGCCGGGAGTGGCCTTGAGCAACTCGATACGGTCTTCTATCTTTTCTATTGAACTCTCGAAACCCAGACGCTGCATGGGCGCTCCTTTTTTTGGTGGGCAGTCTTTTGGTGGAAGTGCCCAGCCTACTCTATTTTGTCGGGTTTCGCTCTGCTCTACCCTAAAAGTTTTTTTAGCGGCAGTGCCGCTTTTGGTGGGCAGTACCCACCCTACTGGTTTTCTTTGTCCTAATTTTTTTATGGCAAATGTGAGTTACCTTTTTAAGAGCATCTAAAGGCCAAGAAACCGTACCACCCAATCAAAAAACTTTCTTTTTTCTAAAAGAAAGTAAGGAATCTTTTATCTTTTGGCGGGCAGAGCCCGCCACATACCTTCTTATCTTTTTTTCTTTACCCCTGGCGCGCCCTTTTAATTCAGTCCTGTCTTCGTCTCCGGGAAGATTTTTTTCATTCTCTCAAGGAGTCCTGGCGTGGGGTGTATTCCGAGTCCCTCGGGCAGGGCCATGATGACCCGCCTTCCGTTATTGTACCTGATTTTGAGTATGACCTTCGAGCCTCCGGGGTTGTCCTTGAGGAGTTTTTTGAGCCTTTCAAGGCCATCTTCGTTGATGCCCCCGGCAAGTAGTTCGATATGAGTCTCCCTGCACATGAGTTTTTCCGGGTTTTCGCTGGCCTTTTCAAGGGAGAGGACCTCTGCGGCTATGATTTTTACGTCTTCCTCATCGCGTTCAAGCCTTCCCCTTACAAGTACAGGGACTTCCTCGGCGATGGTCTCAAAGGCGCTTGAGTAGGCCTCGGGAAAGAGGACGACCTCCACGCCTTCTGTCTGGTCTTCAAGGCGCAGGAAACCCATTCTCTTGCCTTTTTTCGTGGTTATCTCCTT
Source organism: uncultured Thermodesulfobacteriota bacterium (assembly GCA_964472295.1). Classification (GTDB taxonomy): domain Bacteria; phylum Desulfobacterota; class GWC2-55-46; order GWC2-55-46; family JADFVP01; genus JAJRZX01. Next base: position 71,298 of record CAYYJQ010000004.1, on the reverse strand, counting down.
GAGGCCCGCTGGGAGCCCTCCGATGGTAACCTCTTGTTTTGAGGTGAGTTTCTTGAGTCCAGAGAGGGAGCAGGTGGTGTTTATCTCGAGTATCTCGCGGTACTCGTCAAGGGGGTTGGCGGTGAAGTAAAAACCAAGTGTCTCTTTTTCCGCGGCAAGGAGTTCTTTTTCTGTCCAGTCAGGGGCGCTTATTACTGAATCGGCCATGCGAGGCTGTGGCGTGGAGGAAGTGCCTCCGAGTACGTCGAAGATGGAACCCTGGCCGGATTCACGGTCGCGCTGAACGCCCTGGGCCGTCTCCATCATGGAATCAAGTGAGGCGAGGAGCGCGGGACGCGGTAAGCCCGTAAAGTCAAAGGCGCCGCACTTTATAAGGCTCTCGGTGACCTTTTTATTTACCTTTCTCGTGCTCAGGCGGCTCAGGAAATCGAGCATGGACTCAAAAGGGGCCTCGCGCCGGACTGAGATAATTTCGTCTATGGCCGAGGCGCCAACGTTCTTCACGGCCCCGAGTCCAAAGCGGATGCGCCCTTTTTTTACGGTAAAGTCACGTTCACTCTCGTTAACGTCGGGAGGGTCCACGGGCACGCCGAGGTCTCTGCACTCATTTATGTACTTTACTACCTTGTCCGTATCGCCCGTCTCTGAACTCATGAGCGCGGCCATGAACTCCACGGTATAGTGGGTCTTGAGGTAGGCAGTCTGGTAGGCTATGAGGGCATAGGCCGCGCTGTGGCTCTTGTTAAAGCCATAGAGGGCGAACTTGGATATATGCTCGAAGAGTTTTTCCGCCTTTTTCACTGGAATCTTGCGCTCTTTCGCGCCGTCAAGGAACTTTTTCCTGTAGATAATCATCTGGTCAGTGAGTTTCTTGCCCATGACCTTTCTTAGCAGGTCCGCCTCGCCGGGGCTGAATCCGGCTATGACGCGCGCTATTTCCATGACCTGTTCCTGATAGATAATGACGCCATAGGTGTCGGAGAGTATGTCCTTGAGTTCGGGTATATCGTATCTCACGGGAACCCTGCCGTGGCGTCTCTTGATAAAGTCATCGACCATGCCGCTCTGCATGGGACCAGGACGGAAGAGGGCAACAGCGGCTATGAGGTCAACAAAGGACTCGGGGGCAAGTTTTCTCAGCATATCCTTCATGCCAGAACTCTCGAGCTGAAAGATGCCGTTGGTCTCGCCCGAGGCAATGCCCTTGTAGGTCCTGGCATCAGTAAGGTCAAGGGAATCCATCTCAAGGGTCTCGCCCCTGTTTTCCTTCACAAGTTTTATCGCCTTGTCTATGACCGTCAGGGTCTTGAGGCCGAGAAAATCGAACTTCACGAGGCCGACTTTTTCGGCGTACTTCATGGCGAACTGGGTGGTAACAACATCGTCTTTCTGCCCCTTGTACAGGGGAAGATACTCGACAAGGGGTTCCTTTGAGATGACAACTCCGGCGGCGTGAGTGGAGGCGTGGCGCGGGAGGCCTTCGAGGGCCTTCGAGTACTCGATTAGTTCGGCGACGCGTTTATCCCCGTCGACGAGTTTTTTCAGTTTGGGCTCCATTTCAAGGGCCTTTTCAATGGTAATGTCCAGAGGCCTCGATGGTATGAGCTTGGCGATACGGTCAACCTCGCTATAGGGCATGTCAAGGACCCTGCCTACGTCTCTTATTACGGCGCGGGCCTTCATCTGACCAAAGGTGATAATCTGCGTAACGTGTTCCTGACCGTATTTTTCGGTGACGTATTTTATTATCTCGTCGCGTTTTTCATAGCAGAAGTCTATGTCAATATCAGGGAGCGATATGCGGTCAGGGTTAAGGAACCTCTCGAAGAGTAGGTCATACTCGATGGGGTCAATGTTCGTGATGCCGAGGGCGAATGCCACGAGGCTCCCCGCGGCAGAGCCCCTTCCCGGGCCAACGGGGATATTCATTGATTTCGCGTGATTGATAAAGTCCGAGACAACGAGAAAATACCCCGGAAAGCCCATGCCCTTTATGACCTTTAGTTCGCGTTCAAGGCGGTCGAGATAGCGGATACGAAGGGCCTCGACGTCGCGGCCGCGGGCGGCCATGACACGAAGACGGGCCTCGAGGCCTGCGTGGGCCTGTTCATCGATTATATCATCAAGTGACTGGCCCTCGGGCAGGGGGTAATCAGGGAGATAGGCCTTGCCGAGGGTCATCTCGAAGTTGCACCTCTCGGCTATTTCAATGGTATTGGAAATGGCCTCGGGCACGTCTTTAAAGGCCTCGATCATCTCCTCAGGGCTCTTCATGTAGTACTCGTCGGCAGGAAAACGCATTCTTTTTTCAGCGTTTACAGTGGTGCCGGTCTGAATGCAGAGGAGCACGTCGTGGACCTTTGCGTCTTCTTTTCTGAGGTAATGGCAGTCATTGGTGGCGACAACGGGTATATCGAGTTTTTTGCCTATCTCGATAAGGGCGTTGTTTACCTTTATCTGCTCGGGTATTGGGCTTGGCTGGATCTCGAGGTAATATCTGCGGTTCTGGAAGATTTCTTTATACTCGGCGGCAGAGGCAAGGGCCCTGTCCATCTGGTCCCGCAGGGCGTAAAAGGCCACTTCGCCCTGAAGGCAGGCCCCAAGGGCAATGAGCCCCTCGTTATGGGAGCGCAGGAGGTCTTTGTCGATGCGTGGTTTATAGTAAAAACCCTCGGTATAGGCCTTTGTGAGGAGTTTGCAGAGGTTCTTGTAGCCAGCGGCGTTCTTTACGAGAAGTACAAGGTGAAAGGCCTTTGTGGGCGCGCCGCTCCTTGTGGGCGGTGTCCTGTCGAGCATGGAAGTCGGGGCGATGTAGGTCTCGCACCCTATGATAGGCTTTACACCTGCCTTCAGGGCCTTTTCATAGAACTCGACGGCCCCGAAGATGTTGCCATGGTCTGTTACTGCCACGGCGGGCATCTTGAACTCGTGGGCACGCTCGACAAGGGCGCCGGGGCGTATGGCGCCGTCGAGGAGGCTGTACTGGGTGTGAAGGTGAAGGTGTACGAATTTGCTATGGCGCATAGGTTGAAAATAACATATTGGCGCGGTTTTTTACAGGCAAATTTGAAGATAGCGGGACGCCTGTTTTATTATTTGCCGGGTTTGAGTTCGCTTTACCCGGGCCGCCTATCCAATGGCAGAGGGCCATTGGATTATTGGTTTTCTTTGCCCCGCTTTCTTTTTTCCTAAAAGAAAGCGGGAAAATCATCTCTTCTTTTGTCTTTCGTGGGCGGAGCCCACCTTCCCCCATTTTCCTTTTTCTTTTTGGCAGGCAGTGCCCGCCCCGCACCCCCTACCCATCTCTTTTATTTTTTCTTTATTTAAGAACCCTTACGAAGATTTCTTTAGCGATGTCCTTATCTATGGCGATGGTTGTTTCTCCGAGTTCGAGGACGAATGCCGGTGACTTCTGGTGGACTCTCAAGGTATTCCCCGGCAGGATTCCCAGGGCCGAGAGTTTATCGAGTCTTGAGTGCGCCGAGGGCATGATAAAGACGATTCTTGCCCTTTCCCCTGCCTTGATGGATGTAAGTGATTTTACAAGGGGTCTGAGTTCCACCCTTGTCTTTTCGCAGCACTCGCCGCGCGGTATGGGGTGTCCGTGGGGACAGGCCGGGGGGTGTCCGAGGAGTGTGCAGATGCTGTCGGTCACGCCCTTTGAGAGTATGTGTTCAAAGTCGCAGGCCTCGTCTTCGAGGCTTCCTTCAGAGACGTCGAAGACCTCTGAAAGGAGGCGCTCTGCGAGCCTGTGGCGCCGTATGGCGAGACGGGCCTGCTCCTCGCCCTTTTTCGTGAGAGTCACGGTATCGCCGCTTATGTGTATAAGGCCCTTTCTCACCATGCTCTCAAGGACAGCCGAGTCAACACCCGCGGTAGCTACTTCCTTGATTTTCAGTAGTTTTTCAATGGAAGAAGCCCCCTGCTCCCGCTCTGCCCAGATGAACTCAAGGGTCTCTTCTCTTACTGCTTTTTCCCTGTCCATAGTGCCTCCTTAGAGCGCTATTCCAAGTGTTTTGAGAACAAAATTAAGCCCCCCGCCCACAAGGACGGCAAAGGGGAAGATGAATAGTGTTATCCATATGGCGGTCTTGAGGCCCCGTTCCTTCACTATCATGAGGAGGTTGGCGATGCAGGGCACAAAGAGCGTCATGGTGACAAGACTCACGATGACCTGCCTGTGACTGAGGAGCCCGGAACGCTGAAGGTCAAGGAGGCCCGCGGCCCCGTAGTCGCGGCGGAGAAAGCCGATGACAAAGGCCTGCGTGGTCTCTACTGGAAGATCGAGGAAGTTGACTATTACAGGAGAGGCTACGCGCTGAATGGCGGCTATGCCGCCAACGCGGTCAAGGACAAAGAGGATGAGCGTACCGAGGACAAAGAGCGGCACGGCTTCTTTCAGGTACCACTGTATACGGACAAGGGTCTTAAGGAATATATTCGAGGCCATTGGCAGGCGCATTGGGGGGATTTCAATTATAAAGTCAGATGTATCGCCTGGTATTAAGACGGAGGCGAGAAAACCCACAAGGGCCATGACGCCAAGGAGCATTCCGGCCCAGATGAGCGTTGCCGTGAGGGATACGGATGCGAGCATTCCAAGAAGGACGCCCAACTGTGCCGAGCATGGAACGCCGAGGGCGAGCAAGAGAGTAACGATTACGCGTTCCTTCTTTGTCTCGAGTATCCTTGTTGTCATGGTGGCCATGGTGTCGCACCCGAGGCCAAGGACCATTGGCAGGACGGCCTTTCCGTTAAGGCCGAGACGCTTGAAGGTCTTGTCGGCCATGAGGGCCAGGCGCGGCAGATACCCCGAGTCTTCAAGTATGCTGAAGAAGAAAAAGAAGAGACCCACTATTGGGAGCACTATGGCGATGGCGTAAGTGAGGGCCATGGTCACAAGGCCGTAGGGGCCTACTATAAGGTCGTGGATAAAGCCTGATGGCAGGACGTACTCGACAACACGCGTTGCCCATGGGTTGAGGTATGTGCCGAAGACCACGCGCTCTATGAAGTCCACTATTATGCCCGCGCCAAGAACGCCGACGAACTCGTATAGAATGAATAGGACGAAGATTAGTATGGGTATGCCCCAGAGGGGGTGCATGGCATATCTGCCGATAAAGGCCGATGCCCCCTTGCTACCGGCCTTTACCTTTGAGACGGATTTACGGACAATGGCGTCCACCACGCGCATTCGGGACCTGTTGATAATGTAGCCTGGCGGCTCCTCATACATTGTGGATATGGCTCTGCAGATGGCATGGATAGCGGATAAGGCATTAGGCTCAAGGCGGTCCCCGAGCCAGTCGTCAAGGGTGTCATCGCCTGCGATGAGCATGAGGCTTATGGAGCGCGGGGATATGGCTGACTCTGGCAGAAGGGCGCTAATCTCAGTTACGGCCCTTTCCACTGGCGCGGGGTAGTTAATTTCAACGGAACCCCTCTGCACAAGGGCTGGCACGTCATGGAGTTTATCGAGGTTCCAGCGCTGTGTGGCTATGGTTGGCACTACCTCGAGGCCAAGGGCCTTTTTAAGGGCCTTGAGGTCTATCTTTATGCCCCTCTGACCCGCCTCGTCATACATGTTGAGGGCAAGGGCAAGGGGAAGGCCCATCTCCATGAGCTGAAGGCTTATGAGAAGACCCCTCTTGAGGTTTTTCGCGTCAAGGACATGGAGTACGCCCGCGACCTCTGTCTTGAGGAGTATGTCGCGCGTGACGCGCTCATCGTCGCTTACAGGCACGAGGCCGTTGACGCCGGGGCTGTCGATAATATCCACATCCCTGCCGCCAAGACGCGCCCTGCCCCGTGAGACGCCCACAGTGGTTCCGGGATAATTGGACACAGTGACATACCGGCCCGTAAGGGCGCCGAATATGACGGATTTGCCCACATTGGGGTTTCCGACAAGGACTATGGGGCCTTTGCTGTTGTCTGGGTTATCTTTTTTACTCTGGGTCATCGTTTAATGATAATAACTTTCATTTTCAATTGTAAGATAAAAAAACTCACTGGCACTTACTGCAGTAGCCGTATAACTCGAGTTTATGGCTTATGACCTTGAAACCATGATGAGAGGCCGTCTCGTTCTGCAGGTCTTCAATCTTCTGGTTCTGGAACTCGACTATCTTTGAACACTTCAGGCAGATGAGGTGGTCGTGGTGCCCGCCCTCGGGGAAGTTCTCGTAACGCGTCTGACCATCACCGAACTGCCTTGTGACGGCAAGCCCGGAGTCTGTAAGTAACTTCATGGTCCTGTAAACCGTGGCATAACCAATGCCGGGCTCGGACTTTCGGACCTTTCTAAAGAGCTCGTCAAGGCTTATGTGAGAACGGACCCTGAAAAAAGAGAGGGCAATAAAGTCGCGCTGATTCGTGAACTTGAGACCCTTTTTCCCGATATAGGACCTGAAGAGCCCCATCTTTTCCTGCAGTTTCATATCGCATGCCTCAAAAAAAGACTGAAATCATAAAGATATGAACGAGAACAGGCTTGTCCAGGGGTGTGCGGCATCATAATGGAGCGGGAGACGGGTCTCGAACCCGCGACCTCAACCTTGGCAAGGTTGCGCTCTACCAACTGAGCTACTCCCGCTGAGATTTACGAGTTACAGATATTATCATAACAGAGAAAAGAGTCAAGAATTTTTAATGAAGGTACCCAGGGTGCCCTTCGGGTTTGCTTACCATTGGCCTACCCTGCGGCGGCCCATATGTCAATGTGTAAAAATCACGGTCTTCTCCATGAAGTAAAGACCTATCTGATTTTATCGCGTAGATGGCAAATGTATTATTTGACAGGTATTTCCCTAAACGCTAATATGCAAGGGCAGTCATATAATTCAAGGGTTTGCTTTAAAACGGGGTCGGTTACATGGTCTTCAACAGTTTTGAGTTTTTCATATTCCTCTTCCTTGTCCTGATCATCTATTACTGCATCAATCAAAAGTCACAGAATCTCTTCCTGCTTGCCGCCAGTTACCTCTTTTACGGATGGTGGGACTGGCGATTTCTTGGCCTGCTGGCTGTAAGCACACTCGTGGACTATAACGTGGCGCGTCTCATAGGGCGTGCATCATCGATGACCAGAAAGAAACAACTTTTGTTGATAAGTCTCGTTGTCAACTTCTCCATACTCGGTTTTTTTAAATACTACGGATTCTTCATTGAGAATTTCAAGGTCATCGCCGGTTATGTGGGCCTCTCTCTCGACCCTTTTACCCTTCATGTCATCTTACCCCTTGGTATTTCCTTTTATACCCTTCAGACCGTAGGATATACCATGGATGTCTACCGCGGCAGGATAGAACCCTGCGACAGCCTCACGGACTTTGCCCTCTTCGTATCCTTCTTTCCTCAACTCGTAGCCGGACCCATCGAGAGGGCCTCCCACCTCATTCCACAGCTTCGAAAGGAACGCACCGTTAATTACGAAATGATCAGAAAAGGCTGTTTTCTTATCCTTTTCGGTCTTTTTCAGAAGATGGTAATAGCCGACAACCTCGCAGTGGTAGTCGACCGCCTTTTCAAGACGCCCCATCTATTCAGTTCCTATGAACTCATCATCGGGATATATGCCTTTGCATTCCAGATATACTGCGATTTTGCGGGATACTCTAATATTGCCATAGGCACGGCCCTGCTCCTTGGCGTTGATATTATGAAAAACTTTGATTGCCCCTATTTTTCAGTGAGGATCGGAGAGTTCTGGCATAGATGGCACATCTCCCTATCTACCTGGCTGAGAGACTATCTTTACTTCACCATGGGAGGTAGCAGGACCGGCAATGTTTACATCAATCTAATGGCTACGATGACCATAGTGGGTCTCTGGCACGGCGCCAGCTGGATGATGTTGATATGGGGCGCCATGCATGGTCTTTATCTTGTTGTGGAGAGGTTTATCATAAAAAAAATCTCCTTACCTACGGTGAATAAGGACAAGGCCGGTTTACGCGAATTTGCCGGTATGTTTCTGACCTTTCATCTGGTCTGCTTCTCATGGGTCTTCTTTCGCGCCCCGTCACTTAGACATGCCATTGATTATCTCGGCAATATCGCCACGAACTGGGGGGTCTTAAGGATCGACTTCATATCGATGATGGCCCTGCCTTTTATCTGCCTTATGTTTATCTTTGATATTTTTCACCAACGTGCGGAGGGTCTGCACTTTTATAATAGATGGGGAGTGGTGAGAAGGGCAGCGCTCTATACATTCCTCTTTATGACCATCTTATTCCTTGGCGGAGCGAATATTGAACCCTTTATCTATTTTCTCTTTTAAGACCCTCAGGGATTGGCGGAAGATACCATGGGCGGGAGTACTCTGCCTATGTTTTATAGCCATTGTGACACTTGCGCTCAAGTTAACTGCAGTTGAAGATTACCTGCCGCCGCCCTACTTTCCACGCCATCAGATAAGCATTAAATCCATGGCTCTTAAGGCCAATATTGAATATGGGGTGAACCCCGAGATCTTCTTTATAGGTTCATCTGTCGCCGACATGGGCTTTGACGCCATGACATTCGAGCGTTACATCAATCTTAGGGGTTGGCATCTTCATACCTTTAACTTTGGGATTAACGGCGCGGGGCCCACAGTCTTTTATAATCTCGTCAAAGACGTGCTTATCCCCAAGAGCGAGGTAAAATACCTTTATTACGGGCTCTCTCTAATCGAATTCAACTCAAACAGTAAGAGTTTCCGAAGTGACCAAGATGAGATTATGGATTCCCCCTATTACGCAATGGAAAGAGGAGGGTTTATTCCAAGCGCGTGGCTAAAGAGGTTTTTGTTTAAAAAAATCGAGATTTTCAGGATAAAAGACGCCTTCTGGTCCAATATCTTTACCGAGGAAGAAACATGGCTCAAATTCAGACTGCATGGGCTCAAATATCTCATGTTTAATGGTCAACATCGGGCAGCGCCACCCATGCCGAGTTGGGCAATCACCAGGGGCCTGAGATTAAAACAGAAACGCATCGACCGTCTCAAAGACCTCATGGGGGACTACTCCACCAAGGGTTCTAATTTAAAAAAGATACAGGATCTTATCAGGCTTTGCCGAGAACATGATATTAAACTTATTCTTGTCAGTATGCCGGTTATTACTGATCCCATGTCCATTGGGAATAATGTTTATATGAATATGATAAGGCCGGGAGACAATGGGGTTATTCCAATGGAAGCATTTGAGAAGGCATTCAAAAAAATTTGTTCTGAAAATGAGGTCCCATGCCTTAATTTAGGAGGGCATACCTTGCTCACTTCGGATGACTTCTACGACCCGATTCATCTCTATTCCACGGGGGCAAGGAAACTCGCTGTGCCCCTGGCTGAGTACTTCCTGCGAAACCAATGAGCAGAAGTCCCGAAACGTTAATGCTCGGTCTTAAAGCCCGTACTTCTCTATCTTCCTCAATAGCGCTCTCCTGCTTATGCCGAGCATGGCCGCGGCGCGGGTGCGGTTGCCGCGGCAGGCCTCGAGGGTATTTTCAATGTGCCTTCTTATGACTTCCTCAAGGGTGCCGGGCAGGGCCCTTGCGCCTCTCAAGCCCCCCCATCGGCCCCCTGCCCTCTCCCCCCTCTCCATGGCAAGGTCCTCTGGCCTTATAAAGCCGCCCTCGGCGAGCATGGCCGCCTGCTCGACTGCGTTTCTGAGCTCGCGCACATTCCCGGGCCACTCATATGAGATAAGCGCGTCCTGCGCCCCGCGAGATATGCCCCTTACGTCCCTGCCGGTTCTCCTGTTGAACTCGTCAAGAAAATGCCTGAACAGGAGCGGTATGTCGTCGCGGCGTTCCCTGAGGGGCGGTATCTTCAAGGTAATGGACGTAAGCCTGTAAAAGAGGTCTTCCCTGAATTTTCCTGATCTTACAAGGGCCGTCAGGCTCCTGTTCGTGGCTGTTACTATCCTGCACTCCGCCCTTCTCACCCTGTTCTCACCAAGGCGGCGGTACCCGCCATCCTCAAGTACACGGAGAAGATGGGGCTGAACTGAGAGGGGCATGTCGCCCACTTCGTCAAGAAAGAGCGTGCCCCTGCCCGCGGCCTCGAAGAGCCCGGCCTTATCGGAAATAGCCCCTGTAAAGGCGCCTTTCTTGTGTCCGAATAACTCTGATTCCACGAGGTTCTCAGTGACGCCGCCGCAGTTGAAGGCAATAAAGGGTTCTTTTGCCACGGGACTTGTCTCGTGAATGGCCCGCGCAAGGAGTTCCTTGCCGGTGCCGGTCTCGCCCTCTATGGTAATGGTCCTGTAATAGGGTCCAACGCGGCGGACAAAGTTGAATAATTCGAGTATTCGCGGGTTACGTCCAACAATGCCCTCAAGGCAATACATCCGGCGAAGGCTCTTTTCGAGCCTCCCTGTAAGACGGCGGTCCCTGTTAAGGCGTTCGATCCTGAGGACCGTGTCCCTTAGAGAGTTCACGGGCAGGGGATGGGTGAAAAAGGCGGAGGCGCCATTTTTAATGGCCTCCATGGCCATGGAGCCGGCGCTCCCGACGAGTATTACCTCGAGCCTTGGGTCACGGTTCTTGAGGGCGTCAAGGTCCTTGATGCCACCTTCTATTATGGCGACATCGCATATGTCGTCTGAGAGGGCCGAGACAGGGTCCCTGCCCTCTCCAAGGGTGCGCACCCGGTGCCCCTTAAGCACTCTTGAGAGCCCGGCATCATGCCCTCTTAAGGCTACTAATATATTGAGCATTGCAAAAAGTTTCTTGGTTTTCAGGCTTGCGGTCTTATACTTTTAAGGCCTTTTTTTCTCAATCTGGTCTCGTTTCTGCCCACTCGTCTGTAAATGATGCAAATATCCTGCCATGGAACGTCGGCGTAGACGGGAAGGGATCTTTTCAGCGTCTTCAGAGGTCCATGTCGCATCTGCCATAAATAATTGACCTATTGAGATAAAAAATGCTATAATCTTTCATTATGGATCTCTCCATGGTGTACTCACAGGTACAATCCCTAAGAAACAATCTTGAAAAAATACTCTTTGGCAAGGGCGATATAATAGACATGGCCCTTACGGCCCTGCTCTCAAGGGGCGACCTCCTCATAGAGGACGTTCCCGGAGTTGGCAAGACAACCCTTGCCCACGGCCTTGCCCTGAGTATTGACTGCGCCTTTCAGCGCATTCAGTTTACAAGCGATCTCCTGCCCTCTGACGTAGTAGGTGTAACCATATACAACCAGGCCGAGCAGAGGTTCGAGTTCAGGAAGGGGCCGCTATTCGCAAACTTCGTGCTTGCCGACGAGATTAACAGGGCCACGCCAAAGACGCAGAGTTCCCTGCTTGAGGCCATGAGCGAGCGCCAGGTCTCTGTAGACGGCACCACGCACCACCTCCCAGAGCCTTTCATGCTCCTTGCGACGCAGAACCCCGTGGATTTTTCAGGAACCTTTCCCCTTCCCGAGTCACAGCTCGACAGGTTCACCCTCTCGGTGAAGATAGGCTACCCTGAGGCCGAGTTTGAAAGACGCATAATCGCCTCGGCAAAGTCCCAGGAGTCCATAAAGGATGTTCGTCCCGTGGTGGACGCCGACGATGTGGTGAAGATGCAGGAAGCGGCCTCCGCGGTAAGGGTGGATGAAGACCTCGTAAACTACATACTCGCCATAACGCGGGCCACGAGGGAACGAAAGGACATAAGGCTCGGCGTAAGCCCCCGCGGTGCAAAGACACTCTTCAGGTGTGCGCAGGCCCATGCCATAGTCTCGGGCCGCGACTACGCCACGCCAGACGACATAAAGACACTTGCCGAAAATGTTTTCTCCCACCGCATAGTAACCAACCTCGGAACCCGCGGCGATGAACTCGCCGAGAACGCGGCCATTATCCGCGACATTATCGACAGGGCCATCGTCCCCGTATAATACTAAAAATACTAAAAGAGACATATGAGTATCTCTGACGGCATATCTGAATTCCGTAGAGCAAAGACCGGTGCAGGCGGACATATCCTGCCTCCATGGCTGAGAAGGATCCTCGCCATGCCCCGTTCCGTGCGTGTCACGAGAGAGGGCAAGTGGTACATCGCGGCTGTGCTCGTAACAGGCGGCATTGCCATTAACACGGGCAACAACCTCCTGTACCTCGTCCTCGCCACCCTCCTCTCCATCATCATACTCTCAGGGATAATGAGCGAACTCACCATGCGGGGCCTTGTCGTTACAAGAAGGCTCCCAAGGCGTCTCTACAGGGACTCTTCCTTCACAACGTCCATTGAGATAGTTAACGAAAAGAGAATCATCCCCTCAATTTGCTTCAGGATATATGAACTCCCTGCCGAGGGCCTCCCTGACACCCACTCTTATGTAGTAAAGGTAAGTGCCGGCGAGCGCAGGACGCTCACAGTCTCAAGCACCGTCACAAGGCGCGGCCTCATCAACTTGAGGGGATTCAAGATAACCACGACCTTTCCCTTCGGCCTCTTTCTGAAGTCCCGCATATTAAAGAGCCCTGACAAGGTCCTCGTCTATCCACGCATCAAGCCCGTTGACGAGGCGAGGCTCACCGAGAGCATTATATCGAGGAGCGGCGTCTCGCTGAATGCCAGGGGCTCGGGCACGGGACTTTACAACATACGCGAGTACACGCAGAACGACGACGCCAGGCACATACACTGGAAGTCCGCGGCAAGGGTTGAAAACCTCATGATAATGGAGTTCGAGCAGGAGACTGACCGGAGCGTCGTGGTATCCTTCAAGAACCTCTCGGAAGAGGGCATGGACGACCTCTTTGAGGACAAGGTCGACGAGGCGGCGGGCACTGTAAAGTACTTTATCGACAAGGGCTGGTCCGTGGGGCTCGATACACTCTCGGGCTCTCTTGCGGACTCAAGGGGCGAGGCCCACCTTTACAGGATACTCGAGTTTCTCGCCCTCATAAGACCCGCAGGGCGCGGCACGCCCTCAATAAAGGTTTTGTAGAGATGAAGCTCTCTCAGTACATGGTAATCATAACCCACTTAATGGCCCTTCTCGGGCTCCTTGCCGTCACCCTTGTAGGCGGCGTGAGCCCGCTCTTCATCGGGTTCATGGCCATTGGCATAGCACTTAGCCTTGTCCTGAGGTCATGGGAAAAAAGCATCATTCCAAGGGGCCTCTGGAACCTGATAGCCATTGCCATATTTTTCGTATTTCTCGCCGACTTTCTCTGGGGCGGACGTGACCTTACGGCGAGCGCCGCCCGTTTTCTGACCCTTCTCCTTACGGCAAAGCTCTACGACCTCAGAAAGAACAGGGACTATGTAATCATCTACTGCACCGTATTCTTCCAGATTCTCGCCGCCGCCGCCTCCACGGTAAGCCCGCTCTTCCTCCCGGTTCTACTCCTCTTTATCATCGGCAGTATCTTTGCCATGATTACGGTAAACATACAGAAGGAGTTCGAGCTCGGCATGAACTCGGGCGTCGAGCCGCCGCGCGGCATATTTGACCTCTCCTTCAGCGCATACGCCGTCACTCTCTCGACTGTTACCATCAGCATGACCTTCTTCCTCTTCATGCTCCTTCCGAGGATGGAGGCCGGTTTCTTCCAGAAAAAGAACCAGGAGGCCATAAAGGTAGTTGGTTTCTCTGATACCGTGGACCTCGGGGCACTTGGCCCTGTGAAGAGAGACCCAACCGTCATAATGCGAGTGGACTTTCCGGGCATGAAAAAGAGGCCCCAAGGGCCGCTCTACTTCCGCGGGGGCACGCTCTCGGTATATGATGGCAGTGCCTGGAGGAGAGGCGCCAGGAGAGAGAGGCTGGTAAAGAAGAGATACGATGAATTCTACCTTGCCGCAAGGCCCCGCGGCAAGGTCTTTGAGGAGAGGGTCCTCCTTGAGCCAATGAACTCAACGGTCCTTTTCTCCATACCAAGGGCCGTGCGCATCTCTGGAAAATTCAAGAACCTCTGGACAGACAGCACTGGCGCGGTGTACCTCCCCTCGCCCGCGCTCTCGAGGCTCGAGTACAGGGTATGGTCTTCTCCAGCGGCAATAAGGCCGGCAGAGTCCACGGACATGAGCCGGTACGTGGACCTCTCGAAGATGGACAAGACGCTTCTCAAGCGCATCAAGTCACTTGCGATGAAGATAACGGCCGGTGGCAGGGACAATGTTGAGAAATCGGCCATAATCAAGAGATACCTCCGGGCGAACTACACATATACGCTTGACCCGAAACGCGACCCCAAAAAGTCGCCGGTAGAGGATTTTCTCTTTTACTCAAAAGAGGGCTTTTGCGAACACTTTGCCACGGCCTTTGCCCTGCTCTCAAGGTCAATAGGCATTCCCACGCGCATTGTGACGGGTTTTCTCGAGGGTGAATGGAACAGGGCGGGCAAATACTTTATCGTGCGTCAGAGCGACGCCCACAGCTGGGCCGAGGTATACGCGGGAGGTTCCGCCGGGTGGGTGCGCGCGGACCCCACGCCCCCGGAGGGGCTCTCGCCGCTCATGCGCGGCACGAGCCTATCCAATTACCTCGATTACCTCCATCTAAAATGGAACAGGTATGTGGTTAACTATACGACATCTGACCAGAGGCGTATTGCCTTCACCTTTAACGAGACAGGGAGAAGACTAGTGAACTCCCTTGACAAGGGGCTAAGGGGCCTTGGGGCCTACACGGAAGAGAAGCGCCAGTTCCTCATTGTCCTGCTCTTTGTCCTTCTAACGGCGCTTTTCCTTGTGCGCATCCGTGAGAAGAAAAGCCGCATCCTCTCAAGAAAGACCCCTGATTTTTACCTCGATATGCTACGGATACTCAAGAGAAAGGGCCTTGAAAAACATGACTCAGAGACGGCCATGGAGTTTGCCCAGAGGGTAAGGCGTCCTGGCGTCAGGGAAATAACGGAAATTTACCAGAAGGTACGTTTTGGTAAAGAACAGTGCGGGACCAGTGAGTATTCGCGTATAAGAGAAATTATAAGAGGCCTGCGGGCAGGCAAGGACGAAGACCGCTGATCCCCCCTCAATCCCCCCCCCGCGCCCTACCCTCTCCCTTGTCCGGGATTCGCCTCCCCCGCCCTTCAGCGCCCCGGCATCACCCCTTTTCACCCCTACCCCAAATGCACACCTGAATCTTTTAGTCCTTCGGCTTATTCTCTGTGAGGCGTCCTATCTCATTCAGGAGGAAGTCCACTTTTATGGGTTTTGTGACATAGCCGTCAAAGCCCCTTGCTCTTATCTCATTGGTATCGAGACGTGATGCCGCCGCGGTGAGGGCAAGGACCGGAATATGGCTGAAGCGCTCATCGGCCTTGAGGAGCCTTGTCGTGGCAATGCCGTCGAGGCCCGGAAGATGGAGGTCCATGAGCACTATGTCCGGGCCCTCCTCGGCTACGAGCCTTATGGCCTCTGGGCCGCTTCTGGCCTCGATGGTCTCAAAGCCGCTCAGTGTCAGGATGTCTCTTACGAGCATCATGTTCATCTGGTTATCCTCAACAATAAGGACCTTGATGGGCTCCCTGGCCATTCCTTATACCTCCGGATACAGAAATTGTCTTCAGGTTATGCCTTGCCGCTTTCCTCGTCGTATGAGTGTGTCTCTTTGGCCGGTCTTTCCAGGGCGTCAAGGGCCGCGAGCAGGGCGGACCTGTCTACTGACTTGCCTATATGCGCCACGGCACCAAGGGACATAGTAAGGTCTGAGTCCTCAAGCGAAGAGACGATGATTACGGGTATATGCTCCGTGGCGGAGTCGGCTTTGAGTTCCTTCAAGACCTCCCACCCGTCCTTTCCAGGGAGGCTGATGCCCATAATTATGGCGAATGGCTGTCTGTCAACGGCCATGTTCAGGAGTTCGAGACCGTCATAGACAACGAGTGTGTCATAAGGCTGGTCAGCGAGGTATATCTCGATGAGATGGTTTATATCTGGGCTCTCACCTGCCATTAGCACAAGGGGCCTACCGCCGGGGATATGGTCATCCTGGAGGTAATCGGAGTAATCAGGTAATTCAATCTCTTCCGTGCCTCGCGGAAGCTTAATGAAAAAGGTCGAACCCTGGCCCTCCTCGGACTCGAACCAGATGGCGCCCCCGTGGAGTTCCGTAAGCCTCTTAGTAAGCACAAGGCCCAGGCCGCTTCCTTCGTACTCCCTGTTAAAGGACGAGTCAACCTGCTCAAAGGACCGAAAGAGTCTCTTCCTGTCGCTCTCCTTTATGCCTATTCCCGTATCCTTAACGGCAAAGGTTATATACTCAATAAAGTCCCTTCCCGAGGTCTCCTCGCTCATGGACCACGATATTTCAACCCGTCCGCCCCTATGGTTGAACTTTACGGCATTCGAGAGGACATTGAGCATTATCTTCTTGAACTTTGCCTTGTCCGCTCTTATCTTCGGCGATGCCGGCACTGTCATGGTCTCTATTGTTATGTCCTTTTCATGCGCAAGGGGCCTTATGATGCCGAGCACCTCTCCAAGGGCCTCGCTAATGGGAAAGATCTCGGGCATGAGTTCCATCTTGTCGGCGTCTATCTTAGATAGATCGATAATGTTATTGATAAGCCTGAGAAGATGCTCGCCGCTCGAATGGATGTACTCCACGTACTGGCCCTGCTTGTCATTGAGTTCACCAAAGGCCTTTTCCCCGAGGAGTTCGGAGAAACCAAGTATGGAGTTAAGGGGAGTGCGCAGTTCATGGCTTACATTGGCAAGAAACTGGGACTTTATCCTGTTTGCCTCAATGAGTCCCATGTTTGCTATCTCAAGCTCTTTTTGTTTATCCTGAAGATCCGTGTTAGCTTTGCGAAGTTCCGCCGTCCTCTCCCTTACCCTTGTCTCAAGGGTGTTGTAATACTCCTGAAGGCTCCCTGACATGCGGTTGAACTCAACGGCCAAAGAACCAATCTCATCATCGCTCAAAACAGGGACACGTCCGGATAGGTCTCCCGAGGCAATGGACTTTGCGTACTTCTCCATGGCCAGTATGGGGTCCACTATGGAGCGCCGGAGGACAAACCAGAGCCCTATGGCAAGGGCGATTGCCGAGAGCGTGAAGGCGAGAGTGACGGACATGATGACACGTGAGAAGAAACTGCTACGCTCATAGGCCGAGAGCGCCCCTCCCCTGGACCTCTCCTCAAGAGATTTCAGGGTATTCATGGCGGCGGTGAATGTCTTGTTGCCCTCCATCTGTGTTATTGATATGGCCTTGTCGCGCTCACCTGCAAGGGACTTTGCAAGGACCCTGAAGTGGACGTGCCAGAAGTTATCGAGGTCGGCATGGAGGCCCTTGAAGAGGTCCATCTCTCCTTCAGGGAGGCCCATGGCGCTGTACTGCTTGAGGACTGTCTCTATCTTTTTCTTCCGCTCCACGACTCGAATCTTGAGAAAGCCCTTTGTGGCCCTGTCCCTGACCATGGCGAAGAGAAATATCTCCTGCCGCGCGGAGAGAAGCTCTCCCTCTACGGCGGTCAGGAGCCCGACACGTTTGAAGGAATCAAGGTAAAGACGCTCAGTGACGCGGAAGATCTGCATGGCGTTATAGAGGCCCACGGCACCGCCTATGCCCATCATGAAGAGCATCACAAGAAATACGACGGCGAGTTTTCGCGATATGTTTATATCCCGGAAAAACCGCATTATCTATGCCTGTTTTCTTCTATAACCGTGAAGTCATCAATGAGCGTGATGTCCTCGTAGATAAGGGAAATCTTGTTTATGGTGCCATCGGGTTCAAAAAGGGGCACGGACTTGACCCGGAGGTCTCTTGTCTGGCCCATGAAACCATAGCGTTTTACAAGGTATGGATCGTAGTTTATTATAAACTCGGTAACAAAACCGTCATAGGCCTTGTTAATGGTTGTGACAAGCCCCTGTGCCTCGAGGATGTCGTCTTCCCTGTAGGTATAATTTTGCAGGAACTCAAAATCAGGTCCCGCGCCAAGAAACTTTTTCAGAATGAGGTTGGCCGTTATGCAGCGGCCTTCCCTGTCAAAGACCGCCAACCCCATGGGAAGTTGATTAATAAGGGCAAGACTTTTTTCCCGAGACTCGTGCTCCTCAGCGAGCCTTGTTGAGAAGGCGATAGACGTGCCCATGGCCGAGACAAGGGCCCTTGTAAAGCCGCCACGATACTCACCTGGAGGTTCACTGAATAAGAGCATTAGCCTGCCATAATCGTGATTATCATCAGGGCTTATGGCAAAGGACTGGACAAAGTTTATGCCCTTTTCTCGAAAGATAGCGGCGTATTCGGGAGCACCGACGGAGTTGGTCTCTATCATCCTGCCATCAGCCATTCCAAGTGAGTCCACGGTGAGCATCTCAAAAAGTCCGTCCCTGGCCCCGTCCTGTCCCCATGCCGAGGCGACAAGACGGACCTCATCGTCATTTCTCAGATAAACAAGCGCCCCGAGAGCGCCTGTCATGGGAGGCAGTTTTTTAAGTGATTCGTTCATGAGGACACCCATGTTAAAGGTCCTGCCTGATGCCTGGAAGAACTCCGAGAGTGTCTTTATCGCCAGTTCTTTCTCCATCAGTCTTTTATCGAGACCGGCTATTTTCTCGCCGAGCTCCGCGGCATGGCGGTCGCTCTCTTCAAGGATGGTGTTCAACTCACGGGCAACGCTTCCAGCGATACCTGACAGTGTTGTCATGAACCTCTTCCTGCCGCTCCCGGAGCTCAAGGCAAGGGCGTTGACCTCGAGTTTGTACATGGGGGATATAAAGCGCTGGTAAATAAAGACTGCCGCGACGGTGAGCATGAGAATAAAGGCCCCGAGTGTTGTCATGAGGAGCATCTTTATCTCACTGAAGACACGCTTCAATAGCGAGTTGATACCAGTCGATACCCTGTCAAATTTTTCATCAAGGACAAGGATGTCAACATCAACGTCGTTGTGTATTAACATGACCTCGTCACGGCTCATATTTGCCCTGAACTTCATTATGTCCTGGTAGATCTTCTGCCACTCACCGGGCACGCCCTTGAGTTCATCGGCAAGAATCTTGTTGCTTGTGATAAATTTATCCTTTCTGTACCTCTCGAGCAGTTTTGTAATGTCTTTATTGATGCGGTTGACGTCGTTACGAAGTATGTTGATGGTAGTCTGCTCAAAACGCTGGCCCACGACAACAATATCAAGGGTATTTCCGAGCCTTGCCACAACCGCGCTCGTTCGGTTTATGCTGTTATGAAGGGCCTCGAGAGTATCCACGTGCCTGAACTTTTGATAGAATAGGACTGACTCAATGGCGGAAATGGCCATTATGGCCAGTACAAAGGAGAGAAAGACAAGGGCTATACCGGATTTGGCGCTCGGTTGGTTTTTCATGGTAATCTAAAAAAAAGCGGGGCTGAGGAGGTGCCCGGGGTTATCCCAGGAGCCTGTTAACGCTTAGTAGAAGTTCTTTTACGGTCAAGGGTTTCGCAAGACAGAGGTCGGCGCCGCATTGTTTGATCTTCTCCATCTCATCACGACCATAGGCGGTAACAGCGATGATGCGAATATCTTTTGTGGCATTGTCTGCCTTGATGCGCCTGCAAACTTCGAAGCCATCGAGGCGGGGCATCATTATATCGAGGATAAGGAGAGTGGGATTGAAACCGCCGATCTTGATGAGGGCCTCGTAACCATCGCGGGCCGTCTCAACGGCATAGTCCTCACCTGAAGACTGTAAGACGTCCTTGATAAACTCTACTATATGGACCTCATCATCAACAATGAGTATCTTCCTCTCTCCCTTGAATAGCCTCTCCTTTATGTGGAGCTTGTATGTCTCGACAAACCTCTTGAAGTCATCTCTCTCGATCCTGTAATGACCTCCAGGGGTTCTGAAGGCAGGGAGTTTGCCCGCGGCTATCCATTTCTTGACGGCATTAATGGTGACATCGCAGAAACTCGCCACCTCGCCAGTTGTATATGGTCTATCGGACTCAGACATTTAACGTTACTTTCATCTTAAAGGTGCTGTCTCGGGACGCCCAAGGCTGAAAGTCAGGAATATTAGCCGTTGGCAACAAGAAGGGTTCCATTTTTTATAATTGTGACATTTTGATTTTATCTCCATAAGATAAAGAGGTCAAGCCTTATTCTCAGGGCTTTTCTTAAGAAGGGCCAAAATGTAAAACTTACGGAAGAGGCATGGCCTCGTTCCAGTTTTTTCCATGTTTGAGGTTCACAATAAGCGGCACGTCGAGCTCCACCACACCCTCCATTTCGGTGCGAACAAGGGCGCTCAGGGCATCAAGTTCCCCAAGGCGGGTCTCGAAGAGGAGCTCGTCGTGTATCTGAAGTATCATCTGCGACTCATAACCGCCTTTTTTTATGGCCTCCTGCAGACGCACCATAGCGGCCTTTATTATATCAGCGCTCGATCCCTGCACCGGGGTGTTAATGGCCATGCGCTTCCCGGCGTTACGTATCTGTTCAATGGGACTCCTGAGCTCGGGGACAAATCTTCTTCTGCCAAAGAGGGTAAGTGTATATCCACACTTCTCTGTCTCTTCAACGGTATTATCAATAAACTTCTTTACCTCCGAGTAGTGGGCAAAGTAATTATCAATATACTCACGGGCCTCGTCAATGGATATGCCAAGTTCATTGGAGAGCCCGTAGGGACCCATTCCGTAGATAATTCCGAAGTTTATGGCCTTGGCACGCCGCCTCATCTCATGAGGGACGTCGTCTGTAGAGGAGTATCCAAAGAGTTCAGAGGCAGTCCTGCTGTGTACGTCCGCGCCTTCTTTGAAGGCTCCGAGAAGGGCCGGATCATGAGAGAGATGGGCCACAAGGCGGAGCTCTATCTGCGAGTAGTCTCCTGAGAGGAGGGTAAAACCCTCACGTGCCACAAAGGCCTGGCGGATGCGCCCAGAGTATGAGCCGCGCTGGGGAATATTCTGGAGATTGGGCCGTGAACTCGATAGGCGGCCAGTAGCCGTCACGGTCTGGTTGAAAGTGGTATGTATCCTCCCTGTTGAGGGGTTTATTAGTTCAAGAAGGCCCTCGACATAGGTTGACCTGAGCTTGGAGAGCTCCCTGTAACTCAATACCAGGGCCGGAACCTCATGCGATAGGGCAAGTTTCGTAAGAACCGCCTCATTGGTGGAAAAACCCGTCTTTGTGCGTTTTATTGGCTTGAGGCCAAGTTTTGTAAAGAGCACCTCTGAGAGTTGCTTCGGTGAGTTTATATTGAACTCATGGCCAGCCGCGCTGAATACGTCGTCCTGTATCCGGGAAAGTTTCCCGCCTAGTTCATCGGAAAAGGCCTGGAGTAATCCTGCTTCTACCTTTATGCCGGCAAGTTCCATGGAGGCCAGGACGCTTGAGACGGGCAGTTCCATGGATGAGTAGAGCCCATAGAGATTTTCTTCCTTAAGTTTTTTATCAAGTTCAGATGATAATTCGCTGATATTGCAAGCCTTTTTGCAAAAGTCACGGTAGTCGGTTTTCTTCTTTTCACCCTCTCCTGTCATGACACCCATGTAATCGAATACAAGGGTCTCCACGCGGTAGTCTGTCTTCGAGGGATTGAGGAGATAGGCCGCGAGGGTTGTGTCCATGCCCATGGAGCGCACCTCCCCTCCCCTTCTGATGGCGAACCTGTAGAGTGCCTTTGATGAGTCCGTATGCTTTGTTATCCCACTATCGCCAAGGACCTTCATAAGCCCGTTCTCGGCCCATGGCACAGGTCCAAAGTCATCGGATATGGAGAGGAACCAGGCCTTTTCAGGCCCAATGGCAATGGCCACGGAAGAGATGTCCTCAAGACCGCACCCGCCGCCTTCGCCCTTTACAGGGGCTATTGAGGCCTCACCCGCCTTCCTGAGGGACTCTATAAGATCTCCCATGGACTTGGCGTCCTTGATTTGCCGGTACTCGACGGGGGGTTCATCGTCCTTCGCGCCCTTTCCCTTGGAGAGGACCTCGCGGAGCATCTTGTTGAACTCAAGTTCCTTAAGGACCTCTGCAAGGGAATCGAGATCAGGGCCAGGGTAGCGCAGGTCATCAATCCCAATGTCAAGGTCAACATTTGATTGAAGGGTGGCGAGAGAGCGCGAAAGATAGGCCATGTCCTTCTGTGAGGCCAGTTTTTCCCTTAATTTTTCAGCGCTTATATTCTCAAGGTTGGCGTAAATGCTGTCAAGGTCGCCGTACCTATCGATGAGTTTTACGGCAGTCTTTACGCCGACTCCCTTTACGCCGGGTATGTTGTCGGAACTATCACCTGCGAGGGCAAGGAGGTCTCTCAGGCGCGCCGGGGAAACGCCGAACTTTTCCCGCACGTCTTCGGGGCCATACTCCGCATTCTTGAGGTAGTCGAGTATAACGGCGCCCCTGTCCACGAGTTGATAGAGGTCCTTGTCGCCGGTAATGATGCATGTCTTAAGTGGCCGGGCACTCCCGGCGGCCATGGCCGTTATGGTGGCGATAAGGTCGTCGGCCTCAAAGGTCTCTTGTTCAAGCACCGGGACCCTGAGGGCGCTGAGGACCTTTTTTATGTAAGGTAACTGGGCGGCAAGGGTATCCGGCATGGGCGGTCTCTCGGCCTTGTAGGCCTCGAACTCAACGTGCCTGAAGGTAGGCCCCTTCATATCAAAGCAGACGGCAATGTACTCTGGAGAGTAGTCCCTCAGTATCTTGGTAATGGATTGAGTAAAGCCGTAGGCAGCGTTTGTATGAAGTCCGCTTGAGGTTGTAAGCGTATCGGGAATGGCATGAAAGGCCCTGTAGACAAGGGACGAGCCGTCTATGATGAAGATTCTATCCTGTTTTTTTGTCATACGGTTTTTTTATCACAGATAACCCTTGATAACAATGAATGAAATGGATAGACGCCCGTCCTTTATATTGACACCTCTCCATTGCTCTTATATACTCATTTCATGACGAAAAAATTACTCATCCTCTCCATACTCCTCATTGCACAGCCCGCCTTTGCGCAGATGGGGAGCGTTAAGAGCGCCATGTTCATAGTGGACGGTTTTTTTGATGAGTCCATGTACCTTATGCGCGATCTCGAACGCGACGATACGCTGAGGAGCGTAACCCTGGAGATGCGCCGCAGAAAGGACGATACCATAACCGCGCTAAGGACAATGCGCTGGATAGAATCTCCGAGCAGGGAGCGCTATGATAAGATTTACAGTATAGTTGAGACCTACGGAGATGAGCAGATTGCCTCTGTAAATAAACTGAAAGATACTCACAACGCGAGGACAATAGAGCTCATGGTGCGGCAGTTAAAGGACCTTAAGAATCAGAAATTAAAGGCCCTGGCCGGCACAAAAAAGTATGAGACCTACAGGGGAAAACCCCTGAGACCCGTGCCGATTATCGATAAATCTCCCTTTGAGAGCGGAGGCAAGACCGGCACGGGCGGGGAGATATGGTTCAGGTAAGGGGCGTCCGGAAATTGCCCATTATACCGGACAAATAAGTTACGCGCGGCTAAAATGGTTCCGCGGGTGCGGTTGAAAAAAGGGGCGGCCGGAGATTGCCCATTATACCGGACGAAAAAAGTAAAAATTACCAAGGGGCCCCTTTCGAGGGCCCCTTTTATTTCAGGGAACTACTCCTTAATTCGTCCCTGAATTAAGGAGATAGATGTCTCACTGCGCCGCAATGTCTGGCTTTACAGGACTTTTTCTTAATCTACCTGTTATAGGGGTTGGACTCGGGCTTGCCCCTTATTCCTTCTGCCGCACCCTCGGAGGCCGAGTTTGGCACGCGAAGGACCTTTCCAACGCCCTCGCCTCCCTTTTCCGCTCCCTTGTTCACTGTCTCACAGCCATACATGGTAATAAGGCCCAGCGTGAAGAGGGCCGCGATGAGTATCCTTGTCATTTCGTTTACTCCTCATTCGGTTTTTTCAGCCTTGCCTTGCGATAAAATCACTGCGAGCGGATAATGTTGCCCTTTTCCACACCCTCAAGGGCGCCCACTGGCCGTGCCTTTGAGAATTTCTCCTTTACGCTGTATATCTTTACCTGTCCGAGCCTCTCTTCTTCTGAGCCAAGCATCTCGCCTGTATCAGGGTCAATGAGTTCCTCGCCCCGTGAGTACACGGTAAAGACGTCGCCTATGGAGGCCCCTGTGCGCGTGCCGGCGCTGAGGTAAATACTGTCACCCTTGACGAGTATTACCCTGCCCTGGTACGGGACGTTCCTCAGGCCCTCGGCTATGGCCTCGACAGCGCTGTCAATGGCCATCTGCGTGGCCTTGCCAAGGGGCGTCTTCTTGAAGCCCTTTGTGCCAAAGCCAACACCCTTTATATTTATGCCAAGACCGAAACTACCTGCCTTTGCCTTGCCCTCGACTCGTTTTGAGACAAGGACCTCGCTTGTGGTTGTGTCGATGAGGCGTATGATAAGACCCACATGGGCCTCTTTCTTGCCGCCACCGAGACGCACTCCCATTACAGATACGCCTGTTTCGCTTCCGCTACTTGCCTGCGAGTACTCTGTGACCGCCCCTTTTATGAGTATCTGCGCGCTTGTAATCTTGCCGGTGCGCGCGCTCCTGGACTTGGTGGTCCTGCCGCTTGCGGCGAGGTCCTGCTCCGCTATCACGTCCCCAAGGGTCTGGCGCTCAAGGACAACGAACTGGCCGCTCTGGGTAAGGGCGTCAGTGAGCTGGTCGGCCATGCCGTTTCCAATGTCCCATGCCCCGCCCGAGCCGTAAGAGGTCTTGTTCTCGAAGCGCGAGACAGCGACAACCTTCTTAAGCCCACCTGCAAAGGCCTCTTGCGCTACAAGGACAGAGGTCATGAGAGACAGGGCCATTGTGATTAACAAGAACCTCGTAAAAGACCTTTTTTTCATATTCAGAGAACCTCCTCTTTTCATAAAGTCCATGGACTGTAAGGAATAATTATCAGAAAAACTTTAAGAGATTTTAGCATAAATCATAAAATTTTAAAGGGATAAAAAAAGGGAAAAGGGTCAAGACGGGGGTTATTTTTTAGAGCGAAGAGCCGCCTCATATCCCTTTACTGCCCAGTAATAGAGTTCGTCCCTATCCTCAAGGGCCTCTTCAGGGGGCATGTAGTAGGACATAAAGCAGTCCTTGCCACTTCTCTTGTAAGAAAAACGGGCCAGCCCCTGTTCTTCAAATAAATGGCGGCTCCTGTCATCGGCCTTGATATAGAGGGTATCATCAACCACAATGGCGAAAATCAGGCCGTCCCTGTAGATACCGTGACCTCCAAACATGGCCCTTGCCCGCACGGTTCCAAAGTCGTCGAGAATCTCAAGCACATATGTGACAAATGAACTTGTCTCTGTCATGAAAGCGTTCCTTTTTTGCGGGCTGTGCAGAGAGAATTTGATTTTCCCTCTCGCGGTTTCTTCCTGCAAGTTGGGTTTTGCGGGGCTCTATCAAACCTGCAAATTCTTCTCCGCTCTACAGACAAGTTCTATTGGTTTTCTTTGCTCCACTTTCTTTTTTCCAAAAGAAAGTGGAAGGTCTTCTTTAGCCTGCTTTCTTTTTTTTCTTGCTGGCAATTCCACCCGGGGCTATCCCCACAGTCTCTTGACGGCCAGTGGCAGGGCCATGAAAAGACCGCCAAGAAAGAACATGAGGATGAGGTTTGAGACAAAATAGGAAAAACCGCTCAATAATACGCCGCTAAGAAGAGGAAGGGCCTTTTTCTGCCTTACCCCGTAGGTGAGGTAACCAAGGCCAATGGCCCCGAAGATGAAGCCCCAGAAAAATACGCTCGTATTGTTCACGCGTTCTCTGCCTCAAGAATCAATAAGCAGGGGAGAGGGGGATTCTACTATCCCCCCACTCTATGTGGCAGCGTCAAAGGCATTCCTGAGCAGTTCTATCCTTGCCCCCCGGCCATCTCCAAGAACGCTTACCACGTCGAATCTCTGTGGAATATCGCCGACGCCATGTTCTTCCATGTAGATATTGGCGGCAAGGGTGAGGTGAGACTGTTTTTTCGGCCCAACAGCCGCAAAGGGTGAGCCAAAGGCTTCATCGGTCCTTGCCTTGACCTCGATAAAGACAAGGGTCCTCCCCTCCCTTGCTATAATATCAATCTCACCGAACCTTGTGCGATAGTTTCTCTCAAGAATCTTGTAACCCTTTTTTTTTAGGAACTTCTCGGCAAGGGCCTCGCCTTTTCTGCCTTTTTTTATATTTTCTGAAGCCATGGTCTGTCTTATTGTTGGGTTTCGCCGGAGCTCTACCCACCAAGACTTTCTGGTGGGCAGTGCCCGTCCTTGTACAAACCGTACACCCTTCGACAGGCTCAGGGTGAACGGTTTTATCAAGATCGCGGGCCTTTTCGAGCGTTCGCCCTGAGCCTGTCGAAGGGAGCCTGTCGAAGGGCAAAGTTTGGCTGGTCCCAGCCTACCATCCCAAATCTCTTTTGGCGGGCAGTGCCACCCCATAAGATACTTTGATGGGTTTCACTCTGTTCCAACCTATTCTTTTTCCTGCAGGACCCCTCTGTACGTCTTCCTGTGAACAGGGCAGGGGCCGAGGCGTTTTATCGCCTCTCTGTGGTACTTTGTGCCATAACCCTTGTGACGCGCAAAGCCATAACCTGGGAAAAGCCCTGCATAGGACGCCATTATTCTGTCACGCGCGGTCTTGGCGATTATGGAGGCCGCGGCAATGGAGACGCTTTTGCTCTCTCCTGCCACAAGGGCCTTCTGCAGACAGGGGTTGTCTATGGTGAATTTACCGTCAATGAGTAGAAAATCAGGGCACGGAGAGAGACGCTCCACGGCGCGCTTCATGGCAAGGAGCGAGGCGTTATGTATATTCAGGCTCTCAATCTCATCGTGCCAGGATATGCCAAGCCCAACAGAGACTGAGCGGCTGTATATGAGGGGAAGAAGGGAATCGCGCCTCGCCGGGGAGATGGCCTTGGAATCCACGATGCCAAGGTCCATTGGAAGGGGATGCCTCAGGATAATGGCCGCGGCCACCACGGGACCGGCAAGGGGGCCGCGCCCTGCCTCGTCAAGACCGGCAACGCGGCTGTAACCCTCTTCAACTAAGCGGGACTCCCAGGTGTCCACAGCGAAACAGAGCCCTTTCTTTAAAAAGAGGCTTCCACTTTCCTTTAGAAAAAAGAAAGTCTTTTGATTGACCGGCCATGGTTATCTCTTCTCAAGTGACTGCATGAGGAACAGAGACGGCTTGCCAGAAAAAAACCGCCTCAAAGAAAACCAATAGCAAACGGGTTTTGCGCCGTTGTATATTCCTTCCGTGCCACAAGAGTATATCGCGCTTTTTAAGGTACCAGTGGAAAGTCTTGGTGAAAGACAAAGGACTATTTACGTTCCTTGAGTCTTGCGGCCTTGCCCTTGAGGTCGCGGAGATAGTAGAGTTTCGCCCTCCTTACCTTGCCGTGCCTCAGCACCTTTATGGAATGTATGGTGGGAGAGTTTATGGGAAATATCCTCTCAACACCTATGCCATAGGATACCTTTCTCACGGTAAAGGTCCCGCGAACGCCAGCGGAGTGTTTTCTTATGACCACTCCCTCAAAGGGCTGGAGCCTCTCCTTTGCCCCTTCCTTTATCTTCACCTTGATATGCACGGTGTCGCCCGGGCCAAAGTCTGGAAGATCAGTACGTATGTAGTCTTTTTCTATGTCCTGCATGATACCCATTGAAACTTACCTCCTCTTATTTCAAGCCTCTGATTCGTTCTTTAATTTTTCCAGAATCTCACGGTCAAGGTCCGTCAGCCCCGCCTCTTTCATGAGTTCAGGCCTTTTTGTCAGTGTACGCCTTAAACTCTCTTTTCTCCTGAATCTCTCTATCCTCGCGTGGTCGCCCGAGAGAAGGACCTCTGGGACCCTCTGCCCCCTGAACTCAGGGGGCCTCGTGTACTGCGGATACTCAAGTAGCCCCTTAAGCCCCCCTGAGAATGAATCGTCTTCTTTTGAGTCCGAAGAACCAAGCACGCCTGTCACGAGCCTGCTGACGGCGTCCATGATGACAAGGGCCGGAATCTCGCCCCCTGTGAGGATATAATCCCCTATGGAGACCTCCATGTCAACAAGAGAGCGTATCCTCTCGTCAACACCCTCATACCTGCCGCAGACGATTACAAGGTTATCAAGGCGCGAGAACTCACGGGCCATGGACTGCGTAAAGGGCGCTCCCTGCGGCGTTGTGAGTATGGTCAGCCGCCGCGAAGCGTTGTGCCCCATTCCACTGAGTTCTTCTGACCTATCGGCCCCGGCCCCTTTGCTCCCGCCGGCCCCAATGGCCTCAAGAGCCTGCGCAACAGGCTCTACCTTCATCACCATGCCGGAGCCGCCGCCATATGGGGCGTCGTCCGTGGTGCGGTGCCTGTCACTTGTGAAGGCCCTGAGGTCATGTGCCCTTATCTCTAACAGCCCCCTTTCCACGGCCCTGCCGGTGACGCCGTAAGAGGGCAGATCTTTAAAGAGGGCCGGGAAGATGCTTATAATATCAAATATCATCTCAGCCTGGCCTGAATAACTCGGTGAAGGGCTATTCAGGCTCTTCAAGCATACCTTCAAGGAGGTGGACAACCATGAAACCCTCCTCTATGTTTATCTCCTTCACGGTATCTTTCGTGCGGGGCACAAGTATCTCGCCGTATTCACCCCATATTTCAAAGACATCGTTGCCACTGCCTGCCGAGAAAACCCTCTTTACACGTCCAAGGTCACGCCCGTCATCAGAGCGGACAACAAGACCGGCAAGGTCTTTATAATAATACTCACCCTCTGGAAGGGGTGGTATGGAACTCTCCGGCACAGAGACTTCTCTTCCAGCAAGGGGGGCCGATTCCTCGCGCTCGTTAAATCCTTTGAGGGTAAGAAGAAAGACCCGTGTATGTTCCCTGACCCCTGTTACCTCAAGGCGCCTGAGGCCCTCTTTCACATTGACAAAGACCTCGTCCCAGATAAAGTCCTCGACACCCTCGTAGGGCCTGAACTTTATCTCTCCCCTCACCCCATGAGGGCTTCCGAACCTCCCTATGGCGACCATCTTTTCCGTAGGGGACTTACTCAAGTATCTCAAGTACGCAACGTTTGTTCAACTTTGTGGAGGCGGCGGTAAGTATGGTCCTCATGGCCTTGGCCGTGCGGCCCTGTTTACCTATTACCTTGCCAAGGTCTTCCTTTGCGACGGAGAGTTCCACGCCAGAGATCTTCTCGCCCTCTATCTCCGCCACACGCACCTCGTCGGGGTTATCAACAAGCGCTTTAGCGATCTGCTCTACAAGTGTCTTCATAACCTAACCCCCTCGCGTATGAGGTAAAACCCGGGCAGTGCCCGGGGCCGTGCCGTAAGAAGAGGCGGATTAGGCGGCCTCTTCCTTTAGCGCGCCGGACTTCTTGATGAGCTGACTTACTGTAGTCGTGGGCGTGGCGCCCTTTTCCAGCCAGTGGCGGAGCCTCTCGGACTTGAAGTCAATGGACGCGGGGTCGGTATTGGGGTTGTAATGACCCACAATCTCAATAAACCTGCCGTCCCTTGGCGAATCCGAGGCCGCTACCACGATCCTGTAGTATGGCTGCTTCTTGGAGCCGTGTCTTGTTAGCCTTATCTTTACTGACATTTAAAATTCTACCTCCTATTTATTGCATTGAAGTGGTCTCGTGTAATGCTACATCCTCATGTTCTGCAGCATTCCCTTGAGCCCGGCGGCGCCGGACTTCTTCACCTTTTTCATCATCTTGCGCATCTGCTGGTACTGCTTCATGAACTTGTTTATATCCTGAACCGAGGTTCCGCTCCCCCGGGCTATGCGTTTACGCCGCGAGGCGTTGAGGCAGGCCGGGTTCTGGCGTTCTTCCCTGGTCATGGAGTTTATGATGGCCTCTATCCTCGTAATCTCGGACTCGTCGAAGTTGATGTTCTTGGCCTTCTTAATGGCGCCAAAGCCAGGTATCATCCCGAGGATACTCTCGAGGGAGCCCATTTTTTTTATGCGTTTCAACTGGTCCTTGAAGTCATCGAGGGTAAAGGCGTCTTTTCTAATCTTCTGGTTGAGTTCAATGGCCTTTTTTTCGTCCATTGTGGACTGGGCCTTCTCAACAAGTGTAAGGACATCGCCAAGGTCAAGTATGCGCCCGGCCACACGCGAGGGGTGAAAGACCTCAAGGCACTCGACCTTCTCGCCCGTGCCTATGAACTTGATGGGCTTACCGGTAATCATGCGCATGGAGAGGGCCGCGCCGCCTCGGGCGTCTCCGTCGAACTTGGTGAGTATCACGCCCGTAACATCAAGGGAAGAGTCAAAGCCCTTTGCCGTGTTCACGGCGTCCTGACCTGTCATGGAGTCAGCGACAAAGAGAATCTCCGAGGGAGAGAGTATGTCTTTAAGGCCCTGGAGTTCATCCATGAGAGTCTCATCGATGTGGAGCCTTCCGGCGGTGTCGACTATAAGGGTATTATACCCCTTGAGGCCGGCAATCCTCAGGGCCTCTTTACAGACATCGGCAGGGGTAGAGTAATCAGTGCTGTCAAAGCAGTCAACCTTGATGGACGAGGCCAGTGTCTTGAGCTGGTGCACGGCGGCAAGGCGAAAGAGGTCCGCCGGGACGAGATAGGGGGACCTACCCTGTTTTTTAAGGGCATAGGCGAGTTTGGCGGCTGTGGTGGTCTTACCAGAGCCCTGGAGGCCGCAGAGCATAATGACGGCGGGCCTACCCTTTAATTCAAGGGCCGAGTCTTCTCCGCCGAGGATGGCCGTGAGTTCGTCGTGAACTACCTTGGTAAACTGCTGGCCCGGAGTAAGGCTCTCAAGAACCTCCTTTCCAAGGGCCTTTTCCTTGATGGAGGCGATAAAGTCCTTTACAACCTTGAAGTTTACATCAGCCTCAAGGAGGGCAATGCGGACGTCTTTCAGGGCCTCGGTGATATTGGTGTCACTGAGGGTCCCCTTGCCCCTTATGTCGCGAAGGACCTTGCCGAATTTGTCTGTAAGAGAATCGAGCATGGTGTTTTGTAATTTAAGTTGCTGTTAAGAATATTTTAATTTTATATCATATATGAGAAAGTCGAGTAATGTCAAGGCCTTTGTAAGTTTTTTCGTTATGGCAGGGTATATTCAGTGCCAATTCAGTGCCAATTTAAGTCCATGTGAATTTTACATCAATCTTGTGCATTGACAGGGGAGAGTTTTTCCTGTTACCCTGTAATATATGAACGGAAATTACACCATAGCTCTCCTTCTCATCATGATAGCCTTCGCCTTTGTCCTGAATCTGCCATTTGGGTATTGGAGGGGAAAGACGAGAAAATTCTCATTCAAATGGTTTCTGTATATACACCTACCCATACCATTTGTCGTAATTTTCAGGCTCCTTGCCGGTTTCAGCATGAAGATAGTCCCTATCATGCTCGTTGCCTCCGTGGCCGGGCAGGTCCTGGGGGCACGTATTGACAGACTCAAGTGCCGTCATGAAGAGAACTAAACATTATAAGAGATACGGCGCTGTCACGAGGGGTTTAAAGAGGCCTTCGCATGCTGGTTCGGTCTTATCTGGCGCTTTACCAAACATAGCCCTTGGTCCCCGGCTCACTGAGTACAGGGTTAAACGCGACTGGCCCCAGATGGTAGGCAAGGCCATCTCCGCAAGGACAGAGCCCACGAGGCTGATTAAAGACACCCTTTACTGCGTTGTGAACTCATCTGCGTGGATGACGGAACTCAATTACCAGAAATCTCTTATAATGGAGAAGATAAACTCTTCTCTCGGAAAAAAGGCCGTTAGCAGAATAGTCTGGAAGCCCGGCGAGATAACCCGCCGCTCCGAAGCCCGCCGCGAGCCAATTACCCGGAAAAACCCCCTTGGAGATGACTTCATAGAGGAGACGGCCTCGAAGATAGGCGACGAATCGCTCCGGGGCCTTGTAAAGCGGGTGATGAAGAAGTATCCTTTTTAGGGTATTGCCGCGACCTGCCTGTTTTCTTGCCCTATGGCTGGCAGTGCCCAGCCTTTGTGCTTGACAGACAAGACGGTATCTACCTGTCCAATGGCCGAAGGCCATTGGTATTAATTTTCTTTATCTTACTTTCTTTTTTAAAAGAAAGTAAGGAAATCTCTTTATCTTTTGGCGGGCGAAGCCCGCCCAATCCTCCCCTTTTCTTTTTACTCTTTTGGCGGGCGAGGCCCGCCCACCCCTCTTTTCTTCTTTATTCTTCTACTTCTTCTTTTTTCCAGTTTATCTTCTGGTGGGCAGTGCCCACCCTACCCTACTCTTTTATCTCTATTTTTTTTCGGCCTCAAGGAGGACTCGGCGCGGGGGCGCGTTATTTTTCGTGCTTACAAGTTTCTCACGTTTTATAAGAAGGCCCTTGTTTTTTAGTTCAGTCCTGAGTTCCGGGAGCCTCTCGGCGGTAAATACAATGTAGAATTTTCCTCCGGGTGCAAGCATGATAGAGGCGGCACTGAGAAGGTCTTTAATGGTGCCCATGACCTCGTGTCGCGCTATCTGCCTGTCTCTTTCAGGGCTTGGCCTGCCCCTGCCTTTTTTGATATAGGGCGGGTTGGTGATGACATGGGTAAAACTTTCAGGAGATAATCTTCGAGGCAGGTCTCTATAGTCCATGTGATTGATAGTAATCCTTGCGCCAAGGTTGTTTCTTTCGATGTTTTTTCTTGCCGCCTCTGCGCGAATGGCCTGGATTTCAACGCCTGTTATTGTGGTCTTTAAATTCTTGGCGGCAAGGAGAAGGGGGAGCGCGCCTGAGCCGGCGCCAATATCGAGGAGAATATCAGTGGGAGAGAGCAGGGGCACAAACTCCGCAAGGAGCAGGGTATCGGAGGTAATCCCGTCCCCCGCGGCAGGCTCATAGGAATAGGGCCCTAATTTTTCCATAAGACGAGGGCGCCCCTCACATTCTGGCCGTTAAGGAGCCTTCAGCAGTCCCAGTCCTTGTCATGGACGTTGATTACAAGGCCTGTAAGGAGTTTTGGGTAGAAGTACGTGGATTTTTGCGGCATCTTGCAGCCCGCCTCGGCAACGGCCTTTACGTCAGAGACCTTCGTGGGGTTCAGGAGAAAGACTATCTCGTTACGAGGGTCGTCCATGGAGGCAAAGGCGTCGCCGTAGTTTTTCACGTATATGATGTTCTCCTGCCTTTCCTGAGCGCCCCGTGATATGCCGAGTATCTTCGAGAGTATGAGTTCATGAAGCACGGTAACGTCGAGGTTTCTGTACACAGCGGGTATGGAGTCGTCAAAGAGGCCGTCAAGGCTGTGTCCTCCGGGATAGGTAAGGAGGTAGCAGGCGTCCTCTCCCTTGATGTGCATCCCAAAGCAGTTGGCCGATTTTCCTGCACGCTCCATTGAGGCCACGAGGTCATTCAAGACCCTATCTTTCGTATTAGCGTTATACTCGAACCTATTGACCTTAAAGTATTTTTTAAGTTCATTCATGAACTCTTCAGAAGAAAACCCATTGAGACTGTGTATAACCCTGTGCGTTGGCCAGACAGTCATGCCCTCGTCGTCCATATTGGAGAAATACATCATCACAAAGTCATAGGGCTGATCGCCCCTGGCATTGGGGTTCCTCTCGCGCATGAGGTTTCTGTAATTCATGGATGTCTCATACCGGTGGTGCCCATCGGCTATAAAGAGGGTCTTATCGGCCATGGCAGACCTTACTCTCTCAATGACCGAAGGGTCTGATATTCGGTATACAAGGTTCTCAACGCCGTCTTCGTCAAGGACGTTTATATCAGGCGTCCTGTCCGTGGTGACTGAATCAAAGAGTTTATTGAGCGTTAGTCTTGGTTCGGAGTAAAGGGTAAAGATGCAACTGAAGTTAGCCCTGCAGGCCTCGATTAGCCTCAGGCGGTCTGCCTTGGGGCCTGAGAGCGTCCTCTCGTGGGCGTGTATCCTGCCAGCGCCAAAGTCCTCTATCCTTGAGAGCGCCATAAAGCCCTTTCTCGTTGTGATGGAGCCATCGGGCTGTGAAAACCTCTGAATATAATAGTAAATCGAGGGTTTTTCATCCCTCTTCAAGACTCCCGAGGCCATCCACTCCCTCAGGGCCTCGGAAGAGGCCGCGTATTTATCAGCCGGGGCTCCGCCGCTATTACTATCTTTGGCGAGGATAAGCCTTACAATGTTATTCGGATGACGGGCGTAAAGTTCTTCCTGAAAGGCCGGTGAGATTACGTCATATGGCGGGGCCATTACGTCATTTAAATCCCCTGTCTTTTCCTTGTTGAATACTGCCGCCCTGAAGGGTTTTATCTCGGCCATAACCTGAGTATACCTCTCTCTCCTTTATTTTTTACCGTATTCCTGGCTTTCTTTTTAAAAAAAGTTTTTTAATCGCACCGCACTCTCCAGAGCCCCACGGTCCCCACGAAACAAGACAAATAGGGCCTGACCGCATGAAAACTACGTCAAGGAAAACCAATACCAGCGGCCTCTAGCCGCTGGAAAGACTGCCTAGCATGGCAGGAACAAAAAGAAACGATAAAAATTGTTTCAGACAATATACCCTATTTGAGGGACTAATTAAACCTGTTTTTTTCTTCTCAGCCAACAGAGGCAAGTTCAAGTCCATTCTTCCATCTTGTTTTCATAACCTCTTTTATCAAGGGGCCTATCCCCTCCCCAAGGTCTTGATTTTCTTTTAAAAAAGTTTCGGACTCTGCCCTTACAGCCCTTACGAGCCCATGGTCCATGAGGGACCATGCAAAGCGCAGGTCCGTAAACCCGGACTGTCTCTGCCCGAGGTAATCGCCGGGACCCCGAATCTTCAAGTCCTCTTCGGCTATCATGAAGCCGTCGGCGTTCCTCTCCATTACTCGAAGCCTCCTGAAGGCGTCCTTCGACACAAAGTTTTCTGTCATGAGAAAACAGTACGAACTCCTCTCTCCCCTGCCCACCCTTCCGCGTAGTTGATGGAGTTGTGAGAGTCCGAACCTCTCGGCGTGCTCTATGCACATGACCGCGGCGTTCGGCACGTCAAGGCCGACCTCTATGACCGTGGTGGCGACAAGGACATCTATCTCCCTATCCTTGAAGCGCCTCATAACCTCGTCCTTCTCATCGCCCTTCATCCTCCCATGCAGAAGACCAAGGCAAAGGCCTGGAAAGACCTCTTTTTCAAGTCGAGCCTTCTCGTTAGTCGCGTCCCTCAGGTCCAGTTCCTCTGATTCCTCTACAAGGGGATAGACGATATAGGCCTGACCACCGCTCCTTACCTCGCGCCTTATATGCTCATAGGCCCTCTTTCTCTCCTTTTCCCGCAGAACAAGCGTCTTGACTGCCTGCCTTCCAGGGGGGAGTTCATCGAGCACCGAGACATCGAGGTCGCCAAAGAGGGTCATGGAGAGGGTCCGAGGAATAGGAGTAGCCGTCATTATGAGGACATCGGGCACAGGACTCGCGCCGCCCTCGAGACCCATGCCCTTTGAGATGAGGCTCGCCCTCTGAAAGACACCGAAACGGTGTTGCTCGTCAACCACCACGAGGGCCAGGTCCCTGAAACTTACGTCTTCCTGTATGAGGGCGTGCGTTCCAACAACAAGGTCCACCCTGCCCTCGTCTATGGCCTCAAGCCTATTTTTACGTTCGCGAAGAGGCAGGCCGCCTGTAAGGAGGCAGGCTTTGATGCCGAGTTTCCGGGCATATGCGCTGATTGTGACGTAGTGTTGACCGGCAAGTACGCCTGTTGGGGCCATGATAGCCGCCTGATGACCCGAGTCCACGGCAAGGAGGGCGGAAAGGAGACAGACAAGTGTCTTCCCTGAGCCCACGTCGCCCTCGAGAAGGCGGTTCATGGAACTTGTGCGCCTCATATCGGCCTTTATCTCGCATAGCGCCCTCTCCTGCGCCCCTGTAAGCCTGAAGGGCAGAAGAGAACGGAGCCGCGACTCAAGGGAATCCCCCCTGTCCACTCCATGATATGAGCAAAGGCCGCGCCTCTTTTTTTGCGCCCCTCGCTTGAGGAGCATGGCCGTCTCAAGGAGGAACAACTCGTCAAAGGCAAGGCTCCGAAGTGCCAGCCCATGTGCATTGGCCCCTCTTCTCTTTGAGGGCCTATCCTGAGCAGGGAGGGCCTCTGGAAAATGAGCCTCCATGAGGGCAGATGGCAGGTCTTTAAGCCCGATTCGCGAAAGCGCCTCCGGCGGAACGCACCCCAAGGCAAGCGCGGCGTACTGGCGCACGGCTCTGCCGATAATCCTTTGAAGCGTCTTCTGGTGGAGACCTTCTACCTCGGAATAGACGGCCAGTATGCCCTTGCCCTCTTGCTCTGGCCCCATGCCCTCTCTTAAAAAATTCACCTCCGGGTGTATCATCTGAAGGATTCCGCCGTATCTTGTCCTCTCGGCATTGCCGTGGACAAGGACCTCCTGGCCCGGCGTGAACCTCTTCATGTACGAGAGCCTGTAACGAAACCACTTGAGGCGAATAAGCCCGGTGCCGTCGTCAAGCACTGCCTCGAAGAGCCTCTTCCTGCCGTAACGGGCCTCTCCGGCAACGGCTATCTTGCCCCTTACCTGCGCACCGCCGCCACCCTGAAGGTCTCTTATCTTCGTGACTCTTCTTCTGTCCTCGTATCTGATGGGGAGGAAAAAGAGGAGGTCCTGTATGGTCTTGAGGCCCTTTTTATTGAGCCTCTCAAGGGTCCGCGGGCCTATGCCACTGAGAGTGCTTAGAGGTTCGCCGAGCTTCTTCATGTTGCCTTCGGCCTCGTGGATTATGGCCCTTTCCATGGGAGGACCAAGGAGCGCGAGCGCACTTGCCAAGGCACCTTTCTTTTCGTCAGGAGAAAAGCCGTCAAACCCCGCGAAGATGGCGTGCAATTGGCGAAGTATCGTCGAAATCTCTCCCGCTGGCCCCATGCCAAGGGCCTTGTCAATCAGTCCGCTGACTTCTCCACCGGCAAGGACAGCGCCGTCTCTTGAGGCAGAGGCTACGGCCTTACTCAGGGCCTCTTTCATAGCCCATATGTTCTGTATATTGATTCCCATTGGAGAGAAAGGTGAAAGAGGGGCGCACGAGCGGGCCGGGCCTACATATCCACCCTTGTGATTACACCGTGAAGTTTATTGTGAGGGAGTTTGTAGAACTGCATGTACGTTGGAGTAACCTTTTTTATGAGAGAGAATATCTTCCAGACGATATTGTTCGAGGCTATCTCGTCATGGCCGTAGAAGATGACCTTTGGCTTTATGCCCGCTGTCTTGAGAATACCGGCGACATCGGGTACTTCCATGTATCCCACACGTATCTCGAAGACCCGGAGACCCTTTGCAAGGTCTTCCTTGAAAAAATAATTAAGACCAAAGGGCTCTTCAAGGCGCGTAATGGAGACGATGATGTTGTCCTCATACATGATGTTGTTCTTGAACATCGTATGTATGATGTATGGGGCGATGAACTTCTCGTCCTTGGCGAAAAAGAGCCCCGAGCCCTTTATCTTGGGGAGTTTCTCGTAGAGTTGCTTGTAACTCAGGAGAAAGGTCTCAAGTTTGAGGGGACGCATGGACTTGTAGAGTTTTCTCTGTCCCTTTGTGTATATGAGGATTATGCCAAGGGGTATCATGGCTATGAGTATGGACCAGTAGCCGCCGTGGGGTATCTTGAATGTATTGGAGGCAAAGAATATGAGGTCAAGGAGGGTGACAAGGGCCGCGGCAGCCATCTTGAAGGGTTTTTTCCTCTTATGGAATATCCAGCACATCATTACGCCTGTTATGCTCATGGAGCCCGTCACCGCGAGGCCGTATGCCGCGGCAAGATGCGAGGATTCCCTGAAGTGGTTGATTATTATAAGGACAAAGATGAGGAGAAACCAGTTTACAAAGCCTATGTATATCTGGCTCCTCATGGACGGCGAGGTATAGGAGACCTTGAAAAGAGGCAGTATCCGCGTGGTTATGGCCTGGTATACAATGGAGAAGAGACCGCTTATCATGGCCTGCGAGGCTATTATGGTGGCGAATATGCTCAGAATTAGGAAGGGTATGTAAAGGAAACTCGCTTCTGAGAATATCATGCTGTAGAGGACGTTCTTTGTGCCCGGATGGGTGATGAGAAAGGCCCCCTGCCCGAAGTAATTAAGGAGAAGGGCCACGAAGACAAAGTTCCATGCCTTTACTATTGGGAGGCGGCCAAGGTGGCCCATGTCGGCGTACATTGCCTCGCCCCCCGTGGCGCAGAGAATTACCTCTGAAAGGATGAAAAAGCCGGCTATGCCGTGGTGGAGCATGAAGTTGAGGCCATAGTAGGGGTTTACTGCCTTGAGGACCGATGGAAAGGTAACTATGGAAATAAGACCCGAGATGGCAAGGGCGCTGAACCAGAGGAGCATTATAGGGCCAAAGGCCCCGGCAACACGCTCCGTGCCCTTGCTCTGCACGGAAAATAGGGCTATGGCTATGACACAGGCAACGAGGACAAGGATGTCCTGGCTCGTGTGCTCAAGGCCCGGTATGAGGAGCGAGCCCTCCACGGCGCTCAAGATACTGATGGCCGGGGTTATGACACCGTCGCCCACAAGGAGCGATACTCCCACAAAGGTAAGTATGGCGGCTATGCCGAGCTGACGGCTTGATGTGAGGTATGGTGTGAGTATCTCGCGAAGCACCGCGGCCCCGCCTTCTCCGCGTTTGCTGAGCGTGGTAGCGAGCCAGGCATACTCCACGGTCACAAGCGTCACAAGGGTCCAGACAATGAGCGAAAGAACGCCTATGACGTTCGCCTCTGTAGGCCTTGCAAAGAGGAAGACAACTGTCAGGGTATATATGGGGCTTGTCCCGATGTCGCCGAAGACTATGCCAAGCGACCTTATTATCTTTTTCATAAAATGCCTTCAAAAAAAAAGGACCCGTGCAGGCCCCGATGCTTTATCTGACCTACGCTCACGTGGCGTCTCTGGAGTTTGACTCAATCTGCTCATGATACTCCTGCAGGCTCTTTACTTCAAGTCTGGATTTAAGGAGCGATTCTATGGCAAGGAGAGCGGCCTTTGCCGCGGCAAGAGTGGTAAAGTAGGGTATGCCAAAGTCCAGGGTGGTGCGGCGTATGGAGTAGGAGTCCCGAACGCTCTCGGCACCAAAGGTGGTGTTTATCACCATGTCAACTCCGTGGCTCTTTATCCTGTCCACAATATGGGGCCTGCCCTCGGCCACCTTGAAGACATGGCCGGCGCGAACGCTGTTTTCATTCAGGAATTTCGCTGTTCCAGTGGTAGCGATAATCTCGAAGCCAAGGGCCTCAAGCCTCCTTGCTATGGCAAGTATGGGGGCCTTGTCATCGTCCTTTACGCTAATGAAGACAACGCCCTTGAGGACAATGTTGTTTCCAGCGGCAAACTGGGCCTTTACAAAGGCAGAGCCAAAATCAGGGCCCATGCCCATTACCTCGCCCGTTGACTTCATCTCAGGACCAAGTATGGTATCGACGCCGGGGAACTTTATGAAGGGGAAGACCGCCTCTTTTACAGTGGTGTAGGGCGGGTGACGCTCTTCAATGAAGCCCAGGTCATTGAGGGTTCTCCCCACCATTATGGAGGTTGCGAGGCGCGCAAGGGGCGCTCCAATGGTCTTGCTTACAAAGGGAATGGTCCGCGAGGCCCTTGGGTTTACCTCTATGACATATACCTCGCCGCCCTTTACGGCATACTGGACGTTCATGAGACCCTTTACCTTAAGGGCCTTTGCAAGGAGGACTGTCTCGCGTTTTATCTCGGCCTCTACCCCGGGGTCGAGCGAATAGGGAGGTATGGCGCAGGCAGAGTCCCCTGAGTGCACGCCTGCTTCCTCTATGTGCTCCATGACCGCCCCTATGACCACGCGCTCTCCATCGCTAATGCAGTCAACGTCCACCTCAATGGCGCCGTTTATGAACTTGTCTATGAGAACGGGATGCTCTGGAGAGGCCTCGACAGCCCTGCCCATGTAATCAACAAGGCTTTCCTCTGAGTATACCGTCTCCATGGCCCTCCCCCCAAGCACGTACGATGGCCGCACCATTACAGGATAGCCTATGGAAGCGGCTATGCTCATGGCCTCCTCCTCTGAGCGGGCAAGGCCGTTTTCGGGACGCCTGAGGCCAAGGCCCTCAAGGAGGGCCTCGAAACGCTCCCTGTCTTCGGCCATGTCAATGGAATCGCTCGATGTGCCAAGGACCCTTACACCGGCCCTCTCAAGGGGCACGGATAGGCGAAGGGGTGTCTGCCCGCCAAGTTGGACAATAACGCCAAGAGGTTTTTCACGCTCCACTATGGCAAGTACGTCCTCGAAGGTAAGGGGCTCGAAGTATAACCTGTCAGAAGTGTCGTAGTCCGTTGAGACTGTCTCGGGGTTGCAGTTCACCATGATGGACTCAATGCCCTCGGCGCGAAGCGCGAGGCTTGCCTGCACACAGCAGTAATCAAACTCTATGCCCTGGCCTATCCTGTTGGGGCCGTTCCCGAGGATTACCACCTTCTTCCTCTCCGTGGGCAGGGCTTCTGACTCTGGCGCGGGAGGGGCTCCGGTGGTGAGATTGTAAAAGGGCCTGTCATAGGCCGAGTACATATAGGGCGTAAAGGCCTCGAACTCGGCGGCGCAGGTGTCAACGGTCTTGTATACAGGGCTGATGCCGGCCTCCCCTGCCATGGCAATAAGCCCATGCTCCTCGATGCCGAAGATACGCGCCATATATTTGAAGGAAAAACCCCACTCCTTGGCGCTCCGAAGGAGTTCGCCGTCAGGGAAGGCCCCCCTCTTCGAGGCTTCGAAGAGCTCGGCCTCAAGGACCACCATGTCTCTTATCTCATTCAGGAACCAGGGGTCTATGGACGTAAGGGCCTCTATTTCTTCCACGCTCAACCCTGCCCTCATCGACTCGGCTATATACCAGGGCCTTCCGGGCGTGGGGCGCGTAAGGCGAGACTTCAGGCGCTGTAGTTCGGCATCTGTCGGGGTAAAAAAGGGCATATCGCGGTCTTTTCTCACCTTCCACTCAAAGCCATAGGAGCCCGTCTCTATGGAACGGAGCGCCTTGTTGAGGGACTCCTTGAAGCACCTCCCAATGGCCATGGCCTCGCCCACGGACTTCATCTGTATGGTGAGCGTGGGGTCGGCGTCAGGGAATTTTTCAAAAGCAAAACGGGGGACTTTCACCACCACGTAGTCAATGGATGGCTCAAAGCAGGCTGGCGTCTCTTTTGTAATGTCATTTGAAATCTCATCGAGGGAGTACCCAACTGCAAGGAGGGCCGCTATCTTGGCTATGGGAAAACCTGTGGCCTTGCTCGCAAGGGCGGAACTACGAGAGACACGGGGGTTCATCTCTATTACACACATACGGCCTGTCTTCGGGTTCACGGAGAACTGGATATTGCTTCCGCCCGTGTCAACGCCAATCTCGCGGATAATGGCAAGGGCGGCGTTACGCATGATCTGATACTCCTTGTCCGTAAGGGTCTGCGCCGGGGCCACTGTAATGGAGTCGCCAGTGTGCACGCCCATGGGGTCAAGGTTCTCGATGGAACAGATAATGACCACGTTGTCGCGCGTATCACGCATGACCTCAAGCTCGAACTCCTTCCAGCCTATTACGGATTCCTCTATGAGGACCTCGGAGACAGGACTCGCGTCAAGCCCGTATGCCACCATCTCAAGATACTCTTCCATGTTGTAGGCAACGCCGCCGCCAGTGCCGCCAAGGGTAAAGGACGGGCGGAGTATCACGGGAAAATCCATCTCCTCCATTGCCGCGCGTGCGGCCTCCATGTCCCCTACATTGCGGCTTCGCGGAACGTCGAGGCCCAACTTCTCCATTGCCGCCTTGAACTGCTCCCTGTCCTCCGCCTTCTTTATGGCCGGCAACTTCGCCCCAATCATCTCAACACCAAAACGCTCCAATACCCCTGCCTCGGCCAACTCCACGGCAACGTTCAGGGCAGTCTGACCACCCATGGTGGGCAGTATCACGTCCGGCCTCTCACGCTCGATAATCTTCTCCACAATGGAGGCGGTAATAGGCTCGATGTAAATACGGGGGGCAGTCTCTGGGTCCGTCATTATGGTGGCGGGGTTGGAATTGACAAGAACCACCTCGAAACCCTCCTCGCGAAGGGCCTTGCAGGCCTGAGTGCCCGAGTAATCAAACTCGCAGCCCTGACCAATAACAATGGGTCCTGAACCTATGATGAGTATCTTCCTGATGTCCGTGCGCCTTGGCAAGATAAAACCCCTTTAAGAAGAATATAAAAGATAGTTTAATGGGGCGGGCTTTGCCCGCCAAAAAAGATTTCCTTACTTTCTTTTAAAAAAGAAAGTAAGACAAAGAAAATTAATACCAGCGGCCTTTGGCCGCTGGAAAAAAGGAGATGGCATGTTACGCG
This sequence comes from uncultured Thermodesulfobacteriota bacterium, assembly GCA_964472295.1. Classification (GTDB taxonomy): domain Bacteria; phylum Desulfobacterota; class GWC2-55-46; order GWC2-55-46; family JADFVP01; genus JAJRZX01. The sequence continues at coordinate 29,036 of CAYYJQ010000004.1, read as the reverse complement.
CCCTGCCGCGCAAAGCGCGGCAGGGCACTGGTTTTCTTTGCTCAACTTTCTTTTTTCTAAAAGAAAGTTGAAAAATAACCTTAAGAATTTCTTATTCTTTTTTTCTCCATCTCGTCCGTGAACCTTGCAAAGAGGTATCTTGAGTCGTGCGGGCCGGGGCTTGCCTCGGGGTGGTACTGAACTGAGAAGACGGGCCTTCCCTTTAGGCGTATGCCCTCAACCGTGTTATCGTTGAGGTTGACATGCGTGAGTTCCACGTCTCCTTTGATGCTCTCAAGGTCAACGGCGAATCCGTGGTTCTGCGACGTTATCTCAACCTTTCCAGTGGAGAGGTCTTTTACGGGCTGGTTACTCCCTCTGTGGCCGAACTTCAGTTTAAAGGTACGCGCGCCAAGGGCAAGGGCAAGAATCTGGTGGCCAAGGCATATGCCGAAGATAGGTAGGCCCGAGTCAACGAGTTCCCGCACGGCATCTATTGCGTATGAGACAGCCGCCGGGTCCCCTGGTCCGTTGGAAAGAAAGACGCCGTCTGGCTTCATGGAGAGGACCTCGTCCGCCCCTGTACACGCAGGCACCACGGTGACCATGCACCCCAGGTCATGGAGAATACGCAGGATATTACGCTTCATGCCAAGGTCATAGGCCACTACGCGGAACTTCTTCTCTCTTACGGGCTGTATGCCGGCGTTAAAGGGGTCTCTTATCTTCCAGAGCCCCTCGTGCCACGAGTAAGAATGCTCGGGGCTGACACAGGCGGCAAGGTCCCTGCCCGTAAGGCCGGGGGCAGTGCAGGCCATATCCACTAGTTCACCGGCCGTCCCCTCTGTGGATATTACGGCCATCATTGCTCCGCTCTTCCGTATAATCCGCGTAAGGGCGCGCGTATCAATGCCGTGTATGCCAACAATGGAGTGACGCTCCATGTATGTTGAGAGGGTCTCTTCGCTCCGCCAGCTGCTTGGCGCTCTGCAGGGGTCGCGGACAATAAACCCCTCGACCCAGGGACGCCAGGACTCAATATCAATATCATTGATTCCGTAGTTGCCCTGGTGCGGGTATGTCATGGTCACTATCTGGCCGCAGTACGAGGGGTCTGTGAGGACCTCCTGGTATCCGGCCATGGAGGTATTAAAGCACACCTCACCTACGGCAGTACCTCTGGCGCCAAAGGAAAAACCCTCGAAGACAGTGCCGTCAGCAAGGGCGAGCATGGCCTTGTTCAACGCAAAACTCCCATACTATTATTTAATAAAAACCATATATTATATTAACTGGCTTAGAACCGCCATTATATTATAAACATCTCGCTATGTTTCCTGCCCATCTGAAAATACCACCCTTCCCTCAAGGATTGTCTTTACTACCCTACCCCGCAGGGTGCGACCGAGAAGAGGTGTATTCTTTGAGCGCGACCTAATATTGTCTTCGCGCACGGTCCACTTCGTACCAAGGTCAATGACAACAATATCGGCGGAACTCCCTATCTTCAGTGAGCCCGCTTCAAGTCCCATGACGCGCGCCGGGCCTACAGTCAGGGCGGTTATTATCTCTGTAAGGGTGAACACGCCCTCTTCAACAAGTTCATAAAGCACGCTGAAGGCGGTCTCAAGGCCTATTACGCCGTTTGCGGCAGAGTTCCACTCAACGTCTTTTTCAATGGAGGAATGGGGGGCATGGTCTGTTGCCACGCAGTCAATGGTCCCGTCCCTGAGGCCTTCTCTAAGGGCCGTAACGTCTTCCTTCGACCGCAGTGGCGGGCTCATCTTGAAGTTCGTATCATAGGTACCCACGGCCTCGTCACTGAAGAAAAGATGGTGAGGTGTGGCCTCGGCTGTTATCTTAATCCCCCTTTTCTTTGCGTCCCTAATAAGTTCCACGCTTCCGGCTGTGCTTACATGGGCCACATGGAGCCTTCCTCCCGTAAGTTCAGCGAGGGCTATGTCGCGGGCAACGATTATCTCTTCCGCGGCAGAGGGTATTCCCGTAAGACCGAGACGTGTCGAGACAGGGCCTTCGTTCATGGAGCCGCGCGCGGCAAGGGCCCTGTCTTCGGCATGGGTGATGACGGGAACGCCAAGGGGCCGGGCGTACTCAAGGGCGCGCCGCATGAGAACGGGGTCATTTATGTTAATGCCGTCGTCAGAGAAGGCCGCGCAGCCGGCGTCGCGTAATTCGTTCATCTCTGTAAGGACTTTTCCCTGCTGGCCAATGCTTACGGCGCCTATGGGCAGGACCCTTACGAGGGCGTCTTCGGCCTTCTTGAGTATATAGCGCGTAACAGACTGGTTGTCGTTCACGGGGTCGGTGTTCGCCATGGAGAAGACGGTAGTAAATCCGCCAGCCGCCGCGGCCTCTGAGCCAGTCAAGATGGTCTCCTTGTACTCAAAGCCCGGCTCGCGGAAGTGGGCGTGAATGTCTATGAGGCCCGGAACAACGAGGAGTCCGGAGGCGTCGATGACCTTGAGATCAGGGCCTTGCTCCACGGCGCCTGTCTCGTCATTCGTAGTGTCCTTTATCGATTCAACGCGGCCATCGGTAACGTATATGTTGTAGAGGCCGTCAATGCCCGAAGAGGGGTCGATGAGACGCCCGTTCTTTATGATGAGTTTTTTCATTTTTTCAATAGTTGTTGGGTTTCGCTTATGCTCTACCCAACCTACCTGTCTTCTGGTGGGCAGTGCCCACCCTACACTCTTTCCCTTCTGTTTCTTTCTTTTACCTCTTTTTTTCTATTCTTCTTCTCTTACGGCTCCGAGGAGGAGGTAGAAGATAGCCATTCTTATTGCCACGCCGTTTGTGACCTGTTCAAGTATAAGGGAGTTTGGCCCGTCAGCCACCTCGGGGGATATTTCCACTCCCCTGTTCATGGGCCCGGGGTGCATTACTATCGCTCCAGGGGCGGCGAGGCCGAGTTTTTCCTTATCCAGTCCCCATACGCGGGAGTATTCGCGCGCCGAGGGGATGGTTGGCCCTTCGAGGCGTTCAAACTGTATTCTGAGCATCATTACCACGTGGGCGTCTCTTATGGCCTCACAAGGGTCGGTAGTTGCCCGGCAGCCGAGGTCTTCTATGCCAATAGGGAGCATTGTGGCCGGGCCCGCCACCATGACCTCTGCTCCCATCTTTGTAAGTCCGTGTATGTTGGAGCGAGCCACGCGGGAATGTGTTATGTCTCCTATTATGGCAACCTTAAGGCCCTTTAACCGGCCCATTTTTTCTCTTATGGTGAACATGTCGAGAAGCGCCTGGCTGGGGTGTTCGTGCGCGCCGTCCCCGGCGTTCACGACGGAGCATGAGAGACGCTCTGCGAGCATGGCAGGCGTTCCCGCGCAGTTGTGGCGCACCACTATGCAGTCAGGGCGCATGGCCTCGAGGTTACGGGCCGTGTCGGATAGGGTCTCGCCCTTTGTGACGGAGCTTGCGGCAACGGAGATATTCACGGCGTCACTGCTCATGCGTTTCGCGGCTATCTCAAAGGAGGTGCGCGTTCTCGTAGAGGGCTCGTAGAAGAGGTTAATTATGGTCCTTCCGCGAAGGGTGGGGACCTTTTTTATATCTTTTTCAGATACTTCCTTGAAGGAAGCGGCGGTATCGAGGATAAGGGCCAATTCCTCTCTTCTAAGGTCCTCTATGGCGAGAAGGTCTTTTCTGTCAAGCCGCATTGTCTAAAGTCCTGAGAAACTTTTTCAAGAAGGTTTCAGCCCTCTTCAGTAGAGACAAATACGCCGTTCTCATTGTCTGTCTCGTCAAGGAGGACTTTTACTCCTTCTGTTCTTGATGTAGGTATGTTTTTTCCCACATAATCGGCTTTTATGGGAAGTTCCCTGTGGCCCCTGTCCACAAGCACTGCGAGGCGCACGCAAAGGGGTCTCCCAAAGTCCATGAGCGCGTTAAGGGCCGCCCGTATGGTGCGCCCCGTAAAGAGGACGTCATCGACCATGATGACCACCCTATCGTCAATGGAGACGGGTATGTCCATTTCCTTTAGTGCGGGCTGGTCTTTCTTGATGCCAATGTCGTCCCTGTACATGGTGGCGTCAAGGGCGCCTGTGACTATTTCCGTACCAGAGATCTCACCTATCCTCTCACCGAGACGGCGCGCGAGGTGATACCCTCCTGTTGGGATGCCGAGGAGCACAAGGTTGTTGAGGTCTTTATTCTGCTCGACTATCTCATGGGCGAGCCGTGACACGGCGCGGTCCATCTGCTCTGAATCCATTACAAGGGTGGTCTTCATGACATCACACCTGGTCAAAAAAAGAGGCATAAAAAAACCCCGCCGCCAGAAGGCGGAGAGGCGCAGAGGTATTTTTTGTCTTAACGGTCTTCAAGATACTCCCCTTCTTAATCTCTCAGGATTAAATTTAAAGGGTTTTTAAGATATGTTGTTACTTCAGTATTTTTTTAGGCCGCCAGGGCCTTCAGCGCAAGGTGCCGTTTCTGTCTCTCACAGGCGTGGTAGCCTTAATATTGAATACAAACTTTTTCTTGTATCTACCGAAAAATATAATTGTTTTCGAGTATCTGAGTCTTACGGTTATATTATCAAAGTCGCGGCTTAATATAAGGTCATCAGTTGTTATGGGTACGCTCCATGCGTGGGCCTTTTTTACTATCCTTTTTTTAAGGGTAGCGTCGGAGTACATATATGAGAGTTTCAGTTCTTCCTTAACGTCTGTCTTGAGCATGTAGTACGAGACGTAAGGGTACGTGAGTTTATAGGCCGAGTAAATGAGCAAGAAGAGGACCAGTATCCATATAAGGGCCTTGATGGAGATCCTGCCGCTACTCTTTTGACTCTTGTTATGGCCAAGACGCATAATAAGCCCGCTCTCACTCGTTTAAGATTACAACTTAAGGGGCTCTGAGTCAATAGAATTTTAGCCCGCCTTCCGGCCCACGCATATGTAGCGGAAACCAAGTGCCTTCATGCCATCGGGGTCGTAGATATTTCTCATATCAAGCATGAGGGGGGCCTTGAGTAGTTCCTTGAGCCTCGGAAGATCAAGTTTCCTGAACTGGTTCCACTCTGTCATGATTATAAGGGCGTCGCAGTCAGTAGCGGTGTCATAGGCGTCCTCACAGTAGGTAAGACTGCCAGACAATTCAGTCCTTGCGTTATCCATGCCCTCGGGGTCGTAGGCCCTTACACGAGCGCCCTCGGCAAGGAGCGTCTCTATGACATATACGGCGGGAGATTCCCTTATGTCGTCGGTATTTGGCTTGAAGGTAATCCCAAGAACGCCTATTGTCTTGCCCGTAAGTTCACCAAGGGCGGCCCTTACCTTGGCGACAACCATCTCCCTCTGCTGCTGGTTGACCTCTACAACGGCCTCGACTATTTTGCAGACATAACCATGTTGCCGCGCGATGTTGGTAATAGCGAGGGTGTCCTTTGGAAAACAGGAGCCGCCATAGCCAGGCCCCGGGTGGAGGAACTTGGGTCCAATTCTCCTGTCGAGGCCCATGCCCTTTGCCACCATATTGACATCAGCGCCGCACCTCTCGGCGATATTGGCCATCTCGTTTATGAAGGAGATCTTTGTGGCGAGGAAGGCGTTTGACGCGTACTTTATGAGCTCGGCCGTCTCGACGTTGGTGATGACAATAGGGGTTTCGAGGATATAAAGGGGCGAATAGAGGTCTTTTAGTATGGCTATGGCCTGCTGGTGGCGCGCGCCTATGACCACGCGGTTGGGCCTCATGAAGTCCTCCACCGCCGAGCCCTCACGGAGGAACTCGGGGTTCGAGGCTATGTCAAAGCTATGTTCTCCCTTCTGACGTTCCCTGATAATCTCCTCTATTACGGTTCCCGTGCCAACGGGCACGGTGCTCTTTGTGACAATGACCTTGTATCCATTGAGGTTATCAGCAATGGTCTCGGCAACGGCCTTTATGTACTGAAGGTCCGCGGAGCCGTCTTCTCTTGGAGGTGTTCCCACGGCGATAAAGACAACAAGGGAGTTTCTGATGGATTCTTCGAGATTTGTGGTGAAAACAAGTCTGTCTGCCTGTACGTTCTTGTCGACCATCTCCTGAAGGCCAGGCTCATATATGGGCAGTTTTCCGTTGTTGAGAGTATCTATCTTGTCCTTGTCCTTGTCCACGCATGTTACGTGGACACCAAAGTCTGCAAAGCACGTGCCTGTCACAAGTCCTACGTATCCGGTGCCTACCACACAAATATTCACTACTGATCGCCCCCTTGCATTATTGTTTTAAAATAAACCTTTGATTTTATACCGCACATTTTAACGAAAAGAAAGCCCCTATCTTCCGTAAGCTTGACAAAATGAAATTAACCATGGTCCTTGACCGACCGGGCTACGCATCATTTCCGGTACAGGAAGAACACGCCTTCTTGCTTAATAGGCGTTACGGTGGACAAAGCCCTTCCAGAGCGTAAGCCAGACTATCTTGAGGTCAAAGATAAAGGACCAGTGTTCTATATAGTATATGTCGTAATCTATTCTTTTTTTAATGTCAGTGTCGCCCCGCCATCCATTGACCTGTGCCCAGCCCGTCATGCCGGCCTTGACCTTGTGGCGGAGCATATAACGGGGGATTTTTCTTCGGAACTCGTGTATAAAGACGGGTCTCTCGGGCCTTGGCCCCACGAGGCTCATATCTCCCTTTAGGACATTGAAGAGCTGAGGAAGTTCGTCAAGGCTCGTCTTTCTGAGAAACCTGCCAATGGGCGTCCGCCTGTTATCATCTTTTTTCGCCCAGACAGGGCCGGTTCCGTCCTCTGCCTCTGTCGTCATTGAACGGAACTTTAACATGGAGAAGGTCGCACCGTCCAGCCCCATCCTCTCCTGTACGTATAATACAGGCCCCTTGGACGTTACTTTTATGAGTATGGCGATAAGGAGCAAGAGGGGAGAAGCAAGGATAATAAGGCCCAGGGAGAACCCAAGGTCAAAGGCCCTCTTTAATATCATGTTCCAGCCAAAGAGAGGAGTATTTCTGAGATTTACAATGGGGAGGCCGTCAAATTCCTCTATGCCACCCCGGAGCGTGATGAACTCGCATATATCAGGGACCACCATGATGTCCACGGTCTCATCACCTATATCTTTCAGTGTATCAACAACCCTTTCGTGCTCATCCCAGGAGAGCGCTATGAATACCTTGTCTATACCATACTTCTTGATAATCTCCCTTATCTCGTTGTAAGAGCCGATTACAGGGGCATTGTCTATGGTACCAGAGGCAACGCCTCCCTCGGCGCTTAAGAGCCCCTTTACGTTAATACCTATCTCAGGGTGGGTTCTGAACCTCTTCAGAAGATCCCGCGCAGGCGCCCCGCACCCTACTATAACGGCGTGCCTCAAGTTGTAGCCCTTTTTTCTAAGGTATTTGAAGACGCCCCTTATGAGCGTTCTTTCCGCTGTAAGGGCCATGATGTTGATGGCGGTAAAGAGAATAAGCACAAGGCGGGAAAAATCATAAAGTTTAAGGAAGAAGGCCAGCGCTATGAGGAAGATAGCCGCTGTTACACAGGCCTTGGTGATGCTCAGGACCTCTGACATGCGCGTGCCCATCCTCTTTGGCGTATAGAGACCAAAGCCTCTGAGCACAAGGGCGCAGATGACCGTGATAGGTATGAGCATGACAAAGTACATCCTGAACGGAGGCACGCCCTTGTCAATAGCGAAGATACCGGAACTGAACCGGATATGGTATGAGAGTACCCAGGATATGAGTATTATGAGAATATCTGTCAGAAAGAGGATATTCTCGAATATCTGGGCGTGTTTTTTGAGCATTTTTTCCCTGTCCGCAAGAAGTCTTCGTATTCGTTCTCAATAGTGTCTCTTATGGTATTTCTGAAGTCCTCAAGGGAAAACTCCCCTGCCCTTTCACGTGCCGCCCCGGGGCTGAACCTCTTTATGTTTTTCTCAAATAGAGTAATGGCGTCTATAAGGGCCTCTTTGGTCTGCTCGAAGAAAAAGAGCCCTGTGGGGTCATGATTCTCCGTTGAGGCGTCTTTATCCCTGAAGAGGGGGACAACTGTCTCAAGGGCGCCTCCTGCGCCGTATGCGATGACAGGCCGTCCGGAGGCCATTGCCTCAAGGGGTGTTATGCCAAAGTCTTCCTCACCGGGAAATATCAAGGCCCGGCACCTGCTGTAGAGCGAGGCAATTTTTTCATCAGAGGCACTGCCGAGAAACTCAATATTTGGCCCGGCCATGGCTCGGAGTTTTTTGCCGTCCTGCCCGGAACCTGCGACTACAAGCCTCTTACCCATGGAGTTAAAGGCCCTTACGGCTATATCAAGCCTCTTGTATGGGGCAAAGGCCGATACTATGAGATAGAAGTCTTCTGGCCCTGATTTTGATAGCGAGAACCTCTCAAGGTCCACTGGAGGGTATATGACACCGGCATCCCTGCCGTAGTATTTTCCCACCCTTCCGGCAATGTATCTTGAAATTGCGATAAAACGGTCCACGCGCTCGGCTGATGATGTGTCCCAGACGCGGAGATAATGAGCGATTGCAGAGAAAGCCGCCCTTTTCAAGGCCGGTGCCCGGCCAGGGCCAAAGTAGTCGTTGAAACGGTCCCAGATATACCTCATGGGCGTAAAGATATAACAGATGTGCATTGAGCCTGGAGGGGTGATAACGCCCTTTGCAACGCAGTGGCTCAGAGAGATGACAAGGTCATACCCTGTAAGGTCGAGCCTCTCAATCGCCATGGGGAAGAGGGGCAGATAAAGGCGGTAGTGCTTCTTTACAAAGGGCAGTCTCTGGATAAAGGAGGTCTTTATCCGGTGGTTCTCAATAAGGGGGGTTACGGTGCCAGGCTGGTAAATGAGTGTGAAGAGGTCGGCCTCTGGAAAGACCTCGAAAAAGGCCTCAAGGACCCTCTCGCCGCCGCGCATCCCGGTCAGCCAGTCATGTACAAGCGCTACTCTCAGTGCCATGGACCTCGAAGCCTTTCTGAGCCGGGGTCACTTCCCCTCTTCTACCTTCCCCTCTCATCCATCCTGTGCCCTTGGCACCTTATGCAAGGGCCTGTCCACTATTGAACCGCCAACACACCCTGCTTACTACAAAAGAGCGCTGGCGCAGTTCATGATGTGGCGGAAATTTCAGGAGTTTACGCCTACATCTTATATTTTATCGGCATAAAAGGTCAACTTTTTTATTAAAAAAAGGCCTTGAGATGCGATTTACGCATATCTCTTTTTTCGATGATTCATAGCTGGTTTGAAGACCCGGGGGAATCCCTGTGAAAAGATTAATCCTATAAGGGACTTATGCCTGAATCATGGCGTGTAACATGGTTGCCGAGAGTGTTTATTCGGGGGCAGGGTCCGAGAGTAAACTGGGCCACTATAAATGGAAGAGATAAATTGACTCGGCCTGTGTCAAGGGCATAAAGAGAGAAAACAGGACCGGACAGATGGTGTCTGGCCGGCCCTGTTATGAGAGATTCTTTTAAGAGTAATAATCAGCTCCCGCCAGAGCTGTATTGAATTACAGTTTCAAGCCTCAGGCAATACATTTAACCGTTGGCGGAGAGGGACGTGGAATTATGGTGTACCTTCTTGAACTCGAACATGACCTCTTCTTCTATCATCTGTCTTGTGCCCTTATCGAGTGGGTGGGCTAGGTCGCGGTATGTGCCGTCCTTCATCTTCTTTGCGGGCATGGCCACAAAGTAGCCGTTAGTCCCTTTTATGACCTTCATATCGCGCACAATAAAGCAGTCGTCGAGTTTGATGGTCACATATGCCTTGAGTTTCTCGTCACCGTCCACTGGAAGGACCTTGATCTCCGTAATACGCATCTTTTCTTCCTCCTTTTGATGATTTTCTGGTTATGAAGTTTTTTTCAAGACGACTGGTTGTATAGAAGACCTCCAAAAAAAAAAATGGTATGACAAAAAAAAGACGCTGTTTTTTTGACAGTCTTTCAGATACCTGATTGGATATTGACAAAATCATATCAAAGGCATCTTCTTAGTCTTTTTCGGCCTTGTAATTCCCTTCTCCTGACTCTTTTATGCTGAACATTAACAGCTCACCCCATCACCCCTACGCCCCCCTACGCCACTTTACGCCCCCTTTACTCCCCCTTTAGTCCCCCTTTCCTTATGGCTTCCTTATGGCCCCCGCGTTTTAAAAAAGCAAAATGCGTGCCAGCCCTTGCCATTGTGACTGACACTTGAAAAAAGGGTACCCATTGCCATTTTCTTGGATACTTTAAGGCGACGGCATGACCACCACCGCACACCATTGCTTGCAGTTGCACAGAATCTTGGGCGTAACATACCTGGCATTTTCACCAACAAACCCTGAGGGCAACAGGCCGGAATAAGGCCTTATTAACTTTTTTAGCAGGACCTAATGTGTTAGATTGATGAATGAGTAGGGCAAGGCGATAAAAAGTGTAAGGATGGCCAATGAGCATGAGTACAGATATTGTCTACAATAAAGGTCCCATTACAGACCACGACATATACCTTCTAAAGGAAGGCACCCACTTTGAACTCTACCGTAAACTTGGGGCGCATCTCTTGGAGGTGGACGGCGAAAAGGGCGTCCACTTCGCTGTATGGGCCCCCAATGCCAAGCACGTGGCAGTCATCGGCGACTTCAACGGCTGGAACCGCACATCCCACCCCCTCAGGGTGCGTGACGACTGGTCAGGCATCTGGGAGGGGTTCATACCTGGCCTTGAAACGGGAACGCTCTATAAGTACTACATCGAGTCAAGGCTTAACGGTTACACCGTGGAAAAGGCCGATCCCCTGGCCTTTGGAGCTGAAGAGCCGCCAAAGACGGCATCTGTGGTCGTTGACCTCTCATACGAGTGGGGCGACGCGGGGTGGATGGAGACGCGAAGCGAAAAAAACTCGCTCCATGGACCACACTCTGTATATGAGGTGCATCTTGGTTCATGGCGGCGCGGCGATGAAGGCCGTTTTCTAACATACCGTGAAATGGCCGTGGAACTGACTTCCTATGTCCTTGAGATGGGCTTTACGCATGTTGAGTTTCTGCCCGTAATGGAGCACCCCTTTTACGGCTCATGGGGATACCAGACAACGGGCTTCTTCGCTCCTACGGCAAGGTATGGCACGCCAGAGGACTTCATGTTTCTCATAGACAACCTCCACCAGGCAGGCATCGCCGTGATACTCGACTGGGTTCCATCGCACTTTCCATCAGACCAGCACGGCCCCGGCTTTTTCGACGGGACGCACCTCTACGAGCACGCAGACCCGCGCAGGGGCTTTCACCCTGACTGGAAGAGTTTTATCTTCAATTATGGACGAAACGAGGTCCGCTCTTTCCTCATAAGCAGTGCCCTCTTCTGGCTCGACCTCTACCACATAGACGGCCTGCGCGTAGACGCCGTGGCCTCCATGCTCTATCTCGATTATTCACGTAAGGAAGGCGAATGGATACCCAACGAGTTTGGCGGAAGAGAGAACCTTGAGGCCATGAGTTTCCTGAAGAGGCTTAACGAGGTGTCCTATGGAAGGTTCCCCGGCATTCAGACAATCGCCGAGGAATCAACGGCATGGCCGGCGGTCTCAAAACCAACATACCTCGGGGGTCTGGGCTTTGGCATGAAGTGGAACATGGGATGGATGCACGACACGCTTGAGTACTTCAGGGAAGACCCCCTCTTCAGGAAGCACTACCACAATGACATCACCTTCAGCCTCTGGTACGCCTTTAGCGAGAACTTCCTCCTTCCCCTCTCCCACGATGAGGTAGTGCACGGAAAGGGCTCGCTCATAGGTAAAATGCCGGGAGACGAGTGGCAGAAGTTCGCCAACCTCCGTCTCCTTCTCGGCTACATGTACGGCCACCCCGGAAAAAAACTCCTCTTCATGGGAGGAGAGTTCGGGCAGGTCCGTGAATGGGCACACGAAGAATCACTTGAGTGGCACGTCCTTGAATACCGCTTTCACGCCGGCATGAAGAACTGGGTTAGAGACCTTAACCTCCTGTACCGCGAAAGCCCGGCCCTCTATGCCATGGACTTTGACGAAAAAGGCTTTACCTGGCTCGGGGCACACGACTGGGAAGGAAGCGTACTCTACTTCAAACGCGATGGAGGCGGAAAGTCCATGCTCGTGCTCTGCAATATGACGCCCGTTGTGCGAAAATCCTACCGCGTCCCAGTCCCAGAGGCCGGCTTCTGGAGAGAGGTCATGAATAGCGACGAGGTCATCTACGGCGGAAGCGGAGTAGTAAACTCAGGACTCCTGAAGGCCGAACCAGTTCCAATGGAAGGATATAAACACTCCATGGCCGTTACACTCCCGCCGCTGGCAACAATATTCCTCCGCAGAGAAGACGGATAAGACGAAGGGCAAAGGGAAAAAGGGGTCAAGGTGGGTTGTGGCCGCCAAAAAGGAGGAAAAAAGAGAATGAAAGGGGGATAGGGCGGGCACTGCCCGCCAAAAAAAAGACTTCCTTTACCAATGGCCTTAGTGCCATTGGTAAAACTTCGTAGGTGGGGTAGAGCAAAGCGAAACCCAACAAATACCAATAATAAAATAGGGACACAGGAGGGCCTGCTTGTGTTCATAAAGATAAAAAAACCATGGGACTTCCTCAAGGAAGCCACACCAGAGGGAATCTATCTATCAAGGAGAAGATTCCTAAAAGACGCCGCGCGCCTTGGCCTTACCGCGGGCGTGGCCCTCTATGGCATGGATGCTCTCCTTAACCTCCCAGAGGCCCTTGCAACGTCCCTATTTCATGAGGGCTCTGGCATGAGAGAAAAAAAAGGCCACACCTACCCGGCAATCCAGAACCCTGGCTTCACCCTCGACCGCCCCCTTACTGATGAAAAAGTCGCGGCCCGTTACAATAATTACTACGAGTTCTCCACAAGAAAGAACGTATACAGGTATGTGGAAGGCTTCAGGAGCAGGCCCTGGACAGTGGAGATAAAGGGCCTTGTAAAGAGGCCCGGCGTATATGATGTGGAGAAACTCATCAGAAGGTTTGGCCTTGAGGAGCGCCTGTACCGCTTCCGCTGCGTCGAGGCCTGGGCAATGGCCGTTCCATGGACGGGTTTTCCACTCAAGGACCTCATAGGCATGGTTGAGCCAGAGAGTAGCGCGAGGTATGTCCTGTTCAGGACGCTCTACGATAAAAAGGTATTTCGCGGGCAGAGGATAAGGTTCTGGCAGCCTTGGCCCTATACAGAGGGCCTTACCATGGCCGAGGCCATGAACGACCTAACCCTCATGGCCACGGGCATATACGGCCACGAACTCCCCGCCCAGCACGGGGCGCCCATTCGCCTTATTACGCCATGGAAGTATGGCTTCAAGAGCATAAAGGCAATCGTGAGCATTGAGTTTACTTCAAAACGGCCCGCCACCTTCTGGAACACCATGGCCCCGGATGAGTACGGCTTCACCTCGAATGTGGACCCCGCTGTGCCCCACCCACGGTGGAGCCAGGCAGAAGAAAGGATGCTCGGCACGAACAAAAGAAGAAAGACCCTCAAGTACAACGGCTACGGCGAGTTCGTGGCCGGGCTCTATAGGTAGTCGATTTGTTGGGTTTCGCTTGCGCTCTATCCAACAAAGCAACTTATCTTTATCTTTGGTGGGCAGTGCCCACCCTACTAAACTTGTCGGGCAAGGCCCGCCTCTCTCTCCCTTTTTTCTCTCTTTACTCCTCTTCTCCTTCCCTGGTGTCAAAGAGGCGTTTTGTAATTTTCGCCACATGCATTCCCTGGAAGCGTGCCATCTCGAGTTCGTTCTTGCTGGGCATACGCGAGCCGTCTGGCGCGGCTATGGTGGTGACCCCGTAAGGAGAGCCTCCTGTAATTTCCTCAAGCGTCATCTGGCGTTTTTCCGTATAGGGAAGCCCAACGATTATCATGCCGTGGTGCAGGAGCGTTGTATGGAAACTGAGTATAGTGGACTCCTGTCCGCCGTGTTGTGTGGCAGTGGAGACGAATACGCTTCCCACCTTGCCGACGAGTCCTCCCTGGAGCCAGAGCTGGCCAGTAGAGTCGAGGAAGGAGCGCATCTGAGCGCACATATTCCCAAACCTTGTGGGTGTGCCGAAGATAACGGCGTCGGCCTCGGCAAGGTTCTCTACCTTTGCCGTGGGGATTCCTGCAAAGGCCTTCTTGGCCTCGATTGCGTTCATCTTTTCGAGCACTTCTTCGGGCAGTGTTTCAGGGACCTGGAAGAGTTTGACCCTGGCGTCTTCTATGTGTCTTGCGCCCTCGGCCATGGCCTCGGCCATCTGGTATACATGGCCATAGAGGCTGTAGAAAATGATGTTAAGTTTCATTGAAAGAGTCCTCCCTTGATAGAAATTATCATAATTTATTAAGCCCGTTCATTGCCGCGGCTTTGTATGCGTCCGATAGGGTGGGATAGTTGAATACCGTATCCTTGAAGTAGTCCACCGTGCCGCCGTAGTTCATAACGGCCTGTGCCGTGTGTATGAGTTCCGAGGCCTTTTCGCCAAGGATATGCGCGCCAAGGAGCCTGTGCGTGTCTCTCTGGAAGAGGAGTTTCACCATGCCGTGCAGGTCTCCGGTTATCTGTCCCCTTGCCACCTCCTCGAAGTATGCCCTCCCTGTCTCATAGGGTATATGGTCTTTTTCCAGTTCCTCTTCCGTGGCACCCACCATGGAAATTTCCGGAATGGTGTATATGCCAAAGGGCATGAAGCCCGTCATCTCGCAGGTCTCTCCCTCGCGCTCGAAGGCATGGCATACAGCGCGCCGGCCCTGTTCGCGTGACGTTGCCGCAAGGGACGGAAAACCGATTACATCTCCCACGGCGTAGATATTTGGCCGGGCCGTCTGAAAAAAAGGGTTCACATCCAGAAGGCCCTTTGGCCCTGCCTTGAGCTCAATATTCTCAAGGTCAAGGGCGTCGGTGTTGCCCACCCTCCCCATTGTATAGAGGAGCTGGTCTGTGAGGATGAGTTTGCCGCTCTTAAGCCTTGTAGCCACTCTGCCTTTCTCATTGACCTCGATATTTACAAGTTCTTCCTCCATCTCCATGGTAACGCCGGAGTGCCGCATCCAGTACGTAAGGCTTGTTGTTATCTCCTCGTCGGCAAACCTCAGTATGCGCGGTCTCTTCTCAACGAGCGTGACCTTTACGCCAAGGGCCGCGAATATGCAGGCGTACTCACAGCCGATTACCCCGCCGCCTATGATGGCGAGGCTCTCGGGAAGTCCCTGAAGCCCGAGGATTGAGTCCGTGTCATGGATATGCTCGCTCTCAAAGGGTATGTTCTCCGGCCTCGCGGGCCGTGTGCCCGTGGCTATCACTATGACCCCGGCGCGAAGCCTCTCGCTCGTCCCGTCCTTAACGGACCTTACGGAAATGGTCCTGTTGTCAAGAAAGGCCCCCTCACCGTAGATTATCTCAACGTTGTTCCTGCCGAGTTGGTCAAGGGTCACATCCATCTGCCGGCGTATTACGTCGGTCTTACGGTACATGAGCTCGCCGAGGGTAAGGTCTCTGTTAAGCGAGTACTGAAAACCAAAGACCGCCCTCTGCCTGAACCCCGCGAGAAAGACGGCGGTTTCCCGGAGGGTCTTGCTCGGTATGGTGCCAGTGTGTATGCCCGCGCCTCCAATGAAGGGCTCGCGCTCGATAAGGGCCACGCGCTTGCCAAGTTTGGCGCCCTGTATGGCGGCCTTCTCGCCCCCTGGGCCCGAGCCTATGACTATTACATCGAATTCTCTCATTGCGCGGGTCCTGAATTAAAAGGGTGTAAAGACCTCGGCCAGGCAGACCCCACGGCCTCGCGCCATGGTCTCATACTATATACACGTTAAGGCGCTTAAGTGTAAACCCTTTTTATCATAAGGCGGGGCAGGCTTCAAGGAGCGTTGAGGGGCCAAATCATTGATAAGGGTTTTCACGGGAGAGGTGATTAATCTAATATACTTGTGTCAAGCCCCTCCATGGCGCCTGTTTTTCAGCATATTTACTTGCATTTTCCCATGCTGAACGTATAATAAAATTTCTCATTATGAATGTGCGTGTAAGGAGACCAAGACAATTTTCGGGGAGACTCTTTGTCCCTGGTATAAAGGAGGGCGTATGACAGGCATAGTAGAGATAAACGCAAGAGAAGTACTTGATTCACGAGGCAACCCCACGGTAGAGGCCGAGGTCCTTCTCTCAGGCGGCTTCAAGGGCCGTGCAATAGTGCCTTCAGGGGCCTCGACTGGCAGGTTCGAGGCAGTGGAGCTTCGCGACGGGAACAAGAAGAGGTTTCACGGCAAGGGCGTGCAGAAGGCTGTAAAGGCCGTGAACACCGTAATAGCAAAGGCCCTTGATGGCGTGGACGCCCTTGACCAGTGCCTTGTCGACTCCATCCTCATTGACCTTGACGGCACGAAGAACAAGCGCAGGCTCGGGGCCAACGCCATACTCGCCGTCTCTCTCGCCACGGCGCGCGCCGCTGGAAGCGCCACGCTTCAGCCCCTTTACAGGTACATTGGCGGCACCTCGGCAAGGGTCCTCCCCGTGCCCATGATGAACATCATCAACGGCGGGGCACACGCGGACAACAACCTTGATATTCAGGAATTCATGATCGCGCCCGCGGGGTTCCGGTCTTTTAGAGACGCCCTCAGGGCTGGCGTAGAGATATTCCACGAGTTAAAGGGCATACTCAAGCAAAAGGGCCTCTCCATCTCCGTTGGCGACGAGGGAGGCTTCGCGCCCATGCTTGAGTCTAACAGCCAGGCCCTTGACCTCATCATAAGCGCCATCGAGGGCGCTGGTTACAGGGCCGGAACAGACGTATTTATCGCCATCGACTCCGCGGCCAGCGAGTTCTATTCGCGTGGCAAGTACGAGATGGAAGGAAAGAAGCTCACAAGCAATGAGGTTGTTGATTACCTCGAGGGGCTCGTATCAAAATACCCCGTTGTATCCATTGAGGACGGCCTTGACGAGCAGGACTGGAAGGGCTGGAAAGAACTTACAAAGAGGCTCGGGAAAAAGGTCCAACTTGTTGGCGACGATATATTCGTCACTAACCCCACACGCCTTGCCCGGGGCATACGTGAGGGCGTGGCCAACTCCATACTCATAAAGGTCAACCAGATAGGGAGCCTCTCCGAGACGCTTGACGCCGTTAACATGGCCACACGCGCCGGTTATACCTCTGTAATATCGCACCGTAGCGGCGAGACAGAGGACACCACAATAGCCGACATAGCCGTGGCCACGAACGCGGGGCAGATAAAGACGGGCTCGTGCTCAAGGACAGAGCGCACGGCCAAGTACAACCAGCTTCTGAGGATTGAAGACGAACTTGGGAGTTCGGCGAGGTTCGCCGGCAAAGAGGTCTTTTCCCGCTGAAGACGCGATTTTTGGAACCAAGTTGTGCTATAATATAAAAAAGGGCGCTCTTAATCCGCCTTCCTGAGGTTCGTTGCGGCGCTAACGCAGTTTGCGGCCATGTAAACTCTTAAAAAGGAGTATCGGTGTCAGCCGAAGGCTTTATTTTTCAGGCTGTTATCATCCTGTTTCTAATCATATTAAACGGTTTCTTCTCTGGCGCCGAGATAGCCATAATCTCGTCCAAGCGCGCCGAGATAGACAGGCTCGCCAAGGAAGGCCGCTCCAGCGCCAAGCGCGTCAAGCGCATGAAGGAGCGTCCCGAGAGTTTCCTCGCAACCGTGCAGGTCGGCGTCACCATAGTCACTACCGTTGCCTCTGTGCTCGGCGGCATAGTGGCCGTGGAGTACATCAAGCCTCTGCTCAGATCCATACCCTTCTCGCTTCTAAGGCACTCTGCCGAGTTCATCTCCGTTGCAGTTGTTGTGGTCGTCATATCATACGCCTCACTCATCATCGGCGAACTGGTCCCAAAATCCCTTGCCCTCCGCTATGCCGAGAAGATGGCCTGCTTCTCAGCCCGGCCCCTTGACTTCTTCACGCGTCTGACATCCGTGCTGGTAAGGATACTCACCGCCTCTACGCGTATGGTCCTGAAGGTCCTTGGTGTCAGCGGCGACGAGGAGAGGACCTTTATATCCGAGGAAGAGATAAAGTACTTCATAAAAGAAGGGCGCGCCACGGGAGTCTTCGAGGAGACAGAAGCGGCGCTTCTTCACGGAATATTCCAATTCGCCGATACCACTGTAAAAGAAGTAATGGTTACAAAACCAAAGTTCAGCGCCATTGACGTTAATACACCTCCCGAGGCTGTCCTCAAGATACTGGCTGACGCGGGTTTTTCAAGGTACCCGGTCTACAGGGGAAGCACGGAGAGGGTTGTGGGGATACTCTTCAATAAAGATGTCTTCCGCGTCGTCGAGAAGGGCGGTCCCATAATAATAAAGGATATAATGCGTCCGCCATACTTCGTGCCGAGCACCATCCTCATCAGCAAACTCCTCCGTGAGATGCAGAGGAGAAAGGTCCATATCGCCATAGTAGTCGATGAGCACGGCGACGTTGACGGCCTTGTGACCATCGAGGACATACTCGAGGAGATAGTCGGGGAGATAGAGGACGAGTATGACGTTGGCAAGGGCGGGCTCGTCGAGAGGCTCAAGGACGGGACCATGATACTTGACGCTACTATTTCCATAGGAGACCTAAAGGACGAGGGCATTATTATCGAAGAGGAAGAAGAGGAGTTCAACACACTCGCGGGCTTTCTCCTTGTAAAACTTCAGAGGATACCGCGCGGCGGCGAGTTCGTGGTATACAAGGGCCGGCGATTCACCGTAGTGGACGTCGAGGCCAACAGGATTGTAAAGGTAAAGGTTGAGCCGCTTATGACGGGCAAGACCGGCAAAAACGAACCCAAAGACTGAAAGGTCTTTTAAAACATGGTCATCTCCCCGATAATCCTGCCTTGTTAGCCATCATACTTATACGTTGACAGCCCATGCAGTATCTAATAGATTGAATATCCATGAATAAACTCGAAGACAGGAGATTTGGTTCCCATGAGGGCAACCATAAGAAGGCCACGGGCTCTCTTATGAAAAGAGTGCCTGCCCTCCTTGCACTTCTCTTTCTTATCCTGACATTCGGCGGTTGCGTGAGGTCCTCTACCCTCAAGAGGGCCCTTGCCGATGCCGACGCGGCGAGGACAGAGGCCGCCAAGACCGAGAAGGCCAACAAGGCCCATCTCAAGGAGATAGCCTCGCTTAAAAAAGACGTGACCGAACTCCGCTCAAGGAATGAGTCTCTTGTGGAAAGAGAGTTAAGGAACAGTGACCTTATCTCATCCCTTGAGATGTCATTAAAAAAGAAAATCAACGAAAACAATAGATTAAAAAAGAAACTTGACTCCCAGCCTGAGCTCAGGCCTGCTCAGGCCGGGAAGAGGGCTTACGTATCCGGGAAAGATAGAGACAGGGAGGTTTACGCCGAGATTTACAGTGTCCTGAAGGACGACATAGCAATGGGCTCGGTGAGGGTCCTGCAGGGAGACGGGACCCTTAGCATCTTTATCAGCGGCAGGCACCTCTTCAAACCCGAGACCGCCACGCTCCTTGCCGGGGGCAAGGCCATTCTCCAGAGGATAAGTTCTGCCCGAGGGCATCTAGGGGCGCGTGAAGCCCGCATAAAGGTCTGCCCTGTCGCAAAGGCCCAGGATTTTCAAGTACTTGGTCCTGACAAAGGGCTTGAAAAGGACAGGGGCCTCGCCGCAAGACGCGTAATCGTTGTGACCCGCTTTCTGAACGAGAGGACCGGGCTTGGCGGAAAGACCGGGCGCAGTCTTCCCTACAGGGGCGCTCCCGGCGCGACCCATGCCGGTGATATAGAGATAGTTTTGCCAAAATAGAAAACCCGTCCCTGGCCTTCCCTGAGTAGTCTGCAGGAGAAAAGGCCCGCCATCGCCCCATGCGGTCTCGCGCCTCTTCCCTCCCCCACTTTCAGCCCCTCCGGGCCCTTAAGAACATCATGATCTCGGCAAGGTCCATTGTATTTATGATATTACTCGGCGAGAGCCACCCACGCCTTGCCGCGTGCAGGCCGAAGACCATGTTACGGAGTTGAAGGGTCGAGTGAGCATCCGTTGAGACGGCAATAAGCACTCCCCTCTCAGCGGCGAGCCTCAGGTGCGAGTCCTTGAGGTCAAGGCGTTCGGGGCAGGAGTTGAGCTCAAGGCAGACGTTAAACTCCGCCGCAGTCTCCATGACGGCGTCCATATCAACCTCATAGGGCGGTCTTGTTGAGATTAGTCTTCCAGTGGGATGTGCCAGTATGTCCACGAGGCCCGTACTCATGGCCTTTATTATGCGCGTTGTCATCTTTTCTTCCTTCATGGAAAAACCCGAGTGTATGGAGCCAACAACGCAGTCCATGCGGGAAAGTATCTCAGCGGGGTGGTCGAGGGTCCCGTTGGCGAGTATGTCCACCTCAGCGCCCTTGAGGAGCCTGAACCTCTTTCCCGCCATCTGCATCTTCTCATTAAAGGTGTCTATGGCGTCCATCTCGCGCGATACGCGCCTTGAGTCAAGGCCATGGGCCACGCCAAGGGCCTTTGAGTGGTCGGTTATGGCAAGGTACTCGTAACCAAGGTCAATGGCCGCATGGGCCATCTCCTCAAGGGTGGCGCCGCCGTCGCTCTCAACTGTGTGAGAGTGAAGGTCGCCTTTGATATCCCTTAATTCAAGTACAGGCGGCAGGGTCCCCTTCTCGGCGGCCTCGAACTCGCCGCTATTCTCCCTTATCTCGGGTATCATCACAGGAAGGCCCACTGCCCTGTAGACCCCTTCTTCCGTGGCGCCGGCGACTCGTCTTTCATCTTTATCGAATACGCCGTACTCGTTAATTTTGAGGCCCATCTTCCGGGCCCGCTCGCGCATGGTGATGTTATGCGCCTTTGACCCCGTGAAGTACTGAAGCGCAGAGCCAAAGGCCTCTTCTTCAACTACCCTGAGGTCCACTTGAAAGCCGCTCTGAAGGACGATAGTGGACTTTGTGGGCCCGTGCATGAGGACATCCACGGCCTCGGGGTGGGCTGTAAAGTCCTTCATGAGGGCCGAGGCATTGGTGCAGGCGGCGAGTATGTCAATATCCCCGATGGACTCTTTCCAGCGCCTGAGGCTTCCCGCGACTGAGACATTGAGGACGCCGGGCCGGGAGCGGATATAGTCCTCCATTGCCGTGGCCTCGGACCAGGCGTGGCCCAAGTTGTGCCTCCCGTCCATCTTCATGAAGGACTCAATGGAGCGGAGTATCTTTTCCTCTGATTTCTCGCCCATTCCCGGTAGTTCCCTGAGCGCGCCCTCAAGGGCGGCCTTTCGGAGTTCCTCTACAGAGCCAATGCCAAGAAGTTTATAGAACTCGGCGGTCTTTTTCGGCCCAACGCCGCTGAGCCTGAGTATATCGAGGATACCCTCAGGGAGTTCCTTCAAGAGGTTATCGTGAAAGGTGCAGTGCCCTGTCTCGAGCATCTCGATTATCTTCTCGCGTATGGACTCGCCTATGCCAGGTATGCCTTTAAGGGCCTCGGGACCTTTCTCGACGAGCCTCTTGAAACTCTCGGGATACCCCTCTATTACAAGGGCCGCGTTCCTGTAGGAACGTATCCTGAAGGGGTTTGCGCCCTTTATCTCAAGGAGATCGGCTATCTCACCAAACTGGCGGGCTATCTCGATATTTTCCATGTTCACCTGTTTATAAGTGGGGACATAAAAGCGGATTTACTTTTGTCCCGAGTATTATATAATACAAAGACCGATTTTGGCCCGGTTTTTTTTGAGGCGTGGCGCTCTTTCGGCCTATTTATTTTATTTATCCCGAAGGGCGCGGTCCTTCATCCCTTGTATTTTTTTTTACAGCAAGCGAGCCTTCTCATATGAACAAGAACCCAATAGGAGTCTTTGACTCCGGCATAGGGGGCCTCACGGTCCTGAAGGAAATAATCCGTCTTCTGCCCAATGAAGAGACCATTTACCTTGGCGACACGGCGCGCGTGCCCTATGGGACCAAGTCCTCTGAGACGGTCATAAGGTATTCCCTTGAGAACAGCGCCTTCCTGCGCTCAAGGGGCGTGAAGATGATAGTGGCGGCCTGCAACACGGCAAGCGCCTATGCCATTGCTGAACTCCGCACTGCCCTTGATTTACCCGTTACCGGCGTCATAGAGCCAGGGGCAAGGGCCGCCCTCGTGGCAAGCCCTGCCGGGCGCATCGCCGTCATCGGCACCGAGGGCACCATCGGGAGCCACGCCTACGCCCGCATCATAACAAGCATCAGGCCAGGGGCCGGCGTAATCGAGAAGGCCTGCCCCCTTTTTGTGCCCCTTGTAGAGGAGGGTCTCCTTGATGAAGAGGCAACAGGGCTGATAGCCGAAAAATATCTCGCAGAGGTAAGAGAGAGCGGCATGGATACCCTTGTCCTCGGTTGCACCCATTACCCGCTCCTCAAGCCCGCTATCTCGCGCGTAATGGGAGATTCCGTGCGCCTTATCGATTCCGCCGAGGCCACGGCAAGGGTGGTAAGGGACATGCTCAAAAAAGAGGGCCTTGAGAAAAAAGACGGCAGGGGCGCGCCGGTGCATGAGTTTTTTGTGACAGACTCTCCCGCGCGTTTCCAACGCGTGGGGCGTCTCTTCTTTGGAGAGCACCTCCCTGTGCCTGAACTTGTCTCTCTTCAGGGCGAAACCGCCGGGACTGCCAAATAATGGCTAAGAAACGGAGGACCGCAAAGGGCGGCAGAAAGAAGAAGAAAAGAGGGGCCGCGAGACACCGGGGGCACAGAGTCAGGGCCCTTGTCATTATCATGGTCATTGTGGTTGCCAGTCTCTTCGCCTATCAAAGGCTGCATCACAGGGAATACCCCGGCCCCGAGAGACCGCGCCACCATAAAGCCGCCAGAAAGGACGTAAAGGTCTTCATAGCAGACGGCGAGGGCCTGCGGCCCCTTGGGCGGAGCATCAAAAAAGGTCCTCTGAAGGCCGAGATAAGAGAAATCTTCAAGATACTTCTCTGGGCCGATTCAGGCGGCGTCCTGCCAGAGGGCACCACGCTTCTTGGCGTGAAGATAAGCGGCGACACGGCCTATCTTGATATAAGCCGTGAGATCCGTGATAACCACCCCGGCGGAACCTCCGCCGAGATGCAGACCATATACGCCATAGTGAACACCATTACCCTTAACTTTCCCCGGATACAGCGTGTAAAGATACTCATCGAGGGCAGGACAATGAAGACCCTTGCAGGGCATATTGACATAAGCGCCCCCCTTGGCCCCTACAGGGGCCTCATCACCTCATCATAGAGGACCGTCATGAGGAAAAAGACCTTCAGGACTGAGCACGACACCCTTGGCAGGGTAAAGGTTCCAGTAACAGTTTACTACGGGGCACAGACAGCGCGCGCCATTGGGAATTTTCCAATCAGCGGCATCCGCCCTGACCCTGTCTTCATAACCGCCACGGCCATGGTAAAGAGGGCCTCGGCAGGGGCCAACGCCACTGCCGGAGTTCTCACCGCGAAGAAGGCCCGCCCCATCATGCGCGCCGCAGAGGAAATCATATCAGGCAAACTCCACGACCACTTCATGGTGGACGTATACCAGGCAGGGGCCGGGACATCACACAACATGAACGCCAACGAGGTCATCGCCAACAGGGCACTTGAGATACTCGGGCGCCCTCGAGGTGACTACAACGTCATCCACCCCAACGACGACGTGAATATGGGCCAATCCACAAACGACACCTTCCCAACCTTCATGCGTATCAGTACGCTTCTCCGCCTGACTGGTCTTGAAGAGGCCATAACCGGGCTCATCTCAGCCTTCGAGGCAAAGGCCGCAGAGTTCAAAGGGATAATAAAGTCAGGCAGGACCCATCTTCAGGACGCCGTGCCCGTGACCCTTGGGGCCGAGTTCGCCTCATACGCCGCCATCGTGCGCTCATCGCTCAACAGGATAGAGTCCGCCGCCAGAG
Organism: uncultured Thermodesulfobacteriota bacterium; assembly: GCA_964472295.1. Classification (GTDB taxonomy): domain Bacteria; phylum Desulfobacterota; class GWC2-55-46; order GWC2-55-46; family JADFVP01; genus JAJRZX01. Next base: position 5,134 of record CAYYJQ010000004.1, on the reverse strand, counting down.
GCCTCAAGAGGATAGGCCTCGGAGGCACGGCAGTGGGCACGGGGCTAAATACCGCGGCCTCGTACAGGACGCGCGTCATCCGGGAACTAAAGGGCGTAACAGGCATAAAGGGACTAAGAAAGACGGCCACCACGGGCGAGAACTTCGAGGCCCTCTCGAGCATGGGCGACTTTGCGGCATTCTCGTCTGCCCTCAGGGAACTTGCCGTGGGACTTACGAAAATTGCCAATGATCTACGCCTCCTCTCGTCAGGACCGCGCACAGGCATAGGAGAAGTAAAACTTCCGCCCGTCCAGCCCGGCTCGTCAATCATGCCCGGAAAGGTGAACCCCGTAATGGCCGAGATGCTTAATATGGTGTGTTTTCAGGTAATGGGTAACGACCTTGCCGTATCATCGGCGGCGCAGGCCGGACAGTTTGAACTCAACGTAATGGGGCCTGTCATTAACCACAATATCCTTCAGTCCATGAAGATACTCGAGAACAGCCTGCGGGCCTTCACCAGCAGGTGCGTAGCCGGCATAGAGGCCGCTCCCAAAAAGTGCCTCGAAAACTTCGAAAAATCCGTGGGCCTCGCCACAATCCTCAACCCCCTCATGGGCTACGAGAAGGCCGCCGAAGTCGCCAAGGAATCAGAACGCACGGGCAGATCCATAAAAGACGTGGTTATCGAAAAAGGAATTATGGACGAAAAAACGTGGAAGATGATGATGAACCCGAAGAGGGTGACAGGACCGGGAAGAGGGACTGTAAAGAAAAAGAAGAAAAGAGGATGACGGCTGGCAATGCCCGCAAAGAAAGAAGAAGAAAAAGAAAGAAAATCTTCTCTTACTTTCTTTTAGAAAAAAGAAAGTTTTTGATGGTGTGGCGATATACCTCTGGATTTTGGGACTTAAGGCATGATAGGCACACTTTGCCTGTAAGAAACCGCGACAAAGAAAACCAATTCCTCCTACGCCTCCACGAGTTCACCACCGGCCTCTACCCAGGCGTTGAACCCGCCAAGGAGGGCAGTTGCCGTCTTGAAACCATTCTCCATTAATTGAGACGCCGCACGGGCGCTCGAGTGTTCGTCTGTTCACGTGCAGTAGGCGACGGTCTCTATCTCTGGGTTCAGTTCCCCGAGCCTCTCCACCACCTTGTTCGCCGGAACGCGGATAGAGCCGGGGATGGCCTTGCCGCTCCGCATGTAATCAATCCTGTTCCTTACGTCAAGTATCTGTATGGCCTGCCCGCTATCCATTCTCGCCTTCAGTTCCTCCAGGGTAATCCTCTCTACCTTCATGGTCTTCGCCTCTCTCTTGGGATTGAACGGGACATCTTGAGTATCATGGCACTAAAGTCTCTTGTATAGGCGCCTGCGGCCCTCATCTCGTGGACAGCGACGCCGGGGTCGTTGTCCTTTTCCAGCACCCCGCGCATGGCGTCAACAAGGAGAGTAACATGAAACCTCTCCCTGAGGGCGTCCATGGCGGTTGCCTTTACGCAGTAGTTCGTGGCAAGTCCCGCAAGGAAGACCTCGCCCACATCATGGGCAAGGAGCGATTCCTTGAAAGTCCGCCCCTCCTCGTCAAAGCCGTCAAAGGCCGAGTATGCGTCTTTTTCGGGGTCTCTGCCCTTGGTTATGATAATCGCGTCATCAGGGAGTTTGAGGGCGGGGTGAAACTCGGCGCCCGGCGTGCCTTCTACGCAGTGAGGGGGCCATTTGCCGCCATAGGTGGCGAAGTGAACTGTCTTCTCGGGGTGAAGGTCGCGCGTGGCGTACACATAGGCCCCGGTAGCCCTGGTGAACAGGTCGATGTACCTGTGAAGAAGCGGTATGATGCTGTCGCCGTCTTCCACGGCAAGGGCGCCACCGTGGCAGAAGTCCACCTGAACGTCGATTATTACAAGGGCCTTGTTGGTTCTCATTATTTATCGCCTTCCTTATCTTTTTGGTGGGCCCTGCCCACCCTACAACTTTTTTTGGTGGGCAGTGCCCACCCTACGACTACCCCCAACCACCCCTTTTTCTATTGGTTTTCTTTGACTTGCTTTCTTCCTGGCAAAGTGTGCCTACTATGCGTTACGGCCCAACCCTACTACCTGTCTTTTCTATTGGTTTTCTTTGTCTTACTTTCTTTTTTCCAAAAGAAAGTAAGGAAATCTTTTATCTTTTCGGCGGGCGAAGCCCGCCCCTTATCACCCCTTCTTTTCTTTCTTTCGGCGGGCGAAGCCCGCCCTACCCTTCCCTGAATATTCTTATTAAGAGATTAACATCTTTCAGGCTTCTGTCAAGGCATGAGTCGGCCTCATGGAATCAAGTCACTTGAAAAATACCTTCATAGGGTTTATCCTGTATCTTTCGATAACTCAAGGAGGGATTTCCCCATGGTTCATAACAGATCACGCCTCATCTTCAAGATTCTTTTTCTCTTTATTCTCGCCGCGTTCCTTGCGCCTACCCCGGGCGCGCTCGCCACATCGAAGACCACGAGAGAGGTCCTTGACAACGGCATGGTCGTCCTTGTGCAGGAATCGCACAGCGCGCCGGTGGTGGCCCTTCAGGTATGGGTCCGTGTGGGGAGCGCTGACGAGGACCCTGAGCGGGGGGGCATTTCCCATGTCTTCGAGCACATGCTCTTCAAGGGCACGCCCACGAAGAAGGTCGGGGAGATAGCCAAACTCGTTGAATCCGTTGGCGGCGACATAAACGCCTACACTTCTTTTGATAACACTGTGTACCACCTTGTCGTGCCATCTGACCACTTTGCCACGGGCCTCGATGTCCTCAGCGACGCGGTCCAGCGCTCGTCATTCGACCCCGGGGAACTCGATAAGGAACTCAAGGTCGTCCTCGAGGAGATACGCATGAACGAGGACAGCCCCATGCGGACCCTTTACAAGAAGATATTCGCCCTTGCCTATAAAAAACACCCTTACGGCAGGCCCGTAATAGGCAGGAGCGAGGTAGTGGCAAAGTTCACGAGAAAGTACATACTTGATGTATTTAATGGTTTTTACAGGCCCGAGAACATGACCTTTGTGGTAGCGGGCGACGTAGACTCAAAAGAGGTGATAAAAGAGGTCAAGGAGGCCTTCAAGGACTTCAAGCGCGGCTACCAGAAACGAAGGACCAGGCCCGCCGAAGCCCCCCAGAAAGACGTGCGCGCCGAGATCGTAAGGCAGGACATAAACGAGACATACCTTGGCATGGCCTTTCACATACCTGGCCTTAAGAACGAAGACACCTATGCCATTGATGTATTCTCCAACATACTTGCCGCGGGCGTCTCTTCGCGCCTATACAGGGCCCTCAAGATAGACACTCACCTCGTACATTCCATATCCGCCTACTCCATGAGCCTTAAAGACCCTGGGCTCTTTTTCATAACCGCGGGCCTTGACTCCAGGAACATAAAGAAGGCCATGAAGAGAATTATCCTTGAAATAGAGAAACTCGGGGCCCAGGGCCCTGATTCCACGGAATTTCAGCGCGCCAAGACCAACATAGCCGCGGACTTTATCTATTCTCGCCAGACCATGCAGGGCATTGCCCGCGACCTTGGCTACTATGAGACCATTGCCGGGGACTATACCTATGGGCAAAAATACCTCTCCGCCGTAAGGGCCCTTACGCCTGAGGATATAAAGGACGTGGCAGGGAAGTACTTCAGGGCAGAAAACGTCTCTGTTGCCCTTGTCATGCCTGAAAAAGAGGGTAAAGACCTTACCGTCTCCGTTGTAAAGGACACGGTGAAGGAGGCCTTCGTCGAGGCCGCCAAGTTTGGCGAGAAGATAAAAAAGGCCCCAAACGTCAAAAGAATGACACTTAAGAACGGCATTACCCTCATAGTAAAGAAGATACCCACCACGCCTTCCGTGGCCATGTACGCGACTTTTCCGGGCGGTCTCATGGCCGAGACAGGCAGGAATAACGGCATAGGGAACTTCATGGCCGCCATGCTCACGCGCGGAACAAAGACGCGCACAAGGGCCGAGCTCGCAAAGGAGGTTGAGGGTATGGCAGGCTCTATAAGCGGTTTTTCGGCCCGCAACTCCTCTGGCGTGACGGCGGGGTTCCTCTCATCTGACTTTGAGCGGGGTCTCAAGATATTCGCTGATGTCATTGAGAATCCATCATTTCCTGAAAAGGAGATAAGGACACTCAGAAAGGATATACTCGCGGCCATAAAAAAACGCGAGGACAATATTCCATCGTACACCTTTAAACTCTTCCTGAAGACTCTTTATAAAGACCACCCCTACGGGATGCCTGTCACAGGCACGGCGGCGACAGTGAAGGCCATCACAAGGGCAGACCTTCTGGCCCATTACAGGAAACTCTTTGTTCCAAAGAGGATGGTCCTCGTCATAGCCGGAGACATTGACGTTGAGTATGCCGCGAAAGAGGCCAGCAAGGTCCTTGGAGGGTTCTCGCGCACATCAAAGGGCATACCATCGCCTAGAAAGCCCGCCCGGCCAGGGGAGATTCGCCGCACCGGGGCCGTACGGGCCAAGGCCCAGACAAACGTTGGCCTCGGTTTCATGGCCACCACCATCGGGAGCAAGGATAGTTATCCCTTAAGCGTGCTATCGGAGATACTCTCGGGTCAGGGCGGAAGGCTCTTTATCAACCTTCGCGACAAGAAGAGCCTTGCCTACTCTGTAAGCGCCTTTCTCCGCGACGGCGTTGACCCGGGCTTCTTCGCCCTCTACATAGCCTCGGCGCCCGAGAAAAAAGACGAGGCCATAGCCGGGCTCATCAGGGAACTCAAGGCCCTCAAGAAAGAGCCTGTCTCAGAAGATGAACTCAGGAGGGCCAGGAACTACATAACCGGGAGTTACGAGATCGGGCTTCAGACCCCTGCCTCACAGGCCGCGGACATGGCCAATAACGAACTCTTTGGTCTTGGCTATGATTTTTCCAGCAAATACCCCAAACTCATCCAGTCCGTTACAAAAGAGGACGTCCTGCGGGTAGCGAAGAAATATCTTGACCTCAATGCCTATACAATATCGGTAGTGGGGCCTAATAAGAAAAAGAAAGAAGAGAAAAAGAAGTAAGAAAACATGCCTCTCAGGACCTGAAACTGGCCGCCCTCTCCAAGGGCGGCCAGTGTTGTTTTGTTTATAATTTTTAATCAGTCTGGTT
>CAYYJQ010000003.1:58307-85223 GCA_964472295.1 uncultured Thermodesulfobacteriota bacterium | reverse complement strand
GGCAACGCCCATGGGTCAAAAAAGCAAGGGGCCCGAAGGCCCCTTGCTTTTAGTTACCGCTTATCTATCTGCTTCACGGCATTCTCAGCCCGCGTCTCTTACTATCATGCCCGCGGGCTGAACAGTTGCCTGCGAGACCACCATCTCCGTCTTTGCCACTATCTTGTGCCAGACGTCCTTTGGGGCGAGGACCACGACGCCGGGCCTGAGCTCCGTTGTCTCTTCCGCGTTGTCGTCTATGTAGTACGTTCCCTCGCCTTCCTGGACAAAGAATATCTGGTCCCCTGTGGGGTGCTTGTGATATGCAAGGACCTGCCCTGCCTTGAAGTAATAGGTGTCTTCAGTGAGTTTGTCGGTCTTTATATAGGTGACCTTCTTTACTGCGTCGTCAGTGAACTCTTTTCCTTCCGTAACTGTAGCCTGTTGCATGGATTATCTCTCCTTCTCTGTTTTAGTGTGTGAAAAGCCTCCATAAGCCCCTGAGGGGCCTTATCTGCTGTATATGCCCATAAGGGACGTCTCGGCCAGGATGTGTCCATTCATGGCCTCTTCCACGTCACCCTTGTTTGCGTTCTTCGTTACGTCAAGTTCCTTCACGTCAAGGGCCCTGAGCCTGAAGTAATACCTGTGGTCGCCATGACCCGGCGGCGGGCAGGGGCCGTTATAACCAATGCGCCCAAAACTCGAGACCCCTTCTTTTATGGCCCCTGAGCCCGAGGCCCCCCTACGAAGGCCCTTAAGGTCCGGCGGCAGATTATAAATGACCCAGTGTATGAAGGTGCCCATGGGCGCGTCAGGGTCTTCTACTATGAGGGCGAGACTCTCTGTGCCCTCGGGGGCGCCCTCCCAACTGAGTTCCGGCGAGATGTCCTCGCCCTCGCAGGTAAAGCGGCGTGGAACCCTCTGGCCATCTTTAAAATCCGCGCTCTTTATGCTGAACCCCATGTCTCCTCCTTTGACCCCCTTTGCGACCCCCAAGTTGGCCCCTGATGCCCCCTTGGCCCCCTTTGTCCCCCTTGCCATGGCGGGAGCACCAGCGATGAGAGCCAGGAGGAGCGCCAAAAAGAGTATCTTCGAGTTCTTGACCATCCTTGTGCCGGCCTCTTGCCCGCTCTTCGGGGCCGGGCCATTTTCATGGAATAAAGACTTTACTCTTGATGCAGGAGGCCGGGTTCATGCCGCCTACAGGGCCAAGCGCAGATATTAATTAATAATATAGTCCAAATTTTTTATTTTGCAAGGACCAATTACCGCCCTTTTTACAGGACGCACCCCTCTGCCCTCAGTGAGAGGAGCGGCGAAAAACCTTGAAAAAATAGGCTACAGAGGATATTTTTGCTATTATATGGTTATATCGAGAGAGGAGTGCGCGGGGTGTGGTCCTTTTTGCATCTGCACCAGGCCGGTCTCTATAAGGTAATAAACCAAGGAGCATAATAGCGGTGAAGGCCCTCTTCATAGTCAACCCAATGGCAGGCGGCAAGGACAGGACACCGCTAATGTACTCCCTTGTGGCCAGGGTCCTTGGCAGTAAGCCGGGTTTTTACAGGATAAAGAGGACAGAGGCCCCGGGACATGCCCGCATGCTTGCCGAAGAGGCCCTCTCAAGGGGTTTTAGGTCTGTTATTGCCTGTGGAGGTGACGCCACGGTGAACGAGGTCGCCGGCGCCCTTGTGAAAAGCAAGGCCGCTCTCGGCATAGTGCCCCTCGGGTCCGCGAACTCCCTTGCAAGGGGCCTTGGTATCCCGGCGGATCCGGGTAAGGCCCTCGTGCTTATCAGCCATGGAAACATACGGGCCGTGGACGCGGGCATCTTCTGCGGAAGGTATTTTTTCGCCTCAGCGGGATTTGGTCTTGACGCAGGCTTTGCCAGAAAGTACAGGCAGCTCTTTTTCGCCGCAAGGCCCGGAGAGTTCTTTACGCACCATCCAGGGGCGCTACGCGAGTTCCTGAGACAGAAGGCCGAGGAAGTCTCCATCAAGGTGGATAACGCGCTCCTCAAGGTGCGCGCCCTCACTCTTACGGCCTCCAACGTGGCGAACTACGGAGGACCGGCCCTCATGGCCCCTGGTGCAGACCCCACGGACGGTCTCATAGAACTCTCCATAATGCCCGCCATGGGACCGCTCTCGGCGCCGGGCGTGGCGCGTAAACTCCTCTCCGGCCGCATAGGTTCTTTAAAGGGTTTCAGGCACGTCAGGGGACGGGAGATAGAGATACCGCGCGTCAGCGCCACGGATGTGCATGTAGACGGAGAGCCCTTTGAGTGGATAGGCGATATAAAGATAACCTCCGTGCAACGGGGCCTCCGTGTACTTGTCCCCTCGGGAAGCGCCTGAGCCCGAGGGCGGGCAGGGGACAATATCTTTCCCTGGCCCTGCCCGCAGGGCATACTTAAGAGGACCGGCCCATGAACCCCGTGGCCTTCAGGGCAACACTTATAAACATACTCGGCAATACGGCGCTCCTTGTCCTGAAACTCTGGGCAGGGCTCCTCTCCGGGAGCATTGCCCTCATCTCCGAGGCCATAAATTCCCTTAGCGACATCGTCTCCTCCCTTGCCACCTTTATCTGCGTGCGTATCTCCGACAAACAGGCCGACGAGGGCCACCCCTTTGGCCACGGCAGGGCCGAGCCCGTGGCGGGCATGATAATAGCCGTGCTCGCCGGAATCCTGGGCTTCGAGATCCTGAAGGAATCCATAACCCGTTTTATCTATCCTTCGGCCCCTGTAGTGGGAGCCTTCGCAGTATCCGTGCCCGTGGTCACCATAATCGTCAAGGTTTTCATGGCCGCCTATTTTAGCAAGACAGGACGCGAGATAAACAGCCCGGCCCTCAGGGCCACGGCCACGGACTCGCTCATGGATATATTTGTCGCCGGAGCGGCCCTTGTCGGGCTCCTCGGGGCAAAATTCGGCTACCCTGTACTCGACCCCGCCGCGGGGCTCGTTATAAGCCTCTGGATAATGTACACGGGCTATCATATCGGCATGGAGAACATAGACTACCTCATGGGAAAGGCCCCGGAGCCCGCGCTCATGAAGGAGATAGAGAGAGAAACCCTTTGCGTAAGAGGCGTACGTGCCCTCAACACCGTGCGGGCCCATTATGTTGGTAACTTCATACACGTTGAGATTCATGTGGAGGTGGACAAGATGCTCCCAACCATGGAATCACATAAGATAGGCAAGGACGTGGAGAGAAGGGTGGAGGGACTTAAGTCCATAGAAAAGACATTTGTGCACATAGACCCTGTATGAGCGGGAAAAGAGGGACGGAAAAAAGGTGTAAAATAAATAAGAGGACCAAAAAGACCTTCCACTTTCTTTTGGAAAAAAGAAAGTGGAGCAAAGAAAACCGCTATTGGGCAGAGAGCCCCTGGTTGTTTAAGGACATGGAAGAGATATTAAAACACCTCGACAGCGCGCAGAGAGAGGCCGTGCTCTCAACGGCCCGGTATGTACTCGTGGCCGCGCCGCCGGGTTCCGGGAAGACTCGTGTCCTTGCGGCGCGTTTTGCCCGCCTCGTAAAGGAGGGCGTGGACCCCTCAAACATGGTCGCCCTTACCTTTACGTGCAGGGCGGCAAGGGAGATGTCCGGGCGCGTAAAGGACCTTCTGGGAAGCGATACCAGGGCCGCTCACATGGGGACCTTTCACGCGCTGGCGCTTCGCGTCCTCGGCGGTGCGCGTCCCGGTCTCGCTATTATCGGGAGGACCGAAGAGGAGGCAATCCTTCGGGACCTTGGCGTGAAAAGGGCGGCCAAGACTGCCTCCATGATTTCATTTATAAAGAACAGCGGCAAGGGGGAGGAGGACATTGATGAGGAACTGCGCAAGGTCCTTGGAAAATACAGGGAGTTTCTCGCCGTAGAGGGCCTCCTTGACCTTGACGACCTTGTGCCCGAGGCAACGGCCCTCCTTGAGGAAGGCCAGGCGAGCAGTCCCCTTGCCTCAGGACTCTCGCATATCCTTGTTGACGAGTATCAGGACATAAACGCCCCGCAGGCCATGTTCCTCAGGGCGCTTGCCGGACGCGGCGCGGCCCTCTTTGCCATAGGTGACCCTGATCAGGCCATCTATTCTTTTCGAGGCTCGGACCTCGGGTTTTTCATGCGTTTTGAGAGCGACTGGCCTGGCGCCGTGGTCCTTAATCTCTCCAATAATTACCGTTCAAGAGAAAAAATCGTCATGGCCGCAACGTCGCTAATCGGCCATAATAGAGAACGGCTTGTCCTCAGTCCTCTACCCTTGAGGTCCGGTGGGACCCTTCGCCTTGTGGATTGCACTGACGAGGCCGCGGAGGCAAGGTATATAATAAGTGAGATAGAAAAAAGGATGGGAGGGCTAACCTCCCTTACGTCTGACGGCGCCGTGGAGGACGCGAGGTTCTCGGACTTTGCCGTCCTCTTCCGCTCAAGGCGCGCGGCCCGCGCCCTTGTTGAGGCCCTTGGCGCGTCAAGCCTTCCATATCACATGGCCGGTAGCGGGCAGGGAATCGCCGGCTTTCTCGCACTCCTCAGGGAAGCAAGGCCTGCTCCCGGCCTTACCTTGACTGCCCTTGTAGAGGAAGAGGCCAGTGCCGCGGGCCTTGGCGGGGACACAAGAGACCTTCTTCTCTGGCTTGCCGGCAGATACGGCGAAGAAGAGGCATCCTTGGTACTTGGTGATTTTATCAACGAGGCTATGGTCCATGGCGCCGTGGAGGAGACGGGCATAGAGGCCGACAAGGTAAACCTCCTCACCCTGCACGGGGCCAAGGGCCTTGAGTTCAGGGTTGTCTTCATCATCGGCGTTGAAGAGGGCCTGATACCGCTTTGCCGCGGCGATACGCCCATTGAAGAAGAGAGGAGGCTCTTTTACGTGGGCCTTACACGGGCCGCTGAAGAGGCTCTGCTCCTTCGGGCCGGTAAAAGAAGGCTCTTCGGTCAGGTGGAGGAGACGCGGCCATCTCCCTTTATAGAAGAACTCGGGGGACACCTCGTAAGGGAGAGGGGACCGGCCAGGGCGAGACGCAGGCCACGGCCCGTGGTGAGGGGGCTCTTTGATTGAGATAAGGAAAGTCTGAATAATTCAGACTTTCCTGCAACACATGAATGTGTTGCCATTTTCTATAACTGTAAGTTATTGAAAATGTGAGAAAAAGAAAAACCGCGTTTTTTCTTTGACCTCTCTCCTTAATTCAGGGACGAATTATTCAGAGGTTCCATAAGAGCCCTCCTCATAAACCTTGTGGAGTGATTCCTTGATTACAGAAGGCCTAATAGTAAATCTAATACTCATCCTCACAGTGGCCTGGTTCATGGGCACGCTCTTCGCCCGTTTCGGTCTTCCCGTGATACTCGGCGAACTCCTCGCCGGTCTTATCCTTGGTCCCACCTTTCTCGGACTTGTCTCGGCCTCGGCCCCACTCGAACTAATGGCCGAGTTTGGCATCTTCTTCCTCATGTTCTACGCCGGTCTTGAGATGGACCCCGAGGAACTCTTGAAGCATATCTGGCCGGCCCTCTTTGTGGCCTGCGGTGGCTTTGTCCTGCCCTTTGTCCTTGGGGTCCTGGCGGCCATGCTCATGGGGGGCACCTTCTATCAGGCCCTATTCATAGGCATGGGGCTCTCCGTGACATCCCTTGCCGTACAGGCCCGCATACTCCATGACCTCAGTGTGCAGAGGACGCGCCTTGGCCATATAATAATAGGCGCGGCCATAGCCGATGACATCCTCGCCCTTATAACGCTCTCCATCCTCCTTGGCATGGCGGGGACAGGCACGGCGAGCATATCCATGACGCTTCTGGTCTTTTTCAAGGTGGCGGGGTTCTTCGCGGGCGTAATCATCATAAGCCACTTCATCTTCCCCCGTCTCATGGCCCGCCTTGACATGAGCGGGGCAAGGAGTTTCACCTTTTCGCTCCTTGTGGCCTTTATCATGGGGTATCTCGCCGTGCTCGCGGGACTTCATCTCGTCATAGGGGCCTTTGTTGCCGGGCAGTTCGTGAGAAAGGAAATAAAGGACAGGGATATTATCGAACGGGTGAAGAGCAACTTTTTTGTCCTGAGTTACGGTTTTCTCGCGCCCATCTTCTTTGTCTCCCTCTCGTTCAGCCTGGAGTTCTCCTGGAGCCTATCATTCATCTCTCTTGCCGTGGTAATAACCATAATCGCCATGATAGGCAAGGTAGTGGGTTGCGCCGCGGGCGGGCGCGCCGCGGGACTGGGTATGAGGGAATCAGTAATAATAGGTTTTGGCATGAACGGTAGGGGAGCCGTGGAGCTTATCGTTGCCGCCGTGGCCTTGAAACTGAGCGGCGAACTCATGACAGCCGGAAAGATAACAAGTCCGCTCCTTACGCCGGATCAGTTCTCGGCTATTATCTTCATGGCCTTTGCCACAACCTTCATAGCGCCCATATCCCTAAGGTGGATAATCCGCCGGGTCTGCAGCCGCGACGAGAGCGCCGAGTTCTGCCAGGTCCGTGACTGGGATGGCAGGGGGCCATGATGGCCGGGGACGCAGGCATCATAGACGGGCAAGGACGCCGGAGTTTACCTCTTTCACACGTTCCTCTCCAAAGAGCAGGGATACGAGCCTGAAGGCGAACTCAAGGGCCGTGCCCGGCCCCTGACTCGTTACGAGCCGTCCGTCCATTACGATACGCTCGTCAACCACCTTCTCGCCCCTCTCGATGAGTTCAGCGCGCGAGCCGGGGTGGCAGGTAATGCGGCGGCCATTTATGACGCCCGAGGCCGACAGCACTGTCGGGGCCGCGCAGATGGCGGCAATGACCCTGCCACAGGACTCAAACCCCTTAAGGGCCTCCAGGATACGCGCGTCTTCCTTGAGGCGCTTCGTGCCTCCGCCTCCGCCGGGAAGTACGAGCATCTCGTACTCCCCCTCAAGGGCCTCGTCAAGGCCCCTGTCTGGCACCACCCTTATGGAGGTCCTCCCCTCTATTGGGCCGTCAACCGTGCCCGCCAGCGTTACCTCGGCCCCGGCCCTCCTCAGGATGTCCACAACCGTAAGCGCCTCTATCTCCTCAAAACCTGGGGCAAGGGGCATAAGAACTCTCTTCATAATACACCTCCCTCCCGCTTGGTAGCGGCATCAAGCCTTTCATCTTGTCATTGGCCCCGCATGACCCCCTGAGCCATTGCGTTTAATCAAAAAGGCTTTCTTTCTCTATTATTATATATCAGGAAGTGACGAATGGAGAGAAAAACTGTTATACTTAATAAAAGCCCGGGCATTAGGGGCTATTGGTTTTCTTTGATGCGGTTTCTTCCTGGTAAATGTGCCTATTATGGGCCAAGTCCAAGTCATACAAAGAGGCAGTGCAATCCTGTCAAAAGATTTTCTTTTTTATAAAAGGAAGTAAGGATTCTTCCTTTTTTCGACCTTCCCAGGTTGCGCGGGGAAAAGAAAGGGCAGTAGAGTGGATAAAGATAAAAATAGCGGCAACATGCTGAGGTATGAGAAGAGCCCTTATCTGCTTCAGCACGCGAGTAACCCCGTTAACTGGCTTCCATGGTCAGAGGAGGCCTTCATGCGGGCGAAGAAAGAGGACAAGCCTCTTCTTGTGAGCATAGGGTACTCAACGTGCCACTGGTGTCATGTCATGGAGCGTGAATCATATGAAGACCCCGAGACAGCCCGCCTGATGAACGAGAACTTCATAAACGTGAAGGTAGACCGCGAGGAGCACCCCCATGTTGACAGCCTTTACATGAAGGCCGTACAGGCCATTACAGGGCAGGGCGGCTGGCCCCTTAATGTCTTTGTCTCTCCAGAGGGCACGCCCTTTTTTGGCGGGACCTACTTCCCGCCAGAGGGCTCGCCGGGCATGCCGTCATTCAGGACCATACTCAAGAAGGTAAGTAGCGCCTATTATGAGAACAAGGGGCGTATATCCGAGCTCAGGGAGACCCTGCAGTCAGCCCTTGCAAGGGACGCCGGGGAGGCGAAAGGGGCCGGGACAGAGGGCTTTACCAAGCGCGCGGCCTCCATTGCCGACGAGGCCCTCAGGACCGCCGTTGAACTATACGACGTGCGCCACGGCGGCTTTGGCCAGTCCATGAAGTTCCCCCATGCCATGTTCCTTGAGTTCCTCCTTGCCCATTACCAGAGGACAGGTAATGATAGCGCCCTTGCCATGGTCACGGAGACCCTCACCGCCATGGCACGAGGCGGCATATTCGACCACCTTGGCGGAGGTTTTCACCGTTATGCCGTGGATGATATGTGGGAGGTGCCGCATTTTGAGAAGATGCTCTACGACAACGCGCTCCTTACGGGGCTTTACTCAGGGGCCTTTGCAGTGGCCCCTGACGAGCGCTTCAGGACTGTTGTGGAAGAGACAATCGGCTACCTCACGCGGGATATGCAAGGGCCTGAGGGCGGGTTCTTCGCCGCCGAGGACGCCGACGTAGGGGGCGAGGAGGGGACCTATTACCTCTTCACTGTTGACGAGGTCCGGGCCATACTCGGCGATGAAGAGGGAGACGCCTTTATACAGTATTTTTCCATGACCCCGAGGGGCAACTTCGAGGGGCGAAATACCCTCAGGATAGACCCCTCGGCGGAAGAGGCCGGGGAGCCGGCCCCTGAAAGACTTACGGCCATGAAGGCGGCGCTCCTTGCCGAGAGGGTGAAGAGGCCGAGACCGGCCACGGACAGGAAGATAATAACCTCGTGGAACGGCCTTGCCATATCGGCCCTTGCGCGCGCGGGCAGGGCCTTCAAGAGGGATGACTGGATAGAGGAGGCAAAGAGGTGCGCAGGGCACATCTGGCGCGGCGCCTGGTCTGGCGAAGGCGGCCCAGTGCGCTACACCATTAATGGCGGGCGTGGTCCGGCGGCCCTCCTTGAGGACGCGGCCCTTTTTGGCGCGGCATTACTCGATATTTATAAGGCCACGGATGAGAGGGAATGGTTCGACAGGGTGACAGAGGTCGCGGGGTTCATGAAGGGGCGTTTTTATGACCAGCCGAGCGGGCTCTTTTATGATTCGGCCCCTGAGGGACCGGCCCAGGGGGGCCTCTTCATGAGAGAGCGCGACACATTTGATACGGATCTCCCCTCTGGCACGGCGGCAACGGCGGGGTTCCTCTGGAACCTTGGCAGGGCGCGCGGCAACAGGGACGAGATGGACCTTGCCCGAAAGACCCTTGAGTCCATTGGCGGCCTCTCGGGCGAGCACCTCTATCATGGATACGCCCTCAAGGTGCTTGAAGACATGCTCGTTGAGGGCACCAAGGAAGAGAAGTAGCAGGTTAATGGCCCGGGCAAGGTAAGACCTCTGCCGCCGAGCCTCTCTCTTTATTTACCTGCCCCGTGTTTTTTAAGAAGCGCCACGGTTCCGGCGTGCACTCCCCTTGAGGCAAAGACCAGGGCCGTCTCGCCGGTCTTGGTCTCCGCGTTCACGTCGGCTCCCTTATCAAGGAGCATCTCCACCACCTTTGAGTGACCTCCGCCAGAGGCAAAGAGCAGGGCCGTGACGCCTCCCTGAGCCTTTGCGTTCACGTCGGCTCCCTTTTCAAGGAGTATCTCAACTACCTTGGCGTGCCCTCCTCCAGAGGCGGCTATGAGTGGCGTGACGCCCTCGGGGGTCTCCGCGTTCACGTCGGCGCCGCCCTGAAGCAGGGCCTCTACCACGCCGTGATGCCCCTGTATGGAGGCGAAGATGAGGGGAGTAAGTCCGTCGTCATTCTTGGCGTTCACGTCGGCGCCATTGTCCAGGAGGAATTTAACCCTTTCCCTGTCTCCGGCTATGGCCCTGTCGGAAAGTTCGGAATCCATCTTCTTGCAGCCGCCTGATACTGGCCTGGAAGTACCCATTTATCCCTCCTTTGGCATAAGACCTCTTTTATGCCCTTCATAGTCTTTCCAGCGGCCAGAGGCCGCTGGTGTCAGTTTTCTCTGTCGCGGCTTCTCCCTGGCAAGGTGAGCCTATCATGCGTTATGCCCCAAAATCCAGAGGGACATTGCCATGCAATCAGAAAACTCTCTTTTTCCTAAGGAAAGTCTGAATAATTCAGACTTTCCAGCAACACATGGATGTGTTGCCATTTTCTATAACTGTAAGTTATTGAAAATGTGAGAAAAAGAAAAACCGCGCTTTTTCTTTTTCGTCTCTGAATAATTCAAGGACGAATTATTCAGAGGTTCCCTAAAAGAAAGTAAGAAAGTCTCTTTCTTACCTTACGAGTCTGCCCGCCACCATGGTGAAGATGCTAATGATGATGGAGGCGAGGACGGCCACTCCGAGTCCATTTATCACAAGTCCCGGAACGAGCGCTCCCACGATGAGGAGGAGTATGCCGTTCAGTATAAAGGTAAAGAGCCCGAGGCTCAAGATATTGATGGGCAGGGTAAGGATAAAGAGGAGTGGTTTTATGACGAGGTTGAGTGCGCCGAGGACTATTGCGGCCTCGATGATGGGGCCATACCCCACGGCCTCCATTCCGGGCACGATGTAGGCGGCAAGGGCCATGGCCACGGCGAGTATGGCGAGGCGCAGGGCCAGGGTTGTCATTGTATTGGCATCCTTATGAGGGTATGTTTTTTGGAAGAAAAATACCTGCCGTGAAAAATGTATTCGCCGCATCTCCTGGACCGCTCACCACCGTATATTCACTGAATTACGAGGTGAAAGCACCTTCAAGTCAATCATTTCGTTATATGTAAAAATGTTTAATATCTATCATGGACAAAAAAGGGGTAAAATCGCTCTTTTTACCGCTTTGCAGGTAACGTTTCGTTGATTATAAAAATGATATTCAGGCCCTGCTGTTGAGTATCGCGAGCATCTCGTCGTGTATGAGGCCGTTGGATGCAAGGCATCTGGGCTTGAAGTTCGAGAACTCGCTCCCGTCAAAGTCCGTCACCCTGCCGCCTGCCTCGGTCACCAGAAGTGTCCCGGCGGCAGTGTCCCAGGCCGAGAGTTTCATCTCCCAGAAACCGTCAAAGCGTCCGCAGGCGAGATAGGAGAGGTCCAGGGCCGCCGAGCCCGCCCGTCTTATGGCCTGTGCCTTTATGGAAAAATTCCTGAAGTGGTCGAAGTTGTTCTCCCTGGAGGTCCGAAGATCATAGGGAAAGCCCGTGGCAAGGAGACTGCTCTCAAGCGAGGTCGTGGAGGAGACGCTTATCTTGTCTCCATTGAGCGTGGCCCCCTCTCCCTTCTCAGCGACAAAGAGTTCTTCGAGCATGGGGTTGTAGACCACGCCGAAGACTACCTCGCCGCTAACCTCAAAGGCGATGGAGACACAGAAGACGGGGAAGCCGTGCGAGTAGTTGGTAGTGCCGTCAAGGGGGTCGATTATCCACCGGTACTCTCCCCTGCCGGCACGCTCGTCGCTCTCCTCGGCGATTATGCCGTGGTCTGGAAAGTCCCTGGTGATGCGGCCCACGATGAGGTCCTCGGAGAGGCGGTCCATCTCCGTGACTATGTTCACCTCGCCCTTGAAGTCCACCCTGCCGGCTTGTCCCAGCCGGCCCTTGAGCAAAGACCCGGCCTCAAGGGCCATCTTTATGGCGGCTTTTCTTACTTCCATTAAGGCTTACCTGTCCTGTAATTATGGGCGTAGTCCCGAAATGGCATGGATAAAGCGGTCAGTCCGCCTTCTTGGCGGAAGGACACCCCGCGCAGGCAGGGGGGCTGGCCTCTTGCGAAGGCGGCTTGCCCTGCGGGGCCGAGAGGGGTTTGCGGGCATAATCAGTCTGGTACCAGCCGCTACCCTTCAGCACAAAACTTGAACGCGATATGAGGCGCTCCACTCTCTTGCCCTGGCAGAAGCGGCATTCTTTTATAGGCTCATCGGAGAACTTCTGCATGGCCTCGAAGACCTTCTCGCAGTCCGGGCACCTGTACTCGTATATGGGCATGAAAAAAAGACCTCCTGTTATTATTGATCGTCCTTTATTTATTGTAGGCGCGCCCCCCCTCTTTGTCAACCATGCCGCCTCTTGTGAGAGGGCAAAGGTCTATCATGGGCTTTGCAAAAATATAGGGGGTGGGGGCGCCTTACTTTACAAGGTAGGAGCCAATGGTCTCTTTGGAGCCCTCAAAGGAAGAAAGGGTCTTTTTCTGCCACTCGGGCTGAACGCTGTAACTCCCCGGCGCGGCGTAATAGGAATCAAGGGCCTCTCTCATGACGCCTGTCATGGCCGCCACATAGGCCCCTGTCCTCTGGCGTCCCTCTATCTTGAAGGCACTTACACCGGCCTCTACAAGGCCGGGGAGTATCTCCAGTATATTGAGAGACTCGGGCTCCTCGAAGGCATAGGCAGGGCTTCCATCGGGCATGAGATAACGTCCCTTGCAACAAGTGGGGTAGGGCGATGATTCGCCCGGGCCAAGGCGGTTAAGAAGGACGTTATTAAGGGAAATGGTCATTGACCCGCCCTCTTCGCTCTGAAAACGGACAAACCTCGATGGCGAGCAGGCCCCCTCGGTGTTTGTCGAGGCCCCTGTCACATAGGACGAGAGATAACACCTGCCCTCGATATTAATGCAGAGCCCGCCAAGGGCAAAGACCTCTATCTCAACGTCTGTATGGGCCGCCAGGTCTCTTATCTCATCCGTGGTGAGAACGCGCGGAAGCACCACGCGGCGGATGCCAAAGTGCCGGGCGTAGAAGTTGATGCTCTCGTAATTGGAGGCACTGGCCTGAGTGCTAAGATGAATGTTTACGTCCGGGTATCTTTCCCTCGCGTATCTTAATATTCCAAGGTTGGCTATGATAATGGCGTCGGCACCAAGGTCCACGGCGCGGTCCACGGCGCGGTGCCATGTCTTGAAGGCGTCAAGCTGAGGAAAGGTGTTTATGGCAACAAAGAATTTCTTTCCTGCCTTTCTTACAATGCCTATGCCATCACTAATATCTTTATCCGTAAAGTTGAGGCCCTCGAAGTTGCGGGCGTTCGTGGCGTCGCGAAAACCAAGGTACACGGCGTCAGCGCCCGCCCCTATGGCGGCCTTCAAAGAACGGAGATTGCCCGCCGGGGCAATGACCTCGGCTCTCTTAATAATAGATTTTTCCATGAGAAAAAGACCCCTCCCAACTTTCTTTTGGAAAAAAGAAAGTCTTTCAATCAGGTGAGCAAGGCCTTGCCGCCCTCTGGTGTCCATGCACAGGGGTGAGAAGACCTGCCTCAAAGGAACTCCGTCAAAGAAAACCAATGGGGAAGAGGCGCCGTGCCACTGAAATACTGCCAGAAGCCACTGGAGTTTTTTTAAAAAAGCGGGGCAAAGAAAACCCACAACTTTCTTTTGGAAAAAAGAAAGTTGTTTGATTGGGCGGCGATGTCCCTCTGGATTGTTGTGTCGTGACGCATGACAGGCACACTTTACCTGTAAGAAACTGCGTCAAGGAAAACCAATAGAAAATAGGTTTTGTGCCTCTTAAAATGGCACGTCGTCAAGGTCGGACTCCGGGCCAGGTCCGCCCGCCTGAGACGCCCCTCCGCCTCCGGCCCCTCCGCCCTGAGATGCCCTTGTGCCGAGCATCTGCATGGTATCGGCCAGTATCTCGGTGGTGTACTTCTTGACCCCGTCGCGGTCTTCCCAACTCCTGGTCTGAATTTTACCCTCTATATATACCTGCCTGCCCTTGGCGAGATACTCGCCGCATATCTCGGCAAGGCGCCTGAAGGCCACTATCCTGTGCCACTCTGTCTTGGTGACCTTCTCGCCTTCCTTGTTGGTGTACGACTCCGTAGTGGCAAGGCTGAAATTCACAACCGCCGTGCCTCCGGGGGTGTAGCGCATCTCAGGGTCTGCGCCGAGGTTGCCTATGAGGATTACCTTATTTACTCCTGCCATCTGAGGCTCCTTTTTATATGGATTGTCGCTTCGCGGCCATAGGCCGCTCTACTGATTTTCTTTGTCTTTTCCATCTTTCTTTAAGGCATTCTCTTAATTTACCAGCATGGTCCGTAATGTCAAGGTTCAAGAGGGTACCTTCTGAACCGCAAAGTAAAAAATTGACTTACACTCCATAAAAAAGTAGAATCTTATCGGATATTTAAGGCCAGTCCGCGTCCAGGAGGCGCGTGGGGGTCCGGCGCGGCCCGGATGATAACTCAGCGATATGTTAAAAAAATGTATTTAAGGACACTTCTTGTCTGGACAGCCGGGCTTCCCATAACCGCGGTCTTGTTTACCATAATACTCCTATCCCTCCTCGTCGACAGGAGCGGCCGTTATGTTCACTCCATAGGGGCCCTGTGGTGCAGGATAATCCTTGCCCTTTCGGGCGTGAGGGTGCGGGTTCAGGGTTTGGAGAACCTCGCCGGAGACAGGCCCAGGGTCTTTCTATCCAACCATCAGGGGGCCTTTGACATACCCGTCTTGCAGGGCTATATACCCGTGCAGTTCCGCTGGGTATCGAAAAAGAGCCTCTTCAGGATACCTGTTGTGGGGTGGTCCATGACCCTTGCCGGGTACATCGCCGTTGAGCGTGAGAACACGAAGAAGGCCTTAAGGGATCTACTGCGCGCCGCCGAGAAGATAAAGAACGGCACCTCTGTCGTTGTCTTTCCCGAGGGCACAAGGAGCACCACGGGGCGGCTCCTTCCATTCAAGAAGGGGGCCTTCATACTGGCAAGGAGGAGCGGTGCGGATATTGTCCCCCTTGCCGTAAGCGGCACAAAGGACATAATGAAAAAGGGCTCTCTCATGATAGCCCCGGCAGAGGCCACCATCTCCATAGGAAGGCCCTTCCCCACAGAAGGCAGGACAGAGGACGAACTAATGCAGATGACGCTTGAGGAGATAACGAAACTGCTTGCCCAGGGGGCCGGCCCATCCGCCGAAGAGGCGAAAAAAACAGGATAAGTAAATACGATGGAAGAAAGTCAGGAAAGACTCAAGGTAATACCCCTTGGCGGGCTCGGTGAAATCGGCCTTAACATGATGGTCTATGAGTACAAGGACGCCATCATTGTCGTGGACTGCGGGCTCATGTTCCCCGAGGACTACATGTTGGGCATAGATTTTGTCATACCCGACATAACATACCTTATCGAGAATAAAGAGAGGGTAAAGGGCTTTTTCATCACCCACGGCCACGAGGACCACACAGGGGCCCTGCCCTTTGTCCTGAAGGAAGTAAACGCCCCGGTCTACGCCACGGCCCTTACGCTTGGGCTCATAGAGGCCAAGCTCGCCGAGCACGGAATGCTCGATGACGTGGTCTTTGAGATGGTGCGCCCAAGGGACAGGGTAGCCGTCGGCCCCTTCAGCGTGGAGTTCCTCCGCGTAAGCCACTCCATTGTAGACGGCTGTTCCCTCGCCATCACCACGCCCCTGGGCGTGGTCATACACACAGGCGACTTCAAACTCGACCAGACCCCCGTGGACGGCGAGGTCATTGACTACGCCCGCTTCTCGGAGTACGGCGAGCGCGGGGTCCTGGCGCTCTTCTCAGACTCCACAAACGTGGAGAAGGCCGGATATACCCTCTCGGAAAAAGAAATCGGCTCCAATATCGAGGCCATACTACGCTCGGCCACGGGCAGGGTAATTCTTGCCACATTCGCCTCTCACATACACAGGATGCAGCAGGTCTTCGACGCCTGCGTGCGTTGCGCAAGAAAGGTCGTGCTAAACGGCAGGAGCATGGTCACAAATGTGGAGATAGCCATGAGGCTAGGTTATCTCAAGGCCCCCGAGGGGCTCATTATAGACATCAAGCAGATAAAGGACATTGCCCGCGAGAAGGTACTGCTTCTGACCACAGGAAGCCAGGGCGAGCCCATGAGCGCCCTTACGCGCATGGCCATGGACAACCACAAGAAGATAAAGGTGGAAGAGGGCGACACCGTCATACTCTCGTCAAAACTCATTCCCGGTAACGAGAAGGCCATTACCGCCATGATGAACCACCTCTACCGCAGGGGCGCGACTGTCATATACGAGAAGGTCTCGGAGATACACGTATCGGGCCACGCGAGCCAGGAAGAACTCAAGATAATGCTCAACATGACAAGGCCGCGCTTCTTCGTGCCCATACACGGCGAGTACCGCCACCTTGTGCTCCACTCGCGCCTCGCGCGGAGCGTTGGTATACCTGAAAAGAACATCATCGTGGCCGAGGACGGCGATGTGATGGAGATAGGCCCTTCGGGGGCAGGAAAAACGGGTGTTGTGGACTCTGGCCGCGTACTCGTCGATGGCAAGGGCCTTGGAGAGACAGGCGACATGGTCCTCAAGGACAGGCGGCACCTTGCCCGTGACGGCATGGTCATCGCGCTCCTCTCCATTAATGAGACCACGGGGACGGTTTTTTTCGGCCCTGACATCATAACACGGGGGTTTGCCTTCAAGGATGAGACCAGCGGCCTCCTTGAAGGCGCCCGCGACGTGGTGGTAAAGACCATTGACGAGATGAACCCCGAGGCAAAACGAGACCAGTTGGAGGTGGAAAAGGAGATAAAAAGGGCGCTAAGAAGGTTCTTCAACCGCACCATCGAGAGGCGGCCCGTCATACTTCCCCTTGTCATAGAGATATGAGAGGGTGTATAATAAAGCGCTCAAATCACATTTGCCTCGGGCAGGCCTCTGGCGAGAGGACGGGGCCTGCTCATGCCGGAAAAAACCTGGGGCCCAGAGTTTCGTGGGGCGTTCAAAAGACCGGAGGCTTCCTTGAAAAGGGTTTTTCTCTATATCTTGGTCTTTATATCCGCGCTTGCCTCCCTTGGCGTGGCGGCGGAGGAAAGACCCCTCATGCCCGCGCCCGTTGACAGGCCGGCGGAGCACTACGATAAGCAAAAAGGCGCCACCATTAAACGCGACAAGTGGGGTATCATGGACCCCACGCCACAGGTAGTGCCCCTTGAGTACCTGCCAAAAGACAAATACGGCTTTGTTGACTGGGCAAAGGCCCTGAAAGACGGGACCATAAAACCAAAAGCCTCATTTCCGGGGCGCCCTTCTCCCCCGCCCCCGGCCTTTAACGAAGATGTCCTCATCAAGGCCAAACTCAAGTTCATGCCCGATGTAATCTTCCCCCACTCAGTGCATAACCAGTGGCTCAAATGCGCGCCATGCCACCCGAGGTTCTTCAAGAAAAAGGCGGGCGCAAGCGGTATATCCATGCTTGCCATATGGAATGGCCGGTTCTGCGCAAGGTGCCATGACAGGGTGGCCTTCCCCATAAGAAATTGTTTCAAGTGCCACTCCGTAAAGAACGTCGACGAGAGAAGGCGTAAGAGGCGCGACGAGATGGCTGAATTCAGAAAAACGCACCCCCCCTTTACAAAGCCAGAGGAAAAGAGTAAAATGAAAGGTATCCTGCGTTCTCTCTGGCCACTATAAAATAAGAAAAAGGTTCTTCTCATGAACATGTTGGATGCCTTTCCAAAGCAGGAACTCATAAAGGTCATTGAGCTAATAGATGACCTTGCGAGGTGCGCCTCGGAATATACAGCCGAGGGTCTCCTGACAAGGGCACGGGACCTCCTCATGGCCGAGTTCGCTGTCTGCGGCATCGGCACGATAGGCAGGCAGGGACGCATTAGCATCAACACTATCCTCGACTCCTCTTACCCTGGCGAGTGGCTGAACCTCTACTTCAAGGAGGGCCTCTACCGCTTTGACCCCGTAGTGCGCCATCATATGCGCTTCTCAGAGCCGGAACTCTGGTCCAATATAAGAAAAAACGCCATTGACGAGAAGTCAAAGGCCGTCACAGAATGGGCCGCGGCCTATGGGCTTAAGCACGGCCTCTCGTCGAGCGTTTATAATGAGGGCACAGGGCTCTTTAGCCTCTTCTGCTTCGCATCGTCAAAAGACGTCTTTACCGAGCACCATAAGGACATTCTTTCCGCCCTTACACTGCACCTCAACATGGCCATTACAGAGAGATCGGGGGGCGACCCCGCCACCCGGAAACCCCGGGCAGAAAAGGGGCCCTTAGTCCAGTAAGACCCCCCCAACCAAGGAGACGCGCCATGGGTTACAGAGATTTTTCAAAGACCGAACTGACGGTCATACTTGAAATAATCCACTCATCCCTTGCCTGCAGGAACGACGCGGACCTTACAAGGCTCATTGCGAAGATAAAGGACCTCGTATGCGCGGACCACGGTATCTGCGGCATAGGAGTCATTAATGCGGGCAGGCTTACAGAGGTCAAGAAGATATTCAACCTCGATTACCCCGGCCAGTGGATGAATCTCTACGCCTCAAAGGAACTCTATAAAGTAGACCCTATTGTGCGGCACAATCTGAGTTCAAAGGGGAGCTTCTTCTGGGAGGAGGCAACGGAAAAAATAACGGACAGAGATGATATATCCTTCATGCGCCTTGCGGGAGACTTTGGGTTGAGGTATGGAGTGGCCGCGGGCTTCAAGGGGCCCACCTCAGACCTTGCGACTCTCTTTTCCTTCTCTGGTGATGGAGACCGCTTCCGGGACCACCACAAGGAGATCCTGAACACCCTTGTCCCTCATGTGCATATAGCCCTTGAGAGGGTATGTGCCCTTGAGAGGAGAAAGGCCTTGGATTTGTCGGCCCGGGAAAGAGAGGTCCTTGCATGGGTAAAGGAAGGCAAGACAAACTGGGAGATCTCGATGATACTCAATATCAGTGAGAGGACCGTGAAGTTCCACGTTCAGAACATAGAGCACAAGCTCAATGCCGTCAATAAAGCCCATGCAATAGCCCTGGCGATGGCTGAGGGGCTTGTTGTGTAGACATCCACCTGAAGAACTCGGGCTTCTTCTCTTCCCCCACCTCTTTGAATTCAACGAGGTCCAGGCTTATTACAGCGGCGTGCACGCTGTCGGGCATGACCATAAACTCTCCTATTGACTTGACTGGAAAACCAGTCAACCTCAGGAGACGGTAGACCCTCCTGTCCACCACCATCACCAGGTGCCTTACATCCATATTCATGCTCCAGAGATATATGCCCTTGTAGATGAGGTTGGATACCCTCAGTATGAACTCGCCCTTTCTCCCGTCCTTTCTAACGCATAGCCGCGTTACCTCGGCCATGTCCTGTCTCTTCTCTACCCCCTGTCCTCCGGTGGTAAGGCAGGCGAACTCCCTGTCTATCATGAAGGGGCTTGGCGAGGGGATGAGCCGTGCGTATCCCTGTAAGAGACCCCACTGGTCAAATACACCGATGGAGCTTGCAAAACTGTCGTAACGGTCCACCTCCATGCCGTCCTTGGCAATAGGTGCCCACCTGAGCTCCTCGCTGAATACCTCGTGCCTCAGCCTGTACCCCTGCTCCATCTCTTCATGCGCCGTAAGTGTCTTTATGAGAAAACTGTCTTCCTGCACCATGAGTTCCATGGCGTTGTTTTAACAGAAACTTTTTTTTTGCGTAACTGACACCCATGACAGTTTAAAAAATAAACAAAAAGTTATAAAATTGAAGGTTGCCAACTGTACGGTGGTACAGGAGACAAAAACCTTTGATTTCCATATAATATGGAACATGGAGGTAAGAAAGGGCCGCAAGAAGATAGGCAAGAGCCATCTTCGCGGTCTTTTATAGGGGGGGGATGAATTGAGGGTGATGCTGGCTTGAACCGCGGGTTCCCGCGACCGCCGGCGGTAAGATTGCATTAAGGAAAGTCTGATTAATTCAGACTTTCCAGAGCCGCATGGACGTGTTGCCATTTTCGACAACTATAAGTTGGTGAAAATGTGAGGGAAAGGGAAAGCGCGTTTTTCCTTTCCCGTCTCTCCTTGATTCAGGGACGAATTAAGGAGAGGTTCCTTAAAAAAAACACCACGGGAAAGGACATGAGAATGACGGCAAAGGCATCGCAGGCAAGAGAGCAGAGGAAAAAACTCATGACCAGGTTCCTCAAGACCTCCCTTGATGGTTTTCATAAACACGAGACAATCGAGTTCGTCCTCACCTTCGCCATGCCAAGAAGCAACGTAAAACCAGTGGCAAAAAGGCTTCTCAAGGCCTTCAAGGGGCTTCGCGGTGTCTTTGACGCTCCTGCCGAAGAACTCCGTTGCATAGAAGGTCTCTCCGAGCACGCCGTTGTCCTAATTAAGTTCATGAAGGAGATGGCGGCCCTTTATCTTCGCGAGCGGATAATGGGAAAAGACGTAATCCGCTCCAAAAAAGACGTCCTCGATTACCTTAACCTCTCACTCTCAGGCGAGCGGGTGGAAAAATTCATCGCCCTCTTCCTCAATTCAAGAAACGAACTCCTCGCCATTGAGACCCTCCACGAGGGCACCATCAACCAGACCGTGGTCTACCCCAGGAAGGTCATAGAGCGTGCCTTCAGGAATAACGCCCATTCCATGATATTTGTCCATAACCACCCTAGCGGGGACCCGGCCCCGTCTACAGTAGACCGTCAGCTGACAGGTATGCTCCACCGCGCGGCACACGCCGTGGATCTCGTGGTGCAGGACCATATCATCATCGGACGGGATGAACACTTCAGCGCCAGGGAGAGCGGGTGGTTCGACGGGGGGCCAAGACCCCTTGGAAGGGCCCGCGCCACAAGAAGGTTCTGAGAAGACGGGAAGAGGTGGGGAGGAAAAAAGGACGGGAAGAGAAGATAATATAAGAGAGGGGGAGGGAAGGCGGGCTCTGCCCGCAAAAGAAGACAGATTTTCCCGCTTTCTTTTAAGGAACCTCTGAATAATTCGTCCCTGAATTAAGGAGAGAGGTCAAAGAAAAAACGCGGTTTTTCTTTTTCTCACATTTTCAATAACTTACAGTTATAGAAAATGGCAACACATCCATGTGTTGCAGGAAAGTCTGAATTAATCAGACTTTCCTTGGAAAAAAGAAAGTCTTTTAATGGGCGGGCGATACACTTTCGCCCATGAGACAGAAAAAAATATAATAGGTCATCGCACCAGGGAATTAACTATGTCAAAGAAAACCAATGGTAACGGAGGCGCCATACCCCCTCAAAGAAAACCAATAATCACTTACTTCTCAATGGCCACAGCCACTGCCTCAAGGAGGTCAGCGAGTGAATAGGGCTTTTGAAGAAATCTGTATCCCCTCTCGCTGATTACCTCCCAGTTGGACTTATCGTCCACATATCCGCTCGTAAGAAGGACGCTTTGACCGGATTTTTCACCAATCATGGTCTCCACAAGGTCCACGCCGTTACCGTCGGGCAGGACCACATCGCTGAAGATGAGGTCAAAACCCTCTGCCTCGCCACTGAAAATTTCCATGGCCGAGGTGAAACTTCCTGCCTCGAATACGCTGTAACCGTGCTCCCTCAGTGCGTCACCGGCAACAGACCTCACCCTCGCGTCGTCCTCCACGATTAGCACCCTCCTGCCCTTGCCAACAGGGCCCCCGTCTATTACCGCCTCAACCTCTCCAATGTTTTCCGGCTCCTCGGAGACAGCGGGTATGAAGACGCGGAATACGCTGCCCTTTCCAGGCGCGCTGGCAACGTCAATCCAGCCGCCGTGCTGCTTTACTATCCCATAGACCACGGAGAGGCCCAGCCCGGTGCCCTTGCTCTTTTCCTTGGTGCTGAAAAAGGGCTCGAAGATCCTCTGTATCACATCTTTATTAATGCCAACGCCAGTGTCTCTCACAGTAAGGCAGACAGAGCCCGGCTGGCCTTCGTGTGCCGACCCTGGACGCACCGCCCTTCCGGGAGCGACGTTCTCCGTTGTAATAGTGAGCCTGCCGCCCTCGGGCATGGCGTCGCGGGCGTTTACCGAGAGGTTCAGGAGGACCTGCTCAAGGCTTCCCTCGTCGGCGCGCACGGTCCAGAGCTCCTCCGCAAGGGAGGTCTCTATCACAATATCCTCGCCAAGGAGCCTCTCGAGCATCTTGAGAAGGCCCTCGATCGTGGTGTTGAGATTCATGGGCTTGAGTTCATAACTATGGCCCCGGCTGAATATGAGGAGCTGGCGTGTAAGTTTGGCCGCATGGGCCACTGAGAGGATGATTTCGCGTAGGTTGGCCTGCGCGTCCTCGAACTTTCCCACAAGCTCCATGGTCAGTTCCGCGTTGCCGCGTATGGTGGTCAGTATGTTGTTAAAGTCATGGGCAATACCCCCGGCAAGCCTCCCTATGGCGTCCATCTTCTGGGCCTGGTGGAGTTGGAGCCGGATAGTCTCCTTTTCTTCCTCTGCCTTCTTGCGCTCCGTTATGTCGCGGATGGTACTCGATAGGAATACCCTGTCGCTGAGCCTGAAACTGTTGACCGTGAACTCAACGGGAAAGACCTCGCCGTTCTTTTTCCGGCCCTCGAGTTCGAGTATCTTGCCGTGTATGCGCGATACGCCTGTCTCAAGAAACCTCTTGAACCCCTCGGTATGGGCCATGCGGTATTTTTCGGGCATGAGGTCTAGGAGGGGCACGCCGTTCATCTCGCCGTGGTCATAGCCGAAAATATTCTCGGCCGCGGGGTTGCACTCAGAGACCCGCCCGAGGCTGTCGGCTATGACAATGGCGTCAAAGGCCGTATTGTGTATGAGGCGGAACCTGGACTCGCTCTCCTTGAGGAAGTTCTCTATCCTCTTCCGCTCGGTAATATCCTCGCCAGAGACAAGGTCGCCCACCACGATGTTGTTTTCCTTGAGCGCGCTGTGATGCCAGAGCATGAACCTCTCCTCGCCATGGGACGTGCGCACAACACCCTCGTAGTGGTCTTTGAATGATTGGCCTGAGACAAAGACCTCGCCAAAGGCCCTGAGGGCCTCCTCAATGTATCTCTCGGGTATGTATCGCTCGAACCAGTTTGTGCCGAGCACATCCTCTTCTGCCTCGCCGAGTATCTCGCAGCCGCGCCTGTTTATCAGGCGCACAGTGCCGTCACGGTTAAGGACCACGAGCATGACGCCGGCCACATCAAGGTATCTCTGAACCCTGTCGCGCTCTCTTATGAGGTCGCGTTCCACTTCCTGCCTGCCGCGTATGTGAATGAGAAGGGGGCGGAAGAGAAAGAGATAGAGAAAGGGGACGAGAAAGACGATAAGGAGGGTGGAGTCAATGAAGGCCTCCATAATGGGCGAGCCAGTGTTCAGATGCTTCAGGAGCATCATCACGAGAAACTCGATGGCGTAGATGACGATGGTCATGATGATGACCATCTGCACTGGAGACCTGTAGGGGAGTATCTTCATATTACCTGGACTCTGTGCCTCGCGCGCCACAGGGTAATGCTGAGACAGCGAGGGCGCTTACAACCTGAGTGAAGGGGGAGAAGGTCTTTCTGAACTTATTATACCTTAAAAAAGGCCTCAGGTGGCGTCCTTTACAGGTTTTTTTATTGCCTGATAACAACACCGGTCTTGCGCTCTCCTCAACCATCAAGTTCTTTCCAGCGGCCATGGGCCGCTGGTATTGGTTTTCCTTGACGCAGTTTCCTGCGGGTAAAGTCTGCCTATCATGCGTCACGCTTCAAAAATTTAGAGGGACATCACCGCCCAATCAAAAAACTTTCTTTTTTCAAAAAGAAAGTAAGGTCTCTTCCCCTCTTCCTCTCCTTTCTCTCTCTTCTTTTCATTTTCCCGGGCGCAAATACCGTCTTGACAGCATGACTGCTTTACTATACTTTCAGGTAATGTTTAGAGAGCACGGCGGAGACATACTTGGCGCCTCCCTCGAGGGGGGCATGGACGCGGCCTCCATAATTGATTTCAGTTCAAGCATTAACCCCGAGGGGCTCGCGCCGGGAGCGCGCCAGGCCGTAGCGGCGCTGCTTCGCGACCCGCGGCTCTCGGCGGCCTATCCCGCCCCATGCCCACGGGGCTTAATCCGGGCCCTTTCCGCCTATATTGGTGTTGGGCAAGAGTGCGTCCTTGCAGGTAATGGCTCCACGGAGTTCATATACCTTCTTCCACGGGTCATCATGGCGCGTGGTGGTCTTGCCATGATAATAGAGCCCGCCTTCAGTGAGTACGCCCCTGCGCTGGCCCTCTCCGGCGCCGGGGTCGTGCCTTTTTTTCTCCGGGAAGAAGAGGGCTTTGCCCTTGACTACAGGGTCCTCGAGAAGGCCGTCAAAGAGAGGCGTCCACAGGTCCTCTACATGGCCAACCCTGTAAATCCCATTGGGAGGCTCGTGGAAAAAGACGTTATGTTGCGTATATCAGACCTCTGCCGGGAGATTGGCGCCTGGTTTGTCGTGGACGAGGCCTTTATTGACTTTAACGAGTCTCTCTCCATCACAAAAGAGGCCGTGGAGGAGGGCCACATAATCGTCCTTCGCTCAATGACAAAGTTCTTTGCCCTGGCCGCGCTCCGTCTTGGCTATGTGGTGGGAGGGAGGGATATAATTGAGCGTCTGCGCCCCCATATGCCGCCCTGGTCTGTAAACGCGCTGGCCGTGGCGGCGGGCATTGCCTCGCTTTCTGACCGCCAATACATGGGGCGTGCCCGGGCCTGGCTTTGCATGGAAGGGCCTCTCATGAGAGAGGCCCTCGGTGGCATTAAAGGCCTTAAGACATATCCCTCGGGGGCTAACTACTTTACCTCGCGCCTTATTGTTCCTGGCCTGAACGCCCCCCGCCTCAGGGAACTCCTTCTTAAGAAGGGGCTCCTCATACGTGACCTCTCAAATATACGCGGCCTTGGTCCCAGTTTTTTCCGCGTGGCAGTTAAGGACCGCGAGAGTAACGGTCTTCTTATAAGAGAACTCGGGGACGCGGTGGCAGGGGCCAGTGCCTGAACCCCTGTAATCCATCTCCGGTGTCAAGGGCGCACCTTCAATAATGTTGGAGCGGCAGGCCGTGAAAAGAGAGGGCTTTTTTTACGCTTTGACTTAATGTGGTAAAGCGTGTAGCGTATAGATATGGAAGACAACGATAGGAGAGACGAGAACGGACCGAGAGGCCCGTGGATAGGTAATAACAACGGCGGGGGTGGCGGCGGCGGAAGAGGCGGCGGCAGAAGGCGCGGCCAGAGGCCGCCGGACCTCGAGGCAATGCTGAGAAAATCAGGGGACTTCTTCAAGGACTTCAAGAAGAGGGTCCCTGCCCTTGGCATTGTCATAATCATAATCGCCATTGTCTTTATAGCCCTTAACTCCTTTTACACCGTTGCCCCCGAGGAGATAGGCGTTATAAGGAGGTTCGGCAAGGTGGTGCGCACCACCTCGCCGGGCCCGCACTTCAAGATACCTGCCATTGAGAACGTCCTTAAGCCACAGGTCACCAAGGTCCACAGGATAGAGGTGGGCTTCAAGACCGTTGACCCCGGCCCACCGGCAAGGTACACCTCCATTGACCAGGAGGCCCTCATGCTCACTGGCGACGAGAACATCGTGGCCGTGGAGTTCATCGTGCAGTTCAAGATAAAGGACCCCGTGGCCTTTCTCTTCAATGTGCGGGGTCAGAGAAAGACAATACGCGACGCCGCAGAGGCCGCCATGCGCGAGGTCGTTGGCAAGACGAAGATAGGAGACATCCTCACACAGGGCAGGCTCGAGGTCCAGCAGGAGACGCGAAGGCTCCTTCAGGGTATCCTCGATAAATACGATACAGGCATAAGCATCGTCGCTGTTCAGCTCCAGGACGTCCTGCCGCCCCGTCAGGTGGTGGCCGCCTTCAAGGACGTGGCCAGCGCCCGCGAAGATCGCGAAAAGGCCGTGGAGCAGGCCGAGGGCTACCGTAATGACATCATCCCCAAGGCCAAGGGCAATGCCGAGAAGATAATAAACGCGGCAATGGCCTACAGGGAGGCCAATATAAACAAGGCGAAAGGCGATGTGAGCCACTTTCTCCAGGTCCTGAAAGAGTACCGCAAGGCCCGAGACATTACGCAAAAACGCATCTATATAGACACCATGGAAGAGATACTTGGAGACATGGACAAGTTCATAGTGGACGAGGAACTCCAGAAGAACCTCCTCCCATACCTCCCGCTCGGGAGAAGCGGTGGTGAGAAGAGGGGAGGCAGGAAGAGATGAAAAAGGGCCTGAATCTCATAGCGCTCATCGTAGTAGGCGTCGTCATCCTCGGCACGCAGGCCTTTTACAAGGTCGACCAGACAGAGTCCGCCATAATCATTCAGCTCGGTAAACCCGTGCGTGCCATAACCGAGCCCGGCCTCTACATGAAGACCCCATTTACGCAGAAGGTCGTCTACTTTGATAAACGGCTTCTTATCTACGACGCAACGCCGTCGGCCATTATCACGCGTGACAAGAAGAACCTTGTTGTGGACAACTACGCCAAGTGGCGCATTATAGACCCCCTCAGGTACTACAAGAGCGTGCGCAACGAGACAGGAGCCCAGTCGCGCCTTGACGACATAATATTTTCAAACCTCCGCGAGGAACTTGGAAAACACAACCTTGTGGATATAGTCTCAAAAACACGCTCTTCGCTCATGAAGGTAGTTACCGAGAAGACCAACAAGGCCTCCCTGGCCTTTGGTATCGAGGTGCGCGACGTGCGCATAAAACGCGCCGACCTTCCGCCAGAGAACGAACGGGCCGTATTCGAGCGCATGAGGGCCGAGCGCCAGCGCGAGGCCAAGAGATACCGCTCCGAGGGAGAGGAACGCGCACTCGCCATACGCGCCATAGCCGATAAGGAACGCACCGTGATACTCTCCGAGGCACAGCGCAAGGCCCAGGTCTTCCGCGGCGAGGGAGATGCCGTTGCAACGAAACTCTACGCCCAGGCCTACAAACAAGACCCTGCCTTCTTCTATTTCCTGAAGACAATGGAGGCCTATAAAAAGACACTTGGAGAGGGAGATACCCTCATAATCACGCCAAAGAGCGAGTTCTTCAGATACCTGAAGAAGAGCAAGTAGGAAAGACGGATAGGGAAAAAAAGAACAAGGGCAAGTCTGATTAATTCAGACTTTCCAGCGGCGCATGGATGCGTCTCCATTTTCGACAACTTCAAGTTGTTGAAAATGTGAGAAAAAGAAAAACCACGTTTTTTCTTTTTCGTCTCTGAATAATTCAGGGACGAATTATTCAGAGGTTCCCAAGAGAAGTTTAGG
>CAYYJQ010000003.1:6799-58207 GCA_964472295.1 uncultured Thermodesulfobacteriota bacterium | reverse complement strand
CGTCTCTGAATAATTCAGGGACGAATTATTCAGAGGTTCCCAAGAGAAGTTTAGGGGGCTGGCGGGCAGGGGCCAACGTAAAAAGGGATAAGAAAAGAAGCGGGCTTTGCCCGCATGTTGAAGACCTTTCTTTTGGAAAAAAGAAAGGTCTTTGATTGGGGGGCGATGTCCCTCTGGATTTTTGAGGCATGGTGCATGATAGACACACTTTACCAGTAAGAAAGCGCGACAAAGAAAACCTTCCACTTTCTTTTGGAAAAAAGAAAGTTTTTTGATGGCGTGGGATGAAACCGTGTTTTGATATGCCCTCACGCCGAGAGTCGGCATCTGACTCAGACACACTACGTCAAAGAAAACCAATAAAACTTGTAGATACCGTCTTGTCTATCAAGCGCAAAGCGGTATATTCCAGAATTTGTAGGGTGGGCACTGCCCACCAGAAAGAAACGGCGCAGGGAAAAACCAATTTTGTACTCATATTAGGGGCCAAAGAGCAGGACAAACCTCTCAAAGAGTTCCCTCTCAAAGTGACCGAGCATCTTCTCTCTCATTAACTCAAGGGCATCAAAGGGACTCCTCTCCCTGTGATATGAACGCCTTGAAGTAAGGGCGTCAAAGACATCGGCCAGACTGCATATGCGCCCGTACTCGTGTATCTCGCGGCCCTTGAGCCCTTGCGGATACCCCGTGCCGTCGCTCCGCTCATGGTGCTGAAGCACTATTAGTTCAGCCTCCTTCGTAAGAAACCCCGCCTCATCAAGTATCTCGTATCCCTTGTAAGGGTGGGTGCGCATCTCTCCCATCTCGGCCTCATTGAGCCTTCCCGGTTTGTTTATTATCTTGCCCGGAACGCGCACCTTGCCAAGGTCATGAAAAAAAAACCCGGCGCCAAGCTCGTGAAGTGTCTCCAGCGAGGTCTGCCGGTAAAGGACCCTGGCAAGGCTAACGGATAGCACGCCCACGTTCACGGAATGGGTATAGGTGTAGTAGTCGTGGGAGAGTATGCCGAGCATCTGAGCTGTCACGGCGGCATCAGAGAGGATAAGGTCCACCACGTGGAAGACGCCCTCTTTCGTGGCGCGGATACACTCTGGCGTGGGGCTGTCGAAGAGGCTCTTCATGAGGGCCATGGACTCGCCATAGACCAGGCGGGCCTTTTTTTGTGGTGGAAGATTCCGGTCCTCCACAAGCCCCCTTATGCGCCCTGAAATATTCTTCGCGGTCTCCAGTGCTTCACCGGGTGGTTCAAGGGGACGGTCCCCCGCCGGAAGGTCAAGCCCCTTGCTCGTGTCAATGCTCACCACCCTGATCTCAAGGGACTCTATGCGCTGTATATCGTCCTCACCGCGAATGAGAAAATGGTTCTCGGGAAAGAGCTCCCTGAGCCAGAGGCGCGGAAGGATTACATACATGCCCGTGGTGAGGTCCGTTGTCTTTACGCGTTTTATCACAGGTATCTTCCAATACCCGGGAGTGCTTCGATGTTGGATTTTCTGTGATGAGGACCCGGACGGGTGGTTTTGCCGTGGCCGGGATGGCGCGTGGCAGGCGCTAATGCCTTATAACTTTACCCTTATGACAGTCTTAACGTTGCCGCGAACATTGAAGTCTCCCGTGACCTCGAGGCCCCGGGGTTTCAGGAGTTCCTTCAAGTCCGTGAATATCCGGTTAGTAACCTCCTCGTGGGAGATATGCGCGTTACGGTACGAGTTTAGGTAAAGTTTGAAGGAGCGAAGTTCCACGAGGAGTTTATCTGGAACATACTCCACCCTGATGGTGGCAAAGTCCGGGTACCCTGACCTCGGGCATAGGCACGTAAACTCAGGGTAACTTATATCCACCCTGTACTCCCTCTCTAACTCGGGGTTGGGCCAGGCCTCGAGCCGCGCCCCTGCTATTTCCTTTTCTCCATACCTGCATTTTTCTTCCATGGCAAAGATTCTAACAATTAGATAGTGCCATGTAAAGACTCGTCTATTTTGCCAATCCCACAAAAAAGTTTTGTGAGCCCCTCTTTTAACGGTATAATATGACGCCCAAAGACCCTTGCCCTCACTATTATTAACGGCAGAGGGCGCCTTTTGCTTGAGCCGGACTCTCAATCCCAAAGGAGGAATGCCATGATACCCGTTACAATAGTTCTTCAGGAAGCGCCCTATGGTAGCGAAAAGGTATGGAACGCCCTGAGGCTGTCGCGGGCGCTCCTCAGCGCAGGTTCAAAGGTAAGAATATTCCTTTATGCCGACAGCGTTACAGCGGCAAAGAATGGACAGGCCCCGCCAAAGGGTTTTTATAATGTGGCCGAAATGCTCCTCGACCTTATCGGGAGAGGCGTGGAGGTGCGCTCCTGCATTACCTGCACCCGGGCCCGGGGACTGACTCAGGAGGACTTCATAGAGGGGGCCGCCGTGGGAAAGACCATGGACCTTGCAAACTGGGTGGCAGAGGGCGGACAGGTTATGGTCTTTTAAGAAGAGAGAGAAGAAAGAAAGGGCAAGGTTTTGCCCTCAAAAGATGGAAAGAAATTTTACCCGCTTTCTTTTAGCAAAAAGAAAGTTTTTTGATTGTATTGCCCTGTCCTGCGGCCCCTTTGATGCCGCAACGGCGATGGACGCGGCCTGCTGGACAAAAAGAAACTAAGTCAAAGAAAACCAATAAAGAGGACGCGTGAAGGATAATTTTAAGTCAGGTCAGGATAACCTCGCCAGAGCACTGCTTCTGCTCTCCGTCCTCGCAGGTCTTGCGGCCTTTATCGTATACATCCCATCTTTTGGCAATGGCTTTGTCACCTGGGACGATACCAACTACGTGGTGCGTAACCCCAATATCCACTCCCTTGGCGCGGAGTTCTTGAGGTGGGCCTTTACCTCGACAGTTTCGGCCAACTACCACCCCCTGACCATGATAAGCCTGGCCCTGGACTATGCCCTCTTCGGCCTCAGCGCCACGGGGTATCACATTGGGAACGCCCTCTGGCACGCACTGGACACGGCCCTCTTTCTCCTTCTCGCGGCGCGGCTCATCAGGGCCTCGCGGACCGCGCTCCCGGGAAGGGAGGTCCTTACAGCGGCCCTTGTGGCGGCGCTCATCTTCGCCGTGCACCCCCTGCACGTTGAGTCCGTGGCATGGGTATCAGAGCGCAAGGACGTATTGTCGACGTTCTTCTTCCTCCTTACGCTTATCTTCTACCTCCGATACGTGGAAAAGACGCGCGCCCCGCTCTTCTACGGCCTCGCGCTTCTCATGTTCATGCTCTCGCTCCTCAGTAAACCCATGGCCGTGACCCTTCCAGTGGTCCTCCTCATACTCGATTACTATCCGCTTAAGAGGACTGCCCCGGGCTGGCCGCGCCTTGTCATGGAGAAAATTCCCTTCTTCGCCCTATCCCTTGCCTTCGCCGCGGTAGCGCTCTTGACGCAGAAGAGCGGCGGCGCCATACAGGGCGCGGAGCTCTATACCAACGCGGACCGTATCATCATACCCATAAGGGCCTATGTCTTTTATCTATATAAACTCTTCATTCCAACAAGTCTCTCGCCCATCTATCCCCTTCCGCCAGTGAGGGGGCTCCTTGCCCTGCCTACGCTCCTCTCTCTTGCCGTGCTCATCATCATAACGGCCTTTACCCTTATAAAGGCCCGGCGCGGTAAGGGCATATACCTTGCTGTATGGCTCTACTACGTAGTCACCCTCCTCCCTGTCATAGGGTTCATAAAAGTAGGCGGGCAGGCCGCGGCGGACCGCTACACATATACCACGACCATGGGCTTTCTCATCCTCGCGGGGCTCTTCTGCGCCTCTTTCTGGAAGAATAGATTCGGCACCGCGGCAAGATACGTTGTCTTCGCCCTTACGGGTGTGGTCCTTATAGCCTTCTCATCCATGACAGTAGCGCAGGAGCGGGTCTGGAGAGACCCCCTTACCTTCTGGTCATACATAATAAAAAAATACCCCCAAGGCGTGCCCATAGCCTATCACAAGCGGGGAGTGGCCTACGCAAAGGCCCGGGCCTTCAGGCTCGCGGAACTTGATTTTACCGAGGCCATAAGGCTTGAGGAGGGAAAGTCCTTCCCCTACTACAACAGGGCCAAGGTGAGGGCCCAGCAGGGTAACCTTGAGGGCGCCATAGAGGACCTTACAGAACTGCTCAAGATAGACTCTACGTACACGAGGGTCTACTACGAGAGGGGTCTCCTCTATGAGAGGACCGGGCAGTTGCGCCTTGCGGTGCGGGACATGAAAAAGGCCCTCGCGCTTCAGCCAGACCTTGGCGAGGCCTATCTAATCCTCGCGCGCCTTTACGGCAGGCTCGGCGAAAAGGACCTTGAGAAGAAGTACCGTGAGATGGCAGGGAGATTTTTCAGGCCCTGAGAATTAGGGAAAGTCTGATTAATTCAGGCTTTCCAGCAACGCATGGATGCGTCGCCATTTTCGACAACTGTAAGTTGCCTAAAATGTGAAAAAAAGAAAAACCACGCTTTTTCTTTGACCTCTCTGAATAATTCAGGGACGAATTATTCAGAGGTTCCCTGGATGAAAAGAGGAGTTGCTCTTGCCTGAAAAACCGAGAAAAGAGAGGGACCTTGCCTGGCAGGAGATGCTCCCCGCCCTTCTCCCCGCTATTTTAGCCTTTTTTCTCTTTCTCCCGGCCCTCTGGGCGGGCTTTGTCAACTGGGACGACCCCCTCTATGTCTACCAGAACCCCCATATCCGTTCTCTTGACATCCGCTGGGTCTTTACCGCTGTTGTTGCCTCGAACTATCACCCCCTGACACTCCTCTCCCATACGCTGGACTATGCCCTCTTTGGCCTGAGTCCATGGGGCCACCACCTTACAAACATCGTGCTTCACGCAGTGAACTCGGCCCTTGTTTTTCTCCTTGCAAGGGCGCTTCTCTTGCGGGCAAGGCCTATGGTAAAGGACGGGGGCCAAGGCAGGGTCCTGGCGCCCCTCTTTGCGGCCCTTGTCTTCGCGGCGCATCCCCTGCACGTTGAGTCAGTCGTCTGGGTAGCCGAGCGTAAGGACGTGCTCTCGGCCCTGTTTTTTCTCCTCTCCATTCTCTCATATCTAAGGTATTCAGAAAACAGGCGCATACCCGCATACGGTCTTACGCTTATTCTCTTTGTCCTCGCCCTCTTGAGTAAGCCCATGGCCATAAGTCTGCCCGTGGTCCTTCTCATACTCGATTACTACCCCCTTCAAAGGATAGAGCGGGGATGGGCGGTCGTTATCGAGAAGGTTCCCTTTTTTGTCCTTAGCGGCGCCTCGGCCATTATTACCCTCTGGGCGCAGAAGACCGGCGGCGCCGTGACGCTCATGCGCTCCTATCCCCTTGCTACAAGGCTCGTGGTGGCGATAAGGGGATATGTCTTTTATATGTATAAACTTATCTTTCCCGCGACCCTCGCGCCCTACTATCCACTTCCCCTGAACCCTGGCGTGGGCGACCCGCTCTTTCTCGCCTCGCTCCTGATTCTTGTCATCATAACAGCCCTCTCCATCTATCTTGCCATAAAGGGCCACAGGGCCATCCCCGCGCTCTGGTCCTACTATATCGTTACACTCTTCCCTGTCATAGGCATCGTGCAGGTGGGGAGCCAGGCCGCTGCCGACAGATACGCCTACATCCCCACCATGGGCTTCTTCATCTTAGCGGCCTCCATCTTTACGAGAAAAAAAGGCGCGGCGAGGCCAATCGGCGTTGCCATCTTCGTGGCGGCCCTCGTCCTCTTTGGCCTCAAGACCACGCGGGCCATACCGGTCTGGAAAGACTCGCTAAGCCTCTGGACTCACGAGATAGGGTATCTTCAATCCCACGGCGGCGAGGACAAGGTCGCCGGCGTCATAGCGCGCTACAACAGGGCAAAGGCCTTTGAGTCCCTCTCGCTCCTTGAAGAGGCCGCAAGGGAGTATGGCAGGGTCCTTGCCATAAATCCGCGCTACCTTGACGCCTATCTTAACAGGGGTGTAATATACGCGAGGCTTGGCCGCTACAACGAGGCTATAGGAGACTTTACCAGAGCCATGGATATAGAGCCAACTTCGGCGGCGGCCCACTATAACAGGGCGCGCGCCTACGGCGCGCTTGGAGATATGGAGAAGGCCCGGTATGACTTCGAGATGGCGCGCAGGCTCGGGTGGGGCAGGTAAGATGAACGAGGGGTATAAAAAAATGGGCGGCAGGGATAGGGGGGAGCGGCCGGGCTTAGCGGGAAAATATGCCCTCATGGCCGCCATTGTCTTTGTCTTCGCCATTGGAATATTCCTGCCAATCCTCAAAAACGGCTTTGTCAACTGGGACGATCCGCTCTATGTGTACCAGAACCCCCATATCCGTTCCCTTGACATCCGCTGGATTTTCACCGCTGTCGTTGCCTCGAACTATCATCCCCTCACCCTCCTCTCCCATACGCTGGACTACGCCCTCTTTGGCCTCAGCCCATGGGGCCATCACCTTACAAGCATCGTGCTACACGGCCTGAACTCTGCCCTGTTTTTCCTTCTCGCAGGGGCGCTTATGTGCAGGGCAGGTAAGGGAGGTGAGGACCTCGGGCCTGGCAGGGGGGCAGGGGCCTTTATCGCGGCCCTTGCCTTTGCCGCGCACCCCCTGCACGTTGAATCAGTGGCCTGGGTCTCGGAGCGAAAGGACGTACTCTCGGCCTTTTTCTTTCTCCTCTCCATACTCTCGTACACAAGATACGGCTCCAGCGTTAAGAAGGCCCCGCTCTATGGCCTCACCATACTTTTCTTCATTCTCGCCCTCTTGAGTAAGCCCATGGCCATAACCCTTCCCGTGGTCCTCCTTATACTCGATTATTATCCCCTTGAGAGGCCGGATAAGGGCCTTCCGGCCCTTATTATCGAGAAGGTCCCCTTCTTCGCCCTCAGCGCGGCCTCGGCCATTCTTACCCTCTGGGCCCAGCGCGCGGGCGGCGGGCTCCGCGGCCTTGAGACACATTCTCCTGCCACGCGCCTCTACATCGCTGTGCGCGCTGTTGTCTTTTATATCTACAAACTCATACTCCCCGTAAACCTCTCGCCCTATTACCCCCTTCCCTTCAGGACAAACCTCTTATCCGGGGCTTTTCTTGGCTCCCTTGCCTTTATCATTCTCGTCACCCTCGTCACCTTTTTTGCCCTCAGGCAAAAAAAGAGGTGGCCCCTTGCGCTCTGGGCCTTTTATCTCGTGACGCTTCTCCCTGTGTCGGGCCTTGTAACTGTCGGCGGGCAGGCCTCTGCCGACAGATACGCCTACATACCCACCATGGGTTTTTTCATGCTCTTTGGCGTGGTCTCTGGAGGGATTTTCAAGAAAGATAAAAGCAACGGAGCGTGGATAAAGGTCCTTATACTTCCGGCCATAATCGTCATTATTCTTGGAATCATTACCATAAGGCAGGGGCGTATCTGGCATGACTCCATAAGCCTCATGACCCGGGCCATAGACCTCTACCCGGAGCGCGCGGCCATCCCCTATAACAACCGTGGGCTTGCCTATGACGCGAAAGGGGAACTCCAGAAGGCCCTTTCTGACTATGACCAAGCCCTTGCCATTAGTCCGTCTTTTGTTGATGCCTATATCAACCGCGGCATAATTTACGGCGAGTCGTCTCTTTACGGACGGGCCATAAAGGACTTTAACGAGGCCCTTGCCATCGACCCGTCGAGCGCCAAGGCCTTTCTTAACAGGGGCGCGGCCTTCATGGGCCTTGGTGATTACGCACGGGCCATCACAGATCTTGAGAGGGCCACGGCCCTTTCGCCAAAGAACGCGGCGGCCTTATATAATCTTGGGCTCTCGTATATGGAGGTAGGGCAGAGAGAGAAGGCCATGGCGGTCATGGGCCGGGCCGCTGGGCTTGGGCTTAATGAGGCGCGGGAATTTTTGGCAAGGGAGGGGGAGCGCTGAAATAGGGGTTTTTTTGGTGGGCAGTGCCCACCCTTCGATTCTTTCTCTTTTGTCTTTTGGCGGGCGAAGTCCGCCCGCCCCTTTCCCTTTATCTATCCTTTTTTCACTTCATATAATGGGCGCGAGTTCGATATGGAGGTCTTCGCTGATAACGAGGGTATTATCGCCGGGCACTTCCATCCACTCGTCCTCTTCGGTAAGGGGTTCGGAGGCGACTATTACGGCCTTTCTCGGTCCGCCGTTCTGCACGAGGTGGAGTCTGTTTCTCGTGCATTCGCAGGTTCCGCCTGCATGGACATAGAGCGTATTGGCGTTCTCTTCCGTGCCGCTCACATACCTTGATATTGCCGCCCTCATGCCGTCTGTCACGGCGAGGTTCAGAAAAGACGGCTCCGCAACGCCTGCCTCGTACTTCAGGCGTTCCACCTCTCTTATGGTCTCTCCAAGGGCGCGGCAGATGGCGGAGTCTCCTTCTTCGCCCTCGTCATCCACTACTTTTGTGTAGAGGTCGAGAAAGAGAGCAAAGAGGAACTCCGAGTCCGTGGAGCCTGCAATGGCGCTATAGGCCCTGTCGCTCAGGCGGTCCATGAGGGCGCGCCTGATGCGCTGGAAGCCTCCCACCCGTCCGTTGTGCATGAAGGCGAAGCGTCCGAGGACAAAGGGGTGGCAGTTGAGTTGTATGACAGGCAGGCCCGGCGTAGCGGCGCGGACATGGGCCAGGACGCAGGTGCTCGTAATGACGCGGGCAAGGTTCAGAAGGTTCATGTTGTTCCAGGCCGGGGTAATGTCCTTGAAGACAGCGGGCTCGGCCTCGGGGTCAGAGGGATACCAGGCAAGTCCGAAGCCGTCGCCGTTAAGGGGCTCTTCACGCTCAAGGCTGTGATAACTCTGGTGTATGATTGAGTTTACTGGCTCTGTCACAAGGGAACTGATGGAAATGTCGGAGCCAAGATAAAGGACAAAGCGGCAGATGAGAATCACCCCCTATGGTAAAAGGCGGCAAGGGAAGAGAAAAGATATTTTCCCACTTTCTTTTGGAAAAAAGAAAGTGGGGCAAAGAAAATCGGTAAACTTCCCTTACGCGCTCTCTATGAATATAAGGTCCGGGTCTTCGAGATACTCCTTGACGCGGGCCAGAAAGGTCGAGGCCTCGATGCCGTCCACCACCCTGTGATCAAAGGTGAGCGAAAGCGGGAGAATCATGCGCGGGACAATCTTACCGCCGTGTATCCATGGGCGCTCTGTAATTCTGCCCGTGCCGAGTATGGCAATGTCCGGGTAGTTTATTATGGGGGTTGAGTATCTTCCGCCAAAGGACCCGTAGTTTGTAATGGTAAAGGTGGAGCCCTTTAACTCCTTTAACGTTATTTTGCGCTCGCGGGCCTTTTCGCTGAGTTCCTGGAGTTCCACGGCAATCTCAAGTATGGTCTTTTTGTCGACATCGCTGAGCACTGCCACCATGAGCCCGTCGGGCGTATCCACGGCCACGCCCACGTTAAAGTATTTTTTCAGGATTATTTCGCCGCGCTCTTCGTCCACAGAGCCGTTAAGAAAGGGGTGGCTCTCGATGGCATGGCGCACGGCCTTCATGAAAAAGGGTAGAAAGGTAAGGGTAATGCCCTTTTTCGCGGCCCCCTCTTTCTCGCGGTTGCGGAGGTTCCAGAGGTCCGTGACATCGGCGTCGTCCATGCCCGTTACAGAGGCCGTGTTCCTCTGCGAGGCAAGGAGGTTACGGGAAATGCTCTTTCTTATGCCGCGAAAGGGCACTCGCTCCACCGGGCCCCAGGGGTCGTGGTCCTCACCAACAGGCGGGGGGACAGGCGGCGCGTGGTGCGGCGCAGGGGACGGCGGAGGAGGAACGGGCGCGGCAGGAGGCGATGGCCTAGGTTTCGCCGGAGCCGTGCCGCCTCCCGCGGCCAGGACATCGGCCTCTGTGATAATGCCTCCTGGCCCGGTGCCCGTAGCCTTATTAAGGTCAACTCCGCGTTCCCTTGCGAGGGCGCGCGCCTTTGGAGAGGCGAGGACGCCTATTGAGGGCGGGAGTTTGCCCACAACAGAGGCCCCGCCTTCTTCTTCCTCGGGGGCAGCGGGCGAGGGCCCGGCCTTTGCCTCTTCTTCAGCGAGGGGAGCTGAAGGGGCTGGTGTGGACTCTTCAGCACCTTCTTTTCCTGTCTCTATGGTAAGGAGGACCTCGCCGACAAGGACGGTCTCGCCCTCGGCCTTGTCAAGTTTTATTACCTTTCCCTTCTTTGGAGAGGGGACCTCCACAATGGCCTTGTCAGTCTCCACCTCCATGATGACCTGGTGCTCTTCGACAAGGTCGCCCTCGCTGACATGCCACTTTACAACTTCGCCCTCTTTTATGCCCTCGCCAAGGTCAGGTAACTTGAAGTAAAAAGGCATGAAAAACCTCCTTATTTGAAAGAAAGAAGAAAGGGGTGTGCTTTCAACGGCCCCTGGCCGTTGAAAAAGACAAAGAAAGAAAAAAGATTTCCTTACTTTTTTTTTGGAAAAAAGAAAGTAAGATAAAGAAAACCAATTGGGAAAATTTTTTTCCAATTGAAGGTGCATTTTCAACATCTATAATACGAAAATCCTTTAAGACAAAGAAAACCAATTGTTGGGTAGAGCGAAGCGAAAGCCAACAAATAGAAGTTAATCTTTCCCAAGCCGCGCTTCGCGCGGCTTGGCATCAGTTTTCTTTGCCAGGCTTTCTTTTTTAAAAGAAAGCCGAAATTATTGTATTAACTCCACTCAGTACTTCATTACCTCTTCGAGGGCCTTGCGTATCCTCTCGACACTTGGCACATACTCATCTTCGAGCCTTGCCATGGGTGTCACGGCCTCGGGGCCCGCTATTCTCAAGACAGGTGCCTTCAGAGAAAAGAGCGCCTCCTCGGAGACAAGGGCCGCTATCTCGGCGCCAAGGCCGCAGTTCTTCGTGGCCTCGTGCACTATGACGAGGCGTCCCGTTTTTTTCACGGACTCAAGGACTGTCTCCTCGTCAAATGGTTTCAGGGTCATGAGGTCTATAATCTCGGCGTCAAGGCCCTCTGCCGCGGTCATGGCCCTGTGGAGCATGGCCCCCCAGGAGATAACGGTAATGTCGCGGCCTTCCTGAAGGACCGCGGCCTTTCCAAGGGGCAGGGCGTAATCCTCTGAAGGTATCTCTGTCTTTATGGCGCGGTAGATGCTTGCGGGCTCCATGAAGAGCACGGGGTCGTCGTCGCGTATGGCGGATTTCAGGAGTCCCTTTGCGTTATAGGGTGTAGAGGGCACAACGACCTTGAGCCCGGGCATGTGGCTGTAAACCGCTTCTGTGGACTCGCTGTGGAGTTCAGGGGCCCTGATACCTATGCCGTAAGGGGTCCTTATGACAAGGGGGCAGGTAAAGCGGCCCCGCGATCGCGAGCGTATGCGCGTTGCGTGCGAGAATATCTGCTCAAAGGCCCCGTAGGTAAAGCCCATGAACTGTATCTCGGCTATGGGCCGGAGGCCGTAGACGGCCATGCCTATGGCGGTTCCCACAATGGCGAGCTCGGCAAGGGGCGTATCCATTACGCGCTCCGGGCCGAATTTTTCAAGGAGCCCTTCTGTGACGCGGAATACGCCGCCGTCAACGCCGATGTCCTCGCCGAGGATAACTACGCCGGGGTTCCGCTCCATCTCCTCTGAAAGGGCCTCGTTTATGGCCTGAACAATGGTTATTCTCTTTCCCATCCAAGGGCCTTCATCTCTTTTTTCTGTCTTCTGCTGAGTTTGGCTGATGTATATCTTATTATGTCCGAGGGCTCGGGCGCGCCAAAGGCCTCGGCCTCTTTTACGGCAGACTTTATTTCTTCTTCCACCTCGCGCTTTATGGCCTCTTCAATGTCCTCGGTAAGGGTGCCCCTGTCACGAAGGAATAGCCTGAACCTCTTCAGGGGGTCTCTTTCCTTCCATTTGGCGACCTCTTCATCTGTCCTGTATCTTGAGGAATCGTCTGCCGTGGTGTGGTCGTCAAGGCGGTAGGTATAGCACTCGATAAGTGTGGCGCCGTCTCCCGCGCGGGCGCGTTCCACAGCCTCTGTTGTTGCCCTGTAAACGGCGAGAACGTCGTTTCCGTCAACCTGTATTCCGGGTATGCCGTATCCAGAGGCCCTCTGTGCGATGGTCTCGGCGGCGC
Source organism: uncultured Thermodesulfobacteriota bacterium (assembly GCA_964472295.1). Classification (GTDB taxonomy): domain Bacteria; phylum Desulfobacterota; class GWC2-55-46; order GWC2-55-46; family JADFVP01; genus JAJRZX01. Next base: position 46,132 of record CAYYJQ010000003.1, on the reverse strand, counting down.
TCTGGCGGCTACGCGGAAGGGAAATGGCCCACTGGTTGTTCTGGCAGATGAATATTACAGGGGCCTTGAAGACGCCTGCGAAGTTAAGGCCCTCGTGAAAGTCGCCGCGCGACGAGCCGCCGTCGCCAAAGTATGTCACGGCGACGTTTTTTTCGCCCTTTATCTTCATGGCCATTGCCGCGCCAACGGCGTGGGTAATCTGGCTCCCCACGGGCACGCTCATGGGAAAGATGTTATGCCCCTCCGGGGCCTCCATGCCGCGCTCGTCGCCCATCCAGTAGCGGTACATGAGCCATGCCGGGTATCGGCGCGTAAGGAAGACGCCCGTCTCTCTGAATGACGGGAATATCCAGTCATTATCGGAGAGGGCGAGGGCAGAGCCTGTCTCCGCGGCCTCCTGTCCGAGTATGGAGGCGTATGTGCCTATGCGACCCTCGCGCTGGAGGTCAAGGGCCATGTGGTTGAATGAGCGCGAGAGGACCATGCCCCTGTAGAGACGGAGTATCTCCTCATCAGAGAGAGGGGGGAGAAGCGCCTCGTCAGCGCGGCCTTGCTCGTCAATGATCTGGAGGAATTTGACCTCAAATGTCTTTATGACTCTTTCGGGCATGAGGAGAGTTTAGCACTGGTTCAGGGGGCCGTCAAGGAGGGGGAATTGGTTTTCTTTGTCTTGGTCTTGCTTTTTTCTGGTGGGCAGTGCCCACCCTATCAGACTTTATCCTTTGTTTTTTCTTCCTGGCGGGCGTAGCCCAGCCCAGCCTTCCTTCCCCTTTCCCTCGTCTGCCGTTTCAGTCTCCCTTTGAGAGTTCCCTTGAGCGCTTCGCGGCGGCGGTAACGGCCTCTTCCACCACCTCATTAAAGTTTGTTGACGAGAATACCTTGAGGGCCGCCTCGGTGGTCCCATTGGGGGAGGTGACCATGCGCCGGAGTTCCTCAATGTCCTTACCGCTCTTGATGGCCATTGCCGCGGCTCCGGCAGCGGTCTGAAGCACAAGGGCCCTTGCCGTGTCCTCGGGAAGTCCTGCCTTCGTGCCTGCGCGGACAAGGGCCTCCATGAAGTAGAAGAAGTAGGCGGGCCCGCTTCCGCTAATGGCGGTAACGGCATCGAGGAGCCCCTCGTCGTCAATGGTGAGGACGCGTCCAACAGAGCTGAAGAGGCGGCCTGCTGTCTCGATGTCACGCGCGTCGGCGCCTGTTCCGGGCACAAGGGCTGTCATGCCCTCTCCGAGGGTGACGGGAATATTGGGCATGGCCCGGATAATGGGGATAAAGGGCAGGTTTAGCCCGCCCTCTCTCAGGGAATCGAGGATGCTGGTGGTGGTGACGCCGGCGGCTATGCTTATGAGGAGTTTACCCGCGCCTTCTTTCGCGGGAGGTACTTCGTTGAACTCAGGGGCAATGGCGCGTAGGACCCCGGGCACGTCCGGGGGTTTGACGGCTATGAAAATTACGTCTGATTCCCTCGCGGCCTCGGCGTTGCTGTTGGAGATCTTTACCTCGTAGGCGCCTGCCATGTGCACGAGGCGCGCTTCCATGCGGTCGGAGATGATGATGCGCGAGGGCTCGGCGGTGCCCGTTGAGATAAGACCCTTGATGATTGCCTCGGCCATGTTGCCAGAGCCGATGAAGCCTATGGCTGGGGTCTGGTCCTTCATTTTTTAGAAGAGGTCTTTTTGGCCCTTGCCGCGTTGGTCTTGGACTTTTTGGCGGAGGCCTTCTTCGTTGCCGGCGCGGCGGGGGTTTTCCTTGAGGCCTTTTTATCCGCGGCAGGGGGCTTCTTAGCGGGTTTGGCGGCCTTTTTATCCGCGGCCGTGGTCTTCTTAGCCGGCTTGGCGGTTTTTTTATTCGCAGTCGTTGCGCCCGTTTTTTTCGGGGCAGACTTCTTCGCGGCAGTCTTTTTAGTTACTGCCCTGGGGCTTGGCGCGGCCTTTTTTTTAGTTGAGGCAGTCGCCTTTGCTCTTGCAGTCTTTTTCGTGGTGGCCTTCTTTGTTGGTTTTGTGGCGGGCGCCTTTTTCTTCAGGGCAGTCGCGCCCGTCTTTTTTGTAGCGGCCTTTTTAGCCGAGGTCGTCTTTTTGCCAGATGCAGGGGACTTTTTAGCAGGTTTAGAAGCCTTTTTTGCGCTCAGGGCTTTTTTCTTCGCAGGCGTTGTGGTCTTTTTCGGGGTAGCGGCTTTTTTGGCGGGTTTAGAAGTCTTTTTAGCGCTCAGGGGTTTTTTCTTGGGAGGAGCAGCGGTTTTTTTGGCGGCGGCCTTCTTTGTCGGCGCGGCCTTTTTGGGCTCTTTTGCTGATTTTGTTTTTTTCCTGGCGGCCTTTGGCGCGGGTTTTTTCTCTTCCACCTCTCTTGGGCCGAAGATGGCCGTGCCCACGCGCACCATGGTGGCCCCTTCCTCAATGGCGATGTCAAAGTCAGCGCTCATGCCCATGGAGAGGTCGTGGACCACCACGCCGGGTATGCGTTCGCGGTTGATGCGCTCGGCGAGCCTCCTGAGGGTGATGAAGTAGGGTCTTGCGCGCTCGGGCGGGTCAACGGCAGGTGGAATGGCCATTAGGCCGCGGAAGTTGAGGTTCTTGAGCGAGGGCATGAGGCGCGCTATCTCGATGGCCTCGTCAGGTGTGGCGCCGTGTTTTGTCTTCTCGCCTGATATGTTTACCTGAATGAGGATGTCTATGGTGCGGGAGGCTCGTTTGTTGAGTTCACGGGCAAGACCGGGCGTGTCAACGGAGTGTATGCAGTCAAAGAGGTCAACGGCAAAGCGGGCCTTGTTTTTCTGAAGGTGGCCGATAAAGTGCCATTTTTTTTCTTTTGTGCCGATTTTTTTGATCTTTTCCTGGGCTTCCTGTATGTAACTCTCCCCAAAGACGCGGAGCCCTTCTTTTATGGCCTTTTTTATGAGCCTGGGCTCAATGGTCTTGGTGACAGTGATAAGGGTTATCTCCGAGATGTCGCGCCCGGCCTTTCTGGCCGCGCGTTTAAGTCTCTTCCTTACCTCCATGAGGTTTTCGCCAAGTGAAACAGCCATTGCGTCAAGGACCCCTCTTTTATTCTTGCTGGCCTTGAAAAGGCAGACTCAGGGCTTTCCTGATGAGGGAAAACACTTTTGCCTTAAAAAAGTTATGCTAAGGTTACATTTTATAGCACAAGAAGGAAGGTAATCCAAGAAAAATATGAGGTTAAACAATAATTTGAGGTTTTTTTGTTGCAATCGGCCTGCCCTTGCGTGCCATGGACGGCGGGCAGTGACCGGCGCCCATGGCCGGAAGCCTTCTGGAGGTTGCACGGCGGGCCCGGCTCAGGTCTTTATCGGGGGGACAAGGGGGCCGAGGTAGTGGAGCCAGCCTATCTCCCATATGGCGCCGATGAGTATCAGCACGGCCACGATGAGATAGAGGTAGAGGCCCTCGTTGAGTGTTATCCTCAGGGCCTCGATGCGCGAGGCCGTTCCTTTTCTGCCGGGAAAGAAGAGCGAGAGCCCAAGGTCCGTGCCCAGGGCCGATGAGAAGGAATAGGCCCCAAATTCGAGTATGGCGGTCCCGTAGAAGACGAGTGACTGCATGGGTGAGGGGTCCATGCCGTAGAAGAGTATGCCGATGACAAAACTCCTCCAGACGGCTATGACATAGGGGATGACGATTACAAGGCCCGTGAGCGTGGTGGACAGGAAGGCCCCGAAGATGAGGTTGAAGAAGAAGGTATAGAGTATCATGAGTCCAAGGCTCGTGGCGAGGGGGCCTGTAAGGGGCTGGACGTAGAAGAGGTCTTGAATTTCCCTCATGAGTTCTTCCCTGAGGGCGAGTACCCCGGGCATACGCCAGCTCATGGTAAGCATTCCGAGGAAGAGAAAGACGGCGTGGGCGGCAAGGAAGAATATGACGAGGCGCCTCTTTTCCACGGTCACGGCTGTGGTCTTCCCAAGGATTTTTTTGTATTCCATGGATTTTTTTGCCGCCTTTTGGTTTATTTTTTACTGTTGTTGGCCGGTATGTGGCAGGGGTCGTATTTACCGACGATTATGTCCAGGACCTTGCAGTGCAGCCCCCCGGTCTTGTAGCATATCTCTTTTGCGGGGTCGAGGAACTGGGAGTGCGGGCACTTTATGCAGACAGGGCCTGTCTTTATCCTTGAGAGGTCTTTTTTCTTCATTGGGCTTTTTCTTTCTATCTTGTGATTCTTTTTTGGTGGGCGGTGCCCACCCTACCTAACTGTGCTTGGCGGGCCGTGTCCACCCCAATTACCCCACTCCCTATTGGTTTTCTTTGCCCCGCTTTCTTTTTTCCAAAAGAAAGCGGGAAAATCTTTTTTCTTTTTGGTGGGCGCAGCCCACCCGAACCTCTCTTCTTTTTTCTATCCTTTGAGTTCGTGGATAACGAGTCCTGTGGCGAAGATGGCGGCGGTTTCCGTTCGGAGTATTCTCGGGCCCAGTGTGACGGGCAGGAAGCCATTACCCCGCGCCTCTCTGGTTTCTTCTCTTGTGAATCCCCCTTCAGGGCCGCAGAGTATGACGGCGTCCTTTATCCCTTGCCCGGCGGCCTCATGGAGTGTTTCTCTCAGGCCTTTTTGCCTTTCATTCTCATGGAGCATTATCTTGAGCAGTCTATCTTCGCACTCTTTTCCGGCCTCGAAGGCGGCCTTCATGGCGCCGTAAAATCCAGTGTATTCGAGTATGCGCGGTATGGAGGCCCTTCTTGACTGTCTTGCCGCTTTTCTTGCTATTTCCGGCCACTTATGGGCCTTTTTCTGCCGGGATTCCCGTTCTTCAAGTGTGATGGAGCGGGTGGACCTGAAGGGCAGTATGGCGGTGACGCCGAGTTCAGTGGTCTTTTCTATTATGAGTTCCATGCGTTCTTTTTCCGGCAGGGCCATGAGGAGCAGGACCCTGGGCGCGGGCCTTGCGGGGAAGGCCTCGAAGATTTGGAGCGTGGCAAGTCCGGTCTTTAGTTTGAGGAGCCTTGCGCGGTATCGGGTCCCCGAGGGGCCGGCGAGCGTAAAGGCCTCGCCTGCGCGCGGTTCCCAGAGGAGAAGGCTTGAGAGGGCCTCTCCTGAGAGGATAACCTCATCGCCGGGCATTGCATTGTTCTCAAGGCGGATTTCCCCTGGCGGCCTCTTCATGAACAAATCTCTTTGCCTTGAGGGCTATTATACATATAATCTCTTTAGGGAACCTCTGAACAATTCATTCATGAATTATTCAGAGACGGGACAGAAAAAGCGCGGTTTTTCTTCCCCTCGCATTACGGGGGAATTCAGTTTATCAGGGCATGAGCATGAAAATCAATTGTAAAAAGGCGCGTATCATCATGGTTCAGGGCACGGCCTCGCACTCTGGGAAGACCATCGTCACCGCCGCCTTATGCAGGATCTTCCGCGACATGGGCATGAGCGTGGCGCCTTTCAAGGCGCAGAACATGGCCCTGAATTCCTTTGTCACCGATGACGGCGGCGAGATAGGCGTTGCCCAGGCCCTTCAGGCCCGGGCCGCGGGCATTGAGCCCTCTGTGGACATGAACCCCGTGCTCCTGAAGCCCACCGGGGATTCCGTCTCTCAGGTGATAATCCATGGCCGCGTTCACGCCTCCATGAGCGCCGTGGAGTACCACGCCTTCAAGGCCCGGGCAATGGGCTTTGTAATGGAGAGTTTTGAGAGGCTTTCCGAGGCCCATGACGTGGTGGTCATGGAGGGCGCCGGGAGCCCTGCGGAGATAAACCTCAGGGAGAACGACATCGCCAACATGGGCATTGCCAGAAAGGCCGGAAGCCCGGTAATACTTGTTGGAGATATTGACAGGGGCGGGGTCTTCGCCTCCATCGTGGGTACGCTTGAACTCCTTGAGAGGGATGAGAGGGCGCTCATAAAGGCCTTTATAATCAATAAGTTCCGTGGCGACAGGGCGCTTCTTCAGCCGGGCCTTGATTTTCTCACGAAGAAGACGGGCATAGAGACCCTTGGGGTCATTCCCTATATGGAGTCCATGGGGCTCCCTGACGAGGACGGCGTGGCCCTTGAGCGGGCCATGAGGGGCGGGGCGGGCGTGAACGCAGGAGAGCCCGGCGGCATACGGATTGTGGTCATAAGGCTTCCGAGAATATCGAACTTTACGGACTTTGATCCCCTTGCGGGGGAGCCGGGCGTGTCCCTTGAGTTCACCGAAGACCCGAAGCGCATCAAGGGGGCCGGGGTCGTGATAATCCCTGGCTCGAAGAACACGCTGGCGGATCTGCGTTGGCTTCGGGAGCAGGGTTTTGAGAAGGCCATAAGGGCGCATATATCTGGCGGCGGGCGTGTCTTTGGCATATGCGGGGGGCTTCAGATGCTCGGGCGCGTTGTCATGGACCCCCTTGGCGTTGAGTTAGAAGGGGGGCGAGAGGAGGGGCTCGGTCTTCTTGACATAGAGACGACCCTTCGGGCCAGGAAGTCCACCTTCAACGTGGAGGCAGTGGCGCTTGGCGCCTTCTTCGGGGGTGAGCGTGTGGGGCTGGTGAGGGGTTTTGAGATACACACTGGCGAGTCCACGGTCTCGAAGAGGCCTCTATTCAGGATTACAAAGAGGGGCGGCGCTACTGTGAATATCCTTGACGGCGCGGTGAGCAAAGACAGCGCTGTCCTTGGGACCTATATACATGGACTCTTTCATAATGACGGCCTTAGGCGTGCCTTTTTAGGCGGGCTTTTCAAGGGGGCGGGGCTTGACCATGCCCCGGCGGGGGCTGGGAGTTACGCGGCCCGCCTTGAGGAGAATATAGCAGGGCTTGCCCGGACGGTGCGGGAGGCCGTTGATATGAATACGCTCCTCGGGATACTCGGCCCCATGGACCCCTCGGGGGCCATGCGATAGGTCATGGAACTACTCTCCTTTTCCGTCCTCCTCTTTCTCGCCTTCGGCCTTGACCTTGTCATGGGCGACCCGGCCTCTCTTCCCCACCCCGTAAGGTGGATAGGACGGGCCATAGGGTATGTGGAGGGGGTCCTGAGGGGTGGGGGCAGGGACGCAAGCGGCACGGAACTGAGGGCCCTTGGAATTGTCCTTGCCCTTGTCATAACCCTTGGTGTCTACGTCATCTCGCTCCTTGTCCTTGGGACCGCGCGCCATATCTGGGATGGCCTCTATTATCTACTCTACATATACATGGTCTGGGCCTCTCTATCGATCCGTTCACTTGGTGCGGAGGCCGCTTTTGTGCTTCGGGCCCTTGGGCGCGGCGATATTGAGGCGGCAAGGACAAGGCTCTCCGGCATAGTGGGCAGGGACACGGCTGAACTTTCTGAAGAGGAGGTCTACAGGGCCGCCTCTGAGACCGTTGCCGAGAACACCTCTGACGGCGTGGTGGCCCCGCTCTTTTATCTTGCCCTGGGCGGGCCTGCCCTCATGCTCGCCTACAAGGCCGTAAATACCCTTGACTCCATGGTCGGGTACAGGAACGAGCGGTACAGGGACTTTGGCTGGTTTCCCGCGCGCCTTGATGACTTCGCCAACTTTATCCCCGCGCGCCTTACGGCCTTTTTCATGGTAGGGGCGGCCTTTATCCTCGGCTATGACTGGCAGGGGGCAAGTCGAATAATAGAGCGCGACAAAGGTAATCATCCGAGTCCCAACGCCGGGCTCCCCGAGGCCGCCGTGGCCGGGGCCATGGGTGTGAGGTTTGGCGGCACGGCGAGCTACAATGGTGTGGTGGAAAGACGGCCTTTTATAGGTGACGGCACGGCGGAACATGGCCCCTCTACGCTGAAAGGGGCCGTGAGGATACTCTATGCCGTGGCATTCATATCCATTCCCGGCTCCATTCTCCTTTATTTTTTTCTCTCCCGGCTCCTCTATTGAGCCCATGTTAGAGGGGTTCCCTTCATGCCTTGGAGTCCTGCCCTTAATCTCTAAAAAAGCATGTGCCAGCCCCAATGGTTTATTAAAAATAGGGGCCTCTTCGCTGAAAAGGCATATTTTTATTGAAAAAATGCCCTTTCTGTTGTATATAGTCCCTGTATCTTGATGTCCCAAAGGCAGGAGACCCCACCGTGACAGCCATCAATATAGCAAGGTTCCTTCACCTCTTCAGTCTGGTTTTCTGGCAGGGCTCTCTAATCTTCTTTACCTTTTTCGCGGCCCCTGCCATCTTCAAGACCCTCCAGAGAGAACAGGCCGGCGACGTAGTGGGAAGGATCTTCCCAAGGTACTGGGCTCTTGGGTATATCGGAAGCATTGTATGCCTTTGTAGCCTCCTTTACCTCTCCTATCAGAGCGGTGTCTATCCCAAGAAGCGCCTCATACTCCTCTTTGTCATGACAGTAATCACCTTTTATTCGGGGCTCTCCGTGGGTTCCAAGGCCAGGGCCGTGAAGGCCAGACTGCGTCTTTCGAGCACGGGTCCTGAAAAGGACGGCCTTCAGAGGAGTTTCAAGAAGATACACGCACTTAGCGCGTCGCTCAATCTCCTTGTATTCGTCCTCGGCGTCTTTCTTGTATATTTTACATCAATGGACCTTCTGCCCTGATAGGGCAGGCAAGTAGTGCGCATGGAGGTGTAAGGGAGGGGCAGAGCGGGTCAGGGGACGGGGTATTAAAAAAGCAAGACCAGTCACATCTGGCGATGTGGCGGTTAAGGACTCGGGGCAGGTAAGCCCTTCTCACATGGAGGTGTAAAGATGGACAAGGCCTTTAAGAGGATAGAACTTGTGGGCATATCTGAGACGAGTTTCGAGGACGCCGTCTCAAGCGCCATTGAACGGGCCTCGAAGACCATTCACGGCCTTGCCTGGTTCGAGGTCTCGGAGCAGCACGGCAAGATAGTGGACGGCAAGGTGAAGGAGTACCAGGTCATACTCAAGGCGGCCTTCCGGCTGGACTGAGCCCTTCAGGGGCCGCGGGTCTTATTTTTTCGCGCGCTTCTAAATATAACTGGATAACAAAGTGCTGGATTGCTTTTTCAACCCCCGGAGCGTCGCCCTTGTGGGCGCCTCCCTCAAGCCGGAGAAGCTCTCAAGCATAATCTTTCAGAGACTGAAGGGCGGTTTTCACGGCGCCTTTTATCCCGTGAACCCGGCGCATTCCGAGCTCGATGGCACGAGGTGCTACCCCTCGCTCGGAGATATAAAAGAGCCCGTTGACCTTGCGGTCTTTGCCCTTGGGGCTGAACATGTCCCTGGCCTTGTAAGAGAGGCCTCGGGCCTCATAGGCGGCGCCGTGGTGGTGAGCGGAGGGTTCGCCGAGGCGGGAGAGGTCGGCGCGGCCCTCGAGGAGGAACTGAGAGAGAGTGCGAGGAGCGGAGGCATACGGATTATAGGCCCAAATTGTCTCGGTATCTATGATGCCGTTACTGGGCTTGATACCTTTTTTATCCCTTCAGACAGGATGGAGCGCCCACGTGAGGGGGGGCTCTCAATACTCTCGCAGAGCGGTTCCTTTGCCGTGACTGTTATGGACGAGCTCGCCGCCGGGGGCATTGGCGTGGCGCGCGTCGTAAGTTACGGGAACAAGGTGGATGTGAATGAGTGCGACCTTCTCGAGTTCTTTTCCGAAGATGACGCCACAGGGGCTGTTGTAATGTATCTTGAGTCCGTGGAGGAGGGCAGGAGGTTTGTTGAGGCGGCCTCGCGGTGTTCTTTGAAAAAGCCGGTTGCGGCCCTCAAGGTGGGCCATACCGAAGCCGCCGCGGCGGCGGCCCGGTCGCACACAGGGGCCCTTGCCGGTAGATACGAGGTCTACAGCGCGGCCTTTAGAAAGGCCGGCGTTATAGAGCTTCGGGGCTATGAAGACTTTCTCGTGGCCTGCAAGGTCCTGGCTGACGTGGAGCCCGCCGAAGGCAAGCGTGTAATGATAATAACCGACGGAGGGGGCATGGGTGTCTCCATAGCAGATGAGTGCGCGGACCTCGGCCTTGCCGTGCCGCCCCTCCCTGATGACGTTGCAGGGGATCTTGGCGGCCTCTTGCCCCCCGTCTGTTCCATTGCAAACCCCATGGACCTTACGGGAAGCGTAACAGACAGCCATTTTGGCGAGGCCCTCAGAAAGACACTCGATGGGGATAACTATGACATGGCTATTGTGGCGGCTCTCTGGGGACCGCCCGGACTCACGGATAATCTCGCGAAGATGGTAGGTAAAATAAAAAAAGAGATTGGCAAGCCCGTTATTATCTGCACCCCTGGCGGAAAGTTCACAAGGCAGAAGACTGAACTCTTTCGCTTAAGCGGCCTTCCCGTCTTTCTTACTCCAGAGGACGCGGCCCTTGCCGCCTCTTTTATCTCGGCAAGAAATGGGGCGGGAGAGGATTGAAGATGGATATAAACGCCATAGAACGACTTGTAAAAGAGTCTCTCAGCCTTGAGAGGGAGAACCTTGTGGAGCCGGCGGCCAAGGAAATACTCCGCCTTGTGGGCATACCTGTGCCGAGGTTCGAGGTTGTAAAAGACGTGAGCGTTGCCATAGAGGAGGGCGAGAAGATAGGCTACCCCCTTGTCCTGAAACTCATCTCCCCAAGCGTGGTGCACAAGAGCGATGTTGGCGGTGTAAGGACCGGGCTTACAGGGCCCCAGGAGATAGAGGATGCCTGGTCGGAGATAATCCTTCGCGTGGCCGATGAGATGCCCATGGCCATGATAGAGGGCTTTATAATAGAAGAGATGGTGCCAGAGGGAGTGGAAGTAATAGTTGGGGCAGTGAAAGACCAGCAGTTCGGCGTGACGGCCATGTTCGGCACAGGCGGGGTGGCCGTGGAACTCATGAAGGACGTAAGTTTCGGGCTCGCGCCAATGGACGTGGAGTCTGCCCTGAAGATGATGCGCGAGGTAAAGGGCTTTCCTCTCCTCGAGGGTTTCCGAGGCTCCCCGAGGCTCGACATAGAGACCGTTGCCAGGACTCTTGTCACCATCTCCAAGGTGGTTGAGGCAACGGACGGCCTCAAGGCCCTTGAGATAAACCCCCTTATTGTATACGAAGAGGGTGTTATCGCGGTGGACGCCAGGGCCGAGCTGGACTCGGTAGACCTCTTTACGCCATCGCACCAGGGCATTCAACCCGGCACCTCGAACTGAAGGGGCCTCTGTCCCTGGTTGGACTGCTCTTGCTTTTTTACTCACCTTTCCACCTCCCCCATATCCCCCCCTCTTGACAAGTCTCCATGACAGGGCATAGTTAATATGTGGCCTTTCAACTCCCGTTGGGGGGTGGAAGTTTTCTGAAATTCCCATGATGGTTCCATGGATTTTCATTAATTTATCCTTTTCTTAAGGCGCGGGGGATTTAAGATGGCGAGATTACTCAAGGGTTTTGCCTTAATAACAATACTTCTCCTGTGCGCGGGCTTTGATCTCTCAAGGCACTCCGTGCCCCTCTCGGAGATACGCTCCGGAGGACCGCCAAAGGACGGCATACCCGCCATTACCGCGCCGGTCTTTGTGAGGGCCTCTGAGGCCTCTTTCATGAAGGATAGCGACAGGGTCCTTGGCGTAGCCGTAAAGGGCGGCGCAAAGGCATACCCCGTAAAGATACTCAACTGGCACGAGGCCGTAAACGACAGCATAGCGGGCCTGCCCATACTTGCCACGTGGTGACCACTCTCCGGGACCGGCCAGGTCTATGGCCGGAAGATAGGAGAGAGGACCTATAACTTCGGCGTCTCTGGCAGGCTCTATCACTCGAATGTGCTCTTTTACGACCGCGAGACAGAGAGCCTCTGGTCGCAGATAAGGCGCGAGGCCGTGACCGGGCCCATGACAGGCACGCATCTTAAGCCCATACCCTCGAGGCTCACCACATGGAAGAGGTGGAAGGAACTCTTCCCAAATACCGTGGTCCTCTCAACGAAGACTGGCTATGCCCGGGACTATACACGAGACCCCTACAGGGGATACAGGAGCAGCCCCTTTTCATTCTTCCGAAGCCCAAAGCCTCCGCCCTACCTGCCCTCAAAGGAACTTGTCCTTGGTCTGGAGTATGGCGGAGCCATAAAGGCCTACCCCTTCAGCGTCCTCAGAAAGTCCCGCTCCCCCGTTACCGACACCCTTGGCAAGGTTGAGATAAGGGTCTACTTTGACAGGGACTCTGAAGATGCCTATGCCACGCTCGGCACAGGCGAGCGTCTGCCCGGCCTTGTCTCCTACTGGTTTGTCTGGTATTCCTTTCACCCAAAAACGGCCATCTTCAAGATGGACTGAGTAAGGGTGTGTTGCGGGAAGGGGCGGGGGTCAGGGCCCGGGGTCAGCGTTGAGGCCGCAGGGCCAGCTCTCTTTCAAGGCCCTCGGCAAGGCCTGCGGCCTCGGTATTACGGGGGTTTATCTCAAGGACCTTCTCAAAAGCCCGGTAGGCCTCCTTCAGCCTGAAGTTGAACTCATTGTATGATCTTCCAAGGGCCATGTAAAAGGCCTCTTCGCCTCCAGGTGGAATCCGCAGTGGAGGGGTAATAGCCCTTACATTGGTGAGCATCTCTTCTATGTTTTTTCGGCCAGAGAAACTTCTGTAGAGATGGCGCGGCAGGGTAAACTCTATAAGCGGCCGCTCGTCAGTATTGAGAGGAGTTCTGCCCGTATATCTCCTGAGGTCGTTGTTACCCATAAGGAAGAGGTCAAAAAAGTCAACGGGGCTTTGTACGCCTATGGATGAGAGTCCCTCTCTTATGGAGGGTGCCGCAAGGCGGGCGCGGAGTTCGGCGATGTCAAGGGGCTGAGCCCCCTTTGTGCCCACCACCACGAGGTCGAAGACATCGGTATAGTGGAACCAGATGCTTACCTGGGGAAAGACTGCCGCAAAGGTATTGAGGCCTATCTTCATCTCCTCGGGTGTGGTCCTGTAGTTATTGAACCAGACGGCCACGACTCCGTTGTCGTTGAGTTTATCCCGGAGGGCGGAGAAATACTCGAAGGTAAAGAGGTTGGCCACGCCAGTAATCCAGGGGTCTGAGACAGCCGAGATGATTACGTCGTATTTTTTCTTCGTGGAAAAGAGAAAGCTCCTGCCGTCCGCTATATGCATCCTTACCCTCGGGTCGTCAAGGGCGTTGTTGTTGGATCTACTGAAAAACCTCGCGGCCCCGATAACAGAGGGCTCTATCTCCACCACGTCAACTGAGCGGAAGGGGTAGTACTCCATGGCCCCAAGGGTAATACCCGCTCCGAGCCCAACAAGCAGGGCGTTCTCTGTCTTTCCACTCTTGAGCATCATGGGTACATGTCCAAGGGTTGCCCAGGCATTGGCGCCCTTGCCGTCTACCACCGCGGCCTCCTGCTTGCCATTGGCCTGATAGGTCCTTATGGTATGGCCGTCCTCCGAGCGTTCACGCACTGTAATAACGGCATTGACGCCTTCTTTGTAATAGACGAGGCGGTCCTTTGCAGTCCCCTCCTGCAGTGACTCTACTTCCTTTTTCTCAAGGGGGTTTACATAAAGTCCCGTGGTCATGACCATCCTCTCCCAGGGCGGAAGGTTGAGGGCCGTGGCGGAGAAGACAAAAACCATGGCAATGGTGAGGGCCCCTCGGAGCGTTGTCTTCAAGGCCGTAAGGTTGAGTATGAGGATGGCGATGAGTATATTAAGGGCCGCTGTTATTATAACGCCGCGTTGCACCCCGAGGAGCGGTATGAGCAAGAACCCGGCGATAAAGGAGCCAAAGATGGAGCCCGCGGTATTGGAAAAATATAGGTCTCCGATGTTTTTCCCCACTGTTGAGATTCCCCTGGTGTATATCCTTCCCACAAGGGGGAATATGGCGCCCATGGCAAGGGTGGGTATGAGGATGATGGTGGCGCAGAGCCCGAACTGTATAATCTGAAAGAGGGCGAAGCGTCCGGCAAAGGCTGACTTGAGGTTGTAGAATATGAAGGGCAGTTCTCTGTATATGAATATGGAAAAGAGCCCGGCAAACCCTATGAGGGCCTCAAGGGCGCCGAACCAGACAAGCGGTCTTCTGAGCCTGTCCACATAGGGGGCAAAGAGTATGCTCCCCGCGCCTATTCCCGCAAGAAAGGTTGCGAGCATGATGGTAAAGGCGTATACAGAAGAGCCGATTACGAGGGAGAAGATCCTTGTCCAGAGGACCTCGTAGGAGAGGGCGCAAAAACCTGATACAAAAAAGGCGCCAATAATGATAAGTCCCACTGTCTTGGTCCTCTGGCCATGGGTATAGTCAGGGCCTCTCTCTGTTGTACCTCTGGCCCGGGCCGCAGATGGGAGAGCCTCTGTGGTCTTGGGGCTCACTGAGACACCTGCGCCTCTTCGGCAATAGATAAGAAATATGGAAGCCCCAACAACAAGGTCGAGGGAGCCTGCGGTATATAGCGTGGTCGTAAGGCCGAGGAAATAGAGTAGAAAAAAGCCCGTTGCCAGGCACCCGGCAACAGCCCCTATGGTGTTTACTGCGTAGGGTACCGCCGTATGAAACCCCACGCGCCCGGAGCTCGAGGCAAGGTACTTTACCAGCGCGGGAAGGGTTCCTCCAAGGAGCGTAGTAGGTATGATGAGCGCCGAGAAAGAGAGGAAAAACTGCGCCCACTCAAAGCCCGCGTAATGCGTTGCCGCCGCGCCGCCCTCAAGGGCCCCGTAGAGGTAACGGACAGAGACAAAGACCGCCGGGGAGATAATGCAGTAAAGGCCAAGGACCACCTCGATACCTGCGTATACCTTGAGAGGCATGGAGACCCTGTCCATGAGACGTCCAAAGACGAGGCTTCCGAGGGCAAGGCCCGACATGAAGGTTACGAGAACTGTTGTGATGGCAAACTGCGTGGACCCGAAGGCAAGGATGAGGAGCCGTATCCAGACCAGTTCATAGACAAGGCCCGTGAGGCCCGTTAGAAAGAAGCAGAAGAGGATAAGTATGTTTGAGCGCCTCTCCTCTGATGGCGGCGCGTAAAGGTCTGGCATGAAGGTCTTTTGTTCAGTGAATAAATATTATCCCCATGAAGGGGAGCGCTTGCCAGAGAGTCAGTCAATGGCAGACTCTTTTATATCCCTGATTCTATGCAATGTCAAACAGTTGGGCGCCATTGCCGCCGCGGGCTTTGGGTTCAGGTAGCCCTTCTTGCCGAGACCGTCCTTTTTTAAGGGCCTTTTTTGTGGTAAAACTCTTGTGAGGGGTTGGAAGGGGAGGTCTGACGTTTCATGCACTGGCTGAAACACTTCTGGAAGATAGGACTGCTTCTTGTCTGCGTAATTGTCCTTGGAGTTGTGGGGCTAATGGCCGTAGAGGGTTGGGGTTTTTTTGACGCCCTCTATATGACCTTTATCACCATATCCACCGTGGGCTTTAACGAGGTGCGCCCGCTCACACCTCATGGCAGGGTCCTTGTAACAATTCTTATAGTCCTTGGCGTTGGCACATTCTTTTATATCTTTACAACACTCTCGGAGTACGTGGTTTCAGGGCAGCTCGAAGGCGTCCTGGGGAGGAGGAGGATGAAGAAGAAGATAGACGCCCTTAACGGGCATTATATTATCTGCGGTTTTGGAAGGGTGGGCGCTCAGGTGGCCATGGAGTTATCAAGGGAGAACGTACCCTTTGTTGTTGTGGATACAAAGGCCGAGGGGATCTCGGCCTGCGCCGCCGCTGGCTACCTTTATGTGGAAGGAGACGCCACAGACGACGAGGTGCTCAAGAGCGCGGGCATCCTGCGGGCCAGGGGGCTTGTGACGGCTACGGACTCGGACGCAGATAACGTCTACGTCTCGCTATCTGCCCGGAACTTGAAGAGAGACATCTTCATCGTGGCCCGCTCGAATATCGAGAAGACGGAGTTCAAACTCCTGAAGGCCGGGGCCGACCGTGTCCTTTCTCCATACAGCATAGGCGGAAAACGGCTCGCGAGCCTTCTTCTTCGTCCCGCTGTCGTTGACTTTCTCGACGTGGTAATGCACGCGCGCGACATTGAGCTCGTCCTCGAAGAGGTACTCATAAGGGCGGATTCGTCCTTTGTGGGCATTACCATGGGCGAGGCAAGGACTCTATGCGAGGAAGGGGCCAACATACTCGCCATACTTAAAAAGGACCGCGAAGGCATAATACCAAGCCCGCCCCGCGACCTCATCATAGCAGAGGGAGACAAACTCGTTGTCGTGGGCACAAGGCGGCAGTTAAGCGAGCTCGAGGGCCTTATCTGCAATCTGGACTCAAAGGTCCGGCGGCCCAGTTAAGAGGCGTTCCCGGCCCGCATGGCATCATTTCATGGCCAGTGGTTACAAAAGAAAGGCCAACCTGCAATGAGCGAGGACATAATCATATGGAGCGCCGTAATCGTAATGCTCGGCATTGCCGCCCAGTGGATTGCCTGGCTCGTGAGGGTTCCGTCCATACTGGTGCTCCTTGTCTTCGGCATAGTCGCGGGGCCGCTCACGGGTATAATAGACCCAGACGCCATCTTTGGAGATACCCTCCTCCCAATGGTCTCCCTTGCCGTGGCCGTTATACTCTTCGAGGGGGGCCTCAGCCTCAAACTCGATGAACTCCGCGGTCAGGGTGCTGTTGTCAACAGGCTCGTCATTACGGGAACCATTGTCACATGGATACTCGGCGCTGTGGCCGCCTATTACGTCCTCGGCTTCACCGTGCAGATGGCCCTCCTCCTTGGCGCCATACTCGTCGTAACCGGTCCCACGGTCATTATTCCCCTGCTAAGACAGATAAGGCCCACCAGAAGGGTGGCCTGCGTGCTCCGCTGGGAGGCCATTGTCACAGACCCGCTCGGGGCCGTATTCGCTGTCCTTGTCTACGAGGCCATTGCAGGAGGAAGGTTCCACCAGGTGCATGGCGTCGCGGCCCTGGGCATACTGAAGACCCTCCTTGCCGGAGGCGTAACCGGCCTTGGGGCGGGCTTTATTCTCATAGCCCTTCTCAAGCGCTACCTTGTCCCGGACTTCATGCAGAACGCCGTGACGCTCTTCATGATATTTGGCTCCTATACGTTCTCAAACCTCGTTCAACCCGAGTCCGGCCTCCTCGCCGTAACGCTCTTGGGGGCCTTTCTCACGAACCGGGGCGGAGTCAACATAAGCCATATCGTGGAGTTCAAGGAAAACCTCCGAGTGCTCCTCATATCCGTGCTCTTCATCGTCCTTGCCGCGCGCCTCAAGACTGATGGTTTTTCTCACCTCGCCCTTGAGAGCCTTCTCTTCACTGCCGTCATGGTCTTCGTCGTCCGCCCGGCGGCGGTCATGGTCTCAACGCTGGGCTCGGCCCTTACGTGGTCCGAGCGCGCCTTCATAGCCCTCGTTGCCCCAAGGGGAATAGTGGCCGCCGCCGTATCATCTGTCTTCGCGCTCCGCCTCGTGGAGGCGGGCAGTGCCCAGGGGGCCGAACTTCTCTCCGTGACATTCTACGTAATTATTGCCACAGTGGTATTTTACGGCCTTGGCGCAGGTGTATTCGCAAGGCTCCTCGGCGTGGCAATGGCGAAACCAAGCGGATTTTTTATTATAGGGGCCTCTTCCTGGGCGCAGGAACTGGCGAAGACCCTTATGGACACGGGCCTGAAGGTGGCGCTCGTGGATACAAACCGCGCAAGCGTCATGGCCGCGAGAATGAGAGGCCTCAAGGCCTACCACGGGAGCGGCACATCCGAGTCAGTCTTGAAGGACATAGATATGGACGGCATAGGGAGACTCCTTGCCATGACGCCCAACAACGAGACCAACTCCCTTGCCATACTTCACTTCAAGCGCATATTCGACAGTTCAGAGCTCTACCAGCTCGTGCTTGGCAAGTCCCCTGGCAAGTCCATGTCCGATGGCCTTCACGGCAGGTTCCTCTTCGGGCCGGACTGCGATTACTGGTCCATCTCAAGGAGGTTCGCTCGCGGGGCTGTTCTCAAGAAGACAAGGCTTACGGAAGAGTTCGGTTATGAGGATTTTCTAAAGAAGTTTCCCTCTGCAACGCCGCTATTTCTTGTCTCTGATACCGGCGAGGCAAGCGTCTTTACCCGGACAAAAATCCCTCAGGCAGTGCCCGGCCAGACACTAATCAGTATCGTTGATCCCATGGCGGATGATAAAAGCGGCAGGGAGGACGTGGGGATTGATTATTGAAAAAAGTGAAATATGGAGTGGAGAAAAAAACAACAACAAGTTCATTCCCACTGGTTCAATAATGAAGTGCAGTTCCTCCGGGGTAGAGGAAATTTGTCCTTGATTCAGAGACGAATTAAGGAAAGGTGCCTTGACCAGTGGTTCCCTGAAGAGCCCTGACCGGGCTTTGGCGTGGACCTACTCGGACTTTATGTCCGCGATGATGTCGTCAATCCACGTTAGCGCCGCCATGGCTCCGGGCCACCCTATGGCCGTAATGGCAAGGAGCGCGCACTGGACAATTTCCTTCTCCGTGGCCCCGAGCCCAAGGGCCCTCCTCGTGTGTGAATGAACAGCGCCCTCAGTGCCGGCGCCTATGGCTATACCCAGTTTTACCAGTTCTTGAGTCTTTTCGTCCATGGCCCCGAGCGCGGACACGGATTCGCCAAGGGCGCTATAGTGCCGGAAGACCTCTGGAAACCTCTCGCTTACCTCCTGAAAAAAGGCCGGTAGTCCGTTGCTCATCTCAAGACTCCTTGCGCTATTAAAGACCAGCGCCTCTATACAGGGCAGGGCGTCCCTTAATATGAGAACGCCCCGCGCGTTTTCCACCTCAGCAGAATCAGGACTTCTTGCGCCTGCCCGCTGTCTTCTTTTTTGCCGCAGGTTTCTTGATGGCCGGGCACTTCTCGCTGTTCTTTATTATCTTCTTGTATTCCCTTACCTCGGCCCTCTTGTTCTTGAGAAAACCGCGCATCAGGGCCTTTGACTCCTTGTGGGCCATGAGGGTTATGGTGTCCTTAATCTTCTCGACAAGCCTCTCCTCGCGCCTCAGGATGTCCTTGATAGCAGTAATCGATTTGGCCATTTGCACCTCCCTCTGGATTTTTCCTGATTATACATGAAAAAAAGAACTAACGCATGGAAAATTTTCCTTACTTTCTTTTAGAAAAAAGAAAGTAAGACAAAGAAAACCAATGAGGGGATTTTTTAAAGGGAAAGTCTGATCAGTTCAGGGACGAATTATGCAGAGGTTCCTTAGGGTGGGTGAGGAGGCGTGAGAGGGGCGCTTGAGCGCGGCGCCTTGAAAAGGCGGCCAAGTGGTGTTTTAATAAGGGGTATGCATGTGAAGAGAAAATATGGGAACCAGAGATGAAGTCCACACTCAGGGATTATCTCCTCAAGTACGGCTCTCACAGCCCGGCCTATTCCTCTCTACAGGAAGGGCTTGACTACTTCTTTCTCCCGGGCAAGGGTTACATACCCTATGCCCTGGCCCCCTCGGGTACTGCCTTTGCCCTCTCAAATCCCCTCTGCGCCCTTGATGATTACCCTCGCCTTGTGGGGGCATTTCTCGAGCGTTTTCCGCGCGCGGCCTTTCTCCACGTAACGCCGGAGGCCGCGGCGCGGCTCTCGGACATGGGCTTTTATGTGAATGAGATGGGCGTGGAGACAGAGATACTCCTTGGCGGGTATACTTACCGGGGGAGGGCAAAGGAGTCAATGAGGAGGATGATAAGGAGGGCCGTTGAGGCCGGCGTTCGCGTAAGGGAGTCGAGGGGAAGGCCGGGCCTTGAGGCTGAGCTCCGCGAGGTTACAGAAGAATGGCTTACGACAAAAAAGGTAAGAGACCGTGAGTTCTGGTTCCTTGTGAGAAGGGCCGTGTACCGCGACGAGCCCGATGTTAGAAGGTTCATCGCTACCGATGGGGGGCGCGTAACGGGTTTTATCTTCTTTGACCCCATGTACAGGGATGGCCGTGTCTATGGTTACCTTGCCTGCGCACTGAGAACCCGCGTAAGCGCTCATCCCGGAACGCTGGCCCTTGTCATGAGACGCGCCATAGACACCTTCAGAAAAGAAGGCGTCGAGGCCCTCTCGCTGGGGCTCTCGCCATTCTGCGACGTGGAGGACGCCATGTACAGGCATTCGTCCCTCATGAAGCACATCTTCCGTTTCCTTTACGAGAGAGGCGGCGCCATGTATCCCTTCAAGGGCCTATCTTTTTTCAAGTCAAGGTATGCAGGTGGGCTGAGGGACGGGCTCTACAGGGATAGTAGCGTCATCAGGCGAAAGATATACTTTGCCCACAGGTCCCGCCTACCCCTCAGGGAACTATACGAGAGCTCAAGGCTCGTGGGGTTCTTTGACGGCCCCATGGGGGCGCTGAGGAGATTGTTGTCAGGGGCCCTATCATAGACAGAGCAAGAAGAGGGCCTACCGCCTCCGCCCCTTGCCCCCCGTCCATCAGGGTATGGCCCCCTGATGAAACTTTATCCGCCGGTCCTCTGATTCAATATACTTTACGATCTCGTTTCCAAAGACCGAGGACGTGTGAATCTCATCGTAACATACCCGTGTATTATATCGCTGGAGCCTGAGTATATCGCCGCCCGAGAAGTCGGGCAAAAGGCCCGAGAAGAAAAAACCCAGATCCTCGGCCATGAGCGCGGCCTCGGGGGTAAAGGGGTCTCTCAGTTCAAGGTCCATGTACAGGGCGTTGAAGTTCCTTCTTGAGAGTTCAGAGGTCTTGGCCCTCAGGCGCTCAAGGAAGTCCTTTCCAAAGCGTCGTACCTCGATAATGGCCGTCCTGTGAAGGGGTTTGAGTTTGAGGTTTATCTCCGACTCGGGCGTGAGCACGGCCATTGTGATGGGCATGGGAGGTTCTTGTACGCGCATGAGCCCAAGGCCCGCGTATATCCTTGAGAGTATTTTCGAGTAATGACCGGGTATGAATACAGGGTAGGGAGGGGTCTCCTTAAGGTACTTGAAGAAGGTAAGGATGTTGCCAGCGCCCTTTAGCCCCCGTTCCTTTATGACCCGTGTCGAGCCGGGGGGAATCCAGCCGAGCTGCAGGGCTGTCTCGTGAAAACCGAACTTGAGGTTGGCCCTCTGGCTGAGGGCATGCACTGTAAGGGCGTTGCCGTAAAGCGCATATAGCGAGCGCTCACGCGCCTCGTCCATGAGGCGCGTGAGCATCTTCTTCATGATTCCCCTGCCCCTGTACCTTGGCATTACAACGGCAACGCCTATCTCGGCCACCTTGCCGTTGGGTCTCGGCATGATGGCGAAGTGTCCGGCAACTTCGTCCTTTTCGTTCACGGCAACTATGGAGACCATCTTGCCATCGCGGTTCATGGTCTCGATACGTTCGGGAAAGTAGAGGTCTTCCTTCAGGTAGGTGTAACGGTAGGTCCTGTAAATGCACCGCGATACCTCGGTGGCCTCTTCGGGCCTCATGGGGCGTATCTCAAGGTCACGGTCCCGCGCCGGTATCTCGCAGACACCAAAGGGCCTTAATTCCTCTGGCGTGAATATCTCCTCAACGTGCCTGCCTTTGAGGTACTTGAACATCTGGAGCTCCTTGCCCTTCTTGCCCCTGTTCACAAAGACCACCTTGTCGACGTTCCTCTCTATGGCCTTGAGGTCCGTGGCCGTCTCCTTCTTCTCCCTGACATTGAATGAAAAGGGCAGGCCCATGTCGTCAATGTTTATCTGCAGGCCGTCATCGTGTGCCTTGAAGGTAATCTCGAAGAACTCGTCGTCATAGGGGTTGAAGGCCTCGGTCATTACATTCATGGCCGCAACGGAGAGGGCGCGGTTTATCTGCCTTGTCTCGGTCGGCGTAAAGCCCATGCGCCGTGCCAGTTCCCTTGAGTAGGCGGTTATGCCCTTTATGTAGCCGGGGTCATTGGGGACTACGAGTCTTGATGTCTTTTTTATCATGGTTTAGCCCTGTCATTGTTAACTTGTATCACATAATCATAGCACAGGGCAGGGGGTTTGGAAAGCGGGCGGCTATGGGAGAGAAAGGGGGAAGGCAGGAACAGCGTCTTTTCAGGACCTCTCCCGCACAAGGTCGAGCAGGGCCTCATCAGCCCTTGTGAACTTGATGCCCATGCCGCTCTTGATATGACGAATGAGGTGGGGTGGGGCCTTTCTCGTCCAGACTACTACACCCTCGGCCTTGAGTCTGCCGTTCCTGGTCTCAAAGACAAGAAAGAGCCTTGTACCGAGGGCGAAGACCCTGTTTGTATGTATGTAGACTCCCGTGGTGGAGAGGTTGGTAATAAAAGAGATGTGTTGCGGCGGCTCTGTGGGGCCGTAGCGGACATTGTCTCTTAGGGATACCCTCTTGTTCGCCCTTCGTTCTGACAAGATTATCTGCCTTCTTACAGGGTTGATCCTCAGGGGGCGCGTATGGCGTATGGAGATTATTATAAAACCAAATTGAGGCTGAGGTCAATACCTATGGGGACTTGTCCCGCGGTTATCTCTATCTGGGAAGCCTCCAAAAGCGCACAGGGGGAAAAAGCGCACACCCCGTGCCCTTTCCGCGCGTTTTTTCTTTCGTGGACGCTCTTCTGGTGATCACGACTTGCCTCGCAAACCTTGAAGATATGCCAGAAGCGCACAGCTCCTTGATTTGCCCTGCGTCTGTGTTTCTCGATTTTCCTCTTGTTTTAAGGGATGTTATGGCCAGGATGGGGCCATGGCATGGCCTGTGCAATACCTGGACATAGGTGAAGAAGCATTACATGTAGACACAGCACACATTGAGGAGGTTGAGATGGTGAAGACACTTTTACTCAGGGCGGTCTTTGTTCTTTTTGCCCTTCTATCCCTCATGCCTTGGGGGGCCTTTGCCGCAGGAGGCGGGCTGAGGCAGGCGTTTATAGGGCAGACCGGCGTACGGGCCGTATATATTGTAGACAGGACCCATACATTTATCCTCACCAGCCTTCCAGATGGACTTGCCGGGGACAGGGACTACAGGGTGCTTGGAAGGTATGATGATAACACGGGTCATGGACTTGTTGGGTTGATGATGGAGCACGCAGTGGAGCCCGCGAGATACAAGGCCGTGGCCCTTCCGTCACTTGGCGCGCTCCGCGAGGCCCCGAAGGTACTCTCGCGCAGTCCTTTCTCCAAAGGAGAGCGAGAGTCGGGGTACTCATCCATAGACATCTTTGAGACTGCGACAATATCCTGCGTGACCCGGGGCGGGCGCCCCCGTTACGTCATCCCAATGCGATACGGCAGGTTCAAGCGCCTCACCGAGGTCCCGGCCATCGAGGCCTTTACCTACCTGCTCTTAAAGGGCTCAGGGGGGGTATGGTTTGCGGCCTGTGATGGAGAGGGGCAGGCGAAGTTTCAGGTAATGAAGAACTATGATTTTATCAATGGCGGCAGGGATGTGGTGGAACTGCGCGAAGGGGTTGCCCTTGAGGGAGTGGATTATGTAAAGGACAGCGCCCTTGAGGCGAAGAGGCTCAGGTCTCTTGAGGGGCAGTGGGCCTCAGGGCGGAGTTCCATTGAGGATACGGTGCGCGAGATAGCGCTTTTAAAGACAGACTTTGTAAAGAACGTAGGCGGTACGAGATACTATGGCTTCTATGGTAATGAGGGACCCACGGAGGGATGTGCCACGGTGAGCCTGAAGCGCGTTAGTCTCAAGGCTAATGCCAGGGTTACGGTGGTGCGCGATTACAGGGTATGCTCCGGGAAGGTCTCGGTCATTGGTTTCAGTGAGACCAAGAGGCATCTTTCCGGGGCTCACGTAACGTATCGCCCCGGCGGCGGCGTAAGATTTGCCAGGAGCGATTAAGACTTGGCGGATGGTAACAGGGGCAAGGGCGCGCCGTTGGGCGCGCCCTTGCTTTTTTTCGGACTCAGGGTATTTTGTTGCCATTCCTAACAGTATATGTATAATGATTACTTGAAAAATCATTTTTCTGCCGGGCTTATCAATAAAGATACATTGCTTCTTACATCGAGGCATTACACATTAAGAGGGGGGGAATAGATGAAATCTATTAAGAGCATTGCGGTTACGGCGCTTGTCTTTTTTGTCTTTACAGGTCTCTCATACGCCGATTCGTCCAAGAAGGTAGCCGAAAAGCACAAGAATGTAATGGTTCGCAGCACAGCCATGTCAAGGGCCCACGGCGGGGCCATGAGGCACGGCCATTACGGATGGCAGGATTCCCTTAGCCCGGACCAGAGGGCCAAGCTCGAGAGTATGCATTTGGAGATCAAGAGGAATATGGGGCCGTTGAAGGCGGAACTCGCCTTCAGAAAGGCCGAGCTCAAGAACATGGTAACGAGTAAGAAACCGGATATGCTCGCCATCAAGAGGAAGATAAAGGAGATTGGCGCCCTCAGGAACAACATCATGGTGAAGAGGTACAGCCACATAGTCGCCATGAGAAAGATACTGAGCCCGGACCAGCGCCGTTCCTTTGATATTGAGTTTATCTCAGGGGTTGAGCACTGGCGCTCCCATGAGAGCGATTGAGGGCCAGAGACCACGCCTGGCCAGTTCAGAGTTTTTTTTGAGAACACGTAAAAAAACCCTTGACACCAGGGATAACGGTGTAGTATACTTCTTTTGAGACCAATCTTGCCTTTTCTCGGGCCGCGACCTACCCTCCATACGCCCACTCCTCAAAGACAGCTGGGCGTCTCCATAATCTCCTAATTAAAGAGTCCTTATCGTGACCCGCCAGGCCCTTATCCTCACAATTGCCTTTATCTTCGGCACCATTGTCCTCATTATCCTCTTCGCCTTCCTGAGACGTTTTTTCCGAAGGCAGCGCTTCCTCCGTCTCGACATGAAGAGGGCATACTATGGTCCCATCGTCTCTTCCATGGTGCATTACCCGGGGAATGTCTCCGCCGAGCGGCTCCGTTCAAGGAAGGGCTCCATGGACTGGATTGTCATCGAGGAGGCCCTTACGGACCAGATGGACTTTGTGGAGCCCCGTCTCTATCCAAGGGTCTACGGGTTCTTCGAGAAGCTCGGTTATGTGGATCATTATCTGAAATCGTTAAACAGCACAAGGGTCTGGGAGAGGGCCCGTTCTGCCGAGAGGCTCGGCGTCATACGGTGCGCGCGCGCCCTTGACAACCTCATCGCCGCCCTTGGCGACGAAGCGAGGGATGTGCGCAACATGGCTGTTTACGCCCTCGGGCTCATTGGAGACGAGAGAGGGGTTCCGGCCATCGTGAACTGCCTCCTGAACTGTGTTGACTCACTCGACAAAGTCTCGATGAGGATCGTGAAGTCCGCACTTATATCCTTTGGCAGGGTTTCCGTCAAGGTCCTGAGGCAGGGACTCAAGAGCAGTAACTGGAGGGTCAGGGCCGTGGTAGTGGATATAATGGGCAACCTTTCCGACCCCGCCGTGGCTGATGTTCTCTGCCTCGCTCTCCTTGACCGTGAACCCGACGTCCGTGCAAAGGCCGCAAGGGGGCTCGGTAAGACACGGAGCCGGGCGGCAATCAGTGACCTCATGATCCTTACAGAGGACCCCTTCTGGGTGGTAAGGCTCCACTGCACCAGGGCCCTGGGGCTCATATACGTCCCACAGGCCGTGGATA
This sequence comes from uncultured Thermodesulfobacteriota bacterium, assembly GCA_964472295.1. Classification (GTDB taxonomy): domain Bacteria; phylum Desulfobacterota; class GWC2-55-46; order GWC2-55-46; family JADFVP01; genus JAJRZX01. Next base: position 20,774 of record CAYYJQ010000003.1, on the reverse strand, counting down.
AGATAAAGGTGAGGCTCTTTGACCCCAACTGGCAGGTCAGGCGCGCCGCCGCAGAGGCCCTGGGCCTGATGAAAGATCACTCCCTCGAGGCCCTTCGCGATATTCTCCTTAACCATGATGACGCCTATGCAAGAGAGCAGGCCGTTGAGGAACTTCAGCGCTCCGGGCTGGTCTGGCGCGTTGTGGAAAGCCTTGAGGACAGCAGAGAGGAACTTAGAAAAAAGGCCGAGGACACCCTTTACGCAATGGGGCTTAACGGGGCTATCTCGCCCCTTATAAGCGCCCTTGAGAGGGATTGCTCTCCAGGCGCAAGGCGCATACTCCTTAAGATACTGGGCCGTTTCACCATGAAAAGGACACAGGAGGCCATCAAGGTTGTTGCAAATAACGACCCTGACGTTACCGTGAGAAAGGCCGCCAGGGCGGCCATGGGTTATCCCTGATTTACCCATTCATTTCTCTAATCTGGTACTTGCCGCGCACTTCTTTCCAATAACTTCAAGTTAATGAAAATCCGAGAAAAAGAAAAATCCTCTTCTTCCTTTTCCGTCCCCACTCAAGTCAGGGATGAGTATTCAGAGGTAACCTAATTTGATTGTCAGTTTCTGGAGGACCATTTCGTGAACGTATATACCATTATAGACTGGTTCAACTACGGGGTCATCGCATACTTCGGAGTTGCCAACATCATTTACGCCTTCCTCCTCATAGTCGCCACCATTGTCATCGTAAGGCACATGAAGCGCCTCAGGTACGGCAGGTATCAGGCCGATATGCCAGAGGCCCTTCTCCTTCCCGTGAGCATGATAATCGCCACCTATAACGAGGAAGGCAATATCGTGGATACGGTAAAGGCCCTTCTGCGCCAGGACTACCCTGATTACGAGGTAATAGTGGTGGACGACGGCTCGGAGGACGCAACGCTCGAGAGGCTCATCAAGGCCTTTAAACTTGAGAGGATAGACCTTGTCTACAGGAAGATACTCGATACCTCTGATGTAAGGGGTTTTTACGTCAACCCATCCATTCCCAATCTCACTATTATCTCAAAGGACCATGGAGGCAAGGCGGATTCCCTTAACGTGGGTGTAAACGCATCAAGGGCCCCCTATATATGCTCTGTTGACGCTGACTCCATTCTTGAGGAAAAGGCCATAAGAAGGCTCATGCGAGCCGTAATCGAGGACCCCAAGACCATTATCGGCACAGGCGGCATCGTGAAGATACTCAATGGATGCAAGATGAGGGGCGGGAGGATCGAGGAACTACGGCTCCCGGAGGACAGCCTTTCGAGGTTCCAGATAGTTGAGTACATGAGGAGTTTCCTCTTCGGGAGGGCCGGCTGGAGCGCCATAAACGCCCTTCTTATAATCTCCGGAACCTTCTCGGTTGTGAACAAGAGGGCCCTCCTTGAGGTGGGCGGATATACGGCCAGAACCGTGACCGAGGATATGGACCTCATACTTACCCTGCACGAGCGCTTTATAGATGAGGGTAGAAAATACAAGATACTCTTTGTGCCAGACCCTGTATGCTGGACAGAGGCCCCGCAGTCCTTTAAAATGCTCGCGAGGCAGAGACGGCGCTGGCACATGGGGCTCATTCAATCCATAATAAAGCACAAGAGCATGATATTCAATCCCAGATACTCAACTGTGGGCCTCTTCTCCTTGCCCTACCAGTTCATTATCGAGATGCTTGGGCCTGTGGTGGAGGTGGCGGGTTATGTAGTGGTTACGCTCTGCTTCTTCCTTGGCATCGTGGACGGGAGGTTCTTTGTCCTATTCCTGACCGTGGCCATTCTCCTTGGTGTACTCCTTTCCACAGGGGCCATACTCCTTGAAGAGATGACCTATATGCGATACCCGAAAAAGTCCGATTTCCTTATCCTGCTCCTCTACGGGGTGTTGGAAAACTTCGGTTACAGGCAGATTAACAGCGTCTGGCGCACAGAGGCGCTTATCAAGAGTCTCCTTGGAGGCAAAAAGTGGGAGAGGGTTGAGAAACATGGCTATACATGGAAAAAGAGATAAGAGGGGAGTACGATTCCCCGTCTTTTCACGGCTATGCCTCTTTGTCTCCATGGCCCTTGCGCTTTCATTGGGGCCTATTCTTGCGTCCGCGGCGCAAGCCTCGGAGTCTGGCGTTGAGGCAGTCTCTTCACCTCTGAACATTGAGGCGACGCTCTCGCAAGTCAAGGTCCTCAAGGCCAATGGCGAATATAAGAAAGCGGCCTCTATCCTCGATGCCCTTGTAAAAGAGATGGAACCCGGCGCCGCGAGGGCCGGACTTAAGGTCATGGAGGCGAGGTTTCTGGCCTGGTCCAAGGATTATGACAACGCCGTGAAATTATATAGAGAAGTCCTCTCAGGGTTTCCCCACAGGGCTGACGCCCGTAAGGGGCTTGCCCGAACCCTTGCCTGGCAGGGACACTACGGCGAGTCCATAGCCGAATACGGAAAGGTCCTCTCTGTTGAGCCGGGAGACACAGAGGCAAGACTCGGCCTTGCCAGGGCCCTTGCCTGGAAGGGTGATTACAGGGCATCGGTGGCGCAGTACAGGAAGATACTCGCAGAGGACCCCTCCAACACCGAGGCAAGGCTTGAACTTGGGCGCACGCTCTGGTGGATGGGCAAGAGGCGGGAGTCTCTGCGCCAGATAAACGGCGTTATCGAGAGTGACCCTGAAAATTCCGGGGCAAGGTCAATGCGTCATAAGATAAACCTCGATACAGGGCCGCTCCTCAGTCTGGACTTTATAGTCTCAGAGGACTCGGACAGCAACCACCTTGAGATATACAGCGCCGATGCCTATTATTCCCCCATGCCAGGGCTGAAACTTGACCTCGTCTTCTCACAGTTCGAGGCCTCGCGCATGACAGACAGGTCAAGGGCGCGCTCACTGGGGCTCCGCGTCCGATACAAACTCTTTCGGAAGACCACCCTCGCCGGAAAGTTGGCATTCCTGAGCCTTGACACTCCAACGAACCCAACGTCAGAACTCACGGGAGGCGTCTCACTGCGTCAGGAACTCCCGGCGGGGTTCAGGGCCGGAGCCGGCTACAGCCACTACGCCCTTCTGGACACAGCCCAGCTTATACGTAACAATATAAGGCTGGATGAGTTCTTTGCCTACCTCTCCGGCAATGTCATGTATCTGGACTTTACCACAGGCATAAGATACGGAGATTACTCCGACGGCAACCGGCGCAAGGACTTTTTCCTCGATGTTTCAAAGAGTCATGAATACTACGGCATTCTCTTTACCCTCGGCTACAGGCTCGACTACAGGGACTTCTCAGATGACCTCAATAATGGCTACTTCGACCCCGCTGATTTCTTCGCCCACACCATCTACGGCAGGGCACGCGGCTCTTTCTATGGCGGACGCATCGAGTACGACGCCCTGGCAGGTGGAGGCGTGCAGTCATTTAACTCCACGAGCGAGTCAACGACAAAACTCTCCCTTCAGGTGAAGGGCCACATTACAGACCGCCTGACCATCAGGGGCGGCGCAAAGTACGAGAGGAGCGCCCTTGCAAGCGCCTCGGGCTTCAAGTACGAGGAGTACAGGGCAGGGCTGGATTATCTCTTTTAAGGAAAGAAAGACCAGGGCCTCCCCACTTTCTTTTAGAAAAAAGAAAGTGGGACAAAGAAAACCAATAAGCCCGCAGTGCTCTTACCTCGCATAAAATATCACGGCATATGCGGGCGGCGCATCCACGAAGAAAAAAGCAAGGCAAAGGAAACAATCCTTCCGGAAAAAATTATTGTAACGGCTAAAGCGTTACACGCAAACTGACGAAAAAAAGAAGGGGTGACAAAATGCGTACAGAGGGCAAGGTCTGGATACTGATGGCGTTGTTTATCGCCCTCTTCGGCTTTGGCCTGTACAGCGCCTTCAGGCCTGAGTCCTATCCCCTGAAGTTCGTCAGGGGAGAGGTGCGGCCCATAAGCAAAAACGTGGTCATAGGACCATACCCTGACAAGAGGGAGTGGAAGAAACTCAAGAACCACGTGGGCGTGCAGGTGCTCGTGAGCCTCATGGACCCGGACTCAAGGATAGAGGGTGGCTTTGTGGAAAAAGAAAGGGCCATGGCCAGAAAGTACGGCATGGAGTTCAAGAATTTTCCCATGGACTTCATGCATCTCTCCGATGATTCCAACAAGGAACAGGCAAGGCGCCTTGCCGCATATATCCTGAAGACCGGCAAAGACAAGAAGTTCTATGTCCATTGTTACCTTGGCCGTCACAGGGTGAAGATCTTCGCCGATGCCTTCAAGGAGATGGCCGGCGAGGGTCGGCACAAGAAGGGCAAAGGCCCGCAGGCTCCTCCTCCGGGCTCAAGGTAAGACCTCTTCCGCACGGCGCCCCCTCTCCCTCCTTCCACCATACAGGACAACCAACCCTCTGTAAGCGTTATTACATTGTTCACCTTTGAAAAGGGGTATGATATATTCAAAGGCATGGAACATGGGTATCTCGTGGGCAGGGCTCGTAGCCATGGCCCGGTAGATATATAATATAGAGTGCGAGGGAGTCTTTTCTTGAAGTTCTTGTCAGTTATAGGCGGCTGGGCAATAGACGTTCTCATGGAGATGGGGCGTATGGTGCTCTTTTTTGTCCAGTTTCTCCTTACCATCTTCCGTAGACCCCTCCGGCTCGGGCGAGTTGTCCAGGAGATGCACTTCATCGGCGTGAAGTCCCTCTTTGTTATCATACTCGTTGGGGCCTTCTCGGGCATGGTCCTCGCCCTTCAGGGATACTACGCGCTCCGGGGTTTTGGCTCCGAGTCTCTCCTTGGCTCCACCGTATCCATGGGCCTTGTGCGCGAACTTGGTCCTGTTCTCGGGGCCCTCATGGTGGGCGCCAGGGCAGGCTCTGCCATGACAGCCGAGATAGGCATCATGAAAATAAGCGAGCAGATCCTTGCCCTTGACGTAATGACCATTGACCCGCTAAAGTATCTCGTTACCCCGAAGATACTTGCGGGAATACTTGTAATGCCACTCCTTATAAGCATCTTTGATGTTGTGGGTATTTTCAGCGGTTACGCCGTCGGCGTTGGACTTCTTGGCATAAGCCACGGAAGTTACATGGATTCAGCCACCTCGGCACTTGTCTTTCAGGACGTATACGGCGGGCTCATCAAGGCCCTTGTCTTTGGCCTCATACTATCATGGGTCTGTTGCTACAAGGGTTATAACTGCGAGCACGGCGCCAAGGGCGTGAGCAACGCCACTACAGAGGCCGTGGTCATGGCGTCCGTGCTTATCTTTGTCCTGGATTACTTCCTTACCTCACTGTTACTGTAAAGGCGAGGGAGAAGCGTAAGAGGATAGTGTCATGATAAAGGCAATAGACCTGAGAAAATCCTTTAAGGGCCAGAAGGCCCTCCCTGTTACTGTGAGGGCATGGGAGCGGAGTTCGTGAAAGAGGCGTTATGATAGAGGTAATAGACCTGAGAAAATCCTTTAACGGCCAGGAGGTCCTCCGCGGCGTGAACCTCACCATCAACAAGGGTGAGACCACCACGATCATAGGCCGGAGCGGCGGCGGAAAGAGCGTCCTCTTGAAGCACCTCATAGGCGTCTTAAGGCCTGACAGCGGAAGCATCATCGTTGACGGCGAGGACATTACAAAACTCGGCAAAAAGGAACTCAAGCGTGTCAAGAGGAAGTTCGGCATGGTCTTTCAGTTCGCGGCCCTCTTTGACTCCATGAGCGTTCTCGATAACATCGCCTTTCAGATGAGAGAACTCTCCACCATGAAGGATGATGAGATTATCGAGCAGGCAAGGGAGATGCTGAAGAGGATAGGCATGGCCGGCATGGAAGACAAGTTCCCAGATGAGATAAGCGGGGGCATGGCCAAGAGGGTCGGTCTCGCAAGGGCCCTTGTCATGCGCCCCGAGTACATGTTCTTTGACGAACCCACGACAGGACTTGACCCCATAGTTGAGAACAACATACACCAGCTCATGACCACGTGCACAGCCGACGTGCAGTGCACGGACATAGTAATAAGCCACAACATCGGCGAGGTGATGAAGATATCAGACAAGGTGGCCATGCTACACGAAGGCGAGATTATCGAGTGCGGAACGCCTGACGAGATAGCCGAGTCCGATAACCCCATTGTGCAGCAATTTCTCGCCGGGAGCCCCGATGGTCCCATACAGATATATTGAACCTTTAATGCGTCCTGTCCTCTGACAGGGCCCGTACCCTATTGAAAAGCAGGGGGGAGTAATGAAACAGCACAGTATAGAGGTTATAGTTGGCGCCTTTGTTCTCGTTGGAATTGCCGCCATGGCCTATATTGCCGTGAGTTTTGGCAACATCGGCATATTTGACAAGAACACCTACAGCCTCTACGCTGATTTTGATTCTACCGCGGGGCTTCGTTCCGGGGCGAGAATAGAGATAGCGGGCGTGAGCATCGGCTCCGTGGGGAGTATAACCCTCAGGGATTATCTCTCCAGCGTGGAGCTCAAGATACAAAATAGCGTGAAGATACCAGAAGACTCCATAGCCGCCGTGCGTACCAATGGACTTATCGGCGAGAAGGTGATAAAGATAGTGCCTGGAGGTTCGGAAGAGTACCTTGGCGATGGAGATATTATTAATGACACGGAGTCCTCGGTAAGCCTTGAGGAGCTTATCAGCAAGTACATTTTCAGCACCAAATAGGTTTTTTGGCGCGGGTATCAATAAAGGAGGGCACGTTATGCGACGCATATGGATATATGACAAGGGCCTCTTTGTCCTGGCTTTTATAACTGCCCTCGCGCTTGGCTCCGGCGTCGCGGCCTTTGGCGCCGGGAACAACGCCACCGGGAGCGCACAGGGTTCGACGGTCATCTATACCACCAATGGCGGGCTTGGCGAGGCTTATGTGCCAAGGCACAAAAAGAAATCCCCCCCCCGTAACGTGGAGCCCCCTGACGAGACTTTCCTTAACGAGGGCTACATACCTCAGGAAAAAGAGCCCGTCAAACACGCCGTAAAGTCCAGAACCGTCAAGGGGTCCACTATTATATACAGCACTGGTGGCGGGCTTGGAGAGGGCTATGTGTCTCGTCCAAAGAAGAAGGCCGCCCCCCGCCATGTAGCTTTCCCTGAAGAGAAAAAAAAGCCCATTAAGTCCACGGTAATATATACCACCGGAGAGGAAGCAGCAAAGGCGTCCACTCAGGGCACCATCGCCCCCGGGTGGCACCCTACGGAAGACCATTCACTTGACTCTCTAAAGGGGTTTTTTCACAGGATACTCCCCCCTGCCAAGAAGGGCGTGGCCGAGAAGAGAGCGGGCAAGGTGGACTCGGGCTTTCTTGAGGAGGGCTATAATGAAGATGAGCGTCCCTCCTCCACCGTCATAACCGACACTGGCAGTGCAAAGAAAGAGCAGGGCGCGGTCTTGAATGGCGGCGTTGCGCCTGGCTGGCAGTCATCGGGCGGACATCCGGTGAGGGATTTTTTCCACAGGGTATGGCCCGGGGGTAAGGAGTCCGCAGTCGGCGGGCCCGCAGGCGAGATTCAGACGGGCGCGGCCGCCCCGTCAAAGGCCATCTCCGGCGCGCCCGAGGTCTCTGGTGGAACCGCCGCAGTCCCCGCGGCAAGGCCCCTCTCCGAGAGGAGGAGCGGCAGGTCCGCTCAGACGCCTTCCACGGGAGTGACCACGCCTGTAGAAGAGATAAAGGTAACGGCCCAGGATACTGCGGCCCCAGAGGACGAGGAGGACTTCCTTGAGGACGAGGAAGACATTGCCGGCCTTAACGGCGAAGAGGCCCCGCTCGTCTCCGACCCCATCGAGGGCTTCAACAGGGCCATGTTCAAGTTCAACGACAAAGTCTACTTCTGGTTCTTCCGTCCAGTGGCCCTTGGCTACAGTTATGTAGTGCCCGAACCAGGGCGTGTGGCCGTGAGGAGGTTCTTTGACAATATATTCATGCCCGTGCGTTTTGCCAATAATGTCCTGCAGTTCAAGTTCAAGAACGCCGGAGTCGAGGTGACACGTTTTGTCATAAACAGCACCCTTGGCGTAGCCGGTTTCATGGACCCGGCGAAAAAGTGGTGGAACCTCGAGATGCATGAAGAGGACTTTGGCCAGACTCTGGGCTTCTACGGTTTCGGGCCCGGCATCTACCTGAACCTGCCCGTCTTTGGTCCCTCGAACATCAGGGATACCATAGGCATGGTGGCGGATATATTCACGAGCCCCACGGCATACATCCTGCCCAATGACCGCGAGATCGTAGTTGGGATAGACGTCTACAGGCGCGTGAACGAGGCCTCGCTCAACATAGGCCTCTACGAGGGCATCAAGCGTGACGCCCTTGACCCCTATATCTTCATAAGGAACGCTTATCAGCAGCACCGCGAGAGCGAGATAAAGAAATAGCGCCCTCTCCAGAAGGAGGTGGTTGAGATGAAGAAGGCTTCAAGGCTTGTAATAACGTTCCTGTTTGTTCTGATCTTCTCCGGCCTCACTATGGCCGCCGGAACCACCGGAATGACCGCAAGGGTAAGGTCGGCCATAGACAGCGCGCTTACCGTCCTGAACGACCCCGCGCTTATGGCCAGGGAGCATGCAGCGGAGCGAAGGGCAAAGGTGCGCTCTGTAATAGAAGAGGCCATTGACTTTCAGGAGATTACGAAGAGGTCCCTTGGCATACACTGGAGAAAGAGGACACCCGAGGAGAGAAGAGAGTTTGTCAGTCTCTTCAGCAAACTCCTCGAGGCCTCTTATATGGATAAGATAGAGGCCAATTACGACGCAAAGGTCCTCTACAAGGGCGAGAGCATAAATAAGAAGGGCACACGCGGCGTTGTAAAGACCCTTGTTGTGACGCGAAAGGACACAGAGGTGCCCATAGATTACAGGATGATGAGGAAGGATAACGGTTGGGTGGCCTATGACATCGTCATAGAGGGCGTGAGCCTTGTGAGCAACTACCGCACACAGTTCAACCAGATAATCCAGAAGTCGTCCTACGAGGACCTTGTGGAGGGGCTCAAGGAAAAACTCAAGGACAGGAGACCCGTTGTCCTCAAGCACCATCACCACAGGTCATAAGCAGGCGGCAGGGAGGCAAGGGGGGGCGGCCATGCGGGTGACGGCCTTCAGGCTCTGATATATATCATGCATATTAAAAAGGGTCCCTCTTTCGGGGGGCCCTTTTGTTCAGTATGATTTTATATGTGAGAAAACGTGTGGGGTGGAATGTTCAGTCTTTCCGTGGTCCCTTGAGAACATGCGGCCTTTTGGGAAAGTCTTACAGGCAACCCGCCTTTTTTTCTATCTCCAGGAGGCACTCCTTCTCGTTTTCTTCGCCTGTTCCGTTAATAAAGGCCTCTATCATGGTATGGGCCTCGTCGTCGTTGAACTGCATGGGGGGGTGCTTCATGAGATAGGCCGATGGTGCGCAGAGCGCCCCGCCCTCTCCACGGTCAAGAGCGAGCTTGCAGCACCGGACCGCGTCTATGGCAACGCCGGCGGAATTTGGTGAGTCCTCCACGGAAAGGCGGAGTTCAAGGTTCATGGGCACGTCACCGAAGATGCGCCCCTCCATGCGTATGAAGCATATCTTGTTGTCCTTCTGCCACGGCACGTAATCGCTTGGTCCAACGTGTATGTTCTCGTCGTCAAGGCGCTCTCCGGCAACAGACTGGACAGCCTCGGTCTTTGATATTTTCTTGGAGAGAAGGCGCGGGCGGTGGAGCATGTTAAGGAAATCCGTATTCCCCCCTGTGTTGAGCTGATAGGTCCTCTCAAGGGAAACACCCCGTTTCCTGAAAAGGTCCGTAAGGGTCCTGTGCGTTATGGTGGCCCCTATCTGGGCCTTTATGTCATCTCCTATTATGGGCAGGTTCTCTTTCTTGAAGCGTTCTGCCCAGGCCGGGTCACTGGCAATGAATACGGGCATGTTGTTCACAAGGGCTACCCCGGCCTTGAGGGCGCATTCGGCATAGAAACGCGTGGCTTCTTCAGAGCCAACGGGCAGGTAGTTAAGGAGTATCTCGGCGCCAGAGTCTCTCAAGGCGCCGACAACATCGTCTCCCGTGGGTTCTCTTTCCGTTGCGAGGAGAAAGCGGCGCTCTTCGCTGAACTGCTCCATATGGGCAGGGAGGCCGTCGAGGACACGGCCCATCCGCACCTTGACACCGGAGGGGGAAATATCCTTTTGAAAGATTGTGGTGCAGTTGGGAGGCGCGAAGACGGCATCTGATATGTCACGGCCCACCTTGCGGCTGTCAATATCAAAGGCGCAGACCGCCTCGATGTCACCGGGCGCGTAACCGCCTATCTCCCAGTGCATGAGCCCCACGGCGCTTTCAGGGGCCTTGTCCCTGTAGTAGTGAATCCCCTGGATAAAAGAACTGGCGCAGTTGCCCACCCCAACTATGGCTACCTTTATGCTGGACACGGGAGTCGGCCCTCCTTAAGGTCTTCTCTTGGAAGACTGGTAAAGGTTCAAGAGTTGCGGTTAAAAAAAAGAGGCCTTTTTTCTCAATACAGAGGCCTTGCGATGGAGCCTTCAATGATTATGGACTGATATTGGCATACACCTTTGTATTTAGGCATTTTAGGGACAAAAATCTCAAGAGTCAAGGAAAAAACCCGCAATGCCAGGGCGCAGGGAAGAAGCCTTTTTTACTTGCAATGGACATGAACATGGGTACAATTAATTTATTGCGCTTTACCGTGCCTCTCCTGTTAAGTGAGCTTTTAAAGAGGTTTAAGTCATGGCTGGAAACAAGGTTTCAGGCATTGCGGGAGATACCAAGAGGCGCCTCAGGGTGGCCGAGCCCGCCGAGCGTATCCGCCGCGGTCCAGAGCCCGGGGCCCGGGGGCTCGACTGGTCGGTGCTAAACGGCGGGAACGCCCTTGGCAGGTTGCAGGACACGGCGGGCTTCTGGGTCTTTGACCTCGAGGCCGATGTCACCATACCTGCCGAGTATCTAATACTTCAGCGTTTTCTCGGGCGTGAAATTGACCCGGGGCTCAGGGAGCGGCTCACCCGTTACATAAGAAAGAGGCAACTCCCCGATGGCGGCTGGCCCCTCTATGAGGGCGGCTTTTCCGACATAAGCGCCACTGTAAAGGCCTACTTTGCCCTCAAGCTCTCGGGAGATTCTCCCGATGCACCGCATATGGTGCGCGCAAGGCAGCTCATCCTCAGCCTTGGCGGAGCGGCGCGCGTCAATGTCTTTACGCGCATACTCCTTGCCCTTTACGGCCAGATTCCCTGGCGCACCGTGCCTGCCATACCTGTGCAGATAATGCTCCTTCCCCGATGGTTCTTCTTTCATATCGAGAAGGTATCGTACTGGTCGCGCACCGTCATTGTAACGCTCCTCATATTCTGCTCGCGCCGCACCGTATGCGCGCTTCGGCCAGGGGAATGCCTCTCCGAGCTCTTCGTCTCTCCACCGGACCGCCTTGGCCACATCGACAGGTTTGTCTCCGGCAGGCCCCGGAAAAACTTCTTCATACTCCTTGACCGCCTCATAAAAAAGGCTGACCCTATAATATCGCGCATTGGCCGGGCGCGCGCTACGGCGCTTGCCGAGCGTTTCATATTGGACAGAATGCGAGGCGAGGGCGGCATAGGGGCCATATTCCCACCCATGGTGAATTGCCTCATCGCCCTTAGCGTCCTTGGCTATAGTAAAGACCACCCTGATATGGCCCACGGCATAGAGGCCCTTGACGCGCTCCTTCTTGAGAAGGGCGCCGAGGGGTTCTGCCAGCCCTGCTTTTCTCCTGTCTGGGACACATGCCTCTCGCTCTCGGCCATGGAAGAGGCCGAGGCCGAGGGCCTCGGGCAAAGAGCTGAAAAGGCCGTCAAGTGGCTCTTTGAAAAACAGATAATGGTACGGGGAGACTGGTCGTCCAACGCGCCTGAGCTCGAGCCCGGGGGCTGGGCCTTTCAGTATGAGAACGACTTCTATCCTGATACCGACGACACGGCCATGGTGGTAATGTCGCTGCTTCGCGCCGGGGCCATGGACAGGAAGGAATACAGGGAGCCCCTTGCGCGGGCCGTTAACTGGATAATCGGTATGCAGTGTTCTGATGGCGGCTGGGGGGCCTTTGATATTGACAATAACTACACATACCTTAACGACATACCCTTTGCCGACCACGGCGCCCTACTTGACCCGAGCACCTCGGACGTTACGGGCCGGTGCGTGGAGGTACTCTCCATGCTCGGCTACCGCCGGGACTTTCCCCCTGTAGCCCGGGCCATAGAGTTTCTCCGTTCCGAGCAGGAAGAGTGCGGCGCATGGTTTGGAAGATGGGGAGTAAATTACATATACGGCACGTGGTCCGTCCTGGCGGGCCTAAAGCAGGCGGGCGAGGACATGGCCCAGCCCTACATACAGAAGGCCGCGGCGTGGCTTCGCGAGAGGCAGAACGACGACGGCGGCTGGGGCGAGACCTGCCGGAGTTATGATGACGCGCGCCTTGCGGGCATGGGCCAGAGCACGCCCTCGCAGACGGCCTGGGCCGTCATGGGGCTCATGGCCATTGTTGGTCATGACGATGATGCCGTAAGGCGCGGCGTCGAGTATCTTATGAGAACCCAGAAAGATGACGGCACGTGGGATGAAAAATTCTATACAGGCACGGGCTTTCCCCGAGTTTTTTATCTCAAGTACCATGGCTACAGGTTGTATTTCCCGCTCTGGGCCCTTGGCATGTACAGGCGCCTTAAGCACGGCGGAAAGACCCGTCAGGACGAGGTTGCCCTTACCTGTCCCCCGGAGTGGTCTCTTCCGGTCCTTAAGAGACTCGGGTTGTGAGCACGGGCCTTGTAGTGGCCCTGAGGGCCGAGGCCCGCGCCATGCTCGGGCGCGTAAGATGGGAGGGAGCCGACAAGAGGGGAGCCGACAAGAGGGGTGCGGTCATCTCTCAGTCGATAATCCTGAGAACACCTTCTGGCAGGGCTGAAATTATCGCCACTCTCTCTGGCGTTGGCATGGAAAGGGCTGGTTCGGCGGCCAGTCTCCTCCTTGAAAAGGGAGCCACGTCACTCGTGAGTGCTGGTATCTCCGGGGCGCTCTCGCCGGACCTCGAGGCCGGGGTCATTGTGCTCGCTACAAGTGTAACGGACGGGGAAGGGCGCTCCCAAGAGGTTAACGAGGGTGCGCTGGTCACTGCCAGAGGAGCGCTCAAGAGACGCGGCATGGCCTTCACAGAGGGCGCGGTCCTGAGCACGGGAAGCGCGGTCCTTGGGGTCTCTTCCAAGGCGCGCCTATTTAAGGAAAGCGGCGCCATTTGCGTTGACATGGAGAGCGGGGGCGTTGCGGATATGGCTCTAAAAGGGGGCGTGCCCTTCCTTGTAATCCGCGCTGTATGCGACAGGGCCGATGAGGGCATTTCAGAAGACCTCTACGCCTGCCTTGATGAAGAGGGCGGAGTGAGGGCCGGGCATCTTATTGGAAACTGCCTGAAACGACCTTCTCTCGTTGGAGAGATGATGCGCCTCAAGAAGTCCTTTGATACTGCCACCGCATCCCTTGGCCGCGCCTGGCGAGCCCTTGTGGAAGAGGGGGTCTTTTCGGCTCCCGCGTCCGCGAAGAGAGGGCCTGTGCAGTAATAAAATTCTTTTCATCTCCCTCTTATCCTTCCCGCATCTTACCCCCTTTACATCAGCGCCTTAAAGTGATATAGTCTCGCGGACTTTCATTCTCCACCCTCTTTTTTGTTGATGGGTCAAGCCCTTGCGTACCCATCCCCCGGTCTTTTCCAGCGGCGGCCAGCCGCTGGTACTGGTTTTCTTTGGCCCGCTTTCTTTTTTCCAAAAGAAAGTTTTTTAAAGGATTGGCGTGTCCTGAGTGGGCCTTTTGTTGGGAAAGTCTTTGACGCAACGTCCGGGCGCCACGTATTGGTATTGGTTTTCTTTGCCTTGCTTTCTTTTTTCCAAAAGAAAGTTTTTTAAAGGATTGGCGTGTCCTGAGTGGGC
>CAYYJQ010000003.1:0-6699 GCA_964472295.1 uncultured Thermodesulfobacteriota bacterium | reverse complement strand
GAAAGTCTTTGACGCAACGTCCGGGCGCCACGTATTGGTATTGGTTTTCTTTGCCCCGCTTTCTTTTTTCCAAAAGAAAGCGGGAGGTTTTTCTCTGTCTTTCCATCTTTTCGTCTTTTCAAAGGAGAACATTGTGCGGCGTTATCTGGCGGCAGGTCTTTTATTCTTATCGCTCTTCTTCGTCTCCTCTCTTGCCCTTGCCGGCGAGGTGAGCGAGCCCTTTTATACTTCCGGCAGGTTCAGCGTTGCAGGGGATTCCTACAACTACGCTGACATCGGGCTCGGGGCCTTTTCATTTCATAACGTGGACGATGGAGACGGCGCGGGCGAGGTAAACCTTGAGTTCCGTTTCGGGAAGAAGTACTACTTTGTGGGGCCCCTTATTGGCATCCTTGCCAACACGGACGGCGGGTTCTACGGCTATGCCGGCTTTTACGCTGACCTATCCTACGGGAAGTTCGTCCTTACGCCCATGGCGGGCATGGGCGGCTACCACCAGGGCTCAAGCCGGAACCTCGGCGGGGTATTTACCTTCCGCCTTGCCCTTAACTTTGATTACCAGATAACAGAGCGTACGCGTGTGGGGCTTCGCCTTGGGCATCTATCGAACGCGAACACGCACGACAAGAACCCCGGCGAGGACGAGGCCCTTATTACCTTTGCCCTTGGTTTTTAGTAGGCGGGTGCGTGGGTCAGGTGGTCTCTGGCGGCGGGGCGGTCCTTACGGGCCGTGGTTTTTGCGCGCCCTTTCTATCGACACCCGCTATCTTAACCATGAGGGCCTTCAGTGGGTGGGCGATGGTGTCCATTACCGCCGTAGGCTCGTATCCGCAGTGCACCATGCAGTCCGCGCACTTCGCGTTCCTGTCATAGCCATAAGCCTCCCAGTCAGTTTTGTCCATGAGTTCCCTGTATGACGCCGCGTAGCCCTCGTTAAGTAGATAGCAGGGCATCTGCCAGCCAAAGATGTTGCGCGTGGGGTTGCCCCAGGGTGAACACCTGTATTCCTGGTTTCCGGCGAGAAAATCAAGAAAGAGGCTGCTGTGATTGAACTTCCAGCCCCGTATGTTGCCCTCTGATATGAGTCTTCTCATTATGAGCACGGCGTCCTCGCGTTTAAGAAAGTCCTTTTTCTCACGGGCGTTGCCGTAGTGAAAGGCAGGCGAGAGGGTCATGCCCTCGACGCCGAGGCCTGAGATGAACTCGAAGAGTCGAACCGCCTCTTCAGGGGACTCGTTTCCATATATGGTGGTGTTGGTCGTTACGCGAAAGCCCCGTGTCTTCGCGAGCCTTATGGCCTCCACGGCGCTATCGAAGACGCCCTCACAGGATACGAGGCTGTCGTGGCGGTCTTTAAGGCCGTCAAGGTGCACGCTGAAGGTAAGGTAGGGGCTGGGCTCGAAGAGGTCCATCTTGCGTTTAAGGAGCAGGGCGTTGGTGCATAGATAGACAAACTTCTTGAGCCCCACAAGTCCCTTTACTATCCCGCCTATCTCGGGGTGAATGAGTGGTTCGCCGCCGGGGATGGACACCACGGGCGCGCCGCACTCAATGGCCGCGCCGACACATTCCTCTACTGAGAGCCTCTTTTTGAGGACCTCGGGCGGGTAGTCTATCTTTCCGCACCCAACGCAGGCGAGGTTACACTGAAAGAGGGGCTCGAGCATGAGGACCAGGGGAAAGTGCTTCTTTCTTCTCAGGCTCTTACCCATTATATAGGCCCCTATGCGGACCTGCTGTATAAGCGGAACACCCATGAAATTTTTCCTTTATACTCTGCTTTCCACGGCTAAATGGGGAGGCTGAACTTCACGTCCTCTTCAGTGACCTCAATGTCCTCTATTAAAAGGTCCCCGGACTTTTGCTTCAAATACCCGATAACCTCCTGTACTATCCTCTCCGGCGCCGAGGCCCCGGCCGTGATGGCAACGCAACTCGTCCCTTCAAGCCACTCGTCTCTTATGTCCCCAGCCGTGCTCACAAGGTATGAGGGCACGCCGTACCTTGAGCCCAGTTCGCGCAGGCGGTTCGAGTTCGAACTGTTCTTCGCCCCAACCACTATGAGGAGGTCGACTTCCTTTATCACCGCCTTTACGGCGTTCTGGCGGTTCTGCGTGGCATAGCAGATGTTCTCGCGCATGGGGCCGCGTATATTCTTGAAGCGTTTCTTGAGGGCAGCCACTATGTCGGCCATGTCGTCCATGCTTAGCGTGGTCTGCGTGACATAGGAGACATTATCAGGGTCTTTTATATCAAGGCCCGCCACGTCCTCTGGCGATGATACAAGGTGCATCCTTCCATTTGCCTGGCCCATGGTGCCCACTACCTCGGGGTGTCCGGCATGGCCTATGAGTATCTGTTCGCGGCCCTCGTCGGCGTTCCTGCGGGCCTCTTTGTGCACCTTTGTAACAAGAGGACACGTTGCGTCTATTACAGTAAGGTCGCGGGCCTCGCCCTCGGCCTTGACCTTTCTTGAGACCCCGTGGGCGCTGAAGATGACCACCGCGTTATCCGGCACCTCATCGAGTTCATCAACGAATATTACGCCTTTTTTCCTTAGTCCGTCCACTACGTGGCGGTTATGGACTATCTCGTGGCGGACGTATATGGGGGCCCCGTATTTTTCTAGGGCCCGCTCCACGGTCAAGACCGCGCGCTCGACTCCCGCGCAGAAGCCTCTTGGTTTTGCAAGGAATAACTTCATTATAAAAGACTTTTTACTTCGCCTTAAAAAAAATCGGAGCAGGGAAAATCAATATCCAACGGCCCTTGCCCACTGGGAAAAAACCCCGAAAAACTATCTCAGGCGTACCCATTCTCCCTGAACCACGTAACTGCGTCTTTAAGGGCCTCTTCCGCGGGCCTCGGGCTGTAGCCGAGTTCTTCCACGGCCTTCCTACTTGAGAAGAACATGTATTTCCGGGCCATCTTCACGCCGTCCTTTGTCAGCATGGGGTCCTTTGCTCCCGTAAGCCTTGCCCATGCCTCGGAGACATGCGCAAGGGGCATGACAACGCCGTGTGGCAGGCGCACCCTTGGGGCCTTTATGCCCGCGATGGCGGCAATCCTGCCGAGTATCTCCGAGAGCGTGAGGTTCTCGCCGCCAAGTATGTAACGCTCACCCACTTTGCCGCGCTCCATGGCAAGCATGTGTCCCTCGGCAACGTCGTCTACGTGGACGATGTTGAGCCCAGTGTCCACATAGGCAGGCATCTTCCCGGCAAGGGCGTTTACTATGAGGCGCCCCGTGGGAGTTGGCTTGATGTCCCTTGGCCCAATGGGAGTCGAGGGGTTTACTATCACGGCACGAAGGGCCTCTTTTTCTATTAGCCTTCTTACCTCTTCTTCGGCAAGAAACTTGCTCTTCTTGTAATGCCCTATCATATCGGAGAGGCCCGAGGGCGTCTCTTCGTTCGCCGGGGTCCTGTCGGCATTAAGGCCAATGGTAGCGACGCTGCTCGTATATACTATGCGCTCAACGCCCGCATCGAGGGTCGCTTCCATGATATTTCGCGTCCCCGCCTCGTTGGCCTCGTACATGACCCCTGGCCTCGGGACCCAGAGCCTGTAGTCCGCGGCCACGTGAAAGAGGGCCTCAGAGCCCCTCAGGGCCCGCTTAAGAGAGGCCCTGTCCGTAAGGTCGCCGGTGACTATCTCAACGTCAAGCCCCTCGATATTGCGCCTGTCACTGCCATCACGCACAAGGACCCGCACGCCCCGGCCCCTCGCCATGAGGGCCCTGACAACAGCCGAGCCCACGAAGCCCGTTGCGCCTGTGACAAGGGTGCTCATTCTCTTAAGGCGTCTCTTAGGCCCTCCTCATCCTCTCTCTTCGAGGGAGGGGACTCAAGGGCCTTCTCTTTCCTCCCTGTTATGCCCGTAAGAATAGAGAGGCTTGTCTTCATGGTGCGAAGCGGCTCGCCAAGGGCATGGGATATGAGCCTCGCGCATCCGAGGACGCACCCGGGCTCACAGGCCTTGTGCCCCTTGTTTGCCCTTATATCTGCCCTTGTGAAGTCAGCAAGGGGCCGCGTGAACCCCCTTTGCTGACTGCAGAACTGCACCTCGCCATCGCTGTTCACATAGAGGAATTTACTCCCGCCAAGGCACTTCCAGGTACGGGAAAAATCTCCCATGAGGGCCTCCTCGGCGTTGCGGCGGTAGATGTTCATGCCGGCAAAGAGGTTCTCTTCTCTTAGTAGCCTCACGTATTCCTCGCCCTCTATGGCCACGCGTCCGCCAGGACCGTGAAGAAGCGAGAAACCAAAGTCAAAGGGAAGCCCTGTAAGGAGCCTTCGGAACTCGCCATACTCGGTGGCCGTCTCTTTTGTAAGGACAGACTGGACCTTTACCTTGAAACGCGCCCTGCCCGCGAGCATCCTCAGCCTCGGCAGAAGTGATTTAAGTGATTTCTCCGAATCCCTCGTGGGGCTTGCCGAGTCCACGCTTATCTGCATCATGTCAAGGCCCGTGGAGTTGAGCCCCTCCACAACATCCCTTGTAAGAAGAAAGCCGTTTGTGATGAGGGTGACGATATTTCCGCCGCTGCGGAGTCCCTTTATATGGCCTATGAGGGGGACAAGGCCATCGTGCAAGAGGGGCTCGCCGCCAAGTATGTCATAGACCATTACGCCAAGTGCGTCAAGACGGCTGGCGCGCGACTTCAACTCCGGCAGGGATGGCACCGGCGCGCCGGGCGTATACTCGTTGCAGTAGGCGCAGGAAAGGTTGCAGTCAGACGTTACGGCCAACTGCGCGTACAGTGCCTTTGAGTCGTAAAGCCTCTTGAGGCCGCGCAGGATAAAGGCGGGGCCGGGACGTGAATTATTTTTTTTCTTCTCTATCATCGTACCTTGGGCACAGAACAGCCCCTGCAAGGGGCTTTTTTTGGTCTTGAGGCCTTCCATGAAAGTTTATCACAGCATTCCATGCTATGCAAACCGCCCCCCTAAAGATAAGAAAGAGAAAAGAGGGGGGTGTGGGGAGCGGGCTTCGCCCGCCAGAAGATGGAAGAATAAAAAAAAGAAAGGTTGTGGGGCGGGCTTGGCCTGCAAAGAAGAAAAGATAAAATAGAAAGAAGCGGCCTCTGGCCGCATATTAAAAAACCTTACTTTCTTTTTGAAAAAAGAAAGTAAGACAAAGAAAACCAATGGAAAGATTGGATGGGTAGAGGAGTGGAGTGGGTAGGGTGATAACTTGATGGATGGAGGGAAACGTAACCCATCAAATAGGGGTAGGGTGGGCACAGCCCACCGAAGAACTTGCATGATGGATGGGGCAGGGCCTTATTCCCCAAAGAGACCAGAGGCTCAGTACTCGCCGAAGTTCGTGCTCTTGCCCATGGCCATCTTCCTCTGCGAGATGTTCATGACCCACGAAGTTATGGAGGACATGGATGTTGGCATGGGAAGGCGCCTGATGATGGAAGGCCAGGAGTAGAAATCCCTGTACATCTCGCTTATGCCACGGGCGAGCTCCTCGGGGGTGAAGTTCTTTGGCCTCACGCGTGCCGATATGCCGGGCCAGCGGTTTATGCTCTCCGGGTCAATGATGCGTCCCTCTTCAAGGTATTTCTTGTACACAGGAGTTCCCTTGTAGGGGCAGAAGGAGTTGAAGAAGGCCACGTGTACCTTGTGCTCCTTCAGGAACTCGAGCGTGGCCCTGAAGTCCTCCACATGGTCCGTGTCCCAGCCAAAGATGAGGTTAAAGGAAAAACTTATGTCAAGGTCCCGTAGGGCCTTTATCACGTCCTTGAGTGTGCCGGCCTTGGAGGTCTTCTTGTGCATCCCGTCAAGGGTGGCCTGCTTGATGCTCTCTATGCCGAGGTTCACATGGAGGAGGCCGCTCTTCTTGGCAAGTTCCATGAAGTCGCGCTCAAGGACGCGGTTGGCCGTCCAGAGGGCGCTCCATCTTAATTTCAGCGGAATGAGGGCCTCCATGAGCCGCATGGTGCGGCCCCGGTTGCCGGAAAAGGTGCTGTCAGCAAAGAATATGCGGCGCGACCCCGTGGCCTTTATCTCTTCCACTACCTCTTCAATGGGCCTCATGCGGTATCTTGAGCCGAGATAAAACCTCTCGGCGCAGAACTCGCAGGAAAAAGGACACCCTCTGCTCGTCTGCACGGCAACGGTATGAAAGCGTGTAAAGGCGCGCTGGTTGAGTAGGTCTCTTCGCGGGAGGGGCAGGCCCTTTAGGTCGTGAAACTCGCGGGCATGGTAGAATTTTTTGAGTTTCCCTGCAGAGAGGTCTCTGAATATCTCGGGAAGGACCACCTCTCCCTCGCCCACGGCAACGGCATCGGCGTGGGCCGAGGCCTCGTCGCTGTAAAAAAAACAGTGCGGCCCTCCCATTATGACGGGAACGCCTCTTTCACGGTAGGCGTCGGCAATATCATAGGCGCGAAGCGAGTTTATGGTCCAGACGCTTATGAGCACAAGGTCAACAGGGGCCTCGATGTCAAGGTCCTGTACGCGCTCGTCTGTAAGGCGCACCTCGCTCCCCTCTGGCATGAGGGCCGCGAGGTAGGCTATGGAGAGGGGCATGAGGTTGAGCTTCTTCGTCTTGAAGAGTGTCCTCGTGCCCGGCGCCGCGAAGTAGGTGGGCTGAATTATGTGTATCTTCATTGTTTTCAAGTATGGGTATTTAAGGAAAGTCTGATTAATGCAGACTTTCCAGAGTCGCAGGGACGTGTTGCTTTAG
>CAYYJQ010000002.1:2383-114435 GCA_964472295.1 uncultured Thermodesulfobacteriota bacterium | reverse complement strand
CTAAAGATAGACCGCCTGAAACAATGGTGCGAAGATATTAACTCTGTTCAAAGTGATATTAAATACGGTTGGCTCTATGTGAAGCATGAAGGGTACGAGAAGTATAGGGTGAGAAGTTTTGATGAGTTGATCAAAATTTCTCTGCGCGCTCCTTCTCACACGATCTAAACCCCGCCCTTACCTTGGTCCTCTACCCATCATCATCTCGCGCATGTTGACCTTTCTGTATCCGATTGGCACGCGGAAGGTCGAGGCTGGGAGGGACTTTTTCTCAAGGCTTGTCACCTCTTTATCCACCTTGCCTGTTTTTCTATCGAGTTCCTTCATGGTCCAGCCCTTTTCGGCGATGGCCTGGTACTCTTTCGAGGCCTCGGGCGCAGGGCCGCCCCCTGCCATGCCGGGGCCCATATTGGAGCAGGCCGCCATGCTGGCGTTCATCTCCGAGGACTTCTTCAAGTATCTTCTCATATCATTCATTATTGGAGCGCCCGGGGCAAGCCAGATGTCTCTGTAGGGTCTTCCGTCCACTGTAACGCTGTACTTTATTGTGTCGTGTCCCGCAACCTTGCCTCCAGAGCCTACCCGCCGTACCCTTACGCTGGGGGTATGACCGGCGCCCTGACCTCCCATCATCTGTTCCATCATGGCGCGCTGTTCCGGGGGCATGCCCTGCATCATTCCCGTCATCATTGATTTCATCTCTGAGCAGAAAGTCTTAGGGTCGATTACGGCATAGGTCCTTCCCGGCCTGTTGATCATGGTTATGAGGCCTGAGTTAAGGTCCATTACGGACCACATGCCGTTACTGCGCTGGGGCACTACTTTTATAAGCGCGCCAGAGATGTACATGGTGCCAGCCTGCCTGTCTTTCTCGACCCAGCCAGCGTGGACCGGAGCGGAAAGGAGCGCGAGCAGGAAGAATAGCGAGATAGTCATGAAAAGGGCCTTTTTGGTCTTCATATGTTGTCCTTTCTGTTTTTTTTGGATGGCAGAGCCCACCCTGTAACCCACACTGTCTTTTCTGGTGGGCAGTGCCCACCCTACTTTTTGTCCGGTTCGCAGACGCTCTGCCCAACCTACTTATCTTTTGGTGTGCAGTGCCCACCCTGCCAAAGGCTAAAAGAAAGTAATCAATCTTATTCTATCTTCTCACGCTCCCCTGCGCAAGGGGATATATCAATCCCTGCGTCCTTTATTCTCTTTAAATATATGGTTGTTTATATTACAATCCTGGTTCAACCCGAGGTGTTACTCAACGCGTGGTTTATGACAGGGGACCTTCATGGAGAGGGAACTTTCAGCGAGAAGATTCTTTGACCTGGCCCCCCTTGCTCCCGTATCCCTTGCCTTTGGCGCGGGTATTATGGCGGGTGGTTTTTTTCCTCTCTCTCCTCATGTGCTTTACGCCATCGTGGTCCTCGGGTTCGTCTTTCCTGTCCTTGCCTTTTTCCTGAGGCATGGCTTCAGTTTTATCGTCATAACTCCGGTCTTTTTCTTTCTTGGTCTTCTCTTCATCGCTCCATATGGGCCGGGGCTTATGCCTCCGGGCCATATCACCACGGCCATAAAGGAGGCCGGGCCGGACGAGAGGAGCTCTGGAAAAGGGGCAAAGGGGGCGGGGTCCCTCTATGACGTAACGGGCGTGGTCACGGGCGAGGCCGAGTTCAGGGGGCGCTATACGCGCTTTATTGTCTCAACGAGGAGCATCTCATCTGGCGGGCATAGGCAGGTGGCCAGAGGCGGGGTGCGTCTCAGCGTGCGAGGCAGGGTGGAGGGCATAGGGACTGGAGATTACGTGCGCTTTCTGGGGTACCTGAAGCGCCCACATAATTTTGGGAACCCCGGGGAGTTCAATTATGTTCGCTGGCTCCGGGGCCGGGGCGTAGAGGCACTTGGATACGTGCGGAGCCCTGCCTGGGTCATCCGGTTTGGACGTGGCGGCACGTATGGACAGGGCGCCCGGGGCCTTGCCGAGAGGGCCAGAAAGGGCATAAACAACTTTATCGATGCCTCGGGCGCCGCGCACCCGGAGATACTCAAGGCCCTTGTCACGGGCGAGAGGAGCGGCATAGGCGCGAAGACTCGCAGGGCCTTTTCGCGCGCGGGCGCGGCCCATGTGCTCGCCATATCAGGGCTTCACGTGGGCATCGTGGCCTTTTTCACCTATTTTATCTTTGTCTCGCTCTTGAAGCGCTCGGCCTTTCTGGCCCTTCGCCTTAATATCAAGAAGACGGCCCTCCTTATGAGCCTTGTTCCCGTGCTTGCCTACGGGTTCATGGCCGGGTTCTCGCGCCCTACAGAGCGGGCCGTTATCATGGCCGCGGCCTTTATCTTCTCCGTGCTCATGGACAGGGGCAGGAGTTACTATAATACACTGGCCCTTGCCGGACTCATCATTCTCGCCACAGCCCCTGCCTCTATCTTCGAGGCCTCATTTCAACTATCCTTTCTTGCCGTGTTTTTCATACTCTATCTCACCCCTGTTTTTCAGGCCTTTTTAAGGGGCTTCGCCCGAAAAGAACCTGACCAGTTTGGAGATTTATCGGGCGCATCAAGGCTCCGAGCCCTCTCTTCGTGGTTAAGGCGGCGCGGCACGGACCTTGTCGCCGTAACCATGGCGGCGTCTCTTGGCACATGGCCCGCTGTTGCCTATCACTTCGGTTCCATCTCCACTGTAGGGCTATTTACCAATATGCTCGTCCTGCCCCTTACCACTTTTATGGTTGAAGCCCTCTTTATTTCGTCAACGCTAATACCCATCTCCGCGACCCTTGCGGGCTGGGGCTTTCATCTTGCGGGATACGCCTCTCATGCCATGCTCGGAGTGGTTGGGGCTTTCTCTGCCTCGGGGCTGTCTTCTCTTCATCTATCAAGGCCCGCTCCAGTGGAGGTCTTTTTCATATATCTATTTATCTTCGCGCTATTTGGCCTTAAGAGGGCCCGCCTCTTCAGGGTAATGATCCCTCTTAGCGCGGTTGCCATACTTGTCCTTGTTGCCTATCCCGGCGTTGAGGCAGGCCTTAATCCGCGTCTAAAGGTTACATTCATCAGCGTGGGGCAGGGCGATGCCTCGCTCATCGAGTTTCCAGGCGGTCATGTCATGCTAATAGACGGCGGTGGCTTTGGAGGGGGTGAGGGGGCCTTTGATACGGGAAGAGGCATTATAGCGCCGCTCCTGAGGTACAAAAAGATAAGGCGCATTGATTACATGGTTCTGAGCCACGCGCAGAATGACCACATGGGCGGGCTTAAGTATCTTGCTGGCAATTTCCCGGTGGGCGAGTTCTGGTGGAACGGAAGGGGAAGGCTCGGTGAACTTGGGAAGAGGCTTGCCGGGGCCGGTGTGCCCCTGAGAACGCTTGGAAGAAAGAGAAGGTCTTTCATGGTTGAGGGCGCGCGGATTGAGGTCCTGCCAACGCCGCCTGAGACTGAAGCGGGCCTTAACGACAGGTCCCTTGTGGTAAGGCTCACATACGGGGCAAGGACCTTTCTCTTTACAGGCGACATCGAGGCCCCTGCCGAGGCCTATCTCGCGGGGCTCGGTAATATGGGCGCCGATGTACTCAAGGCCCCTCACCACGGGAGCAGGACGAGTTCGAGCATGGGTTTTTTAAGGACCTTGAGGCCGAGGCTTGTTGTAATATCCCTTGGGCGGGGCAACCGCTTTGGTTTTCCATCGGCCCGGAGCCTTTCCAATTACAGGAAGGTTGGCGCAAGGGTGCTTCGCACTGACTTTGATGGGGCCGTTGAGGTATCTACTGACGGAGAGGGGCTTTTTGTCAAGACTTACGGCGGATAGGTCCTGTCTCTGCGCAGGCCTTAAGGGATATTTGACTCAAGGGGGCCTGTAACGTATAATTCCAGTAGGAGGTTTTCCCATGAAAATTACCCTGAAGGCCCTTTTAAGAGGCATGTCCCCTGTCCTTGCCTTTCTCGCTCTCCCCGTGTTTTTCCTCGGCGCCACGCCTGCTTACGCGGATCTCTATAAATGGGAGGATTCCAAGGGGGTTCTCCATATAACCGATGACATGGGCAAGGTGCCAGAGTCCAAACGCCATGGTGTGAAGGTCTTCAAGATAAAACCCCATCGTAAAAAAGAGGCTGGAGAGGGCCCCGTATATATCCCCCCTACGGAGAAGCCAGCGCAAAAGGCCGTGCTATACGGTGGGCACACGCTTGAGTGGTGGAAGGACGCCTTTAGTAAACTCATAGACGAGCGGGACAGCCTTAAGGATGAAATCGAGAAAAAACGCCAGTTTATAACCGTCTTCGAGGGTGGAAGGCGCTTTGGGCAGATCTTCGGAGAGGCTGAGGTGGCAAATTACAAGAGGTATAAGAAAGAGATAGTAAAGGACAGGGAAAGACTTGGCGAGGTGGAGGATAAACTTGAAAAACTCCGTAAGGAGGCGCGCATAGAAGATGTGCCCAGGGCGGTTATGGAAGAATGATAGGAGAAAAATAAAAAAGAGAAGAGCAGTGCTGGCCGGGATTGCCACCGGGGAAAAGAAGCACAAGAGAGAGGTAAAGGGGCCTTGCCCGCATATTTAAAAACCCGCTTTTTTTAGAAAGAAGCGGGTTTTTTCTTGGTGCTACGGCCATATTAAGCCGGTTCTTCGCGATTCAAGGGATAATAGTCGCTCTCAACGGGAAGGGGGCTTGGCTGGGGAGACTCTTATTAATATGAAGATACTCGCATCATTTCCTCTGGCCTGGCCTCTTCTGGCTCAAGAACTGCTTCAAAGCCCGTTGCAACGGCAAAGCACTCCATTGTAGAGCCTTCCTGCTCGATGAACCTCCTGCATTCATCTACAATGGCGTCTACTTCCTCGTCGGTCCTGTTCTGGTTGTGATGAAAGAGCCCCAGGGCCTTTACGCCGGCGTCCATGGCAAACCTTACGGTATGGAGGTAGGCCGAGTGCCCCCACCCCTTTGTCTTCCTGTACTCCTCCATGGAGTACTCGGCATCGTGGAATATGAGGTCAGCCCCGCGGGCGAATTCCACGTAATCATCATAATTAAGCCCATTGCTGTACTCGCGGTCTATCTCGTTGTCTGTCATGAAGACAAAAGACCTTTCGTCCTGCGTGAGCCTGTAGCCCACGCCCTCGCTTGGATGCCTCAGGGGAATGGTATTTATGAGGATGTCCCCTATGTAATAGCCATCTCCCTTTGTTTGAGGAAAGGAGATATTTGCTATGATGTCCTCGAACTCTATGGGGAAGTAGGGCGCACTCATGGTTTTGGATATAATCTTCTTGAGAGAGGCCTGGGTGGGGTGCGGCCCGTAGATTTGGACGCGGCTTTTCTTGTCATAGAGGGGGGCAAAGAAGGGGAAGCCTGATAGATGGTCCCAGTGGGCATGGGTGATAATGAGGTTGATGTCCAGGCTCTTCTGCTTCTCGAGCATATTGCCGAGGGCGCGGATACCCGTGCCCGCATCGATGATAATGAGCTCTCCCTTTCGGCCCCTTATCTCTATGCAGGTGGTGTCTCCGCCGTACTTGAGAAATTCCTTGCCGGATACGGCCACGGAACCTCTGGACCCCCAGCAGTGTATCTTCATCTCAGTATCAATTCCCTCTAAAGAGTTCCCTTCACCCCGGACCATCCAAGGCAAGGGCCGAACTTGCAAGACCGGCCTTAGTATATATATGGAGGACTTTTAAAGCCCCCCTTTAAAGCCCCCTGAAAGAAGTTCTTTCTTCTCTCCAATTGGAGCAGAAGAAAATTAAGGAAAACAGGACCTTGTCTCTGGAGGCCCCTTACAGCCCCCTTAACGGCGCCCTCATAAGGTCTGCCATTATGGGAATCATAGGATAAAAACAAAAGCGGTTCAGTGATAAAAGTCTCTTTTGAGAAAAGCGCGGGGAAAGAATTGCCGTGGTGGAAAGAGTGGGAGAGAGAATGGGTCAGGGGGTCATGCGCTTCCAGGGGGGCCTTTCGCGGCCCGTGCCGCGTCCATAACTGTCTTGAGGGGCACGCCCTCTTCGAGGGCAATCTTGCGGCAGTCCTCGAACTCGGGTTCAGCGTTTACAACCTGCCCCCTGTAAGAGGAGATTTTCATCCTTACCGGGCCAAAGCGCGTGGATACGGTCTCAAGGGTCCTCTCAAGACAATGCCTCTTAACAGTGTGTGTCCTTACGCCTATGGTGGTGGACTCGGTGAAGATAGTATCGAGGAGGCCCTCTTTTTTGTCCTCTTGGGCAAGGATTGTAAGGAGAAGGCCTGGCCTTGATTTTTTCATCTGCGCCTGCGTATAAAAGACCTCAAGGGCGCCGTCCGCAAGTAGCCTCTCCATGAGCCAGCCCGCAAGTTCAGGGGTCATGTCATCGAGGTTGGTCTCGATGACGGTAATTTCTTCCTCCTTACCGCTATTGGCAAGCCTGCCCCTTATGGCCCGAAGCAGGTTGGCGGCCCCGGGAAAGTCTTTTTTCCCGGCCCCATAGCCCGCTGTCTCGACTATCATATCCGGCATGGGGCCAAAGCCCTCTGCGATGGTCTTTATTATGGCCGCCCCGGTGGGTGTGGTAAGTTCAAATGGCGCCGGGCCCCCGGTTACGGGCACCCCTCTTAGTATATCAAGGGTTGCCGGGGCTGGTATTGGAATGGTGCCGTGCATGGTCTTTGCCATGCCTCTTCCAAGGGCCACTGGCGAGGAAAAAAAACTTGGACTGCCAAGGGCGTCAACGGCAACGGCGGCGCCGATTATGTCCACTATGGAGTCCATGGCCCCTATCTCGTGAAAGTGTACTTCTTCAGGGGGCACGCCGTGTATACTGCCCTCGCTTATGGCGATAAGCTTAAAGATTTTTAGCGATAGTTCCTTTACAGAGGGCTTTAGTCCGCTTTCCTCTATCATTTTTCTTATCGACTTGTAACTCCTGTGTCTTTTCACTTCCCGCACCTTTACCCTGAAGGCCGTAGCCGTAATGGAGTGGCGTACTTCGCGGGAAGTGAGTATCTCTACTTCGTCTTTTTCAACTGGGAGTTTTGCTATCTCCACTTTTATGAGTTCAGGGTCCACGCCAAGGTCTATCATGGCGCCGAGGAACATATCGCCGCTTATGCCCATGGCGCAGTCCATGTATATGATTGCCCTGCCCAATGCCCTTACTCCCTGTTTATGAGCGCCGCGGCATATCCCGCGCCAAAGCCGTTATCGATGTTTACTACAGAAACGCCTGATGCGCAGGAGTTGAGCATGGCAAGGAGCGTGGTAAGCCCGCCAAGGTTCGCGCCATAGCCCACGCTCGTGGGGACGGCTATTACGGGCCTTGCAACGAGCCCCGAGACCACGCTTGGCAGTGCCCCCTCCATGCCGGCCACTACCACGTGGACCATGGCCGATGAGAGTTCTTCCTTTCTGTGAAGGAGCCTGTGAAGCCCCGATACCCCAACGTCATAGAGCCTCTTTACGGTGTTGCCCATGCACTCGGCGGTCACTGCGGCCTCTTCGGCCACGGGTATGTCCGAGGTCCCCGCGCTTATTACGAGTATTGGGCCCCGGCCCGCATCCGTGACCGGGCGCGTCTCGATGAAGAGGGTCCTCGCGGTCCTGTTGTAACGGGCTTTTTTGAAGGCCCTTTTCAGGGCCCCGGCCTTTGTAGAGTCTATACGTGTTATGAGGACGTTCTCCTCGTTTTTTATCATGCTTCTTACGATGGTCTTTATCTGCGCGGTGGTCTTGCCCTCGCCGAAGATGACCTCCGGGAAGCCCCTTCGGAGCGAGCGGTGCGTGTCAATGGTGGCGAAGTCAAGGTCCTCGAAGGGGAGGTGCCTCAGGAGCTCAAGCGCGGCGTTGACCTTGAGGCGGCCCTTTTTTACGTCTTCAAGGAGGTTTTTTATGTTTTCAGTGTCCATTTTTTTTGTAAATTTTATCGGCGGCCATTGGCCGCAAGTCTCTCCGCTTATTTGTTGGGTTTCGCTGTTGCTCTATCCAACCTACTTATTTTTTGGTGAGCCGTCCCACTCCGATTGGTTTTCTTTGTCTTACTTTCTTTTAGAAAAAAGAAAGTAAGGGAATCTTTTTCTCTTTTCTTTCTTTCTCTTTCTCTTGTTCTCAGACAGGTCTTGCGCGGGAGATTATTTCGGGTATATCGAGTATGAATACAGGTCTCCCGTCTCCCATGACAGTCACTCCAGAGACGCCCCATACCTTGAGGAGCGGTGGGGCAAGGGACTTTACATAGGCCTCCATTTCCATCCCAAAGTCATCGACAATAATGCCAACGTGGTTATCGTCCTCTTTCGTGCCCTCCACGACGAGTACGGCCCCTCCTTTTCTCTGGGGGGTAATGCCCATTTCAGAGGCAAGGTCCACAAGGGGTATCTCCTCTCCCTCGTACTCCATTGTCTTCATCTCAGGCCCCTGGTCTTCTATCTCCACAACTTTTTCTATTGGTGAGATGGGGGCAAGGAGTTCCTCGCCGCCGGCAAGGACGGTGAGGGTCCTTATTATGGACGTAGTCCTTGGGAGTTCCAGTCTTATGGCGGTGCCGCGGCCCTTCTCGGATTCTATATGGAGTGTCCCGCCGTTGGCCTCGATTATGTCTTTCACCACGTCCATACCAACGCCCCGGCCCGAGGTATCTGTAATGCTACCTGACGTGCTGAGCCCTGGCCTGCATATGGCCATGAGAAGGTCCTCCTGGCTCATGGCCCCTGCCTCATGGGGGTCCATGCCAGATTCCAGGAGTTTCTCATACACCACGGCGGTATCGATTCCCCTTCCGTCGTCGGAAATTTCCAGGACCACCCGTTCTCTCTTCTGGTAGGCGCGTATGTCCAGCGAGCCTGTGGCAGGTTTCCCGAGAGATGTCCTCTTATCCCTGGTCTCAATGCCGTGGTCTACTGCGTTTCTTATAATATGCACAAGGGGTGAGGCGAGGTCTTCGAGAATGGCGCGGTCAACGCTTATCTCTGTTCCTCTCATGGTGAGTTTCACGGCCTTCCCGCTCTTGGCGGCCATGTCGTGCACCAGGCGCGGAAGGCCCCCTGTGAGGTCTGCTATGGGAAGCATCCTTGTAGCGTAGATGCGGCCGTGCAGTTTCTCGATGGTCTTTTCAAGGTTGTACACCCCCTCTTTAAGTTCAACTGAGCGTATCTTCTGCGCAAATCCCTTGAATACACCCAGTATCATGAATAGTTCACCTGCTGTTGAGAGGAGGTCGTCGAAGACCTCGCTCTCCACCTTAATCATGCCCGGCAGACGGAGGGGCGATGGTTGCGGTGGTGAAGGGGCAGGCTGGGACGGAGAAGGCGCCTTTGCGGAGGGGCTGGAAGGGGCCTGGTCTTCTTGGCGGTCTCTGGCCTCACCTCGGTTGAGCCTGTCCTCGAGGGGCTCGTTGTGTTCCACGCGGCGGATAAGTTCCCTGAGCCTGTCAAGGGAGGTGAAGAGGGCGGCGATAATCTCCGGCGTTGCCTCGGCCTCGCCCTTTCGCATGAGAGAGAGGCGGTCTTCCTGCGCGTGGGAGAGGTCTTTTATGGGTGTGAAGCCCATGGAGGCTGACATTCCCTTGAGGGAATGATAATGGCGGAAGAGCCCATCGATGAGGTCTCTTTGGGATGGGTTTTCCTCAAGGGCAAGGAGGCGCTTCTCTATGCCTTCGAGGTGAGAGGCCGCTTCCTGGAGATAGAGTTTCCTGTACTTGGCGTTATCCATGGTGCCTGTATGCCCTGTTTTTGAGTATGCCCTTTATGCGCCGGGGCGGGCCGAGAGGTCGAGGGCCGGTTCAAGCATCTCTCTGCTGGTAAAGGGTTTTGTGATGTAGGCGTCTGCTCCTGCCTCTTCTGCCTCTTTAATTATTCTTTCGTCTCTTAGCGAAGAGCAGATAATAACCCTTGGGGCCTCTGCAAGGGCCTTTATCTCACGTGTTGCCTCAAGACCGTTTTTTACGGGCATTACGAGGTCCAGGACCACGAGGGAGGGGTTATGCCTCTTTGTAAACTCAAGGGCCTTTTCTCCGTTATCCGCCTCGGCGAGGACATCGAAGCCTCCGGCCTTGAGTATGCCCCTCATGGACGCGCGGTAGAATGCGTTGTCATCGGCAATAACGGCCTCTCTTCTGCCGGGGACGAGCATTTTTTCGGCAAGGGTGAATACCGCCTTGCAGGGTACATCCTTTACCTCTACATCAGGCGAGAGGGTCTTGAGAGATGAGAATGGGTCGGCCCTGTTAGTGGGCGCGGCGGCGTTGAGTCTTGTTGTTCCCGCTTCCGGGTTATCCTCCGCTTCCCTCTGCGCGCCCCAGATAAAGAATATATCGGCGTCTCCAAGGTCAATTCCTATGTATTGATTGTCCTCTTTTATTACAATCACCCTGCCGGGTTTTCTTCCGCCTTTAGGCGGGACGCCCTGAAGGAGGGAGGCATCGAGGACGGTAACGGTCTCTCCGCGAAGGCTTACGACGCCGCGAAGAGAGCCCTTTCTTCCGGGAAGAAAATAGAGGTCTCTGGCCTCGATGATACCATGGATGCTGGTAGTCTCGATGGCGTAGTATTTGTCAGAGAGCCTGAATGCCAGTTTGTCTCTCACGGTAATCTCTCATCCGGCCTTTGTCCAAGGGGCGAAGAGGGCTCAGCCCAGTTTGAAACTCTCCACCAGAGCACGAAGTTCCGTGGAGAGCTCGGAGAGTTTCCTCGCGGCCTCTACTGTCTCGGTAATGGCGGCGCCGTGTCTCTTCACCGACCCTTCCATTATCTTTGTGCTCTGCAGGTTTTCTCCTGCTATGCGGGCTATCTTCTCCGTAAGGGCTGCTGTCTTTCCGGCCCTGGTCTTCTGCTTATGCGTGAGACCGAGCACAAGCGAGGACTTTTCCACCACGTCAGAGGTATACATGGTTATATCTGCGAGTATCCCGCGAATCTTCCTCAGGTCTTCTCTTCCGCCCTGGAGGTTTGCCGCTCCCTCACCAACGGCCTTTACCACTTCCTCCACCTCGTCGTGAATGTCCTTTACTATGCTGGAGACATCATGGACGCTCTCATTGGTGCTGTCAGCGAACTTTCTAACCTCTTCGGCCACAAGGGCGAAGCCCCGTCCGTGCTCGCCCGCCTTTGAGGCCTCTATTGTGGCGTTCAGGGCCAGCAGATCCGTCTGGCGCGAGATATGGGTTATTACGTCCAGTATCTTGGGTATGTCATTAAGCCTTTCGCCAAGCCTCTCGGCTGTGGCGGCGGTGTTCTCTATGCCCCTGAAGATAGTCTCCATCTTTTCCATGGCCGATGTGGAACTTACGGCCCCCCTGTGTACCATGGAGTTTACCTGCTGAGACGCGTTGGCGCTCTCGGTGACCTTTTTCTCGATTTCATCGGCCAGTCTGGCCAGATCGCTCACGGTCTTTGCGGCGGTCTCTACCTGACGTGCCTGTTCAAGGGCCCCGTCGTGTATGCTGAGAGTGCCTGCTATAACGTCTTTTGATGTATCATGACCGCGCTCCACCACATCGCTCAGCACGGACTGGGCCTCGCCGAGGTTGTCGGCGGTCTCCTTTATATGCACTACAAGGTCCTTGAGGTTTTTTGACATGAGGAGGAGCGCTTCTTCAAGGTCTGTTGTCTCGTCCTCGAAGAAGCGCTTCGAAGAGCCGAGGGCGGGGTTTCTTGAGAGGTCGCCCCTGCTTATCCGGCCTGCCTCGGAGGTAAGGAGGTTGAAGCGTTTCGTGAGCCCCCTTGTGAGAATGGAGCCGAGGATAAGGCCTATGAGTATGGCGATGAGAAAACTCAGCGGCTGGCGCATCCACTCGGCTACGTCCACCTTCTCGACAAAAGTGGGGACAAAGGCCGCCACGGCCACGACTACTATGAAGCCCAGTATGAACTTGTACCCTATGGGGGTCCTCATTGCGGCGTTGTCCTGAGTTAGAGGTTTTTTTTAAAGTGCGGCGTCTTAGAGCGCCCCAAAAAGTCTTGAGACTGCGTTAAAAATGCCTGAACCCCGTGGCCCCTGCCCTGATATTGATCTTACGACCAGCCCTGTCAAGGGCGAAGACGCCTCTTTTTGCAGGAAGCACGCGGCCAATCCTTGTAATCAGTATGCCAGGGTCCCTTCCAAGGGTAAGGACTTCTGTGGCCTTTTCAGGCCTGGCCGTAAAGAGGAGTTCATAGTCCTCGCCGCCAGTAAGGGCCATCTCAACGGCCTTTTTGCCGGACCTCTCGAGTGCCTTTGAGAGGGGCAGTCTGTCTGCCTCCACCGCGGCGCCCACGTGGCTTGACTTGCAGAGGCGGCAGAGGTCGAGGAGGAGGCCGTCGCTCGTGTCTATCATTGCCGTGGCAATCTTCCTGCTGGCGAGCTCACGGCCAAGGTCCACGCGCGGCAGGGGTTCAAGGTGTTTTCGTACCTGTCTCCTTAGCGGCCCTTTCTTGATGGCCCCTGGGCCGTACTTTTTAAGCATCTGTAGCCCGAGGGCCGAGTCGCCGGTATGGCCTGTGACGAATATTTCATCACCTGCCCTCGCCCCTTCCCTATAAACTACCTCGTCCGCCGGGGCCTCTCCCATGAGAGTGGTTGTGATGGATATGGATTTTGAGCGGGAGAGGTTGCCGCCTGTCAGGGTAAGGCCGAACCTTCTGGCCTGCTTATCGATGCCCCTGTAAAGACCCTTTAGAAAAGTCCCTTCCGTGCCCACGGGCATGTTAAGCGAGACGAGATAAAAGAGCGGTCTGGCGCCCATGGCCGCTATATCCGAAATAGAGACAGCAAGGGCCTTGCTTCCGAGGAGAAAGGGTGTTGTAAGGTCCTTTCTAAAGTGCGTTCCCTCGGTAAGCGTGTCTGTCGTGAGAAGGAGCGCCATGCCTGCGCCCTCTTTTATTACGGCCGTGTCGTCTCCGATGGCCTTTATGACGCGCGGGTCGGCTCTCTTGTATTTTTGGGCAAGGAACTCTGTAATGCCGTCCTCGCCCATGTCCTCAAGGCGCATGGGCTCAGGCCCTTGCTTCTTTACGCCGTCTCGCGGCGAGGGGCTTTTGCGCAGGCTTTGCCCGTGGCCGCGCCCTTTTCCTGAAGATGGCTTCAACCACATCGTCCATGTGCCGTACGGGTATGAAGGTCAGTTTTTCCCTTACGTCCTCTGGTATCTCGACCAGGTCTTTTTCGTTCCTCTCGGGGATGACGATGGTCCGTGTCTTGGCGCGAAGCGCGGCAAGGCTCTTTTCCTTTAGCCCTCCTATGGGGAGAACCCTCCCTCGAAGCGTTATCTCTCCGGTCATGGCTATGCCGTTTTTTATGGGTTTTTTCGTGAGCGCCGAGATGAGGGCCGCGGCCATGGTAATGCCAGCCGAGGGGCCGTCTTTTGGTATGGCCCCCGAAGGGACGTGTATGTGAATGTCAATGGTCTTGAAGTCCACGGCGATGCCAAGGGCGTCTGCGCGCGAGCGCGCGTAGCTTACGGCGGCCTGCGCCGATTCCTTCATTACGTCGCCGAGGTGCCCCGTAAGGGTGAGCTGGCCCCGGCCCGGCATGATAATGGCCTCGATGTTGAGTATCTCGCCGCCAACAGGGGTCCATGCAAGACCAGTGGCGAGGCCCACCACGTTGGTCTCCTTCTCGCGGTCAGGCAGGTATACAGGCGGGCCAAGGTAGGAGGGCAGGTCTTTTGCGTGTATGACTATCTTTTTTGTATCGCCCTCGGCCACCTTCCGGGCCACCTTTCTGCAGAGCGAGGCCACCTCTCTTTCGAGGTTGCGGAGCCCTGCCTCTCTTGTGTACTCGGAGATTATCTTCTTCAGCGTGGCGTCAGGAAGGCCCATGTTCTTTTTCGTGAGGCCGTGCTCGTTCATCTGGCGCTCGACGATGTACTTTTTCGCTATCTGGAGTTTTTCCTCTTCTGTGTAGCCCGGTAGATATATGGTCTCCATCCTGTCCTTCAATGGGCCGGGTATGGGGTCGGCCATGTTGGCCGTCATTATGAACATGGCCTTGGAGAGATCAAAGGGCAGGTTCAGGTAGTGGTCGCTGAAGGAGTAGTTCTGCTCGGGATCAAGGACCTCAAGGAGGGCCGCCGCCGGGTCTCCCCGAAAATCCATGCCCAGTTTGTCTATCTCGTCCATCATGAATACAGGGTTACACGTGCCGGCCTGCTTTATGCCCTGTATTATCCTTCCTGGCATGGCGCCTACATAGGTGCGCCTGTGTCCCCGTATCTCGGCCTCGTCTTTTACGCCGCCAAGTGAGATGCGCACGAACTTTCGTCCTATGCTCTTTGCAATGGACTTTCCAAGAGAGGTCTTGCCGACTCCAGGAGGTCCTACAAAGCAGAGTATGGGGCCCTTGGTCTTTTTCTGTAGTTTTCTTACTGCCAGGTACTCAAGTATGCGCTCTTTTATCTTCTCAAGGTCATAGTGGTCCCTGTCCAGAATCTTACGGGCCTTCTTGAGGTCGAGCATGTCCTTTGTCTGCACGCTCCAGGGCAGGTCCACGAGCCATTCGAGATAATTTCTTATAAGGGAGGACTCGGCGGCGTCGGGGTGCATCATCTCAAGGCGGTCCACCTGCTTGTAGGCCTCTTTCTCGGCCTCGGGCGGCATCTTGGCCTTTTTTATCTTTTCCCGGAACTCCTCGCCCTCGTCGCTTACCTCGTCCATCTCCCCAAGCTCGGCCTTTATTGCCCTCATCTGCTCGCGAAGAAAGTACTCGCGCTGCGTCTTGTCCATCTCCTCCTTGGCCTGCGTCTGTATGCGGGCCTGCATTTCAGCTACCTGGAGTTCCTTTACGATGAAGGCGCTTACCATTTCGAGGCGCTCAATCGGGTCCTGTGCCTCCAATACCCTCTGTCCCTCGTCGAGTTTTAGGCCGAGGTTGGCGGCAACAAGGTCGGCAAGTCGTCCTGGGTCCTTTATGTTGTCGATAACCATCATTATTTCCTGAAAGACCACCTTGCCAAGTGAGGCGAGTTGCTCGAGATGGTCGCGCACGTTCCGCATCATGGCCTCTACCTTGAGGGGTACCTCCTCGGCGAGGTGCTCCTCTATCTTGTCTATCTCTACCATGTACGAAGGCCGGGACTGTATAAAGCGCCTTATCCTGGCGCGCGTAAGGCCCTGAAGGAGTATCTTCACCCTGCCGTCGGGGAGTTTCATCATCCTCATTATCATGGAGACCGTGCCGTGCTCGTAGAGGTCTCCCTCGGCGGGGTCTTCCTTGGTGGGGTCTTTCTGCGTGGTTGTGAAGATGAGCCTGTCCTTTGTAAGGGAGGAATCCACAGCGTTTATGGAGTGTTCTCTTCCCACGAAGAGGGGCACTATCATAAAGGGGAAGACAACGACATCTCTTACCGGCAGGAGCGGCAGGGACTCTGGTATTATCAGTTGTTCATCAACTTCCTGTCTTCTTTCTCCTTCGCTCATCGTAGCCGCCTTTAATTTATTTTGATTCTATGGGAACGTTTCTCTTGTAAGACCTTTTGTCTTCGACCCTTGGTATGACTATGGTAAGGACACCGTTCTTGTATGTGGCCTTTACTTTTGAGGTATTCACAGGGAAGGGTATCTCAATGGAGCGGAAGAGTTTTCCAAAGACCCTCTCAAGGCAGACGTAGTTGGTCTTGTTGTCTTCTGTTGCCTCTGCCTTGAGGGCCGAGAGTTTAATGGTATTTTTGTGAAGATAGAGATTGATGTCCTCTTTCTTTACCCCCGGCATCTCTACCTCTATGAACAATTCATCCTTGGTGGAGTACATATCCATGTCAGGTATGCGCGTGATGGTCTCAAGGGGTTTGTTACCTCCCCCACCGCTTCCACTGCCCCCACTGCCCTCGGCGCCTGCTCCCCGGCCACCCCCGCCTTCGGGGATGCGCAGGAAGTCAAGGGGCTCTTTTGATATATTCGCCATAATGGTGCCCGCCTTGAGTAAGAATTAGAGTGGAAGCGGCCAAGGGGGCCGCCATGTTTTCAGATGTCAAGACCCCTTATGAAGCGCCGAAGGTCCGCGGCCATGTCTTTCCGTTTGAGCGCGAAGGAAATATTCGCCTTGAGAAAGCCCAGTTTGTCCCCCGCGTCGTAGCGCGTGCCCTCGAACTCGCAGGCATAGACCTCTTCTGTCTTGAGGAGGTTCTTGATTCCGTCTGTAAGCTGCAGTTCGCCTCCACGGCCCTTTCGCGTCTTTTCGAGGGCCCCGAAAATGCCCGGCGTGAGGATATACCTTCCTATTATGGCGAGGTTCGAGGGGGGCGCGGTCTTTGGTTTTTCCACAAGGTCAAGGACGCGGTATACTCCGGGGCCGACCTTCCTGCCCTTTATTACGCCGTAGAGGTGGGCCCTTGTACGAGGCACCTTCTCCACGGCGAGAACAGAAGAGCCATATTTCTTGTATACCTTGAGGAGCTGTTTCATGGCCGGCACCTTGGAGTCGATAATGTCATCGCCGAGAAAGACGGTAAAGGGCTCGTTGCCCACGAGGTTCTTAGTAATGTATATGGCATGGCCGAGACCCAGAGGCTCACTCTGCCTTGTGTAGGCGAAGCGCACGAGGTTAGAAATTTTTTGTATTATCTTCAGGGCCTCGTTCTTCTTGCGCTCCTTTAAGAGGAGTTCGAGTTCCACAGATGTGTCGAAGTGGTCCTCAATGGCCGTCTTTCCCATGCCTGTTACGATGATTATCTCTTCAAGGCCCGACTTTTTGGCCTCTTCCACGCCATACTGGATAAGGGGCTTATCCACGAGGGGAAGCATTTCCTTGGGGATTGCCTTTGTGGCGGGCAGGAACCTTGTGCCGAACCCGGCGGCAGGGAATATGGCTTTAGTTATCTTCATATCTCACCACAGGTGATAATAGTAACTTTCAGGGGATAAGTCAAGAAAGGGAGGGGGCTGGAGAGTTCTTTTTAGCCCCCTGCCTTCTTACGTTGAAATTGGGACAAGTCCCGCGTATTTTACGAGGAGTTTTCTGGTCTTGCCGCTCTGGAAGCGGACGGTGAGTTTCATGTCCTCGCCGCCGCCGCTTCTGGACTCGATGATGCCGGGGCCGAAACTACTGTGCATTACCTGCATACCAATGCCCCAGCGCTCGGCGCCCGCACCCTCGAAGTGCTCCATGTCGTACTCGATGTGGCTGTCTCCAGGGGCGTAGTAGACGTCTTTATCGGGGGGCACGGTCTTTGGGGTCTTTGGCGCTGGCTCTCTCTCCATGGTGATGGCCTCGGGGTCTATTTCGTCCACGAACCTTGATCTCAGCTGATAGCGCGTCTCTCCGAAGATGCTCCTTGTGCCGGCGGAGGAGAGATAGAGGTGCAACTGTGCCCTTGTCATGCCCACGTAGCAGAGGCGCCGTTCTTCTTCAAGGGCCTCGGGGTCGTCCATGCTCCTGGAATGGGGAAAGAGCCCCTCTTCCATGCCGGCCATGAAGACTACGGGGAACTCGAGGCCCTTTGCGGCGTGGAGGGTCATGAGGGTGACGCGGCCCGCCTCTTCGTTATAGGAGTCGATGTCGCTTATGAGGGCCACGTGGTCGAGAAAATCAGAGAGCGTGGCGCCCTCGACGGCTTCCTCGAAGTCCTTTATGGCCGAGGTGAACTCGAAGATATTTTCCATGCGGGCAAAGGCCTCCTCGCTCCCGTCTTCCTGAAGGGCGTGAATGTAGCCAGCGTCTTCGAGGAGCCTGAGGGCGAGTTCGTGAATGGGCAGGGAGGAATTGTCTCTATTGAAGGCCCCGAAGGCCTCTATGAGGTCCTTTGCGCCGGTCTTCTTTATAAGCCCCTCGGATTGAGCGGCCTTGAGGGCCTCCATGAGGGTGAGTCCGCGCTCGCGTCCAAGGGCCGTAATCCTTCCAAGCGTTACCTTTCCGATGCCCCGTGGCGGCGAGTTTATGATGCGGGCGAAACTTATCTCGTCCATGGGGTTTACGATAACGCGAAGGTAACTCATGGCGTCTCTGATTTCTTTTCTCTCGTAAAACCGTACGCCCCCGACAACGGCATAGGGCAGGCCCGAGCGGAGGAGAGCTTCCTCGAATACACGGGACTGGGCGTTTGTCCTGTAAAATACGGCAAAATCGCCGTACTTCATGTCCTTTTTTTTCGCCATGAGGGCCTTTATGCTCTCAATGACGCGGCGCGCCTCCTCGCGTTCGTCACGGGCCTCGTCGTACTGCACGGGCGGTCCCTCGGGGTTCTCTGTCCAGAGTTTTTTATCGATGCGCCGGGCGTTTCTGTCGATGAGGGAGTTGGCGGCGGCAAGTATCATCTTTGTGCAGCGGTAGTTCTGTTCGAGCCTGAAGACACGGGCCCCGGGGTAGTCTTCCTGGAACTGGAGAATGTTGTCTATGCAGGCCCCGCGCCAGGCGTATATGGACTGGTCCGGGTCCCCCACGGCAAAGAGGTTCCCAGAGCCCGCGGAGAGGAGTTTTGTAAGGGCGTACTGGGCCCGGTTCGTGTCCTGGTACTCATCTACAAGGATATAGTGGATCTGTTCGTGGTACCTTTTCAGGACTTCGGGATTGCGCTCAAGGATACGCACGGGCTCGGCGATGAGGTCTCCAAAGTCATAGGCGTTCATCTCGCGAAGACGCTTCTGGTATAGGCTGTATATCTTGTAGAGGCGCTCGGTGAGAAAATCGTGGGAAGAGGCCAGGAGGGCCTCGGGGTCCATGAGTTCGTTCTTGGCGCGGGAGATCTTCCAGGCTATGGACTTTGGCGTCATGGCCTTGTCGCCAAGGTTTAGTTCCTTTAGTATCTTCTTTATGAGGGCTATCTGCTCGTCCTCGGCGTAGACGCTCATTCCCGCGCGCCCGGGGCCTGCCTGTTCCTTTAGTATGCGGAGGCCAATGCTGTGAAAGGTGCCGAGCCAGAGGTCTTTTGCCGCCCCTCCAAGGAGCGAGGCGAGACGGGAGCGCATCTCTCCGGCGGCCTTGTTGGTAAAGGTTACGGCAAGTATGCGGCGGGCCGGTACTCCGCGCTCTTTCATGAGCCAGGCCACGCGCGAGGTAAGCACACGCGTCTTTCCGCTCCCGGCCCCGGCAAGTACGAGTATGGGGCCGTCGCCGAAGGTGGCGGCCTCGGCCTGCACGTCGTTAAGTGTCTTTATGAACATCTTTTATCCATTTCCTGTTTTTTTCCCTTACCTTTTTTTAACACAAAAAGGAGGGGAAGGCAAAGACAGGGTCTTGCCGCTTCTTTCTCTTCTGTGCTTCTTGTTGGGTTTCGCTGTGCTTCGCCCATCCTGCAAGTTATTTCCAATGGCCGAAGGCCATTGGTATTGGTTTTCTTTGACAATTTCTTTTTGTGGCAGACTAACCTTTCTTGATTTAACTTCCAAAAAGCCAGAGGTAGAGAGCAACCCAGCCAAAAAACTTTCCTTTTTCTAAAAGAAAGTTTGAAGTCTTTTTCTTTGCGGGCGAAGCCCGCCCACCCATTATCCTCTTTTTGTCTCTCTTTGGCCTCTTTGGGCGAAGCCCGCCCGCTTCACCCCTTCTTTCCTATTCTATCTCTTTGCGGGCGAAGCCCGCCCATTCCCCCTTTGTTTCTTCCCCTTTTTTTATTTTATCCCTTTTCTCCTCTCCTCATATGTCTTGCCCTCATGGTTTTTTTTTGTTAAGTTTTCGTCATGGCTCTGAGTGTAATATTCGTATCTTCCGAGGCCGCTCCTTTTTCAAAGACAGGCGGGCTCGGCGACGTGGCCGGGGCCCTGCCCGCGGCCATGAAGGGGGAGGGGGCTGACGTTACGCTCTTTTTACCCCTTTACAGGGAGACCCTCTCCAGGGGGCTTGAGATAAGGGACACGGGCCTTGAGGTGGTGGTACCCCTTGGGCGGCGGATGATCAGGGCCGGGGTCTACAGGGCAGGCGGTGCGGCGGTAAAGACGTATTTTATAAGCTGTGACGAGTACTTTGACAGGTCTTTTCTTTACGGCACCCCTGAGAGGGATTACTTTGATAACCTTGAGCGGTTCACGCTTTTTTCAAGGGCAGTGCTCGAGGCGGTCTGTGCCCTTGGGCTCAGGCCCGGGGTGGTGCACGCCAATGACTGGCAGACAGGCCTTGTCCCGCTATACATTAAGAATCTTTACAGGGGGGACGTTGCCTTCAGGGGCACTGGCACGCTCTTTACGGTGCACAACAGCGCATTTCAGGGGCTCTTCTCTTCAGAGGACTACAGCCTTCTTGGAGTCAGCCACAGGCTCTTTACGCCGCAGGGCATTGAGTTCTGGGGGAGAATAAGTCTCTTGAAGGCAGGTCTTGTCTTCTCGGACGTACTCACTACCGTGAGCCCCGGGTTCTGCAGGGAGCTAAAGACCCCGCGGTGTGGCTATGGCCTTGAGGGGCTTTACAAGATACGCAGTGACGACCTTTTCGGTGTTCTTAACGGCATTGATTATAATGAGTGGGACCCTGCCGTGGACCCCCTTATCCCGGCGCGGTACTCGAAGGTGGATTTGAGCGGCAAGGCCGTGTGCCGCAGCGCCCTATTGAAGGAATTTGAGCTCAGGGAGGAGGGCCATGGGCTGGTCGCAGGGATGGTTACGAGGCTAACTTCGCAGAAGGGCATAGACCTTGTCATAAGGGCCATGGACGGGCTTATGAAGCAGGGCATCAGCCTTGCCATTCTTGGCTCGGGCGAGAGCAGGACCAAGGCCCGCCTTGGCCGAGCCTGCGAAAGACACCCTGGCAGGGCGGCGCTCAGGACGGGTTTTGACAACAACCTTGCCCACCTCGTGGAGGCGGGGAGCGACATATTTATCATGCCCTCGAAGTTCGAGCCCTGCGGTCTTAACCAGATATACAGTCAGAAGTACGGGACCATACCTGTTGTCAGGGCTACGGGCGGCCTTGAC
This sequence comes from uncultured Thermodesulfobacteriota bacterium, assembly GCA_964472295.1. Lineage (GTDB taxonomy): Bacteria > Desulfobacterota > GWC2-55-46 > GWC2-55-46 > JADFVP01 > JAJRZX01. Next base: position 93,675 of record CAYYJQ010000002.1, on the reverse strand, counting down.
GACACTGTAAGGGACTATGGAAACGAGCCCCGGCCCACGGGCTTCAAGTTCAGGCGATACTCCACGGGCGCCCTTATAGAGGCAGTTGGAAGGGCCGTGGAAGTCTTCAGGAAGAGGGAAGAGTGGCGTGAACTTCAGGCCAGGGCCATGAGCGAGGACTTTTCGTGGTCGCGTTCAGCAGAGAGGTACATGGAACTATACGAACTTGCCATGAAAAAGGCGGCGCCAGGAGGGGGCAGGGCTAAAAAGGACATCTGGGGCAGGAGACCGCGGCAAGGTTGAGGAGGGGCAGGGCTGGAGGGGGGAGTGGTGAGCAGGGATACCACAGGCAAGGGATGGCTGTCTTTTCATCAGGAGAGGTTCTTTATGAGAGATAATGAGATACTCGTTCTTCAGCATGTAGAGGCCGAGGGACCTGGCCTCATAGGCGCCGTGGCCCTGGAAAATGGCTTTTCGCTTCAGACGGTGGGGCTCTTTCGCGGCGAGAGGGTCCCGGCGGACCCCCTGCCGTGGTGCGCCATAGTTGTCATAGGCGGGCCCATGGGTGTATATGACGAAGAGGAGTATCCTTTCATACCCCACGAACTCCGGCTTATCGAGTCTGCCTTCAGGGCGCGGGTGCCCGTGCTCGGCGTATGCCTCGGGGCCCAGATGATGGCCCGCGCCGCTGGCGGCAGGGTGACGAGCGGAGATAAGAAAGAGATAGGTTTTTATGATATAGGCCTTACGCCAGAAGGCCTTGGCGATAGGCTCCTTCTTGGCCTTCCCGAAGAGTTCACTGTATTTCAGTGGCACGGAGACACCTTCAGCATCCCGGAAGGTGCGAGAAACCTCGCCTCATCGCCCCTCTTTGAACATCAGCTCATAAAGGTTGGTACAAATTCCTATGGTCTTCAGTTTCATATAGAGGTGACTGAACACATGGTGAGGGAATTTCTCACGGCCGGAGAGGACGAACTCAGAGGGGTCCCCTATATAAAGTCCCCAGAGGCCATAATGGAAGAGGCCCGCGAAGTACTTCCCGCCATCAACGGCCTTGGCCGGGCCATCATAAAGAGGTTCCTTCGCCAGATAGCCTGAGCGCCCCGGAAGATCAATCAGACTCTTACAAAACTGCCTCAATAAAGCCCTTTTATGCTCAACCGATGCCTAAAATATAGGCATATTGCCCTCGCAAATACCTTCCCATCTTTTCTTTAATCACTCTAACTATTTAAAAAATAATAGTTTTTTAAAACAGGCCCATTGTGGCACCAAAGTTGCGTTATATGAAGGGAATTGACGAGTAGGCATGTCCTTATTCGTCTCCCTCCTGATTGTCATGACGGCGGTTGGCAGGTGGAGCGCGGCGCGGCGCGCCCGGGGCAGGGGGGGAGATATGGATGACCTTCGGGATAAGAAAGGAAAGTCTGATTAAGGAAAGTCTGATTAATTCAGACTTTCCAGCAACACATGGACGTGTTGCCATTTTCGATAACTGTAAGTTATTGAAAATGTGAGAAAAAGAAAAACCGCGTTTTTTCTTTTTCGTCTCTGAATAATTCAGGGACGAATTATTCAGAGCTTCCTTAATTCAGATGTTCCAGCAACGCCGGGACGTGTTGAGATTTTCTATAACTGTAAGTTCTTGAAAATGTGAGGGAAAGAAAAACAGCGTTTTTTTCTTTCCCGTCTCTCCTTAATTCCGGGACGGATTAAAGAGAGGTTCCTCAAGATAAAAAACCGGGGCAAGAAGAGGAGACAAGATGATGAAGAAGAGGTTTTTGATTCTTATGACGGTTCTGATGGCAACTCTCCTGGCGCCTGTCTATGCCATGGCCATAGATGTATCGGGCACGGCGGCAGTGGATGTGCTTACCAATTACGTCTGGCGCGGTCAGCAGCTCTCGGACGACCACGGCGTGGTACAGCCCTGGCTTGAGGCGAGTTATGAGGGGGTTACGGTGAACTTCTGGGCCAACGAGGACCTTCAGAATTCTCAGCATACGGAGACGGACTTTACGCTCAGTTACAGCCGCGAGATACAGAAACTCTCCGTGGACGCTGGCTACATATACTACGCCCTTGACGGCTTTGACGATACTCAGGAACTCTATCTCACAGTTGCCTACGACATCATAGGCTCGCCCTCCATTACCTATTACGGAGACTTTGACGAGGGCAGGGGCGGCTATCTCGTCCTCTCCATAGGTCACTCCCTTGCACTGCCACACGGCATGACGCTTAACGGCGGTTTTTCTGCGGGCGTTAATTTTCAGAACGCCATCCTGGGCCTTGACCGCAAGGGGCAGAGGTTCACGAACTTCTACGACGGCGAGGTCTCGGCCTCGTTGGACATTCCCGTAACAAAGTATTTTACCGTTACTCCAAAGGTGGCCTACACCTTTGCCATGAACACTGACGCGCAGGCGGCCCTCAGGAGCCTCAGTCTTGATGGAGACGATTACAATGTGTACGGCGGCATTGGGCTGAGTTTCGGCTTTTAGGCCTCTTTGCGGCCAATCCGGGGCCGCGCCATGCTTTGGAAAAAAGAGAGGAGAGGGAACCTTTAATGAAGAAGATTATGGCCATAATAAAGCCCTTCAAGATAGAAGACGTGAAGGAGGCCCTCAACGAGATGCAGATCGAGGGCATGACCGTTACCGAGGTGCGGGGCTTTGGCAGGCAGAAGGGACATACGGAGATATACCGCGGCGCCGAGTATAGCGTGGATTTTCTTCCCAAGATAAAGATGGAGGTCGTCTCCTCTGACGAGATGGCCCCGAAGATAGTAAAGGCCATAATGGACGCCGCGAGGACCGGCAAGATAGGGGACGGCAAGATATTCATCATCCCAGTTGACGACGCCGTGCGTATACGCACCGGCGAGACGGGTGAAGAGGCCCTATGAGGGAGGATAATATTAAGATGAAGACCAAGACATATCTCAAGACTGTCGTATTGGCCCTTGCCTTGCCGCTCTTCCTTTGCGGTGTTGCCTCGGCAGGTGATGCCCCAACAGCAGCAAGCGTTCAGAAGAACATGGACTTTGCCTGGACCCTTATCGCGGCCTTTCTCGTCTTTTTCATGCAGGCAGGCTTCGCCATGGTTGAGACAGGGTTCACGAGGGCAAAGAACGCCATAAATATCATGATGAAGAACATGATGGACTTTGCCGTTGGCTCGCTTGTGTACTGGGCAATTGGTTTTGGCCTCATGTTCGGCGTCACGAACGGGCTTTTCGGGACAACGGGTTTCTTTTTCGCTGATTTTGCCCTTGATAAAGACCCATGGCTCTTTGCGTTCTGGATGTTTCAGGTGGTCTTTGCCGCAACGGCCGCCACTATCGTATCCGGTGCCATGGCCGAGAGGACCAAGTACGTAAGTTACCTGATTTACAGCGCCGTCATAAGCGCTATCATATACCCCATATTCGGGAGCTGGGCCTGGGGCAGCCTCTACAAGGGCGCGGGCTGGCTCGAGGGCCTTGGTTTCATAGACTTTGCCGGCTCAACTGTGGTCCATTCCGTGGGCGGCTGGGCGGCCCTTGCAGGGGCCATGGTGCTTGGGCCGAGGATAGGTAAATACGGCCCTGACGGCAAGCCCCGCGCCATACCCGGTCACAGCCTTACGCTGGCGGCCCTTGGCGTCTTCATCCTCTGGTTCGGGTGGTTCGGTTTCAACCCCGGGAGCACCACCGCCGCCATACCGGATATAGCGAGGATAGCCGTTGATACAAACCTCTCGGCAGCGGCCGGGGCGGTTGTGGCAATGTTCGTGTCATGGTCTATCTTCAAGAAGGCCGATGTGGGCATGACCCTTAACGGGGCGCTTGCCGGCCTTGTGGGCATAACCGCGGGGTGCGCAAACGTAAGCCCCCTGAGTTCCGTAATCATAGGCGGCATAGCAGGGGCCCTTGTGGTCTTCTCGGTCCTCATCATCGACCGCGCGGGCATAGACGACCCTGTGGGGGCCGTATCAGTGCACGGCGTATGCGGCGCCTGGGGAACCCTTGCCGTGGGTATCTTCAACGAGGCTGGTTTCTCCCTCCATGGCCTTGGCGTGCAGGCCCTTGGTGTTGTTACCTGTTTTGTCTGGACCTTTGTCCTGGCCTTTGTGCTCTTTAAAGTAATCAAGGCCGTTATAGGACTCAGGGTCACAGAGGAAGAGGAAAAAGAGGGACTCGACTTCGGAGAGCATGGAGGCAACGCGTACCCGGATTTTCAGGTGCACCCCTCTTCTTTTTACTGATTTTCAGTTGTCAGTAATTACAGGAGGTGATATGTTTAATGTTTAAATACAAAAATGGTCTGAAAGGAGAAGAGAGTTGCTCAAAAAGGCATCATTGGTCTTGTTTCTTTTCATTGCCCTCGGGGGCACGGCCTTTGCGGGGGAGGGGGGCTCCATAAGCGCAGGTGACACGGCATGGATACTCGTATCAACGGCCCTTGTGATGTTCATGACCCCCGGGCTCGCCCTCTTTTACGGGGGCATGGTAAGACAGAAAAATGTCCTCTCCACTATCATGCAGAGTTTTTTCCTGCTCTGCCTGATTAGCGTTCAATGGGTCCTCTGGGGATACTCGCTATCCTTTGGGCCCCACGCCCTTGGTGGCATTGTCGGGGGCATTAAGTACTTTGGGCTTGCCCATGTGGGCATGGAGGCGAAGGGCAGCATCCCGCACCTTATCTTCATGATGTTTCAGGGAATGTTCGCCATCATTACCGTAGCCCTCATCACCGGAGCAGTAGCCGGTAGAATGAAATTTTCCGCTGTTATCATATTCAGCCTCATCTGGACCACCGTTGTATATGACCCCATATGCCACTGGGTCTGGGGCGGGGGCTGGATAGGTAGCATGGGGGCCTTGGACTTTGCCGGCGGCACGGTAGTTCATATAAGCTCGGGCATATCGGCCCTTGTCGTGGCCATAGTCCTTGGAAAGAGGCGGGGCTATCCGCGCGAGCACATGCCGCCCCATAACATGACCCTTACGGTCATTGGCGCCGCCATACTCTGGTTTGGCTGGTTTGGCTTTAACGCGGGGAGCGCCCTTGCGGCAGACGGCATAGCGGCCATGGCCTTTGTCACGACAAACACGGCCTCCGCCGCCGCGGCCCTTGCCTGGGTATTTGTGGAGTGGGCTCACAGGGGCAAACCCACTGTGCTTGGCGTTGTCTCTGGCGCCGTGGCCGGCCTTGTCTCCATTACTCCCGGGGCTGGCTTTGTGGGGCCTGTATCGTCCATCATCATCGGTGCTGTTGGTGGAGTTATCTGCTACTTCATGGTGGCTATTGTAAAACCCGCCCTTGGTTATGACGACGCCCTTGACGCCTTTGGCATACACGGCGTTGGCGGTACCTGGGGGGCGCTGGCCACGGGGCTCTTCGCCTCCGTAGGGGCAAAGGGTGCCTTCTTTGGCAACCCGGGGCAGATGAAGGCGCAGATTATAGGTGTCGTGGCCACCATGGTGCTTGCGGCTGTGGCTACCTTCATAATCCTCAAGATAGTTGACCTTGTGGTTGGCCTCAGGGTCACTGACGAGGACGAGGTGGCCGGCCTTGACTACGCGCTTCACGGCGAGAGCGGATATAGCCTCTGAGATAGACAAATTAAGGAAAGATACGAGGGGCGCGGGGTCTTTCCCCGCGCCCCTCGCCTGTTTAAATGGTTTTTTGCGGCCCACTTCGGTGGCCCCCGCCTCTCCAGGAGGGATAAAACTCTCTGGTCCTGGTTATGAGCCGACGCCAGGCGTCTTCGAGGTTAATGAGATGAAGAAGAACACAAGAAAAAAACTCGTTGTCATAGGTGGCGGTATGGCAGGCACGAGTTGTATCGAGGAGATACTGCGCCTTGACGCCGAGCGTTACGAGATAACGGTATTCGGCAAGGAGCGCCACCCCAACTACAACAGGGTCTTTCTCTCATCGCTCCTTACGGGCGAGAAGACCCTTCAAGATATAACACTCAATGCCTTTGAGTGGTATGAAGAGCGGGGGATTACGCTCCATACGGGGAGTCCTGTTAAGAAGATAGATAGGAGCCGCCGCGTGGCCGTCTCCGAGGACGGCACGGAGGCCGCCTATGACAGCCTTATCCTCGCCACGGGCTCGGTCCCCTTTGTGCCCCCCATAGATGGGATAGATAAGGAAGGGGTAATCCCCTTTCGTAACATCGAGGATTGCGAACGCCTTAAGCGCGAGGCCGCCGCGAGCAGACGCGCAGTAGTCCTTGGTGGCGGGCTTCTGGGCCTTGAGGCGGCAAGGGGGCTCATGGACCTTGGCCTTGAGGTTACGGTAGTACACCTCATGGACCGGCTCATGGAGCGTCAGCTCGACGCCGAGGCCGGTGCGCTCCTCAAGGAAGACCTCGAGAAGCGGGGCATGAAGATACGCCTTGGAGCGAAGACCACGGAGATTACGGGCAGGGAGAGGGTCGAGGGGATTACCTTCTCTGATGGCAGCCACCTTGAGACTGATGTCGTAGTCCTCTCTACTGGAATCAGGCCCAATATGGTCCTTGCCCGTGCCTCGGGCATATACTGCGAGCGCGGCGTAGTGGTGAGCGACACCTTGCAGACCTATGACCCTGCCGTATACGCTGTTGGCGAGTGCGTCCAGCATAGGGGCCTGACCTTCGGCCTTGTTGCCCCGCTCTTTGAGCAGGCCCGTGTCCTTGCCAACCACCTTGCTGGGGACGCGCGGCTTTATTTTGTGAATAAACCCCTCTCAACAAAACTCAAGGTCCCGGGCATTGAGTTATATTCCGCGGGGAGTGTAGAGACCGGCCCTGGCGTTGAGACCATCGAGTTCTCGGACAGGGGGCTTCGCACGTACAAGAAACTCTTCATAAGGGACGGTAGGATAGAGGGAATACTCCTCTACGGCGAGACCAGCGACGGGCCGCGTCTCTTTCAGCACCTTATTGACGGGAATGACATCACTGAGAAGCGGGGCACCATACTCTTTGGCGAGGGCCTCTCCGCGAGGGCCACGGCCTCAGTGGACGCCCTCTCTGATGATGCCATTATCTGCGGCTGTAACGGAGTGACAAAGGGCGAAATCGTAAAGGCCATAGAGGAAAAGGGCCTCTTCACGCGCGAAGACGTGGAGCGCGAGACAAAGGCCGCAACGTCCTGCGGCGGATGCGGAACGCTCGTTGAGCAGATACTCGAGGCAGTACTTGGCTCTGATTTTCAGGGCGGGGGCGAGGACCGCGCCATCTGCGCCTGCACACGTTATACGCGGGATGACCTTATAAGGAACATACGCGATAACAGGCTTACCTCTGTCATGGCTGTCATGGATTCCCTTGGCTGGGAGACCGTGGGGTGCGACAGGTGCAGGCCCGCCATAAACTACTATGTCTCCATGGTCTGGCCCCGAGAGAGCGAGGACGACCCCACATCAAGGGTGGTAAATGAGCGCGCCCACGCAAATATCCAGAAGGACAAGACCTTCTCCGTTGTGCCGAGGATGTACGGAGGCATTACCACGCCCAGGGAACTACGGCGCATAGCCGAGGTTGCCGAGAAGTACCATGTGCCCCTCGTGAAGGTAACAGGAGGCCAGCGTCTTGATCTCCTTGGTATAAAAAAAGAAGACCTTCCGCGTGTCTGGAAAGACCTCGGCATGCCCTCGGGTTATGCCTATGGAAAGGCCCTTCGCACCGTAAAGACCTGTGTGGGGTCGACTTTTTGCAGGTACGGCACGCAGGACTCCGTGGGCCTCGGCATGGCCCTTGAGAAGGAGTTCGAGGGGCTCTGGACACCCGCCAAGGTGAAGATGGGAGTTACGGGCTGTCCGCGAAACTGCGCCGAGACAGCGATAAAGGATATAGGCATAACGGGAATATCGGGCGGCTGGGAGATTTATGTCGGCGGCTGCGGCGGCACAAAGACGCGGGGGGCCGAGATCCTCTGCACCGTAAAGACAGCCGATGAAGTACGCGAGATTGCCGGGGCATTTCTCCAGTATTATCGCGAAGAGGCCCATTATGGAGAGAGGACCGCTACGTTTATTGAACGAGTTGGCCTTGAGGCCGTGAAAAAGGCCGTGGTGGAGGACGCGCCTGGGAGAGCCAGGCTCCTGCAACGCCTCTCTTCCGCCCTTGCCGTTGTACGGGACCCATGGAAGGAACGAATCGCGGGTTGAGGGGGGGAAGTGGGGGCGAGGGGCCTTGAGCCCCCTCGCCCCCCTTGGTTTTCCTTACTTTCTTTTTGAAAAAAGAAAGTAAGACAAAGAAAACCGGTATTGGGCGCTCCCTTTATGCCGAGGACCAGGGACTTTCACTCCCCTTTTGCCGCGCCGGGTGCCGTGGCCGCGCAGGTCCGGCTGTAGGCGTTTCACTTTTCATTACCTTGTCTTCTGGAAAATACCGTGTTATAATGCCTATTATTTAGGCAAATATAGGTGTGTGATGGCCATGAGAGGAGAGCAGGAGAAGATCTACGAGGAGATCATGGACAGCTTCCTGGGGGGGCTTGTCTATGTGGATCTCTCCATGAGGATACAGGTCTTCAACCAGATGGCCGAGCGCCTCTCGGGAAGGTCAAGGAAAAAGGCCCTCAATCGGTCCCTTGACGAGGTCTTTCCCCGCGACCCCTGGTTCTTTGAGCTGATGGAGGAGACCATCAGGGATGGCAAGGTCTTTATCGACCGCGCCGGGCGTCTTCACCGTGCCTTTGGCGGGCCTCTCTCGGTGAGCGTGACAACAGGGCTGGTCCACGATGCCGAAGGAGTCCTTAAAGGGGCCATTGCCTTTATAAGGGACCTTGGCTCAGGAGGAAAATCCCTTGCGGGCCAGTCGCCGCAGGACGGGGATCTTTCTGGCATTGGTTTTTTCGCGGCAAAACTCGTGCATGAGATAAGAAACCCGCTTGGCGGCATCAGGGCCGCGGCCCAGCTCCTCTCAAGGAAGACTACAGATGGCGGACTCTCCAATTATACGGATATTATCATAAGAGAGACTGACCGCCTCGACGCCATGCTTATGGAGGTGGCGGCGCTCACGGCCCCTCGAAGAGATGTAAAGAAGGAGATAAACATACACAAACTCCTTGATTCAGTAATATTCCTCGTCTCTGGAGAGTGCCCGGACCTCGTGATAAGACGGGAGTACGACCCCTCCCTTCCGCCTGTGGCGGGAGATGAAGGGGCCCTGGTGCAGGTATTCCTGAACCTCCTCAAGAACGCGAGGGAGGCCCTCTCGGGCGCGGGGGTCATCTCTGTTGGGACAAGGATTATAACGGATTTTCATATCTCAGGCACAGGGCGCGGCGGGACGGGTCGTGCCGTGGGAGAAACGGCGGCAAGGGGGCCCGGGGGAGCAAGGATGGCCGTGGTGGAGGTACGTGATAAGGGGTGCGGCATTGAGGCAGAGGACCTTGAGAGGATTTTCACCCCATTTTTCACCACCAAGAAGGGCGGGAGCGGACTTGGAATGCCCGTATCGCTCAAGATAGTGCGGGAGCAGGGCGGGTACTTGAATATAGAGTCCACGCCCGGTGAGGGCACAAGGGTGAGGGTTTATCTACCCATAGCGCGCGCAGTGACGGACCGGAGAGGGGCGGCGCGGGCCGGATAAGTCAAGAAATAGAATCAGGAAAATGAAGAAACAGGTTGTTCTTATAGCAGATGATGACGAGAGCATGCTCTGGCTCCTTGAGAGTTTTTTCTCGGACAAGGGTCTTGAGACTCTACGTGCCTCTGACGGCAATGGGGCCGAGGCCCTCCTGCGTGAGAAGTCGCCGGACATGGCCCTTCTGGATATAAACATGCCGGGAAAGGACGGCCTCGCCATATTAAAGGACGCAGGAGACCTCGCGGGAGAGACCTCTTTCATCATAATGACCGCCGAGGCCACCATGGATAACACGGTTGAGGCCATGAAGCTCGGGGCCTTTGATTATATAGGTAAGCCCTTTGACCTTGATGAACTTGAGATAATCGTGGAGCGTGCCCTCAAAGACCGGGCCATGCGTAAAAAACTCCGAAGGCTCTCGACAAGGCTGGACGAAGGCCTTGCCGAGAGCACCGTCTTTGTGGGAAAGTCCCGGGCCGTGCAGGAGGTCTTCAAGACCGTGGGAAGGCTTGCCGCCTCGGATGTGGACGTAATGGTCCTTGGCGAGAGCGGCACGGGAAAGGAACTCATGGCGCGCATCCTCCACGCCTCGAGCCCCCGGAAGGACGGCCCCTTTGTGGCCTTCAATGCCGCCGCTGTTCCTGCGGGGCTCATGGAGAGCGAACTCTTCGGGCACGAGAAGGGCGCCTTTACAGGCGCGGTGGAGGCGAGGCCCGGAAAGTTTGAGCTTGCCGATACCGGGGCCATCTTCCTTGACGAGATAGGGGACATGAGCCCGGACCTTCAGGCCAGGCTCCTTCGCGTGGTGCAGGAACGCGAGTTCTACAGGGTGGGGGGAAAGGCGCCCATAAAGGTAGATGTGCGCATCATAGCGGCCACGAATCACGACATACCGGCCATGGTTAGAGACGGGAGTTTCAGGGAAGACCTCTGGTTCCGTCTCGGCGGGGTCACGATTACCATGCCTCCTCTCAGAAAACGCCGCTCTGACATTCCGCTCCTTGCCGGGTACTTTCTCGCGAGGTTTTCCAGTGAGTTCGGCACAGGGGCGAGGACTCTTTCTCCGGCGGCCGTTGAGGCCCTCAAGCATTACCGCTGGCCCGGTAACGTGCGCGAACTGGAGAACGTAATAAGGAGGGCCGTGCTCCTTTCTTCCACCATGGAGATACTTCCCTGCGACCTTAACATAACACCGGGAGAGCGCAGGGGAGATTCCCTTGAGAATGTCATTGCCGCGAGGCTGAAGCCCTTTTTCGAGAGAATGGAGTCGAGGGGCAGGCAGGACATATACGCCCTTATCATGCCCTTCATGGAGAGGCCCCTGCTCCGTCTTGTCCTTGAGAAGACAGGGGGGAATCAGCTTCGCGCCGCCGAGGTTCTTGGCATAAACAGGAACACCCTCAGGAAGAAGATAAAACTCCTTGGCATAGAGAAGAAGGCCGGCGCCGGGGGACGGGGCAGGCCGTGATCTCTCCGGGGATGGATAAGGCGGCGGGGATAAAGGGGTTTTACGCCATTGTGGATACGTCACTCGTGCCCGTTAAGGAGACGGCGGCGCTGGCGGAAAAGCTCCTTGGCGCCGGGGCAGGGGTTCTGCAGTTACGGGCAAAGGGCCTCGGGTCCAGTGAGTTTCTCGTTCTTTCGAGGCGGCTTTCTTCCATGGCCTCTTCAAGGGGCGCGCTCTTTATTGTGAACGACAGGGTGGATATAGCGCTACTCTCGGGGGCCGGGGGCGTGCACCTCGGGCAGGACGATATACCTGTGGATGAGGCGCGAAGGCTCCTTGGAGAGGGGGCTGTTATAGGCTTTTCGACGCACGACCTCGGGCAGGCCCGGAGGGCCGGCGATTCAAGCGCTGATTATATATCTTTTGGTCCTGTCTTCGCGACGAGCACCAAGAAGAACGCGGACCCGGCCCAGGGGATTGGTCTTCTTGGCGAGGCCAGGAGTATTGTCACAAAAAAACTCGTTGCCATAGGCGGCATAACGGAAGACAGACTGCCAGAGGTGCTTGCAACTGGTGTTGACGCCGTTGCCTTGATCTCGGACGTACTGCTGGACCGGGACCCCGCCAAGAAGGCGCGGCGGATTATGGGTATGATGGAGTAGGGGTAGAAGTCTGCCGGGCACGTCAAATGGCCTTGGGCCATGGGACTACTGTCTTTTTATCTTTTGAGTTGTTGGGTTTCGCACACGCTCCACCCATCCTACGAGAACTTTTTTCTTTTGGGGGCACACCCCACTACTACAAATTTTTTGGTTTTCTTTGACGCGGTTTCTTCCTGATAAAGCGTGCATATCATACGGTGTGTCCAAGAAATCCTGAGGGAGATGGCCGCCTGAATAAAAAACTTTCTTTTTCCAAAAAGAAAGGGGAAATATCATTTCATCTCTTCTGGTGGACGCAGTCCATCCTTGACCTTCTCTCTTTCCTTTTTTAGTTTTTATCTGTAGATGGAGAGGAGTCGTCTCAGAAAGCCGGGGTTTGTTGCTGGGGTAGTGTCTTTCGCGGCAGGCGCTGGCATGAGTTTGGCGAGTTTCATTTTTATGAGTTCTTTATTCAGGAATACTGGTGTGACAAGAGAGGCAAGGTAGGCGTTATCCACCTTTTTAAGTTCTTTTCTGATGTATTTTCTCTTTTTCAGCATACCCCCTGTCATCTTCAAGGCGTCGAGCTTTGCCCGGAAGAAGGGGCCTGCCTTTCTCTGGCGTATGGCGAAGTAGAGCATGTCTGCCGTGAAACCAAAGAGCATCTGCGGCAGGCTCTTTACGAGTAGCGAGAGAGGCAGGTATTTTATTCGCAGGAACTCCATGTTGCGCTGGCTGTAGTACACGCCTGTGGCGCTGGCCTTTCCAATGGAGTGGCCCACCTTGTGGTATACCACGGCCCGAGGGAGGTAGAGGACCTTCCACCCCGCGACCTGTGCCCTCATGCTGAGGTCAGTGTCCTCACACTGTATGAAGAAGTCTTCGTCAAAAAAACCTATTTTGTCGAGCATCTCTCTTCTGTACATGGCCGCCGCGGCGCAGGCGCTGAAGACGTACTCGCGTTTTTTGTATCTCTCGTTCTCCGTAGCCTCGCGTTTGAAGCACCTGAGGGTGGATAGAAGGACGTCGCCCGCGCTATCAACGGCAGAGCCGTCCCAGGTAAGGACGCGGGAAGTGCAGATGCCGGCGGAACGGTCTCTTTCGAGGCCTGAGAGGAGTTCATCGAGCCAGGTCTCGGAGGCCCTGGCATCGGGGTTAAGAAGGGCTATGAACTCGCCTGTTGCAAGGGAGTAGGCCTCATTGTTACCCCCTGCAAAGCCCCTGTTTTTGTCAAGGAAAAGGGTCTTGAGCGTATAGGAGGCCCGTGGGGCAAACCCCCGCACAACGGCGCGGGTAGAGTCCGTTGAGGCGTTATCAACAAGTATTACCTCGAAGTCTTTGTGGGTCTGCCTGTTGAGTGATTCAAGAACAGTGCCTATGGTATCTTTGGAATTGTATGTAACGATAAGAACGCTTACGCGCGCCATGCTGAGTCTCCGGGATGAGAATATACTCGGGGCGGTAAAAGATTACGCAATAAGGAGGAGAATAGAGACCTTCCTCTTTTATGGACGTACAAACCAGGGGCCAGGCCTTGAGTAAGGCCATGTGCTCGCAGGTGGGGACTTTAACTAAGCCCCATCCCTGCCCAGTGGCCACTCTGCCATCATCCGCCCCGTCGTCAGGACTGAAGTTTGTGTAATAATAGCACAGGCATGTCAGAAAAACAACCCCACGGAAGGGGGATATTCATTTTTTTGACATGGGGGTGATTATGATATTTTTTTTACGTGTAGCCTTCCCCGCATAACTGACTTTTGTCATTTACAATCTTTCCCTTCTTGTTAAAATGCGTCTATAATAATTATAAACAGGAGGCAGATATACATATGGAGACCGTACTTGACGTAAGGCCGCTCAGCCCGCCGGAGAGGCACCCCGGCATATTCAACACCTTTAAATCTCTTGAGCCAGGGGATAGTTTTGTTCTCGTTAATGACCACGACCCAAAGCCGCTCCTTTATCAGTTTCAGAACGAGCATGACGGCGAGTTCGAGTGGTGGCCCCTTGAGCGCGGTCCCGAGGCCTGGCGTGTCCGCATTGTGAAGAGGCGCACAAAGGCCGTGGAGCGGGATGTGACGGATTATCTTCAGGAGGACCACAGGAGGCTTGATCACATATTCAACAGTTTTCAGGAGGCCTTCAAGGAAGAGAGATGGGACGAGGCCAAAGCCTATTTCAGGGAGTTTGACCTTGGCCTCAGGAGGCACATACAGGGCGAGGAAGATGTGCTATTTCCCCTCTTCGAGGAAAAGACAGGCATGCATGACGCAGGTCCCACATTTGTGATGCGCATGGAGCACACGGATATAAGGGATTTTCTTGAGAAGATTATGAACGCCACAGAGGCCAGGGACCGCGAGGAGACGGCAAGGGGCACGGACATGCTGGTCAATACCCTTGCGGACCACAACATGAAGGAAGAGCAGATACTCTACCCCGAGTCTGACTCGTTTCTCTCTCCCGGCGAGCGCAAGGACTTTATCAGGAAGGCCCAGACCCTTTAGAGGCCTTTGTTTTGTGTTGTACACCCCGGCCCGCGTCCCCTTTGGGGGCGCGGGCCTCTCCTTTTTTTCTTCTTTTTTTTGGTGGGCAGTGCCCACTCCACTATTGGTTTTCTTTGACGCGCTTTCTTTCTGGCAAAATTTGCCTGTCATGCGTATTGACCAAATAATTGAGATGGGCTTCGCCGCCCAATCAAAAGACTTTCTTTTTTCTAAAAGAAATTGGGAGGTTTTTTTATCTTTTGTCTTTTATTTTCCCTCTCTTGTTTTTTCTATCCACATAAGGCCGCGGCGCGGCACCGGGTATTTCTTTTATGGTCCTTTTTTTTCTCAAGAAATACTCGACCGCTATGGAGCCGTGATACATCCTCTTGAGTATTACGTCGTCTCCGACTTTCCTCATGGCCTGCGCCTTTTTTCTCTCCTTTAATATGCTTAGGATGTTTCCAGTTACGTTCAGCATGGCCCTTATGATGGCCTTTGCCCTGAGGGGGTTTTCGCGTACAAGGCCATATAGCATGGTGGCGCCTTCGAGTGCGAGTCTTGGGGGGAGGGTACGAAGGAGCGAGGCAAGTGAGTAGTTTTTGAGGACCATGACGAGGTTGTTCCTGTGGTTAAGGTAGAGGTGCCGGGCGCTTTTTCTGTCCAGGTTGGGGCTCCCGAGGTGAAAGATTCGCGCCCCTGGCACGTATACGACCTTGTATCCCATTAGGTGGACGCGCCAGGCAAGGTCGATTTCTTCCATGTAGGCAAAGAAACTCTCGTCCATTAGGCCGGCCCTGGTTATAACGTCTCTTCTTGCGAAGAGGGCGGCCCCTGAGGCCCAGAATATCTCTCTTGGTTCTTCGTACTGGCCGGTGTCACGCTCTATATCATTGAAAATCCTTCCCGCGGCAAAGGGATAGCCGTATCTGTCCATGAGCCCTCCAGCGGCCCCGGAGTACTCAAAGCGCTCCGGCTCACTCATGGAGAGTATCTTTGGCTGGGCAAGGGCTATGTTGCCGTCTGCCTCCAATACCTTCAGAAGGGGCGAAACAGCGTCGGAGTCAAGGGTTACGTCGTTATTGAGTATGAAGACGTACTTTCCACGGGCCGCCTCCACGGCCCTGTTGCAACCTCCCGCATAACCGAGGTTGGTCTCTGTAAAGATGAATTTTTTGTCTGGGTGAGCGGAGATTATGGCATCAAGGAGGCTGTCTCGCGGGGAGTTGGAGAGGACGATGAACTCTACATCAGGGTATTTTATGGACCTTAGCGAGGCGAGGCACTCGCCGAGCACGCCCGCGTCTCCATAGTGTATGATAATGATGCTAACGAGTGGGGGGGTCCTGGTCATGGTCTTTTCCGCGCACCTTTCTTGATGTCAAGGCCGAGGTATATGAGAAGTCCCGCAAGGGTAAGGATAGATACCCAGAGCCCTATCCTGAAGGGCAGGGGCCTGTAGACAAATACCACCTTGTGAGGGCCTTTATCAAGGACAAGGCCCCTCATGATGGTGTTTGCCCTGAGAATGGGGGCCTCCGCTCCGTCCACGTAGGCGCGCCATCCGGGATAGAAAAAGTCCGTCATGACGAGGACGCCCCTTTCCCGGAGGTCTGCCCTTATCTCCACTTTTTCGGGGAGAAGGCGCGTTATGCGCGCCCTTGTAAGGGCAGGGCCTTGCGGGGGGGCCTTGGCAAGGCCCGCGTCATGCTCAAGAATTGCGGCGGCCCTGGGGTTGAAGGCAGGAGATGCGAGCCTCTTAAGGGCCGTGGTCTCGTCCTTTATGGTCTCGCTCCTGTAGACCACATAGGCCCTCGGGAGGGCGCCTTTATAGCGGTATATCTTAACGCCCTTCTTGTTGTATATCTCGTCCATGCCGGGTGGCGTTTTTTTGCCGAAGGGGCCATGGCCTTTTTCCATTACAAAGCCTGTGCTTAAGAGGCTCATGAGGCGGAGGCTCTTCTGGCCGTTCTTGAGCATGAAGGCGCCGTAGAAGATTTTTTTTGAGAGCATATCGTCTCTACCGAGGACCGCGGCCGCGAACCTCTGGTAGGAGCCGAGGCTCAGGGATTCGTAGTCATTGAGGACATAGACCTTCTCTATGGTGCCGAACTTCTGAAGGAGCGAAAAATCTCTTCCAAAGTCGCTTGATATGTATGTGCGGTACGTGCCCTGAACCTTTCTGAGGAATGCGCCTTCTTCCGCGTGGCGCGTGAAGAGGGCTGGCGTCTGCTGGGGGTGGTTATAGAGTCTCATCACGTTCTTCTGAAAGAGAAAGACCGTAATGAGGAAGGGGATGATGATGAGGGCCG
Organism: uncultured Thermodesulfobacteriota bacterium; assembly: GCA_964472295.1. GTDB lineage: Bacteria > Desulfobacterota > GWC2-55-46 > GWC2-55-46 > JADFVP01 > JAJRZX01. The sequence continues at coordinate 77,228 of CAYYJQ010000002.1, read as the reverse complement.
CGGCGCGAAGGCCCCTTCGGGCCTCCAACTCCCTGAAGATGGCCCCCGCGCCGTAGGCCGCGAGTACGGCCACGGAAAATGCCGTTAGCCAGAGCCAGCGCACGGGCACGCGGAACATCTTGCCTGTGGGTATATAGTGGTAGTAAATGCCGTAAAGGGGCGTATGAGTGCCAAAGGCCATGAGGAGCGTGAGAAGGGCCATGAAGGCGAAAAAAAGCGTGCGGCCACGAGACCTGCGGTTAAAGACGGCAAAGAGGCCCAGTAATACAGGAATAAGACCAATAGTCATGCCGCGTCCGCCGAAGAGGAGACTCTTTATGACAAAGGCGGGGGTGAAGACGGATATGAATGGCTCGGCGTCTTTGAGGGAGAGCCCGCTCGCGTCTCTTCCAGTATGGCCCGAGAGTTCAAGGAGCGGAAGCCACTGTATTAAAGAGAGGGCAATGGCCACAAGGCCGCCGATGACGATGAGGACAAGGGGCCTCATGCCTGCCCTTTTGTCACGCCAGGCATGGTAGAAGAGCGCCATGGCGTAGGCCCCTGTCAGGAAGATGCTATGGACGATTACCTGCACGGCGCCTGTAAGCATCTGGCAGGCAAGTATGACGGCAAAGAGTGCCGCCCACCGGGTGCTCTCTCTCTCGAATATCTTTTGCGTGAGATAGAGCAGAAGGGGTAGAAAACTCATGGCCCCTACGAGCGATGGGTGTATTATCTCAAGAAGCAGTGGCCCTGAGAACATGAAGACAATGGCCCCGGCGAGGGCGCCGGCAGGTGCTATCTTAAGGCTCTTATTGAGGAATAAAAAGGTGAAGAACCCTGCAAGGGCTATGTTCAGAACGGTGGACCAGCCCATGGCAATGTGCGTCGGCAGTATGTAGTAGAGAAAACTGAAGGGCGAGAAGAGACCGAAGAGCGCTGAGCCCAGAAAGGGCGCTCCAAGGGACTGGTAGGGGTTCCAGAGGGGGATATGCAGGGCCTTCATGGACTCTACGCCGTAGCGTATGAGGGGGTAGTAGAGTACGTAGAGGTTCTCGGAGCCAAAAGGCGAGACCCTGCCCGTGGCGGCCATGAGGACGCATATCTTCCAGTAGAGGGCGGCCAGTCCAATGAGGAGGAGCGCCGCCAAGAGGGTTGCAGGCCTTCTCACCCCTCAGCCCTCTCTTCTCAGTTTCCAGACCCTCTTTGCCGCCTCGGTGACGATATTCCTTCCCATCTTGGACTCGCCTATGGTCCTTTCCCTGAAGACAATGGGAATCTCTCTTACCTTGAATCCCCTCTTTACGGCGTGGTACTTCATCTCCACGAGAAAGGCGTATCCCTCGGCAAAGTTCTTCTCATCTATAATCTCTCTTAGCGCCGCGGCCCTGAAGAGGTTGAACCCTCCTGTCCAGTCCCTGAGGTTGCATCGGAGGATAAAGCGCGCGTAGAGGTTGCCGCCCTTGCTGAGTATGTGTCTCGCAAGGGGCCAACCAATAATGGCCCCGCCCGGCACATAGCGCGACCCGATGACCACGTCCGCGCCGCTGGTCTTCATCTCCTCAAGAAATCTTGGCAGGTCCGCGGGGTCGTGGGAAAAGTCGCAGTCCATCTGCTGTATGAACTCATATCCATTCTCGAACCCAAGGTGAAAGCCCTCTATATAGGCCGAGGCAAGGCCCAGTTTTCCGCTCCTGTGAAGTACGCGCACCCTTTTGTCCTTCTTGGCGAGATGGTCGGCGATTTCCCCTGTGCCGTCGGTGGAGTTGTCGTCCACGACAAGCACGTGGGCGCATCGCATCTTGAGGACAGCGCGCACCATCTTCTCGATGTTTCCGGCTTCGTTATATGTGGGAAGGATTACGAGTGTTTTCATATCTATAGATACCCCAGGGCCTCGAGTTTCTTCTTTGTCTCTTCGTCGGCCTCTATCATCTCGGCCTGCTCCGCTCCCGCTCGCGAGGCGAGCCACTTGTCGAGGAGGCCGGAAAGACGCCTGCAGGTCTCCGGGTTTTCCTTGGCAATGTTCTTTTTCTCCCCCGGGTCAGACTCAAGGTCAAAGAGTTCCACATCGCCCTTGTTTCGCTGGAAGTTGGCAAGATAGGAGATGTCGTCAAAGGTCTTTATGAACTTCCATTTTTCTGTCCTCAGGGCCACCTGGGCACCGTGGCCGCCCTCGTCGATGACATACTCATGGATCCCCTTGGCGCTCCCTTCCACGAGGGGCAGGAGGCTTTTACCCTCCATGCCCTTTTTTTCTTCTGCGAGGCCGAGTATGTCCATGGCCGTTGGCACGAGGTCTACGTTCATGGTCATGGCGTCTATCCTCTTTCCGGCGGGAAGCCTCCCGGGAAGGCGCATGACAAGGGGTATTCGCATGGTCTCGTCAAAGACCCCGACGTGGGAGAAGAAACTCCCCCTCTCGCCGAGGCACTCGCCGTGGTCAGCCGTTATCATGACAAGGGTATTATCGAGGACCCCGAGGGCCTCCATGCGGGTGAAGAGGCGGTTTAGTTCATGGTCAAGGTATGTCACCTCGGCGTTGTACTCGGCCACTGGGGCGTCCATGGCCGTGATGCCCCTGTCAGCAAGCCATTTTCTTGTCTGGGGGTGTAGTTTTATCTCGTCAATGGCGGGCGCGCCGCTACGGGACGCGCCCCCCTTGAACATGGTGTGAAAGGGTTTTGGGGCCTGGTATGGGAAGTGGGCGTCATAGAGGTGTATCCACGAGAAAAAGGGGTTCTCGCTGTTTTTTTCTATCCAGTTGCCAAGGATGTTCATGCCCTGTGAGGCGGTGCGCTCCCTTCCAAGCACTGGGAAGTAGTCGTCAAACCCCCGCTCTATTCCCCGGCACCACGAGGGGTTGAGTAGAGATACGCTTACCACCGCCGAGCTCCTGTAGCCCTTGTCTCCGAGCCTCTCGGCTATGGTCTGGAGGGACGGGAGGTTGTACTGGTAGTTATCGAGGGTCTTTATGGTACGCGGAAATTTTGATGAGAGAAGAGACATGTGCGATGGTATTGTAATGTGCGACTGGGCGAAGTGGTTGGTAAATACTACGCCCTCGCGGGCTAAGCGGTCCATGCAGGGTGTCTTCATGGCCTTGTTGCCCATGAAACCCATGCGGTCGGCCCGCACGGCGTCAAGGGTGATGATGAGGACGTTTGTATGCTCTGACTTCCGTGGGCGTATCTCTTTCTTTTCCTTTGAAATTATCTCAAGGGGGCCAAGGCCCATTATCTGACTGCTCCTGTTACGAAAGTGAAAGTCAAGGGTCTGGCCCGAGTATCTCTCAAGGTCCAGTTCCACGTCGTGCCAGGCCTTGCTCGTAAGGCGCTTTGAGAGCACGCTAAGGGCGTTTTTTGAGAAGATGGTCTCCCTCGACCCGTCTCTTGTTACGTCTATCTCAAGCCCCCCCTTGAGGCTCATGCCAGAGGGGCCGCTCCTTCCGCCTATGCCGAGCCTCAGTCTCGCCCCCTCTGGAACTGTAACGCCCCTGTAGACGAGTTCCACGCCGTTCTCAAGAGAGACCACCTGCCGGGCGTCGTCGCCAAGATACAGGACGTCTTCGAGGACCTGCTCTTCCTTTTTTTCATAACGCACAATAAAGGCGCGGTCCAACTCGTCAAGGAGGCAACGACACGCGCCGTCCCCGCTTACCACCGCGGGCTCGCTCCAGCCTGCCCAGTCATACTCCGTATCGCCGCGCGGCCCGGCAGAGGTGCGAAAGAGTATTTCAATGGTCCGGCCCTCAAATGCGCCAAGGTCTACTCTTTCATCAAACCACTTTCTATCCGCCTCATTTCGCTTGGGGTCAATGTATTTTTTGAAGACAGGCTTCAGCGTCTCGCCGTCCTTTATAAGGACCTCGAAGTCCACGCCGTCGCCGGGCTTAGTCCATGCCTCTTCGTTTACGCCAATGCCGAATTCGAGTGCGTCGCCTTCCTTTACATTGACTTTCCTGAAGGCCACTGTCATGGACGTATCGCCAACGCGTATGGCGGGGTGCTCGAAGAGTACGCGGCGTTCCTCGCCTCCAACCTTGAAGGCGCCCTCGTTCACCATCTCCTTGTGCCTGTACTTGGGGTAGGCGCACTCGGTGAAGCCCTTGCCGTCTTTTTTGACCTCTGCCGTGAAGATATTGCTTATGAAGTCATAACCACTGGTCATGGCCGGGCTGGCAAGGTCCCTGTATATCCCCTCCAACTCTCCTGCGTTTTCCTCTATGGACTTTACGGGTGGGATTGTGCTTCTCATCTTCTCGATAAGGGAGGGGTTATCCATAATCTCCTTTATCTTTTCGTAAAGGTCCTTGTCGTCTCCCGCGCGAAAGTTCATGCCGCCCCGGCCCTCGCCCACGTACTCGGCAAGGCCGCCGATGTCTGAAGCGAGGACGGGCACCCCGGCAAGGTAGGCCTCGTGCACAGTAAGGGGGGAGTTCTCGTACCAGATGGAGGGCACGATAAGGACGTCTATCCCGGAGAGTATCTTCCCAACGTCAGAATTGTCATAGGGACCGGCAAGGCGTATGGCCTTGTTGTCCGCAAGGGCCTCAAGGTCTTTTCCATAATCCCTGTAACCATCATATGCGGCGTGGCGTCCGTACACGGTGAGCGTGGCCTTGCTCTCTTTTACGCGGCTGAAGGCCTTCAGGAGCACATGCACACCCTTTGATGGTATCCATGTGCCTATGTATCCGAAGCGTATCTTCTTGGAGGGCTTTCTCTTCAGCCCCTTGAAGATGGCGGTATCAAAGCCATTGTCAAGAAAGGTTATCCTGTCTTCAGGTACTCCGGCCTCTATGAATTTTTCCCTTACAAACTCTGATGGAGAGATGAACCTGTCAATAAGAGACAAGGTCTCTCTTATATGCCCTTCCCGTTGTCTTATCTTCCCCGCGGCCTTGGTCCCATCCCTCTGCAGGGTCTTTGATGAGAAGAGAAAGACCTTTCTGAGGAGTTCCTTTGCCCTGCCCTTGCCCCCGAGCACGGGAAGGCCCTTCTTGAGGGCCTCGGCGGCCTTTTTCGTCCTCTCGCCCATGGCGAGCTGCCCTGCGAGACATTCGGCGCAGGCCTCTACCGAGGGGCCGGGGCATATATGGAGGTCCCTTGTGAGGAGTTGGCCCCTCTGGCAGATGAGCCAGAAGTCGTGAAGCGTGTATACAACGGGAAGACCTCTTTTTTTTGCCTCTTCCACGCAGGTGGTGGAGAGGCACGTAAGGTGGTGAAAATGCACTACATCCGGCCTGGTCTCGTCAAGGAACTCGCCGAATTTTTTCGCTATCTCGTCGTTACGATAGGTCCAGGAAAAATCCGGGCACTTTCGGAAGTTGTTGTTTATGGCGGTTATGTTGAGGCCCCGGTACCCGCGTTTCTGAACGTCGTACTCTGGCCGGTCCGGGTCGGCGGTCCTCTGAAAGACAAAGACCTCGTGTTTTTTTGCGAGTTCCACGGCAAGGTTACAGGTATATACCTCGGAGCCTGCCATGTTCTCCGGCGGAAAACCATGTATAACAAGGGCGATGCGCATATATCAGACTCCGGCAATCTTTTTTTTGGTCCGCCCCTTCATGGCGTCCCTTGCCCCGCTGTACTGGGCGTAAACATTTATAAGACTCGCAAGCGGCGCGCGCGCCATGAGGACAAGGCGCCTACTAAGAGAAGGCTCGTTTCGCCATACATAGGCCGCGTCTTTCATGGCCGAGTTAAGGGCATAACGGAGTATAAGTTTTCTTGTTGGCACTGTCCTCATGCCGAATATCTCATTAAGACGCCTGTGGCAGAGGCGTGTCCGCTGGTACTCATACTTAAGGGGCCTTGCGTGAGAGTGCCTCACGCTGGCCGCTGGCTCATAGACTATCTTGAAGCCCGCCTCAAGGGCCTTCTTGGACCACTCGATGTCCTCGCCAAAGTCCGTCCTTTCGTAGGGTATCTTTTCCCATACGCTCTTTCGTATGGCCGAGCAAACGTCGTCGAAGTTACAGAAAAAATACCTCTTCATGGGCCTCATGGTCTCATACTCATCGCGGTCCGTGATATAGGAGACGTGTCTCTCGGCCCTTCCCGTGAGCCACTCATTGAGGTGTTTTTTCGTTAGCACGTCCGCGTCTTCGTGCGGTACTTGTCTCGCGTATACGCCCGCCACGAGGGGGTCGCCATTAAAGGGCCTTATCAGTGCGTTGAGCCAGCCCCTTCCCATTGGCACGGCGTCCTGCGTCATCAGGACCACGAACTCTCCCTTTGAGAGCGCTATGCCCCTGTTTCTCGTCTCGCCGTGGTTGAACTCTCCGGGACCTACGCCGTAAAGCCTCACGCCGCGCGCCTTGGCCGCCTCAATTGTGCCGTCCGTGGAGCCCGAGTCCAGCACGATTACCTCATATGGCGTCTCTGTCTCCTGTGAAAAGACCGCCTCAAGGCACTCCCTGAAGAGCGGGCCGCCGTTAAGAGAGGGTATGACTATGGAGACGCGGACCTTTTTCATGGTTAAGATAGAGGTGTCATCCCCTCAGCCCTGCCCCCTGGCTCTAAGCACGGACGGCTTGCCGGCGATAAGCCCCCTGAAAATCTCCTCCATATGACGGGCGTCGTCGCTTATGGTCTTTACAGGGGGCAGGCCCTTTCGGAGCCTTTCCAAAAGGCCAGGTTCGTTTATGAGAGCCTCCATCTTGGCGCGAAGGTCATCTGAGTCGCCTGTCTCAAAGACAAGGCCCGAGACGTTGTTATCTATGAGTTCGGCCATGCCGCCGAGGTTGCTCGTTATGACAGGGGTTCTGGAGATAAAGGCCTCGTGTATGGTCAGGGGCGAGTTCTCGAACCATATGGAGGGCACGACAAGTACGTCCATGTCCGCGAGCACGCCGGGCACATCGCTATTATCAAAGGCCCCCATGAACTTTATGTCCGCGTCCCCCGCTATCTTGCGAAGCCTTGCGACGTAATCGGGAAACCATGTGAGGTTGCCGTATATCTTGAGTTCCGCCCTTCCGGGCTCCAGGGCGCTGAAGGCATGGACAAGGACGTGCACGCCCTTGTGGGGCACGAGGCTTCCCGTGTAGCCGAAGACCATGGGGCCTCTGTGCTTTTTCCTCTCCTTTTTTATCTTCCTGAAGGCCGCCACGTCAAAGCCGTAATCAGAGTAGAGTATCTTTTCCTCAGGGATGCCGAAGTCCAGGAACCTGTCCCTCAGGAAGCGCGAGGGCGCGATAAAGAGGTCAACGTCCTTCGATGCCTCCAGTACTCGAAGGAGCCTCTTTTCAACCTCTGGGATGAGTTTTTTAACGGCCATGGTATCAAAGATCCCGTTGAACCTCATGAGCGACCTTGCCGCAAGGCCCCTGCCTGGAGATGAGTTGCCGGCCCCCCGGGGTGTGATGCGTCCAGAGACGCGGTTGAAGAGTTTCTTGAGTTTGAATGAGCCCTTTGAGTACCTTGAGATGCACCTGGCGCATCTTGCCGACAGAACGTCATGGCATATGGTGAGGTCGGGCCTTATCCTCTGCCCGCCAAGCGGGCAGGTGAGATAGTAGTCGTGAAGGGTGAAGACAACGGGGATGCCGCGCTCCCTTGCCATGCGTGTGTAGTTAAGCGAGTGGTTGATGATGTGTTGAAGGTGTATGACATCGGGCCTGGTCCTGTCGAGGACCTCGGAGAAGAGAGCGTCCATGGCCGGGTTCAGGTAGGTCTCGGTAAAGTCGCTGTATGCGCGGTTGACAATGGCCTCGAAGCAGGGAAGCCCCTCGTAGGTGTACTCTCTCAGGGTGTACTGCTTCTGGGAGCGGTCGGCCTCTGTGAAAAAAAGGCTCACCTCGTGGCCCATCTTCTGAAGTTCCTTCGAGAGTTTGAAGGTGTAGACCTCGGAACCCGCCGTATGGCGGGGCAGAAAATCGTGAATGACCTCAAGTACCTTCATTAGAACCCTTATTTCCCGGTCTTCTTTATGACGCCAATCCCCTTGAGGGCCTTTACGGCAGGGGATCTTTCCAGCGTCTCAAGCCTCTTCCTGAGCGCTTCAATGGTCTTTTTCTGACCCTCTATCGTATCTTTCTGTCTTTTTATGCGCCTGTCCTTCTCCGTAACCGTCTCCTTGAGGCTCTCTATATGGTTATCCCTCGCCTCGATGACTTTTTTGAATTCTTCTCTCTCGTCATGGCGTGCCTTCTTAAGGTCTCTGTACCCGAAGAGGGTGATAAAGAGTGAGAGCCACGAGAGGTCCAGTCCCTTTTCGTCTTTTTCACCTGAGGCAAGGAACGCTATCTTTTCGGCGGCCCCTTGCGGGAACCCGCCCCTTGCCGCGCCCACAAGGCGGCGGTACGAGGGTTCCCTGTTGTCGTCCTCGTAGTAGTTGGAGTTATAAAAGGCGCTTACCCGTCCGGCAATGTCCCTGAGGTTCTCGTCCCCTATCATGTAAAGCATGAGCGCCATCATGGGGAGCCAGCGCTTGAGGGCGCCGTTGGGTATGGAGAGGGTCTCCCATCTGTCTCCCTCCAGGGTCTCTCTCACGCCTGACTCTTCGGGCAGGCCGTGCTCAAGGTGCTCCTTCAAGAAGGCGTGCTCCTCGCCGCTTGCGGCCTTTATTACGTCATATAGGACGCGTTCGGCCTCTACCACGGCGTCCGAGCGGAAGGGCGCGGCGATAAAGACGTATCTCTTCGAGACACGCTTGAGTTCATTCAGGAAGGTCTCTCTTCTCTCGGGCGCGATGTGTTCGAGCACGTCCACGCTCATTACCACGTCAAAGGCCCTGTCCCTGAAGGGCATGGCCGTGCCGTCACCGCGGATAAAAGGCCCCTTCGAGGCATCAGTCCTGTCGATGACAAAGACACGGTCCTTGGGGAGAAAATCCAGCGCAAGGCCCGGGCTGCCGCCAACGTCAAGGACGGTGAGTTTTTCCCCCTCCTCGCGCACCGCCTCTATGGCGTCGCAAGCAACGCGGTATCTCTGGTACTGGTCAAAGGGCAGTTTAAGCGGGTTCATGGGCCTCGTTCTGCCTTAATTCCCACGACGTGGCAATGGAGACCATGCCATGCTCTATGACATTACCCTCCATGACCTCGAAGATGAGGGCCTTTTCCATGTGGTCCACGGGCGTGGGGGCGAGTTCGCTGTGGTCGTAACAGTAATAGGATATATAATAAGAACCCTTGAGAAGGGGGAGTTCGTTCACTCGGCAGGTTATGGTGCCCCGTGTTCCCTCCCTGAGTTCTTCTATCTCAAGGGGGTCTCTGTGCCAGAGGTGGTTGAGTCCCGAGATATACGTGCCGTCGCTTCTGAAAATGCCTATGCCGAAGACGGGTTTTTTCGTAGTCTCTCTGACACTGTAGGAGGCCTCGATTATTACCCTGTCACCGGGCTGATAGACGTAGCGTTCGGTTCCGGTATTGTCGAGGAGCCGCACCTTGTCTATGGTTATGGTGCCCTCGCCCCATCGTGGTCTCGAATCCTTTGCCTTTACCCGAGTATTTATCTTATGTATCTGTTCCTCTCTCTGGGCATGGACCATGTTGAGGTATTTGTCCACCACCTCGTCGGGCTGGCCGTTGGCAACAAGGCGGCCTCTTTCAAGGAGTATGACGCGGTCGCAGATGCTCCTTAGATTGTAAAGGCTGTGCGTGACTATTACAAGGGTCGTGCCGCTGCGCTTGAGGTCGTTTATCTTGTTGAAGCATTTCCCCCTGAAGTACTCGTCCCCAACGGCAATGACCTCGTCTATGAGGAGTATCTCCGGTTCAAGGGCAACCATGATGGAGAAGGTAAGGCGCATCTTCATGCCAGAGGAATAGGTATTCACGGGCATGTCTATGAAGTGCCCGAGTTCGGAAAAGTCCAGGATTTCCTCTAACTTGGTCTCGATTACCTCTCTGGGGATACCCATGAGGGAGCAGTTCATGAAGAGGTTCGCCCTTCCAGTGAAGTCTCCCCTGAAGCCAGCGCCAAGCTGAAGCACGCTCGTGACCTTGCCCCTTGTGGTTATCCTGCCCGTACTGGGCTGGCTGAGCCCCGAGAGGAGCCTTAAGAGCGTGCTCTTTCCAGCCCCGTTATGGCCGATAATCCCGCAGGTAGAGCCCTTCTCTATCTCGAAGTCGACTTCTCTCAAGGCCCACATGTCCCTGTGCCTCTTCTTGCCCTTTGGAAAGAGCATCTCCGCAAGCCGGTGAGAGGGTTTTTTGTATACCTCGTATTTTTTGCCGAGGTTCTCGGCCTTGATGGCAATCATTGTCTATAGGAGGTCCACGAGTTTCATATGGTTTTTTGTGAAGAACCTGTACCCGTATATAAAGATGACTATCGAGAATATCATGAAGTAAATAAAGCCTACTCCAGGGAGTTTGTCATTCAGGAGCACGTCCCTGTACGCCATGATGAGGGGGGTCATGGGGTTCAAGTATATGAAGAACCTTACCGTGGAGGGTACTATGGAGAGGGGGAAGAATACCGGGGTAAGGTACATCCACATCCTGATAAGCGGCCTCATGAGGGGGTTCACGTCCCGGAAAAAGACGTTGAGGGCCGAGAGAAAGAGGGCAAAACCCATGGTCATGAAAAACTGGAAGAATATGATTACCAGGAGCAGTGGGAAGAGGTTTCCGATGGAGTGTAGGAGCACAAGCCTGAAGACAAGGAGTATGGCTATGCCGATGAGTTCGCTTATGAGTCCTGATATGACCATGGAGGTGTGCAGGGTCTTTAGCGGGAATACGACATTTTTTATGAGGCTCGCGTTCTTTGGCAGTATTCCGACGCTGGTGGTGATGGATTCCTGAAAGGTGAGCCAGGGGAGCATGCCGCAGAAGAGATAGAGGGCGTAGTGGTCAGAACTCTGCCCGCCCTTGAACCTTACGCCGAGTATGACAGAGAAGACGAGCGTGTAGATGATGAGGAGCAGAATGGGGTTTACTATGGACCAGTAGATGCCCAGCGTTGAGCCCACGTACCGTGCCCGAAGGTCGCTCTTTACGAACTCGGTGACAAGGTTCCTGAACTCAAGGGACCGCTTGAGCCCCCTTGTTATGGATATGGACATTATCTCTGTTCCTTCTTTTGTCTCAAGATGGAGGATATTTCCTTTTTCGCCATCTTCTTGAGGGCATCGCTGGCCCCCCTTGCCGTGAGGGCCTCGCCGTAAGCCTTCAGGGCCTCTTCAGTTCTGCCCATGGCCTTAAGCGAGAGGGCGAGTTTGAGTTTCAGGGCCGGGCTGTCCGGATTTGTCCTCAAGGCCTTCCTGTAAGTTTTTTCGGCCCTTTTCCATTCTTTCTTGAGCCTGTAGGCATCGCCAATCATTATCAGGGCCGCCGTGCTCCCGGGGTGCGCGTCAAGGGCCTTATTGGCCTCGGACATGGCCTTCCCGGGTTTTTTTTCGGCGAGGTAGGTGCGGGCCAGCCCAAGGAGAGCCCACTCGTCACCTGGCCGTGCGCGAAGAACCTGGCCGTAACTCATGACGGCCATCTCATATTTTCCCCTGCGCCTGTAAAGGTCCGCCATGGTCATATTGAGCTTCGCGTCCGTCCGGTCAAGGCCGAGGCCCTCAATTAGAAGGCCCTCGGCCTTTTTATGCTGGCCCTTCCTTATATAATATCTCGAAAGGAGGTTCCTTGCCTCGCTTCCCCGGGCGTAGGACTTAAGTGCGGCCCTGTACTCCCTGATTGCCTTATCTTTTCTGCCCGCCCTCTCATATATCCTCCCCAGCGTGAGGAGCACGTCATAATCACCGGGGTACTTCTTTTTTTCTTCCAGTATAAAGGATATGTCGTCAAAGCGCGCCATCTCCCGCGCGGCCATTGGCGGCAGGAGGACCTTCTGTGCCTTGCCAGAGACCATGGCGCCATTGGAGCCCTCTACCTTGCCAATGCCCACGATTGCCGGGGCGCCCCAGCCGGCCATGTCAATCTGCCTCCACCTGTTCATCTCTCCCAGGGTGAGGTTGAGCCGCGGCCCGCCAGATGTTACAAAGTATATTATTAAATCACGACCGCCGTATTTTTTCAAACCCGCAAGATAGGTGAACCACCTTCGTTCCTTAAGGTTGTTCTTGGGGTCAAGGTAGCGTGAGAAGAGCCTCACGAGTCTCCCCTCGCTTTTATCATATAAAAAGACCTCGAAGAGGGCCCCGTCGCCGAACCATGGGGACCATACCACAGGGGACTGGCCTATGGAGAACCTGAGTCCAGAGGAGCGCGGGACGTGGAGGCTGAAGGCGGTGTATACCTTGGACCAGCCACGGCCCGGTTCCTGTAGTATGGCGTCCTTCAGGAGCCAGGCGTTGCGCGTTACCTGATTTTCCCGGAAGAGCGGCACGCCCCTGCCGCTCCCGAGGATTACGCCGCTACGGGCCTTCTCAAGGCCCCCTGCAAGGTCAAGGAGCACGGGCAGATGTCTGCCGCGCGTATGCACGAGGGCCTCACCGGCCTCGCTATCGAGGGGGGTTATTTCTTCTCCGGGCCTTCCCCTCTTCAGGACATAGACATTCCCGCCCGTCTCTCTTAATGGATAGGAGGGGTCTATACTGTAGTTCTTTTGTATGTAATCATGGATAAGGGGCATGTGCCGGCTGAGGGTCTCCTCGTCAAAGCTCATGTCCGAGTAGATTATGTATCTGAGCGAGGCCTTCTCCATGGCCTTGATTACAACGGCCTCGTCCATGGCGCCGGGCATTATGAGGGGGTATGGGACCACGCTCCTCCTGCCCGCGAGAAAATAGTACATGGCCCCTGTTGGCACCACGAGGATTGGCTCGTCTGGCCGGGTATGCTTTCTGATATGATTCGTAACGGCCCTTATTACCCTGGCCTCGCGCTTCTCGACCCTTATCCCCCCTGCCCTTGGTATGTCGAGGGCTACTTTTTCGCGGCCTGGCGCTGGGTGCAGGAGCGGCATGTATGACGAGACAAGGCAGAGGGCCGAGAAAAGACCCATGATGACAAGGGCGCAGGTCCTTGAGATCATGAGGGCCTTGCCCCCCACGGGTAGCCTGCCCGCGAGCATGGCCCCTGTGACCATGAGGGGCGGGGCTATGAAGATAAGGTGGTGAATGTCGCTACGAGGGAATACGCCGAGAAAGAGGAGGAAGGATACGAGCATGAGGACGCCCTCTTCCCACTTGAGTCTTCTCCGTACAAGGGCGATGGCCCCGTAAACAAGGGAAGACGCTATTATAAGGGGCGCGAGGGCGTATATAATGACCACGGCGGCGCGCACCCAGGCCTCGCGGGCATATCCCTCCTTTAAGGACCAGATGGCGAGGTTCCTGAAGGGGATGAAGTTGTAGAGTTCATGGTTGAAAAACAGGGGGTCAGTTCGCGAGAGAAGGGGATAGGGCTTGTAGTACGCGCCCGCCGCCTTCTTGAAGAGCGAGAAGAAGGTATATTCTGTCATATTGGGGAGGGCCCCGGTGGAATAGAAATAGAGGACCATCACGATAAGAGGGGTAAGGAAGGCCGCGGAAAAGACAAGTACGGGCCGCCATTCTCTCTTTAAGACCAGCCTCGCCATAAGCGTCATGCCGAGCCCCGCTGTAATGAAGACGCCGTAGTTCTGTTTGAAGACAAGGGCCATGCCCGCCGCGGCCCCTGAGATGAGAAGGTCAACAAGACCCCTGGAGCCGAGATAACGGAGAAAAAAGAGGAGGCCTGTGAGGACAAAGGTAAGGGATACCTGCGAGTAACCGGCCATCCAGTAGGACGGTAGCGCCGTGGAGATGAAGAATAGGCCAAGGGCGATTGAGGTCTTTTTACTTAAGAATCGGGTGGCGAGAAGATAGACAAGGAGCGCGTTCAGCGCCAGAGTTGCGCAGGCAAGGACACGGCCCGCCATGACCGAGTATCCGAGGACCGAGAAGAAGAGCGCCTGAAGGTAATATACCCCCGGCATTATGCCTGTTACAATGTCTCTGTAGAGGACATCCCCTTTTGTGAGCCTCTCGGCCACATAGAGGAGAGCGCCCTCGTCGAGCATGGAGAGGTCTACTTGCGAGATGGGAAGGTACGCGGCTATGGCGAGGATAAAGACGGCAAGACCGGTTGCATGGGGGTAAGTGGGCCTCTCGGGTGACTTCATCTAATCTTTTTCCCGATCTTCGCTATCATGTAGTCTTTCTTGAAGGGGATAAGGTCGTAGAGCGTCCAGAGGAGCCTTGGAATGGTTCCGGGCCTTCGGCCAAGCTTTGCCTGCACGGCCTCCCAGTCGCTCTTCTGCCCGCTCTGGGCGAATTCAAGGACATTGAAGCCGCTGGCCCCGAGTATCTCCATGAAGGCCCGCTTTGTAAAGTACGATACATGGCCTGTAAGGATGCTCCCCTCGTTTATGGCGCCGTATCTTTTTTTTGCCGAGCACTCAACTCCAGGGGGCTGAAAACCGAAGAAGAGGAGTAGGACGTTCATCATGGAGTCAAGGCGCGGAATGTCCACTATGGCTGTGCCGTCGTCTTGGAGGACGCGGCGTAGTTCCGAGAGGAGGAAGTCCGTGTCATGGACGTGCTCAAGGGTCTCCATGCACGTTACGACGTGAAAGGAGTTGTCGTCAAATGGTAGCGGCTCGCCGCTGTTAAGGTCATTGGCTGAGGCGTCAACGCCCCTTTTTATTGCCTCGTCAGTGAGCACAAGGTCAACGCCCTTTACCACGTCCGCCCCTATGCGTCCTGCCACGAGCATTGTCGCCGCCCCGTTGGAGCAACCTATGTCAAGATAGCGGGGGTTCTTAAGGGAAGAGGGCAGGAGGTCGAGGATCTTCTCCACCCTCTTGTCAACGTAATCAGGGACAAATCCGTCCCAGATCCTCTTGTTGGTCTCCGATAGGCTCATCTATGTCTTATGTCTCCTATAGGCCGGAATCTTGGATGGTCCGGGCCCACTTCGCCGCGTCAGGGGCCTTCCCGCACCGGGATGAAAATTATACTGAATAAGTAATAATATAAGAGCAGGCCTCTTCTTGGCAATAAAAAAGATTTAACTCCGCGCCGCTCCCCGGTCTCTTGCCTGCCCCGGGGTCTTGAGGTCAGGTGACCATGGAACTTCTTGACAACAGGCCGTAACAGAGAATATGATAATATGTCAAAGTATGCGCCGGCCATGAAGACCTCCCGGCCGGCCCGGGGGCCGATGACTTGACTGGTATGGATTCGTATAGCGATATAATACAGAAACGGGCCCTTGCGGGGGTGATGATATTGAGCGCCGGCAAGGAACTCCTCTATGTTAACGAGGAGGCCCGAAAATTCCTCCGCGGCCTCATGGGAAAAGGGGACCTGGAGCCGGACCCCGCCGATGGGAAGGACGTCTCTTTGCCAGAACCCATACCATCGCTTTGCGATGAACTCCTTTCGGCCATGGGCGGAGAGGAAAAGGAGGAAGGGGAGGAAAAGGAGGGTAAAAAACACTTTATTTACAAGAATATCGTCTCCATGGGAGAGGAGTACTTCCTCAGGGCCATACCCATACACAGGATCTCAAAGAAAGACGGCGCCTCCCATGTAATGATTACAGTGGAGAGGTTCTCTACGAGGCTTACGGCTGACATCGGCAAGATTTGCTCGAGGTTCGGGCTTACAAAGCGCGAGACCGAGGTCTTGAAGGGGCTTGCCAGGGGCATGACCAACAGGGACATATCCGGTCTTCTCTTCATAAGCGAGCATACGGTGAAGGACCACGTGAAGAGCCTCATGCAGAAGATAGGCGTCAACAACCGCTCGCTTCTTATTTGTAGGATTTTCGAGAGTCATAGATAGTCCTCCTTCTTCGCATCACGCCTGGCTTAGGTATTTCAAAAGAGTCCCCCTCTCAAGATCCCTACCCCCCCCACTGTATGCAGAATTTTAAAAACCCCCTAAAGAGGGATTGACAAAAGGGGGCTTATGGTTTATTTTAATACATGATGTATCGGCGGGCCTCCCCGGGCCTCCTCAAAAAAGAGCCGTTCAGGCGAAAATAGTTGCAAGTGCGGGGTTCATCTCCAGCCCTCCTCAAGGGCTTCAGGCCTCAGATGCTCATCGCCGGTTTTACGGCATAAACCTCTGAAACCTTCACATCACACCTTTGGAAACTGCAGATAAAACCACTCCATGATTAACCACGCGCATATCAAAGCCAGGGTAAAGAGGGCGGTTATCCTTGCCGATGGAGAGAACGCTCTCCTCAGGCCCCTCATCAAGCACGCCCCAATATGTTCCCTGCCGGTCTTTAACAGGCCCATACTGGAACAGACCATCCAGTGTCTCTCTGACAACGGCATCTCCAGCGTAGTGGTAGTTGGACGCAAGGGCGCCCGGCCTGTAGACCCGTCGGAGCACTTTGGAGGCAGGAGGCCACCCGTAAAGATAGAGTACTACGAGGAAGATCGGCCGCGGGGCACGGCAGGGGTCCTTCGCGACCTCAGGGACTTTTTCGAGGACGACGATGTCCTTGTTATGCAATGCAACACTTATGCCGAGTACAGCGCTGTTGACGAGTTGATAAGATTTCACATGAACAAGGGGGCGGCCCTTACCATCGGGGCTTCGTGCAGGCGGGACGCCACACTCGAGACCATCAAGGCCCGCGATGACGGCCTTGTCGATGACATCTCCATTATCCATGCCTCAAGGAACAGGCGGTCCCTCGTAAAGTCCGAGGGCATTTTCATGGTGAATTCCAAGGTGCTCTCTCTTGTGGACAGCGAAGGGTATTTTGATATAAAGGAGCAGTTGTTCCCTGCCATGAAAAAGGCCTCAATGCCTGTATATGTTCACAGGCTCGAGGGCTTTATAAGGACCATTGAGAGTATTGATGATTATTACAACCTTCACAGGTCCCGCATCCTCAAGGGCCATGTGCCAAGCGGGCTCAAGGAAGTTGGCGCCAATGTCTGGGTTGGAAAGAACGTGGCAATATCACCGAGGTCTTATCTGATCGGGCCTGCCGTCATCGGCGACAACTGCGTTGTAAAGGACCACGCTCAGATCGTTGGGCCGGTCATACTCGGCCGCGGGTGCGTGGTGGACGAGGGCGCCATTGTCCGGGAGAGCATACTCTGGCAGGACACGAAGGTAATGAGCCGGGCGAGCCTCTTTTACTGCGTGGCCGCCTCCAATTCGGATATAAAAGAAGGCCGTTCCTATAACAACAAGGCACTTGTGGGTGATATAAAACATGGGGACATGAACCTTGCCCCTTCAAGGGACAGTGCCGAGGGCATAAGCAGCGTTTCCATGGCAAAGATGGAGGCGGTGAAGTCGCAGGCCTATCTCATTACAAAGAGGGCCATGGATGTCGTTCTCTCCGCCGTTGCGCTCATGGCGCTCTCCCCACTCATGCTGGTCATAGCCCTTGTCATCAAGTTCGATTCTCCGGGCTCTGTCATATACCGCCAGAGGCGTTGCGGCAAGGACGGGCGCGAGTTTGGCATGTTGAAGTTCAGGACAATGATAAAGGACGCACACAAACTGCAGAAAAAATACATGGAGAGCAAGAACGTGGACGGCCCTGTATTCAAGATGGACAGGGACCCGAGGATTACACGGGTGGGCGCTTTCCTCAGAAAGACGAGTCTTGATGAGATTCCGCAGCTCATTAACGTTATCAAGGGCGAGATGAGCCTTGTGGGGCCAAGGCCCCTTGTTATGGACGAGATGAAGTTCAGCCCGAGCTGGAGGGATATAAGGCTCAGGGTGAAGCCCGGGATTACAGGGCTCTGGCAGGTGGAGGGAAGGGGCAGTCCATACTTCCATGACTGGATAAGGTATGATGTCGCCTATGTGAAGGAACAGTCGCTTATAGGGGACTTGAAGATAATCTTGAGGACCTTTAATGTGCTTCTAAAGAAGATAGGAGCCAGGTAAGAATAGGGGTACAGCAAATGGTGTTCTAAAGAGCTTCCTTCTCACGGGGGCTCTGAAGTCTGGTGACAGGTGATTTGGGCTTATCGTAGCGCTTTACGCGCTTATTCAACGTCTTCATCTGTGATATGATCCTGGTCGGCCCAGTACCGCTTGGGATTGGGCGGGACGGGGTGAGGTCCTGGTACATGAGGGGTGCTGGTAATATCGGCAAGACCCTGCTTTGCACCTTTGTGGTTAAAGAGGGCAGGGGGGCGGGGGAGGTAGGGACGGTTTTTGTGGCTGGGTGCCTGAGCGCCTGGAACGAGAGGGCATAAGTGGGGCTGGTATGTATGTGGGGAGATAGTCTTTCATGGCCGGGTTGCCAGGGTGTAACGATGTGAGGTGTGTGAGAAATTAATATAAATGGGCTGGGATAAAGAATAAAGGATATTTTAAGTTTCATCCGAGAGGTCTCTAAAAAACTGGTGCTTATTGATGAAGGAAAAATTGGCGAATAAAACTGGAAAAATCTTTGCCCTCCTGCTCATGCTCGCGTTACTTTCTGCGATAGAGGGGTGCGCGGGACTCAGGGGGCATGGCGATAGCGCTCCCGTGCCGCCGGGTACTGTCCAGGAAGGCGGTGCAGAGGGTGCCCCTACAGGAGGGGCTCTTACAGAGAAACTTGGGGTCAGCAAGTTTATGCTTTCTCCCGGAGACGAAATCTCAATCGTTGTCTACGGGCATGAAGACCTTACACGTAAAATCAGGATCCCCGCTGACGGAAAGTTTTTTTACCCCATAGTGGGCGAGATTGATACGAAAGGAATGAGCCTGAAGGATTTAAGGGGTGTTATAACCAAAGGGCTCTCGGAGCGCAAGGAACAGTTCTTGTCACCTGGGGACAAGATCTCCGTGGCCATCTTCGGTCATGATGAATTCAGCAGGGAGATTGTCGTGCCCTCGGACGGGCATATATTCTTTCCCCTTGTCGGCGATATAAACACTGACGGTAGGTCCTTGCGTGAGATAAGGCAGGTCATCGTAGACGGGCTTTCCAAGTACCGCAAATCATACCTTGCGCCAGGGGACGAAATATCAATTACTGTCTACCATCAGGAAGAACTCAGCCGTAAGATGTTCATTCCTCCTGACGGGGTTATCTTCATCCCTCTGGTCGGCGAAATACGCGCCGAAGGCAAGAGCCTTGGCGATTTAAGGAAGGAGATAACCGAGGGACTCTCAGGGTTCATAGAGGACCCGCAGGTGGGGGTGGACCTTGTTTCAATGGGCATGCCCAAGATCGTAGTTGACCCGCAGGTCTCGCTCGACATTATGAGGATTAGCGCCCCGAAGAGGATCGCCGACCCGCAGGTAGGCGTAGAGGTGAGCGGTCTGGGCGGGCACAAGGTATTTGTCTTCGGCGAGGTTCAACACCCGGGGGTATTCCTTGCTGACGGGCAGGCTGGTGTAGTTGACGCCATCGCCATGGCCGGCGGGCTGACCTTGGATGCAAAGCAACGGAGCATCGTACTTATAAAGGGCGGGCGCGCCACTAAGTCTGCGGACGTGCAGGTTCTGGATCTCAAGAGGCTCTACGCGAAGGGCGATATCTCCCAGAACCCCGTTGTTGGAAAGGGCGATATTATATATGTCCCGAGAACCTTTATCTCAAACGTGGACCGCTTCTTCGACCATCTGGACAAAATCCTCAAACCCCTCTTCAACCTCGAGACCGGATACTGGGTTGGGCAGCACATAGAGACCGGCGTGGGAAGGGGCTCTTCAACGTCATTAGGGTTTCGTTAATTAACGTAGAGCTGTAAATAAGATAAAGGCGCCCGTCAGGGCGGGTGATAGGAAAAGGCTATGGACGATAACAAGTTTCAGCGATACCTGAGGTTCTTTATAATAGCGGCTTTCTTTGCGTCGTGGACAGGACTGGTGGCCTTCTTCTCTTTTCTGGTCTTAAAGATCGTAAAGTTCTGACCATTACAAGATAGCACATCCAAAACCTTGTAGGAGAGTAGTTAAATGAGGCATATATTATGAGCCCGGCCAACCAGTCATCAAGTGGAAACAGAGTGCAGAGTGAATCGACGCAGGGAGATATACTTTACGGCTTTCTCTATGCACTGTTCAAGAGGAAGTATTTTGCCGTTCTCGTCTGCGGGGTTACCTTCCTGGGGATACTCTTCGGGACCTACCTTGTCACCACATCATGGAAGGCCACGGCGAAGATACGGGTGCAGTACAGCAGTAAGCAACAACTCTCAATGTTCGAGGGCATTACCACGCCAGCCGGACAGGTCTCGGGCGTCAACCCGGCAAACGACATAATACAGATGCTCACAAGCCGCGAACTTGCAGAGAAGCTTGTCAAGTCATTCAAGAGGGACAAACTCTGGGAGCAGAGGACAAATGATCCGCAGAGTGTCAAGGAGATAATCCGCGGGTATATCTACGATTTTCTTATCGGCAAACCCCTTGCCTTTTTGCAGTACATCGGCGTACTTAAGGACAAGCCTGATAACTACCTTGCCTCGGCAGTTGATGAGATGCTCGATGACCTCGAGGATATAGAACTTGAAGAGGATACCACAGTCATAGACGTCGGGGTATGGGGCGAGTCTCCCGAGATAGCGACGGCGCTCAGCAATAAGCTTGTAGAGCTGGCTATGGAGAAGAACAAGGAACTCAGCAAACTGCCGCTACGTTCCATGCTCGAGGCGACAAAGGTTCAGCTGGCCGTGGCTGACAAGAATCTCAAAGACTCCCAGGAGAGGTTCCGTAAGTACAAGATCAAATCAGGCATACTCTCCTATGATCAGGAGGCCACGATATTACTCAACAGACTGGATAAGTACGGGAATGAGCTAAAGGACATGGAAGGTCAGCTGGCGTCATTAAGGATAGAAAAGTCAGTTAACCATCCAGAGGTAAGGGCCCTTGGCGCTAAGATAGAGGAGTATAAGAATACCATTATTCCGAAGATAAAGGAGCGCTTGAAGGCATTGCCTCTTGAGGAGGTGGAGTATGATAGGCTCAGCCAGGACATGAAGGTTCATCAGGATCTTTATACTACCCTCAAGGGGAAGATTCTTGAGATTGAGGCCCTGATGAACTCGGATGTCGGGGATGTTGAGATTAAGGTCCTGGACAGCGCGAAGGTATACTCCTATGTAAAGCCTGACTGGCCAAAGATGGCAATCACTATACCGCTGGCCCTTATGGCGAGTCTGTTCTCCGCCATTGCCTTCGTCCTCTTGATTGAGTACTGGAGCACGTCCTTCACGTCCTTAAAAGATATTGAGTCAGAGGTGCCGATACCTGCGCTTGGAGCTATCCCGATGATACCCTTTTATAACAGGAAAAAGGTGTTCGCTTCTATGATAGGCTCTGGCTCTCACGCCGGTGGCAACAAGCTTTTGGGGATGCTTACTGAGAAGGTGCTCGCAAGGTCACTCTCCGCTTACGAGCGTCTTGCCGACAGCATACGGTTAAAGAACATGGAGAGGCCGAGCAGTATCTATCTCATTTCGAGCCCCGGACGCGGTGAGGGCAAGAGCACGACTGCTGTCTTTCTCGCAAGGGCCCTTGCCAAACGCGGCAAGAAGGTTCTTGTCGTTGAGGCTGACATGAGGGCCCCCTCGCTCGAAGGGATTTTAGATGTCAAGCCCTCAAGGGGGCTCATGGATTACTACAGCAGTGACCTCGGGGCAGATGGTCTTGTTGTCAGTGCCTGCAGTCTGGCGGTGATATTCGCCGGGGACCCTCTCAGGAACAAAAAAGACCCTTTCGAGGTGCTCGCATCTGATAAGATGACTGAGCTTCTCAAGTACGCCAGAGAGAATTACGAATATGTCCTTATCGATACGCCGTGCACCACGGGGTTCAGAGATGCCCTTCTCCTCGCTCGCGCCGCCGATGGCGTCATTCTCACGGTAGAGGCTGATCAGACCTCCAGACGTTCGCTTTTGGGGGCCGTAGAGAAGGTAAGGGAAGCTGGCGGTACAGTAAGTGGCATCGTCTTGACCAAGCGGGCTGAGTATGTACCTGAGATACTCCAGAGTTTTCTGGACTGACTTCTTACAGATGTACGCCCTTTTCAGGTTTGCATCAGAGGCCTAATGAGATGGTTGCCGATATACAAAAATTAAAAAAAGTCAAAGCACTAAGGTTTGCAAAACCTCTGTACTCCGCGTGCAAGGCCTTAAAGAAAAAATTCCATATCCTTCCCAAAGTTCCTCCTACGGTCTACGTCGAGCTTACCGATGTCTGTAACCTCAACTGTGTTATGTGCGATCGTGACGGCATGACGCGTAAGAGCGGATTCATGAGCATGGAGCTCTTCAAGAGGATCGTGGACAACGCGGTGGAGATAAAGGTTCCAGTTCTTAAGCTCAACCGCTTTGGTGAGTCCATGTTGCACCCCAGGCTCATGGAGATGATCCGCTATGCCAAGGACAGGGGTGTGCCATGGGTCTACTTCACAAGCAACGGGACGCTCTTGACAGAGGAGAAGGCCAGAGGGCTAATCAATTCAGGGCTTGACTCCATAACTTTCAGCTTCGATGGCTCTAGCAGGGAAACCTACGAGAATATCCGTGTAAACGCTAAATATGAGCAGGTCAGGGATAATATAATGACCTTGATAAAGATGCGTAACGATATGGGCAGGGACAAACCCCGAGTGGTTATTAATACCATACTCAGCAAGGACACAGAGGAAGAGATCTACGGTGTCTTTGAGCTATGGGCCGCTCATGCGGATAAGATAAACGTCCTGCCAGTTGGGAGGTACGGAAACGTCGAGGACCTTACGCACGTGGAACGCGGAGAAAGGGAGAAGGTAAGGCCTTGCCACCAGCTCTTCGACCGCCTCCTCATATTCTGGGACGGGACCGCCACCGTATGTTGTGCAGATATAGACGGCGCCCTCTCTGTAGGTAACTTCAACGACTCGAGTATAGAGGACCTCTGGCACAGTGAAGCCTTTAACGAGCTGAGAAGGAAGCACCTCGACCGTGACCTCTCGGGGCTTCCCACTTGCAGGATGTGCGATTCCTCCAATGCCCTGCATTACGAGAGGATATTGAAGGAGCGTAAACAGGTGTACAAGCGGGCAGCCGAGCTGGGCTTTTACAAGAAGTAAAAAGACGTTAAGGAACTTCAGAGGGCATTGAGTTGAGACAACAGAGGCTTGGCAGATCCGCATTGATAAACCTCCTGTCCCGGTTGGGGCTTGGGGTCTTTGGTCTCTTGCAGGTCATATTAATAGCCCGTGAGTACGGCGTCAGCGCCACTACGGACGCCTATATGATATCGGTCTGGATAACGCTCATCATATGGGGCATGGGCGATACTGTTCTCACTTATTCCCTCGTTCCCTACCTTGTGTCCAAGCATGTCAAGGAGGGCCGAGAGAGGGCCGTTGAGGCGGCGAACCATATCTTTACGTGGTTCTTTCTCTCCCTGCTCGTGCTCGCGGTCGTACTTTATCTTGTTGCTCCCTACCTCGTCGCCCTGCTGGCACCCGGCTTCTCCACCGAGGCCTACCTCCTTGCCGTGGACCTGCTCCGACTCTTGAGCCCCGTGGTCTTTATCGGGGGACTTGCCGCCTTCCTGGCCGCGCTCTCCTATACGCTCCAGAGGTTTGGAGTTCCGGCCCTGGCCGCGCAGTTACCCGACCTCGGGGCCATCTCCTTCATCCTCTTCGGGGGCATAGGGCGTTGGGGCATAAAGGCCGTGGTAGCAGGTTTTCTCTCAGGGGTGGCGCTTCAGCTCATCGTCCTCTTTTTTGCCCTCTTAAAGGCGGGGGTCCTTCCGAGGTTCAGGTTTTCCGGGATAAGAGAGTTCATTAATGTCGCAAGGCTCATGGGGCCAAGGGCCGGCGGTATAGGCGTAAACAGGGGCATAATAGGGATAGACCGTTTATTTGCCTCAATGCTTGGGGCTGGTTCGGTCTCGGTGTTGGGCTATACTTACAGGCTTACTTTACTGCCCGTCTCATTGGCTGTTGCCACCTTCGGCAAGACCCTTATGCCCCACCTTTCCAAGGAAGTCGCCGAGGGTAATATGGATTATCTTCGTAAATTTGTCCCCTATGCCATCAGGTTCGTGCTCTTCGGCCTTGCCCCGCTGGTGCTAATTTTCGTGTACTTCAGCGAGACCATAATCCGGCTCCTCTACCAGAGGGGCAACTTTACCGGGGACGCGGCCGTGCTCGCCTCAGGTGTCTTCATCTTCTATAGCCTTGCCATTCTCTTCAGCGCCACAAGCGTTATTCTCTCGGGGATATTCTTTGCCTCAGGGGACACATGGACCCCCTTCAAGGTGACTTTTCTGGCACTCATACTCAATGCCCTGCTGGATTTTCTCCTCATGAATATATTCGGTATTATCGGCATACCAATGGCCACATTGGGCGTCTCGGTCTTTACGACCCTATTGCTTTACATGAAACTCAATGCTGGAATTGGCGGCATAGAGATCTCCCATATCTTTGGTTCAATCCTCAAGATAGGTGTGGCCACGCTTTTCATGGGGGTCAGCATTATGCTCATGAAGGGGATCCTTGCCAGATACCTGAATCTTCAAAATACGCCGGTGCAGTTAATCGAGATTGCCCTGATCTCCTTTGTGTCTTGGGTCTTTTTTCTTGTCGTATGCCGTTGCCTGAAGCTTGATGAGTATAGAAGAGTGGAATCTATCGTGGGACGAAAACTGGGGTGGGTGAAGTGAGTGGCAGGTCAGAGGCGGATAGCGAGCCCAGGGATACGGTTGAGGTTTTCGGCGTAAAGACCGATATTCTTGACAGGGAGGGCCTTCTCAGGAAGACTTTAAAGTATGCCGGCGACGGCAAGGTCCGAAAGATTATGTATCTTAACGCCGACTGCTCACTCCTTTCCCTCAAGGACAGGGGCTACAGGAGGATTCTTAACAGCGCGGACCTCGTGTACGCAGACGGTGTGGGTGTGGTACTCGGGGCGAGGCTCTGGGGGGTGCGCCTGCCCGGCAGGATGACGGGGGCGGACTTTATCGCGGACTTCTGCAAGGAGTATGCGGAGCAGGGCATAAGCGTGTATCTTCTTGGCGCCGGTGAGGGCGTGGCAGAGGAGGCGGCAAGGAGACTTGAGGAACAGGCCCCTGGCCTCAAGGTCGTGGGCACGCACCATGGGTACTTTGATCACAATGACTGTAGTGAACTCATAAAGGAGATTAACAGGGTAAAGCCCGATATACTCCTTGTGGGTTTCGGCGCCCCTCTGCAGGAGAAGTGGATAGACAGGTACGCCGTGAGCCTGAATGTGGAGGTTGTTTGGGGCGTTGGCGGCCTATTTGATTTTATCAGCGAGATGACGAGAAGGGGGCCGGCGTGGCTCCTTGACAATGGCTTCGAGTGGCTCTGCAGACTTGCCGTGGAGCCGAGGCGCCTCTGGAGAAGATACCTTATCGGTAATACAAAATTTATCCTATACCTCTTTTGGTACAGGTTTTTCGCGAGGATCTAAGAGGTTGGAGTCAGGTTGGTAATGAAAAAGAAGATAAATGAAAAGGTTATAGTGATAGGTCTCGATGGGGCCACCTTCGACGCCCTCGACCCATACATGAAGAGGGGTGAGCTCCCCAACCTTCAGAAGATGTGCGCAGAAGGGGTGCGTGGCGACCTCCGTTCATCTATTCCCCCTGTTACCGGTCCGTCGTGGGTCTCCTTCATGACAGGGAAGAACCCCGGAAAGCACGGCATCTATGACTTTGTAAAGGCCGGCAAGAACGAGGTCGGCCGCCACCCTGTCAACTACAAGCATATCAGGAGCGCTACCATACTGAAACTCGTAAACGACGCGGGGATGAAGGTGGGCATGGTCAACATGCCGCTAACGTACCCGCCGCCAGAGGTTGACGGTTTCGTAATTACCGGTCTTCTAACGCCCGGGAACGCCACGAACATCTCATACCCCGAGGGTCTCTTCGAGGAGGTGAAGAACAAGATCGGCGGATACACCATGGATGTATGGTGGCAGTACTACGGCGAGCGTGGTGTGGAGAAGTTTCTCGATGAGATTATCGAGTGCACGGAGCAGAGATGCCGGGCCTTCGAGTACCTTATGGAAAACAAGCAATGGGATCTTTTCATCTCGGTATTTATCGGTTCCGACCGCATACAGCACTATCTCTGGAAGTACATCCACCCCGTGGATCCGGACTCGCTCACCACGCGCGAGAAGGGCTTTGTTAAGAAGATAAAAGAGTACTACCAGATGGTCGACGCATTCATGGGCAAGGTCATGGAGAGGTACGGGGATGTGGCCAATATCCTCATGGTATCAGACCACGGCTTCGGTCCTCTTGAAAAGAAGGTATACGTCAACCAGTGGCTGCACCAGCAAGGATACCTGGAGCTCAATCAGAGCAAACAACTCTCTCATATGGCCTTCCGCCAGAGCGTGCTCAAGGTGAAGAGGTACTTAAGAAGGATAGACAAACATAATCTGCGCAAACGAATCCTTCCGAGCAGGGGCAAGGGCGGCAGGATACACGCATATGACTTTCTTCAGGTTATTAACTGGTCGAAAACAAAGGCCTACTCCGCCTCCAATACTGAACAGGGCTTTTATGTTAACCTCAAGGGACGTGAGCCAGATGGCGTGATAAGCCCTGGCCAGGAATACGAGGAGTTCAGGGACGACCTCATCGCCGCTCTCAAAAAGATGCGGGACCCCGCCACGGGCGAGGCCGTTGTTACACATACCTACAAGAAGGAGGAACTCTACAGCGGCCCCTACCTTGACGATGCGCCTGATATAATCTTCTTCTTGAAGGGAGGGGCCTATCTGGCGGACGTGCAGTTAAAGGGACATGTCTTTGAGAAGGCAAGCTATGCGAGCGGCTGGGGGACGCACCGGATGGAGGGGATTCTGCTCGGCTACGGAAAAGACTTGAAAAAGAAGGGCGCTGTAGAGGGCGCGCACATAATGGACATTGCCCCCACGATTCTAAGACTTCTTGGAGTTCCTGTTCCAAGGGGAATGGATGGTCAGGCCCTTGATGGCATTATCAAGGGCAGATTCCTGAGATCACACAAGGCGGCTTTCAGTGACGACGAGGGTGTTGTCATTGATTCCGGGGCTGACAGTTTCCTCTCCGAGGAGGACGAGGAAGAGGTTGCAAAGCGCCTTAAGGGCCTGGGTTACCTGTGATAAGAGGGAGTATGGCCAGGGAAAGGTTCAAGAATATTGAGATACGCAAGCTCGAAGAGCGGGACTTGAAGTATCTGCCTGCGATTTACAAGACGGTCTTCGGCGTAGACAAGGACATGGCCTTCTGGAGGTGGAAGTACTATGCCAATCCCGCTGGCGCTCACATTATGGCTGTGGGCGTAGAGGCACAGAGCGGTAGAGTTGTGGGACAGGTAGGCGCTATTCCTACCTGGCTGATGATAGATGGACAGAAGGTCCTCGGTGCGCAGACCTGTGATATCGTAATACTTCCGGAGTTCCAGAAGGGTGGGCCCTTCTTCAGACTGCACGACTGCGCCACACAGTTGCTTTCTCCGGCGGGGGTGAAGATTGTCTTCGGGTACTCCATTCATAAGACGCTTAAGATAAGCAGGCGCCTACTCAAGTTCCAGAGCGTTTTTCCTGTGCGCCGTCTTGTGAGGGTTCTCGACCCCGGGGAGTTTTTGAGAAAAAAGGCCGCGCCGGCGCCTCTTGCTCGTGTGCTCGGCAAGGTCTCCGGAGCGTTGATGCACATGGTGCACTCCACGGACGTAACCCTGCCCGAGGGTTTTCGCATAAGTGAGATAAAGAGGTTCGACGAGCGCTTCGACAGGCTCCTCAAGTCGGTCTCTTCCCGTGTAAAGGTTATGCTCTACAAGGACTCAGCTTATCTTAACTGGCGTTATGTAGACTGTCCTTCTGTCAATTATCGGGTCTTTGCCATAGAGAAGGGCGACGTGGTCGTTGGTTTTACCGTCGTAGCCGTACTCAATGAAGACATGAGGCGTGGCTATATACTGGAACTGCTTTCTGACCCGGAAATAGATGTCACGGGGGTCTTGATAAACCGCGCGGTCAATTACTGCTATGATGAGAAGGCTGATTCAGTCAACTCCTGGTTGAGAGAGGACTCCCATGCATGGGAAGTCATGCGTCACAAGGGCTTTGCCGTAAAGGAGACCAACCACAATCTTATTGTGAGATGGGAGCGTGAAGACGCACCTCCCGTAGATGTCACAGACGCGGCCATGTGGGACATATCTATTGGCGACAGCGATTACGTATAGGGGAAGGTCTGTGAGGGAGAAAGATAGAGGACTGTCCCATGCCGGACCGAGGAGACGTGATGTACGAGATTAACATGCAAAAGCCAGGTTACCAGATGGCCACGGCCTTCAGACTGCTCGCTCTTGGTCTGCTCCTGGCATTCATCTTTGTTTACGCGGCCCTTGTAGGTTATAATCCGTTAATAGGGGTAGCACTCGTAATGCCCGTATTATACACGGTATTCTACCTCCGCCATGAGTTCCTCTTTGCCCGCATCTTTGTCCTGACCCTTGGATTCGCCGCGTTCTTGAACCTGCCCGTAACCTCAGGCGGTTTTCCAGTATCCACTGTAATAATGATGACTGGTTTTATAATGTGGACCATGGTCATGCTCCTTAAGAAGGATCGGGAGTTCATAGGGATGTTCGTCATGAGGCCCGAGCATCTCCTTGTTAGCGCTTTTCTCATCCTCATGTTCATATCTATTAAGAACAGTCAGAGTATAGCCGCGGCAGCAAAGCAGATACAGCTCTTCATATACTCCTGGCTTATCTTTTTCTACCTGCAGACTGCCTTGAAGAAGCGCGAGCAGATGGAGAAGACGATTTCCTGGGTATTGGCCGGCGGGCTGATAGTCGGGCTTATAGGTTTTCTTGAGATGAGGATAAATATGTCTCCCTATGCCCTTCTTGGGAACAGGTCAATCTTCATGGCTGACGTAAGTGACGTGCTCCTTAACGTGCACGCGGGAAGGATCAACGGCCTCATCGGAGACGCCCCCTACCACGGCATCTACATGGTCGTTATAGCGAGTCTTTGTGTCTACAAGTTTTTCACCGTGAACTCCAGACTCAAAAAAGGCCTCATAGGGATTGTCTTTGCCGTGGCCTCTATAAACGTCCTGCTGACCGCCTCAAGAGGCGCGCTTCTCGGCCTTGCCATTTCGCTCATGGTGATCTGGACATTTATCGAGATCCGCAGGAAGTGGCTCATATTCGGCGGCATTGTGGCGGGGTTTTTCATGTTGCTCTTAGTCGTTGTAGTCGCAATGCCGGAGATGAATACAGAGAGGCTCTATTCTTCAGAGGGGCGCTCAGAGCAGACCGCCAGCATGCGCCTTGAGCACGTGCCCATCGGGCTGGCCATGTTCTTCGACAACCCCATATTCGGCATCGGCCCCGATGGCTTTGTCTCCAACTATAGACGCTACGCGGCCCACCATACCGCCAATGCCTTTCAGGAGACCGTCATGAAGACACATAACACGCCTCTGCAGATAGCCGCGGAGTATGGCATTTTCGGTTTATCTATCCTCGCCGCCCTCTATCTTCTAACAATGAAGCGCATGTGGATGGTCATGCGGGCCTCGGGAGACATCAAGACCAGGTACCTCGCCCTCGCCCTCTTCGGGACCCTCAGCGGTTACGGCTTTTTCCTCTGTACTTCGAACAGCCTCCTTGACAAGAACCTCTGGATGGTCATCGCATTGGCGCAGACTCTGTATACGTTACATAAATCAAGAGGGGAAATAACAGATGAAGCCAGCCTCTAAGATACTAATAGTGGAAGTTGACGGCGGTACATGGGATGTGATGAAGCCCCTTGTTGACAAGGGGCGCCTTCCCAACATCAAGGGCTTGATGGACCGCGGTTCCTGGGGGGTGCTCCGTTCCGAACAGCCCATGATCTCACCGAGGATATGGACGAGCATCTTCACGGGGAAGAGCTCCGAAAAACACGGAGTGGAGTTCTTCGGCGACTCCGCCAAGTCCGTGCGTCAGAAACGGCTCTGGGACATCTTTAATGACCAGGGAAATAAGGTGGGGGTGGTGGGAAGCCTCGTAACCTGGCCTCCATACCCCATAAATGGCTTTATTATACCGAGCGTATTCGCCATGGGGCCGGAGACTTATCCCGAGGAGTACAGCTCCTTTCAGGAAGTGGTGCTGAGGGAAAGAAGGAAGTTGACCCAGAAGGCCTCAAGGAGCGGTAAGCTCTTCGCCATATTGAAGGCCGTCAAAGGTCTGCAGAGGAATGGGATAAGCAATAGCACATTTCTCTACATGTTAAAGTATTTTCTCTGGGAGAAGGCCGGAAGCCACACTCCCTTGGACAAGTACTGGCGAAAGGCCACCATTTACCACCGGATGCTTACCGAGCTCTTTATTAACCTCTACAAGAGGCATAGGCCTGAGTTTGCAACCTTCCATGTCCACCTCTGCGACGCCATATCGCACAGGTACTGGGAGTCTTATGAGCCCGAGAAGTTTTCCAAGGCCCCTGACGCCGCTACTGCCAAGTTTGCCGGGGTCATCCCCGAGGCCTATATGGAGCTCGACAGGACCGTGGGCGCTTTTCTTGATATGATAGACGATGATACAAGCGTGGTGCTTGTATCGGACCACGGCTTTGGTGCCATGCCCGATGCGATTCAGCCCCATATCCTCGACATAGAGAGGTTTCTCAAGATACTCGGCCTTGAGAACAGCGTCATACCGGCGCGTTTCGGCATAAAGGTCTACCTGACCTTTCCCTCGAGGGATAAAGAAGAGATGGCGCGTGCCAAGGGTGTTATCGAGAAGATAGCCTTTGCCGGGACAAAGGAGAGCATCTTCAAGGTGGACCAGTACGAGAGGTATCTCAGCATACAGACCACTACGAAGCTCTGGCGTACCGATGTCAACGACGATACCGAGGTCTCTGTCGCTGATTTGGGGACTTACCGTTTTGCTGATCTCTTCCCCACAAGGAAGCTCCGTGTTACTGGCGTGCACAAGGATAACGGCATCTTTCTCTTCCACGGTAAAGGCGTAAAGAGAGGCTCCTCCCTTGGGGACGCCTCCATCATGGACGTTGCTCCAACGGTACTTGCCCTTGCAGGTTATCCCGTTGCAAAGGACATGGACGGCAGTCCCGTCAAGGCCATATTTACGAAAGACTTCCTCAAGGAACATCCCATACGTTACGTTGAGAGTTACGAGAGCGGAGAGGCGGCCTCCGGTAAAGAAGAACCCGTGGACTACGCGAAGATGCGTAAGCGCCTTGAGAGCCTTGGGTACATGTGAGGTGGAGATGAGAGGACTTCGATCAAAACTTATGATTATTGAGCTCGATGGGGCCACCTGGGATGTAATGAACCCGCTCATTTCCTCTGGCAAGCTCCCCAATATAGCCGCGCTCATGAGAAGAGGTGTATCGGGCAACCTCATCTCCGAGCACCCCCTTATCTCGCCGCGTCTATGGGTTACCATCTTTTCCGGGAAGAGTTCCAATGAGCATGGCGTGGAGTTCTTCGGAAGTTCATCGTCCATGGTGAAGGTGCGGCGCATATGGGACATATTGAGCGAGAAGGGGCATAAGGTAGGGGTCTTTGGAAGTTTTGTCACCTGGCCCCCCTACCCGGTAAATGGTTTCATGATACCGTCCCTCTTTTCCATAGGCCCTGAGACATACCCCGAGGAATACAGCTTTTTGCAGGAACTCACATTGGGTGAGAGAAAGAAGAACAAACCCGAGCTTGAGTCAAAGGGCAAGGGGTCCTCAAGGCTGGGCACCTTCGTTGGTTATGCGCTGAAACTCAAGAAACACGGCGTCAGCGCGCGTACCCTTCTTGAGAGCCTCGTCTTTCTTGCCAATAACATGGTCCGGCGGCCCCCTGATGATGAGAAGTACTGGAAAAAGGCGGCCCTGCACCTGAGGATATGCTCCGAGTTCTTCACCTACCTCTATGGACTTCACAGGCCCGATTTCGCCACCTTTCACATACACCTCTGCGACGCCCTTGCACACAGGTACTGGAAGTACTATGAGCCCGAGAGGTTCAAGGACGTGGATAGAGACCTTGTTTCAAGGTACGCGGATGTAATTCCCCGGTCTTACATCGAGGCCGACAGGACAGTAGGCGAGTTCATGAACGCCGCCGGGAGCGATACCACCATAATGCTCATCTCCGACCACGGGGCCCAGGCCATGGAAATGCTCAAGGAGTCCTTTAGGTTGAATCACGAGGTCTTTCTCGGCCTCATTGGCATTGAGAAAAAGGTAATACCCGCCAACATAGGTTTCATGACCTTCATGTACTTTAATGACAGGGATCTCCTTAAGGAAGTCTCCGGGATTGTCGAGGAGATGCGTTTTGCCGATACTGGCGAGAAGGTTTTTGATATTATCTACGAGGAGTCGCTCATCGGGATAAAACTCGGGGACCAGTTCTCCGGCGTTGTCATGGACCCGCAACGGGTGATTAGGGCGGAGAGGTTCGGCGAAGTGCCCTTCTCCCGGCTCTTCTCGCCGCACAAGGCTGACGTCTCGGGGGACCACAAACTCGAGGGCGTATTCATGGCGGCAGGCCCCGGCATCAAGGTGGGCAAGTCAATGCCCGATGCCTCTATATACGATATTACCCCCACATCTCTTGCCCTCATGGGCGTGGAGGTGGCGAGGGACATGCCGGGAAAGGTCCTTAAGGGTATCTTCACCGAGGACCTTCCTGTATCGTACATAGAGAGCTTCAATCCTACCAGCGCCGCGGCCAGCGACGAAGGGGACATGGAAGTTGATAAGATAAAGGGACGCCTCAAGGCCCTGGGGTATCTATAGAAGGGGTATTAATGGAGAGTCTAAAGGTAATGGTAATCGGCGTGGACGGCGCCACCTTTGAGGTCATAAACCCTCTTGTGGAAAAGGGGCTCCTGCCCAACTTCGCGAGGTTCTTCTCCGAAGGCATGCACGGGCCGCTACGCTCCACCATACACCCCATAACCCCGCAGGCGTGGAGTAGTTTTTTCACGGGAAAGAACGCCGGAAAGCACGGCGTTTTTGATTTTATCAGGCGCCGCGAGGGGTCCTATGGCATAGAGTTCGTAAACGCCTCCAGAAGGTCCGCGGAATCCATCTTCATGCACCTGAGCCGCAGGGGCAGTAAGGTGGGTTGTATCGCCGTGCCCTTTACCTACCCTCCAGAGCCTGTCAATGGGTTCATGCTCTCTGGCATGGATTCGCCCGCCGAGGATGAGCGGGCCGTATACCCGCCGGAACTCCTCGCCGAGATAAGGGAACGCTTCGGGAACTACTACATACACCTCGCTTCTCCCATAGGGAGAAAGAGGGTGGAAGAAGACAAGTTCTGGAGGGATATACAGGCCGAGGACAGGAATCGGACTGATATAGGCCTCTACCTCTGGGACAAGACCCCAACAGACCTCTTCATGACGGCATATACCAATACGGACAGGGTCCAGCACCAGTACTTCACCCTGGAACTGGAGCGCGAGCTTGCCGCTGGAAGGGTGGACCCCGAGAACCTCATAGTAAAGACATATGTGAATGTTGACAGGCAGATAGGAAAACTCCTCGAAAGGGCTGACGCCCATGGCAACACTGCCGTTTTCATTATCTCAGACCATGGCTCTGGCCCCATAAAGAGGTTCTTCTATCTCAATAGATGGCTTGAGCTCAACGGGTATCTCGCCTATCTTGATAGTAACGGCGGCGCGGCCTTC
This sequence comes from uncultured Thermodesulfobacteriota bacterium, assembly GCA_964472295.1. Classification (GTDB taxonomy): domain Bacteria; phylum Desulfobacterota; class GWC2-55-46; order GWC2-55-46; family JADFVP01; genus JAJRZX01. The sequence goes on along the minus strand of CAYYJQ010000002.1, from coordinate 43,702 downwards.
AAGACCCTTGAGATGGGGCGCTACATGGCCAAGAGGTTCTTGCCGCGAAAGGCCAAAAACTTCATGAAGACCTTTCTTCCCGGCGTGCGGGACCGCGTCGAGTCCTACAGGTTCTTTAACGACATAGACTGGTCCAGGACAAAGGCCTATGGTTTCGGCATGTACGGGAATATCTTCATAAACCTCAAGGGCAGGGAGCCCGGCGGGATAGTGGAGCCCGGTGCGGAGTACGAAGACATGCGGTCCCGTTGCATCGAGGAGATAGAGGCCCTTACCGACCCCGAGAGCGGGGAGAAGATAGTCGAGAAGGTATACAGGAAGGAGGACCTCTACAGGGGAGAGATGATCGAGGAAGCGCCGGACCTTATCATCTGCTGGAAGGACTACTCTTTTTATACATCCAATACCCCGGGGCGCGAGAGCGGAGACTGCTTCGGCGAGTACCAGAAGGTAGACGCCTCGGATTACCTCCATATAGGAACTCACAGGCTCGACGGGGTCTTCATGGCCCTTGGTCCTGTCATAAAAAAGGACGAGAGGGTCGAGGGGGCGCGCATTACGGACATAGCCCCAACCATACTCTACGCCCTCGGTGAGGACGTTCCCGAGGACATGGATGGGCGGGTGCTGAAGGAGGTCTTTGAGCGGTCTTTCACAGAGGGCAGGCCCGTGAGCAGGGGCAAGGCCACGGAATTTTCAGGTCAGGGAGAGATTACCGAGTACTCCGATGAGGACAGCAAAGAGGTGGAGGAGAGGCTTAAGGGACTCGGTTACCTGTAGGAGGAAGCGGTAGGTGTTCGTCATCGAGTTCATAGTGCTTGGCATAGGGGCGATATTCTCTCTCTTCCTCCTCTACTACGTATTCCTGGCCGTAGCCGGGTTCTGGCCTGGGTCTGCCCGGCAGAGGGGGGACGCACCCAAGAAGAGATATACAATAATAGTACCCGCCCATAATGAAGAAAGCGTCATAGGTGATACCCTTCAGAGCCTTGGTAATATCTCCTATCCGAAGGACCTGTACAGGGTTCTCGTGGTGGCCGATAACTGCGACGACAGGACAGTGGAGATAGTAAAGGGCGCGGGGCTTGAGTGCCTCGAAAGACATGACAGGGCCAACCCCGGAAAGGGGCAGGCCCTTGAGTGGGCCTTCAAGAAAATACTCAAGACCCACGGCTCCGACGCCTTCATAATAGTAGATGCCGATACTATTGTAGACCCCAATATCCTGAATGTCATGAATGGGTACCTTGCCGGAGGGGCCAGGGTCGTGCAGGCATATTACGATGTGCTCAAACCCGCAAGTTCCCCCATGGCGAGCCTTACCTTTCTTGGTTTCGCCATAAGCAGAAACCTGAAGTACAGGGGACGGAGCCGCCTCGGCTTCAGCGTAAACCTCCTCGGGAACGGCATGTGCATTACAAGAGAGATAATAGAGCGTTTCGGCTGGCGTGCCTTCTCCATATCAGAAGACCTCGAATATCAGCTCCAGCTCCTCCTTGAAGATGTTCCCGTAGTCTTCGCGCCGGAGACAAAGGTATGGGCCGAGATGCCCTCAAGGATTAAGTCGTACCATACCCAGAGGTCGCGCTGGGACGTAGGGAAGTACAAACTCCGTAACAAGTACGTCCCCCTGCTACTTGCAAAGGGGTTAAGAGAGCTGAGCCCCGCCTGCCTTGACGCAGTACTTGAACTCATAATTCCACCCTACCTCCTCTACGCAGGGGCCACTTACTTCTTCTACGTCATGTACCTCCTCTTATTTTACAATGGCATTGACACATGGTTCTGCGTCTGGACGGCGCTGGCGGGAGGACTAACGATATATACCCTCTCGGGCCTCATGATAGCGCACGCGAGCTTCAGGGTTTACGTGAATCTTGTCTACGCGCCGCTCTTTCTCGTGCAGAGGCTGGCCATGGTCTTCGAGAGTTTGCTCGGAAGCGGCAAGAAGTGGGTCAAGACCGAGAGGATGTAAGGGGGCGCCCAAGGGGGCGTTGGTGGGGTTTTTAGCGCGGCGCGTGCATGTCTGCATATATCAATAGAGGACGGGTTTGAGGACAAGGGCGGGAACCAGGAGAGGAGGGCGCGGGAGAAGACTCAGGATAGCCTGCCTTATAGACGCCCAGGGCGGTGGGGCCCTTACCCATGTCCTGACGCTTGCCAGGGAGGCCCGTGAAAGGGCCGACGTCAGGGTGGTTTTTTTCATACCCGGTCCGGGTCAGCGTGTGGCCGAGGACCTTGGAGTACCCTATGAACTGATACCCAAATACATGCCCCTGGACCCTGCCCTTGTGGCGAGGCTGTACATCTATCTTAAGAGAAACCGGATAGATGTGATGCACACGCATACCATAAACAGCAATTTTTACGGGAGGCTCTCGGCGAGGCTTGCAGGTGTTCCCGTTGTTACCACCATGCACAGTTACATGATAGACGAACTCGCCGGGCTTGAGAAGAGCCCCCTTGGCGCAAGGTTGTTTTTTCAGGTCGACAGGCTCATGTCCGGGTTTACAAAGAAGTTTATCGCCGTCTCTGGGGGCATAAGGAAAAGGCTCATCGAGCAGGGGGTGGGTGAGGAGAAGATCGAGACCATACCTCACGGCATACTCCTTCCCGAGGCCGGTGCTGGGGATGAGTCTTCAGACATTAGGAGAGAGTTTGACATCAGCGCAGGGGCACCTGTTGTGGCTATCGTAGGAAGGATGGTCCCGGTGAAGAACCACGACCACTTCCTCCGGGCGGCCGCCGGGGTGCTTAAGGCCAAGGCGGATGCGCGTTTTCTCGTAGTAGGCGATGGAGCGCTGATGGGGGGCCTTAAGAGGCTCGCCGCCGAGCTCGGCATGGGCGATAGCGTTGTCTTCACGGGCTGGCGTAACGACATGGACGCCGTGTACAGTGCCATGGACATTTTGGTGCTATGTTCTTCCACTGAGAGTCAGGGTCTCGTGCTCGTAGAGGCCATGGCCCATGAAAAGGCCGTTGTGGCAACAGACGTAGACGAAATCAGTAAGACCGTAATACACGAGAAGACGGGACTGCTTGTGAGGGCAGGTGATGAGCAGGGACTCGGCAAGGCCATCTTGAGACTATTAAGCGAGCCTGCTCTTAGAAAGAGGCTTGCAGAAGAGGGAAGGCGCTTCGTAGAAGATAGGTTTTCGGTCCATACCATGATGGAGAATATACTGAGGGTGTATGATATGGCCGCAAGAGGATGATACGAAGGGAGATGTTGTACGACTCAGGAAAATCATGGGAAACTCTCCATTTTGAAGGTCCCTGTTTGGCCATGGGTTCTATCGTAGCGTAAACCAGGTTCAGGTCATGGGCTACTGGAGGGGCCTGTAAAATATGGTTAATGATGCCTTCCCTCCATGGGGCAACGGCTTGCAAAATATCTTGAAATTATGTATAATGCCGTAGCATATGGCTACATTGTTTTTTTAATATAGGGAACCTCCTCTTAGTTCGTCCTTGAAATAAGGGGAGATGAAATGCAAAAAAACGCGGTTTTTTTGCATTTTCAAGGGCTGACAAACCTTGAAGATGGCGGCGCATATTTTCACCGTTGGAAAGTCTGAATTAAAGAGACCTTCCATAACCTTGTTGGTTATTATGTGGACTTCGTGGGGTTGTATAAGATGGGTCTTCGTTTATTCATGAAAAAAATTATTCCAATACTGGCGATTATTATTCTTTCTTTAAGTGTGTTCAGCGGTCAGGCCTCGGCGCAGACCTCTTTTACAGAGGTGTCGGCCCAGGCAGGAGTAAGCCAGGTATCACCCACATGGGGAGTCTCCTGGGGAGATGTAAACAACGACGGCCTCGAGGACATATATATCGGGAATCACCACTATTCGTTGCAACATGCCGACGTGCAGACCCCGCCAGCGCTCTTTATGAACCTTGGTGACCTTACCTTTCAGAACGTGGCCGATAGTTACGGTATCGTCCCTGTGGGCGACTTTCACGGCGCGGTCTGGGGCGACTACAACAACGATGGTTTTGAAGACCTTTTTCAGGCCCAGGGGGGTAACCGGTCACAGGGTGGGGGCCGTAACAAGCTTTACAAAAACCTCGGCACAGGCCTCTTCGAGGAGATTGCCGTTACTGCTGGTCTGGACGTGCCGCACGCCCGGTCAAGAGGAGGTTTCTGGGTTGATTACGACCTCGATGGACGCCTTGACTTGTATCTCTGTAGTGAGAGACTTACCGGATACCCTTCCACGCTCATGAGGAACAACGGAGACGATACATTTACGGACGTGGGCCCCTCTCTTGGCCTGAGCGCCATGGGCGCCATCATGGGCACTGCCGTTGATTACAACAATGACAACCTAATGGACATTTACCTCCAGTCCCGAGACAGGGTAATGCTCTTTCGAAATGACGGCGGCGGAGTTTACACGGACGTAACTGACGCCGCAGGTCTTGGTGGGCAATTCTACGCCCAGGATTTTACATGGGGAGACTATGACAATGACGGCGATATGGATCTATACCTTGCACGGGGCGCCGAAAATGACACCATTCAATGGGACGGCAGTGGCATATATTTCATGACCGATGTCTTCGGGGGGGACGAGAAGGGCGTAGATTTTACGACCACCGGCACTGCCGTTACATTTGACATATCTAATTTTCAGGTGCGTGTGGACCCCTCACAGGTCTACATCGGCGCAAGCGGGGTCCATCCGGCGTCCATGCCCTTCACTGTGGCGTCATGGTCTCCCGAGGTTCACGGTAAACCCGCCTATACACCTGGCGCCGAGACAGCGTACTACGTCTGGGAAGAGGCCGGGACGTGGTACCTTAGGAGCACGACAGTTTCTACCCGTTCTGGCGAGAGTTTTACCGGCATTATCAAGAGCGGCGGTGCGATAACTTCTGTTACGCCCTTTAACTTCGATATGTTCAGTCTCAAGTTATTCCCCAATATTCTCTTTGAAAACATGGGAGACGGAACCTTTACCGACGTATCAGCGGCCTCCAACACGGCAGACCTTTCTGTCAGCATCTCGGCGAACTGGGCCGACTTTGACAATGACGGGTATCTCGACCTCTATGTCGTTAATCTCGACCATATCTTCAACGCGCCCAACACCCTGTACATGAATAACGGAGACAAGACCTTTACCGAGGTCGCCGCATTAAGCGGCGTCGAGGCGAATGTGGGCGGCAGGGGAGAGAACGCCGCTATCGGCGACTATGACAATAATGGCTTTATGGACATCTTTGTCGCTAACGGTTTCGGCATGGCCCCTTTCAGTTTCGGCCCCCACCTCCTTTATCACAATAATGGAAACCTCAACCACTGGCTCAAGGTCAAACTCGTGGGCTCGGTTGATAACCGTGATTCCGTAGGCGCTACGGTCAGGGCAACTATTGGAGCCAGAACAGCTACAAGGCAACAGACCGGCGGGGCTTCGCGTTTTTCGCAAAATTCTCAGATCATACACTTTGGCCTTGGCACAAGCCAGACAGTGGATTCGCTTACAGTAAGGTGGCCAAGCGGAATTATGCAGACGCTCTATAATGTTGCGGCGGACAACCTCCTGACCCTGACCGAACCGAGCGTGACCATGACCTTGACACCCGAAAGTGTTGCTGTCCCCTTGGGAGGCAAGCTAAAATACCTCCTCACTCTTACTAACGACTCAAATGTTGACCTGACCTTTGATTACTGGACCAACATAACCTTGCCCAATGGTACGAAGTATCCGGCGGCGGGTGAGTTCATTGATCCTGTTCCGCTTACCATAAAGGCCCATTCGTCTATCAGCAAGGTAATGAGTCACGATATACCATTAGGCGCAGGCACGTCTAATTACACCTATAACGCTTTTGTAGGGTCTTACTCAAGGGTATGGAATGAAGGGCACTTTGCATTCACCATTCAGCCTTAGGTCCTGGTAAGAGAAGGATTATCATGTTGAAGATGGATTTGAGAAGGTTAATAGGGTGTATTGTTCTTTCCTTATGTCTTGGGATGGTAGGGCTCTTTCCCACAGGTGCCTTTGCGCATCAGCCTCATGACCCCATTAGTATAGTGGCGCTAAGCCCTGCTTTCGCCTCAGACAGCACTCTCCTTATCGATCTCGATGAGAAGAACGTGCTCTTCAAGTCCGTGGACGGGGGTATGAGTTTTTATCCGCCTACAGACCCCATGTCGAACATAAAGGTTCAGGCCGCTGTTTTTTCACCTGATTTCACGACTGACGGAATCATCTTCGCCGGGACCGTTTCCGGTGTATACGTCTCCACTGACGGCGGGGAGTCATGGACCGCCAGCAACAACGGCATAGGGACTCCGAGCGTTACGGCGCTGGCAATCTCTCCTTCATTCTCAATAGACCGGACCCTCTTCCTCGGAACCGATGGGGGGCTTGTATACAAGTCCATTGATGGCGGGCAGACGTGGACCTCGTTAAATACCGGCGCCGGCGCCGGCGCTGTTACCGCGATAGAGCTCGGCACTACCTACGGCGCGGCCTTTACGGTTTTCGTCTCGGTGCAGGGGTACGGAATATACAAAAGCATCGATACCGGGGGTAGCTGGAGTACTGTAAATATAGGGTTGACAAGCCTCGATGTCACCTCTGTTGCGGTCTCACCGTCTTATCTTACAACTCACACGGTTGTGGCCTCTACCATAGGCGGTGGTGTATTCAAGAGCATTGATGATGGAAGTACCTGGTCGGCCATAAATACCGGGCTTCCAGACCTTAATATCAGTGACGTGGAGGTTGCCCCCAATAGCCATATGTTTTGCATCTCCCAGGGCTCCGGCGTCTTTCGCTCCAAAGACGGCGGCGCTACCTGGCAGGAACTGAACAACGGCCTCCAGCACCTCTCGCCTCAGACGACTTTCCACTTTAGAGATATAGAGATATCACCTGCCTATCTCTCTGATAAAACCCTTTACATCGCCACCTTTGAAGGTCTCTTTTATTCAAACACACAGGGCAACATCTGGCTCTCCGCCAACGTTATTCCCCAGACCACGAACCGTTCCATCGCCGTATCAGCCACATATGCCCTGGACGGAACGGTCTTTGCCGGAACATACGGGGGGGGCGTCTTGAAGTCGACTACCCATGGCGAGACGTGGAGGGTTAAAAACAAGACAATTACCAATACCTATATCGACCCCATTGATATTTCCCCTGCCTATATCCTTGACAGGACAGTGCTCCTCGGCACAGACCTCGGCGTTTACAAGACAGTAGACGGGGGTGGGACGTGGAACTTTTATCCCTTGAGACCAGGCTCCACGTTATATGCGCGCCAGCTCAAGTTGTCGCCAAACTTTTTTGTTGACCAGACTGTTTTCGCCTCATCGGAGTACGGTGAGGGGGTCTTCCGCTCAGTAGACGGCGGAGTAACGTGGACCCAGGCGAATACCGGTCTGCCGCCCAATCCCGGCATAAGGGCGATTGCCGTATCGCCGGACTACGCAAGAGACGGCACGGTCTTTGTCAGCGTCACGAGACGGGGCATATACAAGTCGAGCGACCGTGGGAATTCATGGATTGCCGTCAATCTGGGAATAGAGCATGTGTCCGCAGAGGTGATAGGCCTCTCGCCATCCTACTCCCTGGACAGAACCATATTTATCGGCACATCAGGAGACGGGGTATTCAGGTCCACTGACGATGGGCAGACCTGGGTTGCCATGAATAACGGCCTGCCATACAGTACGGTTAACGCCCTCGCACTCTCACCGAATTATCTTAAGGACCATGTGGTATTTGCCGGCACGCTTGTGGGAGGGGTTTACAAGAGTACTGATAGTGGCGCTAGCTGGAGTCTCAGCAGTACGGGACTATTACCTAACATGGTAAGGTGCATAGAGCTATCGCCGAACTTCGCAGTTGACGGAACCATCTTCGCAGGCACTTACAAAGGGCTTTTCAGGTCACTCGATGGTGGCGCCACCTGGAGCGGCGTACAGTACCTTAACCGTTATGAAGAAAGCAGTGACCTCATATACTATAAAGGACAATGGAACGACCATGACGACCCTGCCTTGAGCGGCGGAACACTAAAGTTTTCCAGCCATACGGGAAACTATATGCAATTCCAGTTCTATGGGAGGCTTGTACGCTGGATGTCAGCCATGGGCCCCAGCCACGGGATAGCCGATGTATTTGTTGATGATGTATTTGTTCAGTCTGTTGACCTTTATTCACCAACGTCAAGGGTCTCTGTCCCGGTCTTTGAGTATTCCGGGCCAACGGCTGGGACGCATACGCTGAGGATTGAGGTAAGCGGGAGCAGGAACCCCCTGTCCAGCGGAGGAGTTGTGCCCCTGGACGCCATTGATGTAGTTCAATGATTCAACAAGGCATGGAGGCGGCTTTATGAATAGAGGACTCTTTAATTCGTAAGCATACTCCTCTTGCTGTCTCTAAAGGTTGGTTTCTCCTTAATTCGTCCCTGAATTAAGGAGAGGTCCCTTATGAAATACCCGGGCGCTCTCAACGTGTCTATCATATCTGAAGCCAGGGGTTAATCTTGCGGCTATCCATATCGAGATACTTGTCAGTCTTTCTTCTCTTCCTGACCCTCACCCTGGGGCTTTCGCATCGTGCCCTTGCCTATACCACCAGAAACGTCATAGTCATTACCATTGATGGGCTCAGGAATACAGAGGCCTTGAAGTACCGCTTTAACCCGGGAGAAGTAACACATCCCTATATACCGCGCATATGGGGCGAGCTCCGTCCGCAGGGGACTGCTTTTACAAATTTCAAGAACGTTTTCGCTACGTATACTACCCCCGGGCATTACAATATCATTACCGGTAGATGGCATTGGGCACCTAACACCGAGAGATGGATGAATGCCCGGCCCGAGACCCCAACGATCTTCGAGTACGCCAGAAAGGGCCTCGGTCTCACTCAGCGTGAGACCTGGGCGGTCGTTGGAAAAGGTTCTCTTAATATGATAAATTACAGCATCTACCCGGGCTACGGGATAGATTACGCGGCAAAACTCGCCATAACAGGACCTGATGACCAGACCTATCAGAAGGCCCTCTCCGTGCTCGACACAGACCATCCGAGGCTCCTCTTTATCAACTTCGAGGACGTAGACCTGAGCGGTCACAGCGGTGACTGGAACAATTATGTCAATACCATCAGGACAGCCGACAATTATGTGGCCGAGTTATGGAACCATATCCAGACCGACCCCTTCTACAAGGACAATACAACCCTTATCATAACTACAGATCATGGACGCCATGATAACGCTCATGGTGGTTTCCAGAACCATACGGGCATGTGTGACGGGGACAGGGATATTATGCTTTTGATACTCGGACCTGACTCCCCGGCGAACATGCAAGTTTCCACTCAGTACTATCATGTTGACATCGCCCCAACGATAGGTGAACTCATGGGGTTTGAGACCCCTTTTGCAGAGGGAAACAGCATAGTAGATTTTTTTAACTATTCTGGCACATTTGATGTCCATTTAAGAGACCTCCGTACTGCTTCCTATGAAGGAAAGGCCTATAAGGTCTGGCGCGACAACAGTAGCGGGGTCTATGAAGTCTATTTTTCAATGTATGACGACGCCACAAGGTCCTGGTCTCCGTCGCTCCAGTTGAGCGCCAGTGGCGTTATGACAAAGTTCTCTGATATTTCTGTTAACAAGGACGGCCTCCATGTGATATGGATAGACCTTAAGGGCGGGCTCTGGTCTCTCAAGTACCGTAACAGCCCTGATTTTGGCCAGACATGGGACTCAGAGCATATAGTGGCCAAGAGCGTCATAGAGACGGCCAGCACCAAACCGGCCTGGGTCTACGAGCCTATCGTGGTCTCGGACAGCCGAGGCAAAGCGATTCTGTATACAGAGGAGTTTGGCGCCATAAAGGCAAAGTATGCCTACCATGTTAATGCTAAGAGACAGAAAGAGGTGATCGCCGAGGGGATCTCTTTTCCTGCGGGGATTAGTGCCGAATATCTGGGGCAGGGCCTGGTGATGGCCTATCAGAGACTTGTTAGACACGGAGTTGCCGGTGACTGGGACGTTTACATTATGAGCAGACCATCTAAGTCTGCTCTCTGGGGTGCGCCCGTTGACATCGGCGATGACCGCGCTCAATCCATCACCCCTTTTGTTACGGTATTTAAGTCAGAGCCCTATCTCTTTTTTGTAGATAACAGGAAGGGCCCCTGGGAGATATTCATGTCCAAGTCTGTAGATGGCGGGCTTACGTGGTCTGTTCCTGTGCATCCCACTCTAAGCGGCGTAAACGCCTGGTATCCCACCGCCGCCGGAGATGCCAACTTTCTGTACCTCGCGTGGGTTGACTACAGGGACGGTCACGGAGAGGTCTATTACATGAAGTATGACGGGGCGGTCTGGACGAGCCCCGTGAAGCTAAGCAACGCCATTAATAGCAAAGTGCTCAACCCGAGGGTCCTGGTATTGAACGGTAACAGAAGGTTCGTCAGCTGGGTTGAGATTTCGCCACAGGGTGAGTCAGTAGTTCATCACTCCATACCCTGAGTATTTGTTCTTGTTTATTTAAGGAGCGACCATGACGCGAAGATCTGCATTAACAAAGGCTCTATCTGGTGTATTTCTGCTGATGTTGTTTTTTATGGGTGCGGACAGGGACGTAAGCGCGCACCAGGGAGGTAGATTTAATAGCGCAGTAGAGTTCGGCGGTAAGGTGGAGTTTGATGAGAACCCCCTCGGCGTGGCCTATGGTGGATTTTACAAGGGGGGTAAGTTCCTGAATTATATAAGGGAGCTTAATATCAACTCCACCCATATCAATATCAGGTGGAAGGAGGTAGAGCCCCGGAAGGGCCACCGTAACTGGAGGGCTGTTGACAACTTTGTGAAACAGTTGAGAGATGGCGACAGGGCCCTTATAAGGATAAAGACAAACAGCCCCTGGACCTCAAGGGGCGAAGCGTCCATGCCCAAGGATATGGAGCATTACAAGAGCTTTGTCCGTGAGCTCGTCGAGAGGACCGAGGGAAAGGTCAGGTACTTTGAGTGTGACTGGGAGATCGATAGCAGGAAGTTCTGGGACGATACGCCAGCGAATTATGTCAGGCTGCTAAAGGCCTTTTCTCAGACCGTTAAGGGGGTTAACCCTGACGCGATGGTTATCTTTGGGGGGCATTCTGGGCATTTTATGGGTGCGGCCCCTGCCCGGCACGAGGTAATTGAATATGTCTTCAAGCACGGGAGCAAGTACTTTGACATCTTCGACCTCCATATATACAACGACCTTTACGATATTCCCTACAGGATTAACTGGTTCAAGGAAAAGATGAACGAGCTCGGTCTCTCCAAGCCCATGGTCGTTACCGAGTACGGCGGTCCTACGCCGATGGAGTATCCAGACAGGAAGGTGCTGGGAAAACTCAAGAGGGTGATCAAAAAAGATTATTCGGTCTTTGACCGTGGGTTGAAGGGGTATCCTCCTGATGTTAGAATGTTCGCGCATAATATCCCCGAGGAACTGGAGGAGAGAAGGGACAGGCTTCACGCCAGTGAGATCGTTCAACGCACCCTGCTCATCATATCTTCAGGGCCAAAGATGGTCTGGTACTGGAACCTCGTATCAGGCGGCAAGCATCCTGTCTTCGGCAAACTCGGTCTCCTGAATCCAAAAGTCGGGAAGAAACCGGCATATAGCGCCTATCAGCGTATGGCCAGTATACTCGGTGACATCAAGGCCATAGAACGCCTGAAGATGAAAGACAAGAGGGTTTATGCCTTCAAGGTCTGGGGCAGGGACGGTCGAATCGTACATGTATTGTGGGCAAAACCAGAGAGATTCGGGGAGCGCGCGCATATCTCGCTACGTTTTCCGTTAAGTTCCAGGAATGTGAAGATAGTGGATATACTTGGTAATAGTCAGAAACCAGAGGTCGGAAAGGGCGGGATCTTGCTGGAGCTCACTGACCTGCCAGTCTTTATTGAGAGTGAACCCTCTGCTGGATAGAGGAATCTGAGATAACGTGTTTAAGGGCAAGGGCAAATCGATGGTATTGCCCCTCAGTGTGGGTACCTTTGCCCTTAAAGTCTCCTCTAAAGGTCCGTGGATGGAAGAAATCGATAGTTGCTATATCATGAGATAAAGCGTTTGCTACAATTTTGATGTAAAATCTTTTAATATGTGATATAATAGATTTTAATGATATTTGCCGTCATGAGGCAGTGATACGGCGGCTTTTAATGAGACCTCGGAAAAAGATTGTAAGATTGGCGGCCTTTCCCTGGCGGTAAGGTCTGATGTTGCTTAAAGCGGGGGTTCCGTAGAGGGGCATTCCAGGCGCTCGGGAAAAGAGAGGAATGGTCCCTTTTTTATGCCAGATGATAAAATTTTGTTAACACCAATAAGACGAGGAGGATTAAATGTTACGAAAGAGTTACGCAGTTCTAATTGTTTTTCTGATAATGGTTGTAAGCGGGGCGGCCTTTGCCGGACAGTCCGATAACCGTCCCACCTTTGTCCCGGGAGAGATACTCGTTCGTTTTAACGACGGCGTTAAGGAAGCCCTCGTCAATAGCTCCCTTGCGAGTGTAAAGGGTAAGATCCTCAAGCGCTTTTCACGCATAAACGTCCTTCACGTAAGGGTGCCCGTGGGTACGGCAAAACGGGCCATCAGAGTACTTAAGGGCCTTGATGTGGTGAAGTATGCCGAACTCAATGCCCTCAGGTATCTTGACGTTACGGGGAACATGCCAAATGACCCGAGTTTCTCGAACCTCTGGGGCCTCAATAACACGGGGCAGACAGGCGGAACCTTTGACGCTGATATTGATGCGCCAGAGGCTTGGATGATCACTACAGGGGATCCCAACATGGTGGTTGCCGACATAGACACTGGTCTTGATATGGCGCACCCAGATATAGCCGCTAATGTCTACACAAACCCCGGCGAGATAGCCGGAAACGGTATTGACGACGACGGTAACGGCTATATCGACGACGTGCATGGCTGGGACTTTGCCCACAACGACAACGACCCCTCGGACACAGATGTGGCCTGTGGCGGTCACGGCACCCATACTGCAGGCACCATTGGCGCAGTGGGAAATAACGGCATCGGCGTCACGGGAGTCAACTGGAATGTGCAGATAATGCCCCTAAAGGTCTTCAAGACCTATTTCCTCGTCCTCTGCTCCGCCTCGACATCTGACATCATTAATGCCGTAAACTACGCCGCCTCTATGGGCGTGAGAGTATCGAACAACTCCTACGGAAGCACCAGTCCCACACAGGCCGAGTCCGATGCCATACAGGCATCAAACAGCGTCTTTGTGGCCGCCGCCGGTAATGACGGCGTAAACACAGATACCGTGCCACAGTATCCCTCGGCCTATACTCTTCCAAATATCATATCAGTGGCCGCGACAGACCATAACGACGCGATTGCAACTTTTTCCAACTTCGGTATCCTTTCCGTGGACCTCGGGGCCCCTGGAGTGGGCATACTCTCCACCACGCCGAACAACACATACAGCCTCTTTGACGGTACCTCAATGGCTACGCCCCATGTAACGGGCTCCGCGGCCCTGCTGATGGCCATGGACCCAACTCTTACGGTAAATGAGGTCAAGTGGCGGATACTTAACGGTGTGGACCCCACGGGGCTTCCTGTGGGCACGGGCGGACGGCTTAATATCAACAACACCATGCTCCTGCCCCCGCCTGTTGTGACCATGACAGTGACGCCCATCGGCCCAACTACCGTGGCACTCGGAGGGAGCATATCTTATTCTGTCGCCATAAATAATACGGGCACTACCGCCCAGTCTGTAAAGGCCAAGGTCGTGGCCGTATTCCCAGATGGTAGCGAGACCACCCTTGACTCCAGGACCCTGACCGTGGGCCCAGGCGCTTCGGTAAACGCCAACTTCACAAAGACCGTCCCCCTCTCAATCACCCCCGGCACCTACAAGATTGCCGGCAGGGCAGAGGTTACGGGCACGAGTTACGATGAAGATATAGCCCCTTTCACTATCACCCCCTGATACCTCCAATAGTCCCCGGACAGATTCTCTAATACTGTCCGGGGACTTCTTTTTGTAAAGATGCCAGAAGAGGTTAAATAGAGGCTCAAGCCCCTCTGTTCATAATAGCCGGCCTGGTTTATGACTCGGACTTTGTGGTAAACTAGCTCGCGTGGGCAAGGGTGGGAGAATCATATTATAATCATGTAGCCTTTCCATATGGAGTGTCGCGTCTCAGGTCCTGCCACGCTCCAGGGGCCATCTGGCGTAACAGAGGTAAGACGTGTCAAAGGCATTACTGAAACAATCTATCATGCTCGGTCTTTATGGTCTCGGCTCGCTCCGGTCCGGTAAGAGGCCCGCTGTCATAGTCTACCACTCCTTTGACAGGGGCGGGTCCTGCGTATCTGTTACGCCCGAGCGCTTCCGTGAGCACCTCTCCATAATTAAATCCATGGGGTACAGCACAATTACGGCCAGCGAGATGGTAGCCGCCATCGGAGGCGGCAAGCCCATTCCAGAAAAGTCCGTTGTCTTGACTTTTGACGATGGGTTGTGGAATAATTACGAGGTGGCCTTCCCGATTCTCACGGAGTTCGGGTTTACCGCCACCATCTTCCTTGTAACGGGCTATACGGGCAGGACCTCCACTTGGGAGAGGACTCCCGGCATACCGGCCCTTCCACTTCTTACATGGGACAAGATTAGGGAAATGGAGAGTTGCGGCATTGATTTTCAGCCCCATTCCGTCACACACCCTCATCTTACGCGGCTCCCTGACCGGGACCTTGAGAGAGAACTGCGTCAGAGCAGGGGTGATATAGAAGACAAACTTGGGAAAAGCGCCGCTATTTTTTGTTATCCCTACGGCGACTATGACACACGGGTTATGGACCATCTTCAGAGGCTCGGTTTCAAGGCCGCTTTCGCAGGTCATCCGAAGAAGGAGGGGCCTCTCTCGCTGGGCCGGGTGGGGAGCGCCCACCTTACGACGGGACTTGCCTACAGGACGGCGCTGAAGGGGAGTTTTCCCTGTTTTTATTCTTTGAAAAAGATGCTGAAAGAGATATAATACAGACTTAAGTGAGGCTTGGTTGACTCAGGTCTTGGCGTAGTACGGGAATACACCGTTTTTTTTAGGGCCCTAAGGGCTTGAGAATTTGAGAAGAAAACCCCGCTTTTTTTGTTGTCTCTGGGGCATTAAGCGATTAATTCTCCAGAGGTACCTTAAGTTCCATCTCAGCTACGGAGGTATCAGCCAATGAGAAAGAAACTTGCCTATTTCTTGCTTATAGCGACGGTCCTTGTCTTTGGTGCCTTCTCAAGGCCCGTTGTTTCGCTAGCAGAGGACGACCCTGCGGTTCTTGCCGAAATAGCCGGTATGCCCGATGACCAGTCTACAGCCAGGTGGCTTTCGGACCATCCCAAGTCGGCTGACGCGGCCTTTGCCAACAGCGAGTGGCTTGACGCCCATCCGCACGTTGTTGATTCCATGATGAAGAACAGGTCCTGGCTTGACAGTCACCCAAAGACAGCCAAGATATTTTACGGAAACCGCAAGTATCTCAACAGCCATCCCGAGGTCGCCCAGAGGGCCTATGCCAATAGAGAGTGGCTTAACAAGCACCCCGAGGTAGCCAAGGTGGCCTACTCGGACAGAGAATGGCTCAACAAGCATCCGGACCTCGCCACGGAGGTCTATAAGAACAGGGAGTATCTCAACAAGCACCCCAAACTCTCCAAGGAACTCTATAATAACGACAAGTTTCTGAGAGAACACCCCAAGGCGCTTGACGCGGCCTATAAGAACAAGGAGTACCTGAACAAGCACCCCAAGGTCGCCAAGAAACTCGATAAGCATAAAAAGTGGGCCGCCAAGCATCCCAAGGCCTCTCAAGACACGTATAAGCAGAGGAAGGCGCTCAACAAGCACTCCAAGGGCTCAAAGAGGGCTTACAGAAACAGGAGTACGATTAATAGTCACCGTGGTGCGGCGCAAAGAGCCAGAAATCATCCCGGCGCCGCAAGGTCAAGGATGAGAAGGTAGTCTCATTAATGCTAAAGGAAGATCTTGGCCGGGTAGGCGTGGGCACGCGCCTGCCCCGGTCTCTCTTATCCTTTCTTATCCCATCGTCTTAATCATAAAATCATCTCTTCAGTCCCGCACTGCCGGGTAGAATCTCTTTATCAAAACAGGAGGAACCTTTGCCGGATAATAGCAGGAAAAGATGCCTTGCCGTGGGCCTTGACGGCGTATCAGAGGGCCTTGTCGCGAGATACATGGAACAGGGCCTAATGCCACGCGTTAAAGAGATATTATCAAATGGCTTCAGCCTTCTCGAGATGGACGCCTCAATACCAGACGTATCCTCCACATCATGGGCCTCTTTCCTTACGGGCGTAAACCCCGGCGAGCACGGCATATACGGCTTCATGGACCTGAAGCCAGGTTCATACTCCATGTACTTTCCCTCATACTCGCACATGGGCGCGCCTTCCATATGGGATATTATTGGAGGCACCACGGGAGATAAGCGTTCCACCCTCCTTGACCAATACAGCGGCCGTTTTCCAGACCCCCTCTACTCCGTTGTCATGAACATACCCGAGACATACCCCGCGGCCCCGCTTAACGGGGTGCTTACGGCGGGTTTTGTCTGTATAGACCTTGGAAAGGGCACTTACCCTTCAGGCGCATACGATTATCTCAGGTCCATCGGCTATCGCTCCGATGTCGACGCCGCGAAGGCCGCTACCGACCCGGAGGGGTTTTTCGAGGAACTTGACTACGTCCTCGATAAACGCATGGAGGCATACACTCACTTCATGGACACCGAGCCATGGGACCTCTTTATCGCGGTAATCACCGAGACAGACCGTCTGCACCACTTCTTCTTTGACGCGGCCTTTGACGAGAAGCACCAGTATCATGGCAGGTTCATAAATTTTTACAAAAAGATAGATGATATAGTCGGCGAACTCTTCGCCCGTTTTCATGACAGGACCCGCGGTGGCGGGCTCTTCATGACCATGTCAGACCACGGATTTACGGTCCTTAAAAAAGAGGTCTACGTAAATACCCTCTTCCAGCAGAACGGCATACTCCACCTTGACGAAAGTAGAGATTACTTCGAGCAGGTAACTGCCCCTACCAGGGCCTTTGCAATGGAGCCTGCGCGGATTTACTTGAACCTCGAGGGCAAGTACCCCGAGGGCTCAGTCGGCGCCGGTGATGTGCCGGCAGTAGTTGAAGAGATAAAAGGCGTTCTCGAATCCCTTGTCTTCGAGGGAGAGAAGGTATTAAAGAAGATATTTGAAAAAGACGAACTATACAGCGGCGGGGCCGCCGCGGTTGGGCCGGACCTTGTCTGCCTGGCCAACCCTGGCTTTGACCTCAAGAGTTCCTTCAAAAAAAGCGATATATTTGGCAACGGAAGGTTCACGGGCATGCACACGCGCCATGACGCCCACTCCATACTGCCTGAGTTCGCGGCGCCCAAATCGCGCCTTCATATCGAGAACCTTGCCTCAATCATACTGGATTATCTTTCCGCTTAACCAAGAAAATACAAGGAGAAGTCATGGATCAACTTACAATGCTCGAAAACAAGAGTATATTCATCATCAGGGAGGCCTATTACAAGTTCCGTAATATCGCCGTGCTCTGGTCAGTGGGAAAGGACTCCACCACGCTTCTATGGCTCTGCAGAAAGGCCTTCTTCGGCAAACTCCCATTCCCTGTCATACACATTGATACAGGTTATAAGTTCCCTGAGATGTACAAGTTCCGCGACGAGTACGCGAAAAAATGGGATCTTGACCTTATTGTCGGGCGCGACGACAAGGCACTTGAGGCGGGCATGGGCCCGGGAAAGGGCAGTAAACTCGATTGTTGCAATACCCTCAAGACCAACGCCCTCAAGCAGACCATCGCGAAGTATGGCTTCAAGGCCCTCCTTCTGGGCATCCGTCGTGACGAGCACGGCATAAGGGCCAAGGAAAGGGTCTTCTCGCCCCGTGACGAGAACTTCCGCTGGAACTATGAAGACCAGCCCGCAGAGCTCTGGGACCAGTACAAGTCCACGAGCGAGGGTGAGGATCATGTGCGTGTCCACCCCATACTCCACATGACGGAACTCGACATATGGAAGTACGTAAAGAGGGAGAACCTGCCGATCTCTGAGCTCTACTTCAGCAAGGAAGGAAAACGCTTTCGCTCCATTGGGTGCGAGCCCTGTTGCGGACCTATCGAGTCCACGGCCTCAAACGTGGATGAGATAATAGAGGAGATTACCAACTCCAAGACCTCGGAGCGCTCGGGCCGGGCCCAGGACAAGGAAGACGCCTATACCATGCAGAAGCTCCGCTCACTTGGATATATGTAATGCAAAAAAACACAGGAGAACCCCTAATGGAAGAAAAGGAACTTCATATAGTAATCGTAGGGCATGTGGATCACGGAAAGAGCACCCTTGTTGGGAGGCTCTTTTATGACACAGGATGCCTCTCGCCTGATAAGATAGAGGAGATAAAAGAGAGCTCCGGGGCCGCCGGTGGAGAAGACGGCAAGATAGAGTTCGCCCATGTAATGGATAACCTCAAAGAAGAGCGCGACCAGGGCATTACAATAGACATTGCCCATACCTTCTTTCACACCGAGAGGAGAAGATACGTAATAATAGACGCCCCGGGACACAGGGAATTCTTGAAGAACATGATAAGCGGCACATCTCAGGCCGAGGCCGCCATCATGCTCGTGGACGCCGCGCGCGGTGTTGAGGAGCAGACACTCAGGCACTGCCATATCCTCGGCCTTCTCGGCATAAAGCAGGTGGCCGTGCTCCTTAACAAGATGGACCTTACGGGATATTCCGAAGAGACCTTCACCACGGTCAAGAAGAATATCGTGGATGTGCTCGAAGGCCTTGGCATAGCGCCCTCATATGTAATACCAATCTCGGCCATGGAGGGCGACAACGTGGCCGTAAAGTCAGAGAATATGAACTGGTACGACGGACCGACAGTGCTTGAGGCCCTCGATAGTTTCGAGTCCGCCGAGGCTACTTCCCGGGGGCTCAGGTTCCCGGTGCAGGACATCTACGATATAGACGGCGAGGAGGTCGTTGTGGGCAGGGTGGAGGCCGGGGTGATTCATGCCGGAGAAGAGGTCTACGTGCTCCCTGACAACATAAAGGCCCGAGTAAAGGGGATAAGAAAGTTCCATGAAGACGACATTAAAGAGGCCCCTGCAGGGGACGCCATAGGCATTACCGTCGAGGGCGCTGACCTTGAGCGCGGGCAGATACTCGTTGACAGGGTGGATGCCAGCGTTACCGATTCCGTAAGGGCCAATATTTTCTGGATGGTGGACAAGGACTATACCATAGGCAGACCCCTTACATTCAAGTGCGCCACGCAGGACGTTGAGGGCACGATAGAGAAGATTTACCAGCGTTTTGACCCGGCCTCAATCGAGGTGGTGGAAAGGGATTCTTCCGTCATAAAACCCTCGGAGGTGGCTGAGGTGGAGATTAAACTCGAAAGGCCAGTGGCCGTGGACTCCTTCTCCAATATACAGGAGACGGGCCGCTTTGTCCTCGAACACGACGGCTACCCCGTGGCCGGGGGCATCATACTCTGAGGCCGGGGAGAGGCGAATCATTCCAAGAGGAGCGGGTTAGGGAACATGGATATTGATTTCAGCAAGGCCAGACAAGGGGCCTCTACGGGGGCAGGGGCCTACGAAGGACCAACAGGGCATATTATGGTGAGGCCCATGGCGCGGAGGGCAAGGCCGGGTATGGTCCGGCGCCTCTTGTCCCGGGGTGACCGCGGCTTTACCCTTATCGAACTCATGGTGGTCATCGTCATCCTCGGCATCCTTGCCGCCGTCATAGCCCCGCGCATCATAGGACGCACCGACGAGGCCAAGGTCACTGAGGCAAAGGTGCAGATTAAGAACTTCGAGACTGCCCTTAAACTCTACAAACTCGACAACGGACGTTATCCCGCCACCGATCAGGGCCTTAACGCCCTTGTCTCAAAGCCCTCTACCGGCGTCATACCGCGGAACTGGCGGGCCGGCGGGTATCTTGAGAGCAACACGGTCCCAAATGATCCCTGGGGCAATCCTTTCATATACGCCTCGCCGGGGCTTCATGGCGATTATGACATCCTCTCCTTCGGGGCGGATGGCGCAAGGGGCGGCGAGGGCTTTGACAGTGACGTGGAGAGCTGGAATATCAACTGATGGAGAGGGCGCGGGTTTTACGCTCATAGAACTCGTCGTTGTTATCGCCATTCTCGCCTCGGTCCTCCTTATCGCCTATCCGGCCATGAATGCGCTTGAGGGCTTTGGCTTTAGTTCCGAGGCCCGCCGCATGGCCGGCCTCTTCCGCTACCTCGATGACAGGGCCACGACTGAGGGCCTATATTACAGGGTATGGTTCTACCCTGAGGACGAGTCCTTCCGCGTGGAGACCTCACCCGACGGCCAGGAGTTCAGTCCCGCCTCAGACCCCGACATCCAGGGCCTCAAACTCGGTAATACCACGGAAATAGAGGACATCTCCATATCAGGCCTCGGCACCATACGTAAAGGAGAGGCCGCCATTATATTCAACCCCTCGGCAGGGGCAGACCCCTTTAGTCTGCATCTCCGAAGAGGGGAGCAGAGCGTTACCCTTCAATACAACCCATACTCCGGCAAGGTCAAGATACTCCAAGGTCATGTTTAACCCGCCACCGCCACCCTCGGAAGAACGCCCCCACGGACACGCCGCGATGGAGAGCGGCTTTACGCTACTTGAAATCATGGTGGCCCTCGCCATACTCGGCGGGGTCATCGTAACAGCCCTCGCCAGCATCAGTTACCACCTCTCAGTCATGGATAATAATGTCGATAGCACCCTCGCGGCAATGCTCGCAAGGGAAAGACTCACGCAGATGAGAGTCCTTGGGGAAGAAGCAAAGACAAAGGGCAGATTCGATGCGCCTTATGAAGATTTTTCCTGGACCTATAGGCGCGAGACCTCGGAGTATCAGGGCGTATGGAACGAATCCATTGGCGTTAAGCGCGATGGCGCAGTAAGCACGGTGACTATTACAACAATGACGCCTGAGGAAAAGAAGTAAGGAAAGAAAAGGATAATAGAAAGAAAGACGAGGGGAGCAGGGCGGGTCAAGCCCGCCGGAAAAGGCAGAGACAGAAGGGAAAGAAGCGGGCTTCGCCCGCACATTGAAAAACCTTACTTTCTTTTTGAAAAAAGAAATTTTTTGGCTGGGCAACTCTCTTCCTATGGCTTCCTCGAACCGAAGTTCGAAAGGTTAGCCTGCCACAAAAAAAATTGTTAAAGAAAACCACTCTCGGCGGACCTTCGGGCCGCCGGAAAAAACGTAAAAAAATAGCATAGATGAAAGACATGGGCAAAATGGCTGGCACCGAGGTCTCCAACAGGGGCAGGCACGGGGGTTTTACCCTCATCGAGCTCCTCATCGCCATCGCCATACTCGCCGTCCTCGTCGCGGCCATTTACGCCACCCTCTTCAATGTCCTCGGCACGAGAGAGGACATTCAGGCCCATATGGACCGCCTGCGGGAGTTTCGCAGGTTTTCCGGGAGATTTACAAAAGAGGTGCGCGCCTCTTATCTTAACACATTGGACTCAAGGACTTTCTGGCGCGGAAGTCAGGCTGACAAGTCCTCACGTCCCAGGGCCTCGCTCTCCATGACATTCTTTACATACCCCTCGGGCGCCTCCCTCTCGGGAGACCTCATGGCCGTGGAATACAGCGCCGAGGATACTGGCGAGGGCATTACGCTCTACAGGGAGTCATGGAACCCCTATACTGGAAAGAGGGGCGAGAGGGCCGAGGTCATGGAGGATATAGACGGTTTTTCAGCGAGTTTCTATGATGGCGATAAGTGGGTGGATTCCTGGGACGGGACGGCCAGCAAGGGGCCTCCAGAGGCCGTGAAAGTATCAATAGACATAAAGGCCATTGAGGGCATAAAGACATTGACCACAACTGTCTTGCCCATGGTAAGGTGAGAATGGTTAAGACACATGAAAGGGGCCTTGGCCAGCGGGGCGTGGCACTTATAATAACGCTCCTTGTTACGGCCATAATCGTGAGCGTGCTCGCGGAGATAGTCCTCTCCGTGCATATGGATACCACGGCCACGGCCGGGTATATTGATTACGATAACGCCTCTTTCATGGCTGGCGACGGACTCGGGCTTGCCGGAAAGATTACCCGTGATATGAACGAAGCGGGTTATACTTATTTTAACGGCAAGACATACCTTGACAATACCTTTGAGAACAAGAGGGGACGGTTGGAGATACGCCTCTTTGACGAGTCGGGAAGACTCTCTCTCAACTCCATTGTCTACAAGAACGGCGGGCTGAACGAGGAGTATTATGGCATGTACGTAAGGCTCCTCAGCGCCCTGGATCTTCCCGTCTCTCTTGCCGAGACACTTGCCGACTGGATAGACTCCGATGACTCGCCCCGTAAGGAAGGCGCCGAGGATAATGACTACTACTCCCAGCTCTCACCTCCCTACACCTCGAAGGGCGGACCACTATCGAGCGTCGAGGAACTCTACCTTGTAAAGGGTTACGGAAAAGAGGAGATGAAAAGACTCTCAGGGTTTGTTACTGTCTACACAGACGGCAAGGTAAATATCAATACCGCGCCCCTTGAGGTCATAGAGGCGCTCTCACCTGATATAACCGAAGACCTTGCACGAAATGTGTTATCATACAGGAAGAGTTCTCCCTTCAAGGAGACATCGGAGATAAGAAAGGTCTCTGGTTTTGAGCAGATAGGCTTCAACCTGCAGAGCAGGATTGTAGTGAAGAGCGATACCTTGAGGGCCAGTCTCAGTGCCGCGGTGGGAAAGGCAAAGGGAGTTGCCGAGGCGGTCTTCAAGGAGGGCGAAAAAGATGTCTCCATACTTTATTACAGGCAGAGATAATGGCAAGACCGCTTCTTGTTATTGATATTGGAAGAGACTCCGTGCGCGCCTGCGGCCTTGTTTCCGGAAAGGCAGAGGTCTCGGTGGAGAGGCCTATTGATTCGGACATGAAGGCCGCTATCGGGGATATTCTCAAGGAGATAGAGTCCGCGGGGCTCAAGTCCTTTGGGGGGGTCTATCTCGGCGTGCCCGCGGACACGCTTGTCATGCGGAAGGTGAGCGTTCCCATAAAGGACAGGAAAAAGGTAGAGGAGGTCCTGCCCTTTGAGCTCGAGGACAACCTCATAAGGGAGCCCGGTGATTTCATCTTTGACGCCCTCCCCCTTGCTGACGGCACTACGCTTGCCGTTGCCATGGAGAAGGCGGTCCTTGGAAGGTATCTCTCCGTTCTCGGCGAACTTGGCATAGAGCCATCGTGGGCAGGCTCTTCTCTCTTTGGAAAGGAGAGGCTCCTTAAAGAGATGAATAACACGGGCGCCCCCGCGGCCTTCATGGACAGCGAGTCCATGGTCATCTCCAATGGAAAGGGGCCGCTTATTTTCAAGGCAGTGACAGGCGCTCATGACGTAAAGATGGCCCTTGCCGCAGTGGAGGCGGAGGGGCTGGAGGTAAGGTCTTTTTACTGCGCGGGAGAGGCCGCAAAGGCCCTTGTCCCGCCGGGCCGCGAGGTCATGGATACGGGTAGTAGTATTGATGAGAGGTTTACCGGGCTCAAGGCCCTTGAGCTCGCCATAGAGGAAGGTCTGACTGATTGCGTGAACTTCAGAAAGGGTGAGTTCGCCGATACCGGGGCCATAGAGAGGGCCAGAAAGGGCTTCAAGACCACAGTGGCCCTCATGGTCCTTGTGGCAGTGCTCTGGGGTGGCTTTGTCTACGTCAGGTCAAGCCGTCTCGCCGGGGAGGCCGCGGCCATGAAAAAGGAAGTAATGGATTCATACATGAGGGCCTTTCCCGCCGATAAGACGGTGCGCGCCCCGCTATACAGGCTCGAGATAAAACTCAAGGAGCAATCTGGCGACATGGCCATTAAGGGCCTTGGCGTTGACGTTCTCGGTAATATGAAGCTCCTTGCCAGTGCGGCCTCTGGTTCTGGTGTTACCCTTTACAAGATTGCCATGAGCGGCGGCAGGGTTACGGCAAGGGGTAAGGCCCCTTCTTTTGAGGAGACAGTTAAGTTCAAGTCACGGCTCCTCAAGATAAAGGACTTTGAGGGAGTATCCCTTACGGACGTAAAGACGAGTGTCAGCGGGGGGGTCACCTTCAGTGTGGCCGTTGAGCGCGGCGGGGAGGGCAAGACTTCCAGGGGGTTGTAAGGGGCCGTCACAATGTCCTCAAGCGGCGAGGCGGGGCGTTGTAACGCCTCTTAGGAAAGTCTGATTAATTCAGACTTTCAGCAACACATGGATGTGTTGCCATTTTCTATAACTGTAAGTTATTGAAAATGTGAGAAAAAGAAAAACCGCGCTTTTTCTTTGACCTCTCTGAATAATTCAGGGACGAATTATTCAGAGGTTCCCTTACATGAAGCGCGGTTTTCGGGTGGCGGCAAGAAAAAATATCGATGCTTAGAGTATCCATCAAAAACATATAGGTAAACCCCTTAGGCAAGTATGAGCAAGATTGGATTTTTGAAGAAATTTTCCAGTAGAGACCTTCTTTTCATGAAGTTCGCGGCGGCTTTTGTCCTTCTTGCGCTCTTCATGGGGGTGTCTTATAATTACATCTCCTCGAGGAAGGCAGTTCTTCGCGCACGCCAGAGGGAATTTGCCGAGTTTTCGCGCCTTATGAAAAAATACGAGACAGGGCGCGCGGCCCTCCGGCCCCTGAAGATGAGGCTTGTGAGAAGAGGTCAGGCGTCATCTCCAGTCACCGTGCTCGAGGAGATAGGCTCGGACCTTGGCATAAAGGACAAGATAAGTTCCTTCAAGGCAGTGGAAGAGTCGGTGCGGGATGGTTACGAGATAAGAGGCGTGGAGGTATCTGTAAAGGGCCTTACGCTCAATGAGTTCGTAAACCTTGTCTATGAGGTTGAGCGTTATCCCGGCCTTCTACTTGTAAAAGAACTGGAACTTGAGACAGGCTTTGAGGATAATAAACTCATGGACTGCTCGATGACGGTCTTGCTCGTTGGGAAGGCAAAGGCGTGAAAAGGGCCTTGTCCGTTGGTGCCGCAGGGCGTGATTCCATGCCTTAGCCCTAACTTTTAACAACTGTGCGGTTCTGAACTCAGGGGTAAAAAAGGTGCCTTTGTACTTTTACCTCTCAAGATGGTATTTATGTCATGGCCGCAAGGACAATATTCATCAAGGGGTCAATGGGAGAGCGTAACGTAGTACGTTATATAAATATTTTTCTAATCATCCTCGCGCTTGCCGTTCTCGCGCTCCTTGCGCGGGAGTTTACCGCTGTGGCGCCGCCCTTGCAAGTGGCGGCGAGCGGCAGGGGTGGGTCTTCTGGCATGAAGGGGTTCTCGAAGGGCAGGGGCTTTACTGATTACGCCCTTATCGGAACAAGCGGACTTCTTGGCGTAAAGACAACTCTTAGGCCCATGCGCTCTTCGCCCATGAGGACAGGTCCGGCCAGCCCAGCGGTTACGGCTTCAGGCTCGGGGGTCACTCTCCTTGGCACGGTTACAGGCTCTGGGGGTAACGATTTCGCCGTCTTCAAGGAGAAGTCCAGCGGCAAGGAAGAGGTGGTGAGACGGGGCGAGAAAGTCTTCAACATTGGCACGCTCGCCTCTGTGGGGAAATACAGGGCCACAGTCGAGAGCAACGGGGCGAAAATATCCTTTGCCATGGACTTGAGCGAGAAGGAAAGGGCAATGATGGAGAGCCCCAACAGGCCGGGCCTTGAGTCACTTATCGGGCCTGGAGGCGCGCGAGGCCGTGTAAACCCCTTTACAGGCCGGACCATGAAGCACCTTGCGAGACCCCTTGGCAAGGGCAAGTGGCTCGTTGACAAACGTGCCCTTGACGATGCGCTCAAGGACTCGAGCCGCGTGCTCTCGGACGCGAGGTTTATTCCCTACCGCGACGGGGGCGTTGTCAAGGGTTTTCTCCTGAGCCAGGTACGGCCCTATGGAATATTTTATGAGATGGGAATAAGAAGCGGTGATATAATTCTGCGTGTTAACGACTATGCCATAGACGCCCCGGAGAAGGCCATGAGCCTCATGAAGGGACTCAAGGGCGAGACAGATGTAACCGTTGATCTCCTGAGGCGCGGAAGGGCCGAGACTTTCAAATACGAGATAAGGTAAAGAGGTATTAGATGAAGACTTCAAGAAGAGCCGTTCTTTTTTGCTGCCTGTTGTTGCTTGCCTTGAGTTATCTGAGGGCAGGACCGGCCATGGCGGGCACGGGCCGTTCCGGCGAGATTGCCATGAACTTCCACGACGTTGATATAAGCACTGTCGTAAAGTTCATAAGCGAGACCACGGGCAGGAACTTTATCTACGACGACAAACTAAAGGGGAAGATAACCATCATCGCCCCAAAACCCCTCTCCAAGGCCGAGGCCTTTGACCTCTTTACCTCTGTCATGGGACTAAAGGGCTTTGCCGTGGTAAATACTGGCAGTGCCTACCGTGTCTCGCCCCTTGCCATGGTGAAGCAGGACCCCATAAAGGTCTCAAGGGGCAAGAAGCGTCCGGCAAGGGCCAATGAACTCTACATGGCGCGGCTAATACCCCTTGAGTATGTCTCGCCAAAGGAGATACTCCCTGTCCTTACGCCCATGGTATCGCGCCAGGGTTATATATCGGCCTTCGGGGGTTCCAACTCCGTTCTTCTCCTCGATACGGCGAGGAACGTTGACAAGGTCCTTAAGGTGGTGAGTTACCTTGACGTAAAGTCAACGTACAACCCCTCGGAACTCATTATACTCAAGTACGCCATGGCAAAGGACATGGTGGAGATGCTGAAGCAGTATGAGTCCGGCCCAGGGGGCGGAGTTCCAGGTCAGCCCATGCAGCAGTTGACCCTGAAGAAACTCCCCATTGCCGCCGAGCGCCTTAATGGAATCATCATCTTCGGGAACAACGCCGAGAGAAAGAGACTCAAGGAACTTATCGCCCTTCTTGATGTGAAGCCATCAGAGGCCGCTTCAAGGATAAACGTATATTACCTTGAGAACGCCGATGCCGAGGAACTCGCCAAGACACTTGAGAAGGTCGTCAATACTGACGCCGAGCAGGCATCGGGGCCAGGGGCCGGCAAGGCCAAGACACCAAAGAGGACAACGTCACGTTTCAAGAACCCCATTGTTATAACACCTGATGTTGATACCAACTCTCTTATAATAATGGCCCAGCCCGATGACTATAACGGCCTTGTGCGGGTGATAAAACAACTGGACAGGCGGCCTCTGCAGGTATACGTGGAGGCCATGATAGTAGAGGTCTCGGTGGACAAGGCCAAGGACCTCGGCACAAAGTGGCGTCTTGCGGCCCAGCAGAACGGAAAGCCCATTACCATAGGCGGTTTTGGCACAGTGGACTCAAGCACCATGTCCGATATTGTGGACGGCCTCTCCGGGTTCAGCATAGGCGGGCTCGCCAACTTCTTTAACTTTACCGTGACCCAGCCCGACGGCACGACCACCACGCTTAATGCGCCGGGCTTTTCCGTGCTCTTCAACCTCTCGGACTTTCAGGACGTGGTGAACGTGCTCAGCACGCCCCAGATACTCACATCGGATAATCAGGAGGCCGAGATAGTGGTGGGCGACAACGTGCCCTTCCTGAGTTCCCTTGAGAGGGCCACAACTACTGCGGACCAGCCTGTTCTTCAGTCCATTGAGCGTAAGGACGTTGGCGTGACCCTGAGGATAAAGCCCCAGATAAGCAAGGGCGATTACATCAAACTCGATATATACCAGGAGATTTCTTCCGTCACGCCCACCACTCAGGCCGCTGGAGTCGGGGCCTCGGATATTATTACCTCCAAGCGCTCGGCAGAGACAACGGTTGTTGTAAAGGACCGCCAGACCATAGTCATCGGCGGCCTCATACAGGACAAGATAGTAAAGAACGAGACGCGCGTCCCTGTCCTCAGCAAGATACCGCTCCTTGGCTGGCTCTTCAAGTCCACCAGTGAGAGCAAGGAAAAGACCAATCTTCTTGTGTACCTCACGCCCACCATAGTAAGAAATTTCGAGGACCTCAAGGCCCTTACCGGGAGGAAGGACGTGGAGTTCAAGAAGGCCTCGGCAAGGGAGCCCGAAGATGACGGGCAAGGCGGAAAGAAAAAAGAGGAAGAGAAAAAGGAGGATAGTCTGTCTTCCGATGATTAGCAGGCCTGACAAGAGATGGAGCAGGGCATGACAGCCCTTCGACCCGGTGAAGAAGGCCGCGGCCCGGGGTCAGAGGGGGCCGGCGTTGCGAAGAGGTATGGTATTGAGTATCGCGCCACACTCGGCGACGATGACGTGGACCCCTTTTTTCTTGAGCAACTGCCCATTGGTTTTGTAAAGACAAACCACGTACTGCCGCTAAAGAAAAGAGACGGACGCCTCCTTGTGGCCGCCTCCGGGCCCGAGTCCCTCTTTGCCATTGACGATATGGCGCGCCTCTTCTCTATTCCCGTAACGCCCGTATTTACGCCGGCAGAGGAGATACTCGGCCTTGCCAACCGCTTTTATGAAAAACTCTCTGGCTCGGCCAACGAGGTGATGGAGGAACTCCACGCCGAGAGCCTTGACGAGATAGCGAGCCAGTGGCAGGAGCCAAAGGATCTTCTGGACCTTGACGACGAGGCCCCCATAATCCGCCTCCTCAACTCCGTCCTTGCACAGGCCGTAAAGGACAGGGCCAGCGACATACATATCGAGCCCTTTGAGAAGAAGATAGACGTGCGCTTCAGGATAGACGGTGTGCTCTATCCCGTGCTAACGCCGCCGCGCGTTATTCAGGAGGCCCTTGTATCAAGGGTCAAGATAATGGCGGGCCTTAATATCGCCGAGAAGAGGCTCCCGCAGGACGGAAGGATACGCCTTCTTGTGGCCGGAAAGGACATAGACGTTCGCGTCTCCATAGTGCCCACGGCCTTTGGGGAGCGCGTTGTCATGAGGCTCCTTGACAGGAAGTTCGGCCTTGTCACCCTCTCCGGCCTTGGCCTTGACGAGGAGAGGGTACGGGAGGTCGAGCGTCTTCTATCCATAAATAACGGCATCATACTTGTTACGGGGCCCACGGGTTCTGGTAAGACAACGAGCCTCTATGCCTACATAAACAGCATTAACAGCAAGGAACGCAACATCATAACCGTGGAAGACCCTGTTGAGTACCAGATACAGGGTATCGGGCAGATACAGGTTGCTCCCAAGATTGACCTTACCTTTGCCGCCGGGCTCCGCTCCATACTGAGGCAGGACCCTGATGTCATAATGGTTGGTGAGATACGCGACTTCGAGACAGCCGAGATGGCCGTGCAGGCCTCCATGACAGGGCATCTCGTACTATCCACCCTGCATACCAATGACGCCCCAACGGCTGTCACGAGGCTTGTGGACATGGGGGTGGAGAAGTTCCTCGTCGCCTCGTCGCTTGTGGCCGTTGTATCCCAGAGGCTCGTAAGGACGCTCTGCGAAGAGTGCAGGGAGGCGTACAGCCCTACGGACGAGGAAAAGGACCTCTTTGGGGGCAATGCCCCTGAGACCCTATGGAGGCCCGTGGGGTGTGATAAGTGTTTCAGGACGGGTTTTCACGGCCAGACGGGTATCTTTGAGTTCATGGTCGTGGACCAGGGGCTTCGCTCCATTATCCTGAGAGACTCTGACGCTGTTACGCTCCGCTCCCATCTTTGCGAGAGGGGGCTCAAGACCCTCAGGGAAGACGGCTTCGAGAAGGCGCGCTCAGGCATTACGAGCCTTGAAGAGGTGGTGAGGGTCACGCATTTCGAGTGAGGCGCTATCAATCATGCCCATATTCAACTACAGGGCCTATAACAATCTTGGTAAAGAGGTAAGCGGCACCATAGAGGCCTCTGGGGTGAAGGACGCGGCTTCGAGGCTCAAGAAAGAGGGGCTCTTTCCCCATGACCTCTCTCTTGAGGAGAAGAAGCGCGATATTCTGGCGCGGCTGAGGTCTCTTGTGCCCAGCGGCTCTGCCATGGAACTTGCCTCTGTATCGCGTCAGCTCTCCACGCTTTTATCATCAGGGGCTTCGCTTCACGATGCCCTTGAGATACTCGTGAAGGAGACGGAGAAGAGTTCCATCAGCGCGAGCCTCGTTGACGTGAAAGAGAAACTCGCCGGCGGCAGTTCCTTTGCAAGGGCACTTGACGCACAGGCCGGGGTATTTCCCCAGATGTACTGCCGCATGGTCGAGGCAGGCGAGGAAACGGGAAACCTCGAGAGCGTCATGACCCGCCTTGCCGATTACCTTGAGGCAAGAGAGAGGGTCTATGAGAAGGTTAAGACAGCCCTTATTTATCCCACGCTCATGACCATCGTAGGCGCGGGCGTCCTCTCTTTTCTGCTTATCTTCGTCATACCAAAGATTACCACCATCTTCGAGGACACGAAGACGGCGCTTCCCCTTATTACGGTTATTCTTCTGGGCTTTACCTCGGTTCTCAGGAGGTTCTGGCCAATAATCCTCATAGCCTTTGTCGCCCTCCCCTTTGTTCTCTCAAGGCTCACCAGGATGCCCGCGGGCAAGGCAGTGAAGGACAGGCTGATTCTGAGGATACCAGTCGTTGGTAAGATTGTAAGGAGGTTCTATTATTCCACCATGGCGCGCACCCTTGGGAGCCTCCTTGAGAGCGGCGTGCCCCTTCTTACGGCCCTTGACATGACGGGGCGTGTCCTTAACCATACCCTCTTTGAGAAGGTCTTTGAGAACGCGGCAAGGGATGTTACTGAGGGCGGTGACTTATCCAAGAGTTTCGCGGCCTCGGGGGCGCTTCCGGGCATGGTGGTGTACATGACTTCCATTGGAGAGAAGAGCGGGCAGTTGCCGGAGATGTTCCTGAAGGTGGCCGAGACCTATGAACGGGAGTTCAATACTTCGGTTGAGAGGGGGCTTGCGCTCATGGAGCCCATCCTTATCCTTCTCATGGGCGCGGCGGTGGGCTTTATCGTCCTTGCCATCTTACTGCCCATCTTTGAACTCAACCAGATAGTGCGGTAGTTTTTTTCTTAGGGAACCTCTGAATAATTCGTCCCTGAAT
This sequence comes from uncultured Thermodesulfobacteriota bacterium, assembly GCA_964472295.1. Taxonomy (GTDB): domain Bacteria; phylum Desulfobacterota; class GWC2-55-46; order GWC2-55-46; family JADFVP01; genus JAJRZX01. Next base: position 12,556 of record CAYYJQ010000002.1, on the reverse strand, counting down.
TAAGGAGAGAGGTCAAAGAAAAAGCGCGGTTTTTCTTTTTCTTACATTTTCAATAACTTACAGTTATAGAAAATGGCAACACATCCATGTGTTGCAGGAAAGTCTGAATTAATCAGACTTTCCTTGGTACGTCACAGCCCCATGGCCAGAGGCCATGGGGCTGTATTGTCTTGATGGGTTACGTTTCACTCCACCATTCCACGAGTCTTTTTTTTGGTGGGCAGTGCCCACCCTGCCAATGAGCCCGTCCCCGCCCTACTGGTTTTCTTTGACGTAGCCGCTTATGTGAAAATTGCGCCTGTAACGGCAGAGGTTTCTTAAGAGCAAGGGGCTACGCGCTACAATCGAAAAACTTTCTTTTTTCCAAAAGAAAGCGGTTTCTTTCAATATGCTGGCAAAGCCCGTTTTTATCTCTTACGTCTTTTTCGGTGGGCGAAGTCCGCGAACCTTCCCTCTTATTTTTTTCTGCCCGCCTTTTTCTTTTTCTTCACTTCAAAGAGTGCCTTTATATTTTTTTTGAAGGGTTTTGTGACCACTCCTTTTTCCGTGATGATGGCGGTGATGAGTCTTGCCGGTGTCACATCGAAGACAGGGTTACGGATATTTATGCCTCTTGGGGCCAGTCTCTTGCCGCCAATATGCGTAATTTCTTTTGTATTGCGTTCTTCTATTGGTATCCCGGCCCCGCTTTTTATCTTCATGTCAATGGTAGAGAGCGGCGCGGCCACATAGAAGGGGATTTTGTGTGCCCTGGCGAGGACTGCCACTGAGTAGGTCCCGATCTTGTTGGCCGTGTCACCGTTTGAGGCTATTCTGTCGGCGCCTACGACCACGGCGTCCACAAGGCCTTTTTGCATCATGTGCCCTGCCATGTTATCGGCAATGAGGGTTACGTCAATGCCCTCTTTTTTGAGTTCCCATGCCGTAAGGCGTGCGCCCTGCAAGAAGGGCCTCGTCTCGTCGGCAAGTACATGGATATTTTTCTTTGCCTCTACGGCGGCGCGTATCACGCCGAGGGCCGTGCCGTATCCTGCCGTGGCCAGGGCCCCGGCGTTGCAGTGCGTAAGCACGGTTGAGTTTTTTTTCAATAGACGCGCGCCGTTTTTACCGATTTTTCGGTTTATGCGTACGTCCTCATCGTGCATCCTGCATGCCTCGGCGATGAGGGCCTTTTTAATCTCTTCCGTGGGTTTGTCCCTGTTGGCCTCGAAGACGGCCTCCATCTTTTCCGCCGCCCATGCGAGGTTTACAGCCGTGGGCCGTGCGCCCGCGACGTGGCGGACAATCTTTCTGAATTCTTTTGTAAAGCCCTTTATCTCCCTGACGCTTATCTTCGAGGCCCCGAGGGCTATGCCCATGGCCCCGGCTACTCCTATGGCGGGCGCGCCTCTGACGACCATGTCCTTTATGGCGCCGGCAACTTCTTTATATCCCCTGTAGGTCCTGTACACCTCGCGCGAGGGAAGCACCCTCTGGTCTATCATGCGAACGCCCCTGTCCATCCATTCTATGGTCTTGAACATATCCGTGCTCTTCTCCTTTTATGTTTTATGTTTTTTTCAGCAAGAGGGGGTCATGCTCTGGAGTATCTCCGTTCCCATGGGTTGAATGAGAACGATTTCGCCTGCCTTGATTCCCGTGCAGTCTGCCGGGACTATGATGTAGATATTGGCCCGCACCATTGTTGAAATCATTCCCGAGCCCTGGCCTACGAGGGGGGTGGCAAGGTACTCGCCGTCTTTTGCTTCGAGTCTGCCCCGTATAAAGTTTATTCTTCCGGGTTTCTTTTTTATCTCAGCCGTAAGGCGCGCGGGGAAGGCCTTTTTGAAGATGTCTTTTCTTCCGGCCATCTTGAGGAGCGCCGGGCGGACGAATTGCTCGAAGGCCACCATGGATGAGACGGGGTTTCCGGGAAGGCCGAAGGCGGGTTTTCCGCCTATGATGCCGAAGGCCAGGGGCTTGCCCGGTTTCAAGGCCACCTTCCAGAACTTCATGTCAGAGCCAAGGTCTCTTAGCACCTCTTTTACCAGGTCATAATCACCGACCGATACGCCGCCCGATGAGATGATGCAGTCGTAGCCAGCGGCCTCGGTGAATTTTTCGTTGAGCACTTCCCTGTCGTCACGGGCTATGCCGAGGTTCACGCACTCGGCGCCTGCGCCGCGGGCAAGGGTTGTAAGGGCGTATCCGTTGCTGTTGGTTATTTTTCCGGGTGTGGGTTCGCTCTCTATATCAACGAGTTCGTCTCCTGTTGAGACCACTGCCACGCGGGGCCTCTTGTAGACCTCCACGCGGGCCGTTCCCGTGGTGGCAAGCATGAGGACCTCAGCGGGACGTATGAGGGCGCCTTCCTTTAGGACAGTGTCTCCTGCCCTGAAGTCCTCGCCCTCTTTTCTTATGTTCTGGCCCTCTCTTGCCGGGGCGAGAATCTCCACTGTATGGTCATTGTTCTTTCGCGTCCTCTCAACCATTACCACGGCGTCGGCCCCTTCGGGCGTTGGCGCTCCGGTCATTATCCTTACGGCCTCGCCGGGGCCTACCGGGCCTTTTGGGGCAGATCCGGCGGGCAGGTCGTAGAGAACACGCAACTTGACTGGCGCCGACTCCGATGCTGTAGATACGTCGGCGTATTTGAGGGCATAGCCGTCCATGGCCGAGTTGTCCCATGGCGGGTTGCCCCTTCTGGCGATTACGTCCCGCCCCAGAACGCGGCCCGCCGCCGCCTCTATACTGACGGTCTCAATGCCAATGGGGCTGACCTCTGCAAGTATCAACTCTATGGCTTCCTTTACCTTGAGCATATGGGTCTACCTTTTTTCTTCCAATCTCTCCGTTATCCGGGGGGTTAATAGGGGCGCGTGCGGAGATGGATAGAGTTTTTAATTTCCGGCGGAACAAGATGCCGGGCAAGGCTGGTTTTTTTTATGAGTAGTGCCCAGTGGCTCAGGCCGCTATCTTTGCGCGAGCCCTGCGGTCAGCCTTGCGGATATGATGACTTTTTTTAGTATTTCGTGCCCTTACGGGAATTACTATGAGCCTTCCCGGGCGGATGTAGCGCGGGTTCGTGAGATCATTGAGGTAGAGGATAAGGCTCATCCTTGTCCTGTACTTCCTCGCTATGGCCCAGAGCGTGTCCCCGCGCTTTACGCGGTGCCTGTAGAACCTGAGGCGGTCTTTCGGGGCAATCTTGCTGAAGTTCTCCCTGAATGTATCCACCCTGTCTGGCGGGAGTTTTATCTCGTAGCCAGAGTAATTTGGCGGCGTGAACCAGCGTATGAGTTCCGGGTTCAGGCGTTTCAGTTCCTTAACGCTTATGTCCGCGGCCCTGGCAATGACCTTTATGTCCGTGGCCTCGGGTATGCTTACCTTTTCATATAGCACCTCGTCCTCGTACACAAGGTCTTTGAAACCGTATTTTTCAGGGTCCCTCGCTATGAGGACAGCGGCCATGTACTTGGGTATGTACTGGCGGGTCTCTCTCTTGAGGGGCCTCCTGTGACGGGCCAGTTTCCAGAAGTTGTCTGTCTTGTATCTCTTCATGGCCCGGGCGATTCTGCCCTCCCCGGCGTTGTAACTCGCTATGGCGAGTTGCCAGGAACCAAAGCGCTCGTAGAGTTTCTTAAGATACCTCGAGGCCGCGAGAGTAGACTTCTCCGGGTCCATGCGCTCGTCAACCCACCAGTCCACGCGCAGGCCGTAACGCCTTGCCGTTGCGCGGATGAACTGCCACATCCCCACTGCTGACCTTCTTGAACGTGCCCGCGGGTTCAGTCCGCTCTCGATGAGGGCCACGTAGAAGAGGTCTTCAGGCATGCCCTCTCTTCGGAGGATGTCCTCCACAAGGGCCCTGTACCCCCCAATGCGGGCAAGCCATTTTTCGAAGTAGGGGCGTCCGCTGGTCTGGAAGTAGCGTATGAAGGACTCGACGCTGTTGTTTATGACAATGGGGACCTCGGGCAGGGGTTCTATCTCTGGTCCGCCGCCCTCTCCATCGAGGTATGGGTTGTCGGTCACTGCCTCCTCTGCCGTGGGGAGCGGCAGGAGCCCACGCGCGTGAAGCACGCGGGATGCGTCGGGACAGACCTCGGAGACGGGGCCATAGTGGTTACGGGGACAACTGTCCGTAAGGCCGGCAAGGGCAGTGGCAACAAAGCCCAGGCAAAGCAGTATGGTTAGAAAAATTCCCGTGGATATTTTTCTCATTAACTGTCCCCTTTGTCCGGGATTATTGCGGCTTGGAGTGCGCGGGCCTGGCGGGCGGCTTTATCTGGCTGAGTTTCTGTTTTATGTCCGCGGCCCTGTCCTTGGCTATCACCTCGATGGATTTACCGGCTGTGGTGAGCTTTCTGGTGTACTCAAGGAAGGACTGATTTCTCTTTATCCAGTTTCTTGTGACGTTCCTGCCATAGGCCTTTAGCGAGACATTGAAGAGGTCAAGCCTCAGGGCGCGTTTTACTATCTGCGGGAGAGAGTAGAACTTGCGCGCCGCCTGGATTGTCTCTGACTGGAGTTCATAGTAGGTCATGTTCTTCGGGGTGAATACTATGTGGTGCGCGTCGTAGAGGCTCCAGTCCTTGGAGACAATGCGCCCGGCGTCGTCGAGGTCTTTGTAGCACCCCGTGCCCGGTAGCGGCGTAAGGATGAGGAACTGAACTGTCTCGAGGTCGTTCTTCTTGGCGAAGCGCACGGTGTCGTGTATGGTGCTGACGTTGTCATAGTCCGAGCCAAAGACGAACATGCCGTGAATGCGTATGCCGTTACTGTGGAGTTTCCCGATGCACCACTCGATATCTTCCACGGTCTGGTTCTTGTTGTATACCTCGAGGGTGGCGGGGTTCACGGACTCGAAACCTATGTACACGGTATGGCAACCCGATCTCTTCATGAGGTCCATGAGTTCCTGGTCTTTCGCCACATCCACCCGTACCTGCGCCGTCCAGTTGGGTGTAAGGCCCTCGGCTATCATGGCCCTGAGGAGTTCCTTTGTCCGTTTCTTGTTGGCCACAAAGTTGTCGTCATAGAAAAAGACCCACTTTCCGCCTCCGTCCTTGTTCCGCCTCAGTTCCTCAAGGACATGTTCTGTCTTTCTGAAGCGGTACTTCCGCCCGAACATGGAGGTAACAGAGCAGAAGTTGCAGTCATAGGGGCAGCCCCGCGATGTCATTACAGGGGTTATGCAGACCTTTTTGTAGGGGTTCTTCTCAAAACCGCTTATAAGGGTGAAGTCTGGGTAGGGTATCTTGTTCACGTCCCTGCAGAAGGGTACGGTCTTGTTCTTGAAGATGGAGCCATCGGGTTTTTTGAAGACAATGCCAGGTATGGCATCAAGTCCTTTACCGGACTCAAGGGCCTTCATGAAGTCGACTATTATGTCGTCCACTTCTCCCCTCAGGACGTAATCACAGTACTCGAGGGCCTCCTCGGGCATGAAGGTCACGTGGGGTCCGCCCATGAAGACGGGTATGCCCGCTTCTTTCAATATCTTGCCTATCTCGTATGAGCGCGCCGAAGTGGATGTAATTGAGGAAATGCCAACGGCGTCGGCGGTGAGGAGATCCTGAAGGTCCAGGTCATTGAGGACCTCCACATAGGACTTCACGTCATAGCCGTGTTTCTTGAGTGTTGTGCCAAGGAGCACGGTGCCGAGCCTCGGTAGAGGCATTCTCGCGAATACATGAAGGTCCGGCGGCTTGGGTTCAACGAAGATTATCTTTTTCATATTCTCTCTTTATTTTTGTCAGACCCCCCCTGCGGGGGGGCAAGACTCAATGTCTGCAAGTTGCGGTTGACCGGGAAAATGTCGCCCCTTTATTATAAGCATCCTCTTCCGGGGATGTCGTGGTTATGGTCACGGTAAAGGTGTTCTTGTCTCTTGCCGTGTCTTCCGTGCCTGCCCCTCTTTTCATCTTGGAAGGGCTGGCCGGCAGGCAAAAACATACCTTTTCCAGTATAGATAGATACTATATGCTTATAGCGCCCCTGTCAAGTTAAAAGCCTTGCGCCAGAAAGCCCGTGGGAGGCTTCTTCAGTCTCCCCGGTGGTCTCTATTCCGGCCATGATGGCGAGGGGCTGTGGTGGCTTAGAGCCCAAGCGCCTTTTTTAGAAATGGCGCAGTAGCTCCCCTGCCCGAGGCCGCCACCTCCTCGGGTGTGCCCTCGGCCATGACTCCCCCTCCCTGCGGGCCGCTCCCTGGCCCGAGGTCTATTACATGGTCCGCCGTCTTTACCACCTCCATGTTGTGCTCTATTACAACGACGGTGTTGCCCCTGTCCACGAGCCCGCCAAGGAGGCTCATGAGTTTTTTTATGTCATCAGTGTGAAGCCCTCTTGTGGGCTCGTCAAGTATGTAGAGCGTATCCCGTGGCCCGCCACGGAGGAGTTCGCGGGCAATCTTTATCCTCTGCGCCTCTCCCCCGGAGAGCGTTGGGCCGGGTTGCCCGAGGCGTAGATACCCGAGGCCAACCTCCACAATGACGGAGAATTTTTTCCGAAGTTCTCCATGGCCGCCCATGAGGCGCAGGGCCTCGTCAAAGGTCATCTTCAGGATGTCGTCCATGTTGAAGCCGCGGTATCTGATGTTGAGGGCCTTTCTCCCGAAACGCCGTCCCTTGCAGGCCCGGCAGGTTATGTACACGTCGGGGAGAAAGTACATGTCCATCTTCACGGCCCCCTCGCCCCGGCAGGTCTCGCACCTGCCGCCGGGTACGTTGAAGGAAAAATGTCCTGCCGTGAGCCCCGAGGCCCTCGCAAGGGGGCGGGAGGCGAATATCTTTCTGATGGCGTCAAAGGCCCCTATGTAGGTTACGGGTATGCTCCTGTGGCTCCGGCCTATTGGGTCCTGGTCCACGAGTTTTATTCCCCTTATCCCGTCCGCTCCATGTAGCGACTCAAAGGGCAGTGGCCGCTCCACGTTAATGGAGAACCTGCGGGCAAGGGCCCTGTAAAGGGTCTCTATTATGAGGGTGCTCTTTCCAGAGCCTGAGACCCCGGTGACGCATGTGAGGGTGGAGAGAGGTATGGATAGGTTTACCTTCTTGAGGTTGTTGCCCGTGGCGCCCTCCATGACAAGGGCCTTGCCATTTCCGCCGCGTCTCCAGCGCGGCACGGCTATGGAAGCGCGTCCTGTAAGGTAGTCTGATGTAATGGTGCCGGCGCTTTGGAGAAAATCAGAGGTTTCACCGGTGTACACGACCCTGCCCCCTGCCTCGCCCGAGCCCGGCCCAAGTTCCACTATGTAGTCCGAGTCCCGGATTATCTCCTGGTCGTGCTCCACGACTACCATGGTGTTGCCGCGCGAGCAGAGCGTCCTCATCTGCCTTTTAAGGGCCTCTATATCAAGGGGGTGGAGCCCCACGGAGGGTTCGTCGAGGACATAGAGTACGCCTGTAAGGGAAGAGGCGAGCTGTGTGGCCAGCGTGACCCTCTGCACCTCGCCACCGGAGAGGGTCTTTGTGGCGCGCGAGAGGGTTAGGTAGCCAAGACCAGTCTCAAAGAGAAACTCGAGTTTTGTCCTTATGTGCGAGAGGGCCTCACCGGCAATCTCCCTGTCCATGGAGCCGAGACCCGGGTCGAGGAAAAACTCCCTTGCCTCCTTGATGGTCATGGCGTTTACCTCTGAGATGTCTCTTCCCTTGATAGTCAGCGAGAGGGCCCTTTTGTTTAGCCTTCTGCCCTGGCAGGCCGGGCATGTGGAAAAAGACTTGTACCTTGATGTAAATACCTTTATATGGAGTTTATACTTCTTTCTTTCGAGCCCGCTGAAGAACTCGTCTATGCCCTCAAAGCCCGGGGCGCCCCTGTGCAGTAGATCCTTCGTCTCTCTGGAGAGGTCTTCGTAGGGTGTGTCGAGGTCTATGCCGCACCCTGGGGCGGCCTCTTCGAGTTCATCTAAGAGCCAGCAATACGAGGGCTTTGTCCAGGGTTCTATGGCGCCCTCCCGGAGCGAGAGTGTCTTGTCGGGTATTATTTTGTCGTCATCATAGAGGAGTATGTTGCCAAAGCCCCGGCACTCGGGGCAGGCGCCCACGGGGTGGTTGTACGAGAGGTCAAGGGGCGTGGGCCTTGGTATCTCTTTTTCGCAGGCGCGGCACTCCGGGGCCCCTGAAAAGCGCATGAGCCTCCTGCCCTCAACGGCCACCCAGGCCCTCTCGCTTCCCTCCCTGTAGGCCGCTTCCAGCGAATCAACAAGGCGCTTTCTGGACGAGGGCTGGAGAGTAACCCTGTCAAGTACCACGTCAAGGGCCTTCAGCCCCTTTAGCGAGGGCCTCTTCTCGTTGATCTTCCAGATGCGCGACCTCAGGCGAAGGCGGGAAAAGCCACGCACAAGGAGCCCCTCAATAACCCCGTCCCAGCCCTCCTCGCCCGAGGGGCGCACCGTGAAGCCCAGCACGGCGCCAAGGCCGTCGTGGCGCTTGAGGAGTTCTCCGGCAATGTGGGCCGGAAGCGCGGGCTGGATACCGGCGCCGCACTCCGGGCAGTTGAGGGAGCCGACGCGCGAGAAGAGGAGCCTTATGTAGTCGTTTATCTCAGAGGCCGTTCCCACGGTGGAGCGGCTCGTGCGCACGGGGTTCTTCTGCTCAACGGCAATGGCGGGGCGTATGTTATGGATCGCGTCGAGGTCTGGCCGCTCCATCTTCTCGAGAAAGAGACGCGTGTACGTTGAGAGCGACTCCATGAACCTCCACCGTCCCTCGGCAAAGAGGGTGTCAAAGGCGAGGCTGGATTTACCCGAGCCGCTTGGCCCCACTACAGCAGTGATCCTGTCGTGAGGAATAGCGAGGGAGATGTTCTTGAGGTTATTCTGCCTCAGGCCCTCGATTACGAGTTCCTCGCCTTCGCGGGGCTCTCTCTGAGAGATGATTGGGGCGGCGGCCTTGTTCTTCATCGTGGACATGAGAGTCTCTCTTGAACGGAACGCGGATATACTAAACTTCCTATTATACAGTGGGAGGGGTGATTTTACCAGTTAATAAGGCAGGCTGAATAATCTATTGGCCCATGACAAAGGTAAAGGTATGGGAGTGACGGGGAGTGGGGGCGTTGCCAGATCTGGGGCTTTGGGGGGCCAAAGGGTATCCCTCGCAGTTTAAATATTGGATTTTCTGATTTTGCGTCGGGGGAGATGGGTGGGGTGATAAAAAGAACCCCTCTTCCCGTAACGCGGCGTGGGAAGAGGGGGGAGGAAACGCCTCGTGCGTCTTATTGCAGTTTGTTCATATCTGTGTCGCAGGGCTCTATGCCGAGCTCACGGAGCATGGCAAGGGCGCTCTGGCTCCTTGTGGCAAGCCAGCGCTCGTAAAGGGCGAGTATGTCGCTTGCCCTCCCCAGTGAGGTGCTCTCGCTTACCTCTGAGAGGACGTTTACATATGAGGTGAACCTCTCTGACAATTCGCCGAAGATGCCCGCGAAGTTGGCTGTAGTAGGCTTTGCGCCGTATATGGCCGCGAGCCTGCCGTAGGCCACGGCCCCCATTGCCGTGTAATAGCGGATGCCGGCGATCCTGCGTTTCAGGCTCTCGGGGAAGAAGCCCGAGACAAAGAGAGACATGTCGCCGAGCTCGCGAAGTTGCGCGCGCGAGGCCAGGTCCTTGCCCTCGATGGCCTTCAGGTACTTCAGGGCCAGGGCCCCCTCGTAAAGCCTCTCGGCCTCGATAAAGCACTCAAGGAGGCTTGAGAGGTAAAAGCCTACCTCATCGGGCGTATCGAGCCTCTGGTTCCTTATGGCCCCTTCCACGAGTGCCTTGAAGTACTCTATGGGCGTCTCTCTTATAATCATGGTCTATTCTCTTTCTTCCCCTATAGTATATCGTCCCATAGGGGCTGTTTCTTAAGGAAAGTCTGAAGCATTCAGGACTAACCTTTTTATATTATGACACAAAACCCATTTCTTTCCTGTAACCCCGGTTACTTTAAGTTACATGCCGAATAGACACGCCAGGATGGCAGAAGCCTCGCCAACCCTGGCTTTAATAGTCCATGCACTATAAAAACTTAGTAAATTCAAATTGTTAGCACTTAAGGAGGGAGATTGCTAAAAAACCCTTGACAAAGCCAGAGGCTGACCCTATATTTACCACAATCAAGGGGGCCTGCCTGTACAGTGGGGCCAGTTCGTAAAGGGGGCCTGCATGTATATGGGGCCTGTTCGTAAAGTGGCCTGCATGTATATGGGGCC
>CAYYJQ010000002.1:0-2283 GCA_964472295.1 uncultured Thermodesulfobacteriota bacterium | reverse complement strand
GGCCTGCATGTATATGGGGCCTGTTCGTAAAGTGGCCTGCATGTATATGGGGCCAGTATCTAAAGGGAGTCAGTCTGTAAATGGGGTCAGTCCGCAAGGGCGGCCTCGGAAATATGCCAGACAAACAATCAAGAAAAAGGAGGAGAGAGAAGAGATGAAAATCAGACCGCTTCGTGACCGCCTGCTCGTCAAGAGACTTGCCGAGGAAGAGAAGACAAAAGGTGGCATCATCATACCCGATAGCGCCAAGGAGGCCCCTGCCGAGGGCGAGGTTGTAGCCGTGGGGCCAGGCAGAAAAGACGAGAACGGCAAACTCATAGCCGTTGAGGTCGCCGTGGGCGACAAGGTGCTTTTCAGCAAGTACGCCGGCACTGAGGTAAAGATAAACGGCGAGGAGCACCTCATCATGGGCGAGGACGACATACTCGGCATTGTAGAGGGATAAGTTTCTTACTTAATTTACGATTAAAGCAGGATTTATAATCATAAGGAGGAGTAAAGATGTCCGCAAAAGAGATAGCCTTCAGTCATAGCGCACGCGGCGCCATACTCAAGGGCGTAAACGTCCTTGCCGACACCGTGAAGGTGACGCTTGGCCCCAAGGGCAGGAACGTTGTAATAGAGAAGAGTTTTGGCTCGCCCACCATCACCAAGGACGGCGTTACCGTTGCAAAGGAAGTGGAACTTGAGAACAAGTTCGAGAACATGGGCGCACAGATGGTAAAAGAGGTGGCCAGCAAGACCTCTGACATCGCAGGTGACGGAACCACCACGGCCACGGTGCTCGCCCAGGCCATATTCCGCGAGGGCAGTAAACTCGTTGCCGCGGGACATAACCCCATGGATATAAAGAGGGGCATAGAGAAGGCCGTTACTGCTACAGTGGCTGAGCTTGAGAAACTCTCCAAGCCAGTCAAGGAAAAGAGCGAGATTGCCCAGGTGGGGACCATATCCGCCAACGGCGATTCCGGCATCGGCAATATCATAGCCGACGCCATGGAGAAAGTCGGCAAGGAAGGCGTAATCACCGTGGAAGAGGCCAAGGGCATGGAGACCGAACTTGACGTGGTCGAGGGCATGCAGTTCGACAGGGGTTATCTCTCGCCCTACTTTGTCACTGACGCCGAGTCCATGGAGTGCGTGCTCGAGGACGCCTACATACTTCTTCACGAGAAGAAAATATCGAGCATGAGGGATATGCTCCCCCTCCTTGAGAAGATAGCCAAGACAGGTAAACCCCTTCTCATCATATCCGAGGACGTTGACGGCGAGGCCCTGGCCACGCTTGTTGTGAACAAACTCCGCGGCACGCTCCATGCCTGCGCCGTAAAGGCCCCGGGCTTTGGCGAGAGAAGAAAGGCCATGCTCGACGACATCGCCATCCTTACAGGCGGCAGGCTCATAGCCGAGGAGCTCGGCATAAAGCTCGAGAGCGTGGAACTTACGGACCTTGGCAGTGCCAAGAGGGTGGTAATAGACAAGGAGAACACCACCATCATAGACGGAGCCGGTGCCAACGCCGATATAGAGGCCCGGATAAAGCAGATAAGGGCCCAGATAGAGGAGAGCACCTCTGATTATGACAGGGAGAAACTCTCCGAGAGGCTCGCTAAACTCGCAGGCGGCGTGGCCGTCATACGCGTTGGCGCGGCCACTGAGACAGAGATGAAGGAAAAGAAGGCCCGCGTCGAGGACGCCCTCCACGCTACACGCGCCGCCGTTGAAGAGGGTATAGTGCCAGGGGGCGGCGTTGCATATATCAGGGCCCTGAATGCGATAGATGCCCTCGATGTGGAAGGCGAGCAGGAATTTGGCGCCAAACTCCTCAAGAGGGCCCTTGAAGAGCCTGTGCGTCAGATTGCGGAGAACGCGGGCCTTGAGGGCTCCATAGTGGTTGACAAGATAAAGAACGGCAAAGGCGCCTTTGGCCTTAACGCCGCCACAGAGGAGTATGAAGACCTCGTCAAGGCCGGCGTCATAGACCCAACGAAGGTTTCGAGGACGGCCCTTCAGAACGCCTCTTCAATATCTTCGCTCCTTCTTACCACCGAGGCCCTTATCGCCGAGAAACCGCGCGAAGAAAAGGCCGGCGCGGCCATGCCTGATATGGGCGGCATGGGCGGCATGGGAGGTATGGGAGGAATGGGCGGCATGATGTAAGACCCCCTGAAGAGGCCATGAGGGTTATGGCCTCTTTGCCCCGGGAGGGCGGCCCTCTGGGCCGCCCTCCCTTTTTTTGTTGTGCGCCCGGCAGGGCGCACCCACTCGGAGGTGAAAGTCCTC
>CAYYJQ010000001.1:0-156545 GCA_964472295.1 uncultured Thermodesulfobacteriota bacterium | reverse complement strand
AGGGGCTTACTGCATATCCGGTAACTTTCACAACTTTGTGTATTTCTAGAAAATTATAGAACTTTTTTACAATTGGGGTGTTATTGTAGCTACTTGCTGGGTCGATATATTTTTTAGAAATAAGTTTGTTTAATGTTGAAAAATCGATTGATTTCAGCCTAGCTATATCATGTTTGTGGCTTTTCCAATCTATTTTAATTCCTAAAATTTTGTCTCTATTAACAAAATCTCTATTAAATATGAAGCCTGGATTCTTTTTTAATAGTATTTTTGAATCGAATGAGCCTCTAAATGGAGTCATATGTGGGTCTTTTGCAGGGTTGACCAATTTATTTTTAAGTAGTGTATGCGATGCAAATTGTTCTCCTCTTTTCCCCCAAAATCCTGTAAGCCAAGCACCTCCACTGAGAAATACTGCAAACAAGATTAAAACTACAAAATATAATATTGGCTTACGATATGCTTTTCTTAATTCATCTATTAATTCTGAAGGATTCATTTTTAAATTTCAATCCTTGTGGGGCGGGTACAGCCTTGGTGGGCAGTGCCCACCCTCTCTATTTGATGGGTTTCGCTTCGCTCCACCCGTCCTGCAAGTTCTTTCCAATGGCCGTAAGGCCATTGGCATTGGTTTTCTTTGTCTTACTTTCTTTTTTCCAAAAGAAAGTAAGGAAATCTTTTCTCTTTAAAAAGGCAGGTCCAGTCCGGGTTCCACGTTGAGGAGTTTTTCTCTTACAAAGGCCTTTGCCTTTTCGAGGAGTTCTTCAGTCGTTGCCTCGAACCTCATGACCAGCACGGGCTGGGTGTTGCTCGCCCTCACAAGGGCCCAGCCGCCCTCGAAGTTCATACGGAGGCCGTCTATGGTTATTACGTCCGTGAGTTCAAGGCCGCCGTCTTCTGTGGGGGCCTTCTCAAGGGCCGAGGCAAGTTCCTCTATTACCCTGAACTTCCTTTCATCGGCGCACTCTATTCGCATCTCGGGCGTGACTATTGTAGATGGCAGTCCCGAGAGGAGCCCCGAGAGCGTGGCCCCGGAATCCAAGGCCCGTTTTTTCGCAAGTATTTCCACGAGGCGGCAAGTGGCGTACACCGCGTCATCATAACCAAAGTATCTGTCGGCAAAGAAGATATGGCCGCTCATCTCGCCTGCCATGGCGGCCCCCAGTTCCTTCATGCGCGACTTTATGAGCGAGTGCCCGGTCTTCCACATGACGGCCCTGCCGCCGGCCTTCTCTATCTCGTCGTAGAGGACCTGCGAGCACTTTACCTCGCCCACTATGGTGGCCCCGGGCGTGGTCTCGATGATGTCGCGGGCAAAGATGACCATGAGTTTATCGCCCCAGATAATCCCGCCTTTCTCGTCCACAACGCCTATGCGGTCGGCGTCGCCGTCATAGGCAATGCCAAGGTCTGCTTTTTCCGCCAGTACTCTCTCGATAAGGTCAGAGAGGTTCTCCGGGACCGTTGGGTCGGGGTGGTGGTTTGGAAAAGCCCCGTCAGGGAGACAGAATATGTCGTCCACATCGCAGCCGAGTTTCCGAAGGAGAGGCACGGCCACCGGCCCGGCGGTGCCGTTGCCGCAGTCTATGACCACCTTTATGGGCCGCTCAAGGTCTGGGAGATGAAACCTGTTCTTTACGTCTTCAATATAGGGGGGGATAATCTTTACTGAGCGCTCCTCGCCAAGGCCCCCCTCCCGTGGGGGACGGTCCCTGGCCACCTTCCTCACGACCATGCCTAACTTCTTTATCTCCTCGCCGTGAATGGTCTCCTTTCCTATGCTTATCTTGAAACCATTGTACTCAGGCGGGTTGTGGCTCCCTGTTATCATGAACCCGCCGTCAACCGTAAGGGTCTGCATGGAAAAATACTGGAGAGGCGTGGGGCAGACGCCTATGTCCACGCAGTTTATGCCGCTCTCCGTAAGGCCCCGGATAAGGGCATCCCGAAGGGCCGGGGAACTCAGCCTTACGTCACGGGCGATGCTCACCGTGATGGGGTCCTTAAGAAGCCCCTCGCCGCGCACATACGCGGCATAGGCCCTGCCTATGGCCTCGGCCACCTCGTCGGTCAGGTCCTTACCGTATATGCCCCTTATGTCGTACTCGCGGAATATGTGCTCCGGAACGCTGAACTCAGCCATGTAAAAGACCCCCTTTTAGAAAGACTAATGTAAAAGTTAAGATTCCTTACTTTCTTTTTGAAAAAAGAAAGTAAGACAAAGAAAACCAACAAAGACTGCTATTTTTTCCGCAGTCTCAGGAAAAACTCCTTGAGGAGCATCTCTGACTCCTTGCCGAGCACGCCCGGCGTGACGCTTACGCTGTGGTTGAGCCTCCTGTCTCTTGAAAAATCAAAGACAGAGCCGCAGGCCCCGGCCTTTGGGTCGTGGGCGCCGAAGACGAGTCTTGGAACGCGGGCCTGTATCAGGGCGCCCATGCACATGACGCAGGGCTCGAGGGTCACGTACATCGTGGTCTCCTCAAGGCGCCAGGCAGAGAGGGCGCGCGCCGCACGGGTAATGGCGACTATCTCTGCATGAAGCGTGGGGTCAGGGGCGCTCTCTTTCATGTTATAGCCCCTGGCTATGACGCTTGCGCCATGTGTGATTATTGCCCCAACGGGCACCTCGCCCTTGGCCCGGGCCCTTCCGGCCTCAACGATAGCCTTGGCCATGAAGGCCTCGTCCGAGGCCGGTACCCTGTCATCTGTAAAGGCGCTTCTTGTAAGTTCCAGTCCCATTTGCTCTTGTTCCTATTCGCGTGTATCGGAAAAAAACCTGCCAATCAATCGGCGGGCGGTCTTACCGCAGATTGCCCGCGTTTTTTATTATGCCTTTTTTGGGCGTTGTTTCATGGTTATAAAAAGGGCCTTTGGGAGCGGCGAGAGTGTCCCGTGGTACACGGTCTCCTTTATGGAGAGTATATTGAAGTAGGGCGAGAAGACACGTCTTATATTCTCGTGGCTGAAACGGTACGGGCCGCCCTCCATGGTCTCTTTTACGCTGAAGCACTTGAGAAACAGCACCCCCTCCGGGTGAAGGAGCGCATGGACAACCTCTGTGTAGTGCTCTCTTTCCGTTGGGCGCAGGGCGTGAAAACACCCCCTGTCAAAGATAACGTCAAAGCCGGGTGATAGCGTGCTGTGGAGAATGTTTTCATCAATGAACTTTATATCAAGGCCCATCTCACGTGCTTTTGCGCGGCATAGGGTTATGGCCGTTTCTGAAACATCGGTGGCCGTAACCTTGAAGCCAAGTCTTGCGAGCGCGAGCGCCTGTGTGCCCGGCCCCGTGCCTATGTCAAGGAGACTTCCTCCAGTTATATTCATCTCGTGGAGGGCGGCCTCAAGGTCCGGGTCGAGCCCCGGGTAATACCAGGGCATCTTTTTTTCCTCGGTCTCGCGGTAGAATTTTTCCCACTCAAGGGGGCCCATGGGGTTTTCCTCAATAACAGGGTGACGCGCGCCGCGAAGGCAAGCGCCAAAGGAGCGCGTTGACAGAAAAGACCGTATAAAGTAAAGTTATCATACAAAAGCGCTTTTTTAAAGAGGGGACATGCCTAATTTTGCGGTAAGGACGAGAAAGAGAAACGAATTTGTCGATATAACTGACGAGGTCTCGGCCCTCGTGAGAGAGAGCGGCGTGGACGAGGGCATTGTGGTGGTCTTCTGCCCCCACACCACGGCTGGCATTACCATAAACGAGAACGCCGACCCCCATGTGACAACGGACATGGTCATGAAGATGGCGAAGATAATCGACCACCTGGACATGGATTATCTGCACATGGAGGGCAACTCGGACAGCCACCTCAAGTCTACATTCACCGGGGCCTCGGAGACCATTATCATAAGTGACGGAAGGCTTCGCCTCGGCACGTGGCAGGGCGTATATCTCGCCGAGTTCGACGGCCCGAGGACGCGCGGAGTGTATGTAAAAATCATAAAGGGCTGAGGCCATATTAAAGGCCCTGTCTCTTGAAGACGGCGCCCCATTACATCGCTTCGACGCGGGAAGGCCTGTATCAGTCAGACTTTCCCTCTGTTTATTCCCTGTGATTTCAGCGTCTTATAAGGTATAGTATCTGGCCAAGAAATAATAAAGAGGAGAAGAAGTTCGTGAAAGACCACTTTACCGCCTTAAAGGGACTGGTGGAGAGAAAAGAGGCCGTGATAGGCGTCATAGGGCTTGGTTATGTGGGCCTCCCCATAAGTCTGAGGTTTCTTGACGAGGGCTTCAGGGTACTTGGCCTTGACTCTGACCCCGGAAAGATAGACCTCCTCAAGGAGGGCAAATCATATATAAGGCATATACCCTCCGAGGCCATAGAAAGGCACAGAGGGGGAAGGAGGCCCGCCTTTAGCCCCACTTCGGACATGACAAGGCTCGCCGGGGCCGACGTTGTGATAATCTGCGTGCCAACGCCGCTCTCACCAAAGAGAGAGCCGGACCTATCTTTTGTGGAGGCCGCGGCAAGGGATATAGCGAAGACGCTCCGAAAGGGCCAGATAATTTCCCTTGAGTCCACTACATACCCGGGCACCACGCGAGAGGTCCTTCTGCCCCTCTTCGAGGCAGGCGGGCTTCGTGCGGGCAGGGACTTCTTTCTTGTCTTTTCCCCTGAGCGCGAAGACCCCGGACGGCGCGATTTCACGACGCGCACAACACCTAAGATAGTAGGGGGCATTACGAAAAAGTGCACCACCCTCGGTTCGCTCTTATACTCCGAGGTGGTGGAGCGTGTCGTGCCCCTCTCCACTACAGACGCCGCGGAGATGACAAAACTCCTTGAGAATATCTACAGGAGCGTGAACATCGCCCTTGTCAATGAACTCAAGGTCCTTGCTGACCGCATGGGCGTGGACATCTGGGAGGTCATAGGGGCGGCGGCCACCAAGCCCTTTGGCTTTAATGCCTTTTATCCGGGACCCGGCCTCGGGGGCCACTGCATCCCCATTGACCCCTTTTACCTTACGTGGAAGGCGCGCGAGTTCGACTTTTCCACGCGTTTTATAGAACTCGCCGGAGAGATAAATACCAATATGCCCTACTTTGTCGTGGGCAAGGTCGTGGAGGCCCTGAACGAGAAGAAAAAGAGCATAAAGGGCTCGCGTATCCTCGTCCTTGGCGTGGCATACAAGAAGGACATCGATGATACGAGAGAATCCCCCGCAATGGAACTCATAAGAATACTCAAGTCAAAGGGCGCTGTTGTGCGCTATAATGACCCCTTTGTGCCCCGCGCCATAAGCCGTGGAAAGGGCTTTGATATGCGCTCGACGAGACTTTCGAAGGCGGTCCTTGAAAAAACGGACTGCGTGCTCATAGCAACAGACCACTCGGCCTATGACTACAGGTGGATAGTAAGAAATAGCGATGTTGTGGTGGATACAAGAAACGCCACGGCAGGCATCAAGAGTGCGAAAATAGTAAAGGCCTGAAAAGAGGTAAAGAAGGAAGATTTCATAATTTTTCCAACTTTCTTTTAAAAAAGAAAGTTGACAAAGAAAACTAATGCCGCGCCGCGCTCCGCGCGGCGCGGATAAATCATGCTGGTGTCTTTTCCAGCGGCCTTTGGCCGCTGGAACTGGTTTTCTTTGCCCCACTTTTTTCAGAGTCCAGGGGTCTTGTTTTGTATTGGCGGGGGTTCATCGGCAGGGTCTTCGCGCTACTACTGGTTTTCTTTGCTCCACTTTCTTTTTTCTAAGGAAAGACTGATTAATTCAGACTTTCCAGCGGCGCATGGACGCGTCGCCATTTTCTATAACTGTAAGTTATTGAAAATGTGAGAAAAAGAAAAACCGCGCTTTTTCTTTTTCGTCTCTGAATAATTCTGGGACGAATTATTCAGAGGTTCCCTAAAAGAAAGTGGAAGGTTTTCTTTGCCCCGCTTTCTTTTTTCCAAAAGAAAGCGGGAGAATCTTTTTAATTTTTTTCTGGGAGTTTTCAGCCATGTTGAGATCAAAGAAGATAATGGACGGTGTTTTCTGGGTAGGTGCCGTTGATTTTTCAAGGCGTCTCTTCGACGCCCTTGTGCCCCTGCCTGACGGGACGAGTTACAACGCATACCTTGTAAAGGGAAGTGCGAAGACGGCCCTCATAGACACGGTTGACCCTACGTCCACGGCCACGCTCATGAACCACCTCAGGGACGTGGAGTGTCTTGACTATATTGTCGCCAACCACGCTGAGCAGGACCACTCAGGGGCCATACCCGCTGTCCTTGAGAAGTACAGGGAGGCAAAGGTTGTTGCCAATGAGAAGTGCAAGGGGCTTCTCATGGACCACCTGCACATAGGGGAGGAGAGGTTCATTGTTGTTGGTGATGGCGAGACCCTTGACCTTGGGGGCAAGATTCTTGAGTTCATATCAACGCCATGGGTCCACTGGCCCGAGACCATGTGCACATATCTACGGGAGGGCGGCGTGTTATTCAGTTGCGATCTCTTTGGCTCGCACCTTGCGAGCGCAGAGCTCTACTCCACTCGCGAGGAGCGCGTCTATGATGCCATAAAGAGGTACTACGCCGAGGTTATGATGCCCTTCAGGAAGATAATCGCAAAGCACCTTGAGAGGCTCTCTGGCTTTGATGTGGCCGTAATAGCGCCGAGCCACGGCCCTGTGCACAGGGACGTGGATTTTGTAATGGAGACTCACCGCGGCTGGGTCTGTGATGACCCTTCCAGCACTGTAATAATGCCCTATGTATCCATGCACGGGAGCACAGAGCGCATGGTTGACCACCTTACAGAGGCCCTTGGCGAGGAGGGCGTAAGGGTTGAGAGGTTCGACCTTACGGTGGCCGACACGGGCAGATTTGCCGCCACGCTCGTTGAGGCCGCCACCATGGTTGTGGCCTCGCCGTGCTTTCTCACGGGCGCCCATCCAAGGGTAGTGAGCGCGGTCTTTCTTGCCAACGCCCTCAAGCCCAAACTCAGGTTCGCCTCCATCATAGGCTCATATGGCTGGGGTTCAAGGATGGTGGCGCAGTTAAAGGGCCTTATGGCGGGGCTCAAGGTAGAGTTCATCGAGCCCGTTGAGGTAAAGGGCGAGCCCGGAGGCCCGGCCCTTGAGGCCCTTGAGGGCCTTGCCAGAGAAATTGGCAAGAGGCACAGGGAGGCGGGCCTTGAGAAGGGGCGTATCGCCTGATCCCTGAGATGGACATGGGATGACCGCGACTTGCCTGAGGGGCCTCTTTGCCCTTGCATCTGGTCCTCTCCCTGAGCATTACCCATCGACCACTGGAAAAGTTGGCCCCCTTCCTTCCGGCCATTCCTCCTTGTTTATACTATTTTTTTGGGTATTAGTTATGCCTTTGTGACATATGTGCTTTACAAGGGGTCGGCAAGGGTAGTATTTTTTTTATTTAAAGCCGGGCGGGCTTTCGGGCGGGCTTTAATGACCGAGGCTTGCGGGTGCCCTCACGTAAACAGAGGTTCGCCTCAGGATTTACTTTAATCCTCTTCTAATAGTCTCTACGCTATAAGAAAATTTTGTCCTGACAATCGATGAGGTTTGTTTAAAATTAGTGAATCAGAGTTCGTAGAGATATGGGAGGAAGATATGGTGAAAATGAAAAAACCGTGGCTTAATTTTATCGCCCTTCTCTTGTTGTCTCTTGGGGTTTTGGGCGTCTACGTCCCCCGTGCCTCCGGGGCCGATAGGATAGGCGGGTGGAAGTGGAAGGCCGAGGCGGGCATGGGTTTTTCATATGACACAAATGTATTCAAACTCTCCTCCACCCAGAGCGACCGCTTTGACCAGAACAGGAGTTCTGACCAGAAGAGCGGACGCTTCAAGGACATGGACTCCATAGATGACTTCATTTTCTCTCCGCGTATCAAGGCCTCGTTCAGGCGCCCCGGGCTCGGCGGCAGGGCCTTCTCTTTAAAGCCCTCCATTACATACAATAAATATGTTCAGGACCAGGAAAAGAGTTTCTTCGAGTTCGGCCTCGGCGCCAGGCAGGCCGTGGACGCCCATTCGAGCGTAGGCGTTGACTTTGGATACGCTCCAAATATATTCAAGAAGGACTATCTCTCCGACGCAGTGGACAAAGAACCCCGCGGCGACCCGGCGCACGGTATCTCAGGAAGCGAGAAGGTCTTCACTGCCGCGCACTATGACAAGACAGACGTAACTCTGTATCTCACGCGCCGGCTCTGGAAGGGCGCCGGCAATGATAAGGCGCCTCTCTCTCCTGATGCCGTATCCGCCAAAGTCTACGTCGGATATGAGAACAGGAACTTTGACGACCCCTTTACCAACCGCTCTGAGGACAGCGTGCTGGCGGGCCTTGACCTTGGCCTTGACCTGCACCGTCATACCACGCTTACGCTGAGTTATTTATTTAAGAACATCTCTACTCCCGTAAAACCAGAGGTCCTGGTGCGTAACGAGTTGGATTTTGGCATTGATTTTGACAATGACTTTGTCCTGGAAAATCTCAACGTGGCAACGCTTCAGAACGTGGACCGCTCACGGAAGCAGAACACGGTTGGGGCAAGGATAACTACAAGGCTCCAGAAGGGCTGGACAGGCCATATTAAGTACGAGGCGAGGTTTACCTCTTATAAATCTCAGGAGCCCTTTGATGTCACGCGTATTGACCGCAATGATACGCGGCAGAAGTTCGGCGCAGGCGTCAAGGGAGAGATAGCCCCAAAGTGGACCATGGCCATTGACTGGACCCTTACGCATAACGCGGCGGCAAGAGACGGCCTTGCCCTCGTTGATAAGGCCGAGGGGAAATCATATGACAAGAATGTTTTCTCTGTAGTTGTCTCATATCTCTTCTGAGGAACCAGCTGAATGGGATATAAAAAGAAGAAAAGAGTTCTATTTACTGGATACGCGCAGGTACACTTTGTCTGCTTTTTGCCCGTGTACCGCCTCCTTGCCGAAGACCCGGATATAGAGGTCTTTCTCTCCGGCGGGTTCAAGCGCAAGGACGGCGCCGAGGTATCTTATGACCTCACGGGTTTTTACGACCCCTTTCCTGTGAATAGGGACCACATTATTCCCCTTGAGAGGGTGCGGAGCGAGTCCTACGACGTGCTTGTCTCGGCCCACCTCTCTGATACCCTCTTTCCAAAGTCCGTGGGTTGCAAGGTGCAGATCTTTCACGGCGTCTCTGTAAAGAACCTCGCCATACGCGAAAAGGCCCTGCGTTATGACATATTATGCCTTCCCGGGCGCTATCATGCCGAGCGGTACAGGGAGAAAGGCCTCATAAGAGAGGACGGCTCCAAGTGCCTTATTACGGGTTTCCCAAAGACCGACCCCCTTGCGAACCACGAGTTTGAGAGAGACGCCCTCTTAAGAGATATGGGCCTTGACCCGGCGCGTCCTACCATACTCTTTGCCCCAACGGGCGAGAAAAACAACGCCCTTGACGTAATGGGCGTGGATATAGTACGTGCCGTCACTGGCGCGGGGCTCTGGAACCTCCTCGTTAAACCCCATGACCACCCCAAGAAGGACATTGACTGGTTCACTGAACTTGCCCCCTTTGAGGGCGACTCGGTGCGCCTTATAAGAGACCGTGACATTTCGCCCTATCTCGCGGCCTCAGACTTACTTATTACGGACATGTCCAGCGTGGCCGTGGAGTACACTCTTCTGGACCGGCCCATTATATTCATGGACGTTCCGGGCCTCATGAAGAGGATTATGAAACGGGCCCCCTCGCTTGACCTCGAAACATATGGCAGGAAGACAGGGCGGGTGGTCTCCGGCCCAGGTGACCTTGAGGCCGCCATAAAAGCCTCACTTGCCAACCCTGCGAGGGAGTCTGAGCTGAGAAGGCGCATGGCCCGCCATCTCTTTCACGACCCCGGCCATGCCGCCGCGAACGTTGCCGGCGTGGTCTCTTACGCCGCGGGTCTCAAACAGGAACTTCCCCCGGGCGTTCTTCCCCTTAAGGCCGGAGAGTGACCCGCTTTGTCCCAGAGGGGCGATGGTCCGCGCGGGGCGCCTTATTTTTGAGTGCAGAGATGGCCCCGGCCTCCGAGGCTTATGAAGTGGACAGATAAGAAAAAGAACAGGGCCTTTGGGGTGCTCTTTAACTATGGCGGGCACCACAGGTCGTGGCTTGTAAAGGGCGGGGTGGCCACAATAGGCGTGGTCTTTTTCCGCCTCCTCATGCCCTGGCCGCTCCGCGGGGTCATAGACATAGTATTCGGGCATGGCTCTCACAAGGGCGCCATGGTCGTAGGGTATCTTCCCCACTGGGGAGACCCGGTAATCATGCTGGCCATGGCATACCTGCTTTTTGCCTTGGGACACGGTATCGCCGATATGTTCCAGCGCGTGCACATCAAGAGGTTCGCCGCACTTACCGCACACGAGATGCGCGCCGCGGCAGTAGAGGGCGCACGGGTCATGCCGCCTCACAAGCGCACTGCCACGGGAGACATCGTGGCACGCATCATAGGGGACAGCGCGCGCATAAAGGCCGGCCTCTCGGGCATAATGGTCCATGGCCTCAAGAACGGCATGCTCTTTCTCGCGGCCTGCGTTGTCATTACCTGGGTCTCCGTGGGCTTTGGGGTAATATTCTTTGTCTCCGGCCTTATCGCCATATACATTGGAGTTCGCACAGCCACACCCGTTGCGGATACGGCAAGCAGGCTCAGGCGCAAAGAGGGGGACTATGCCACTGCCCTTCAGGAAGGCCTTGAGGGCGGGGCCATGGACCTCAAGATGGACGATATAAACTGGGGTAATGCCAGAAAGAGCGTGACCCTTACAAAGATGATCTCGCGCTCCTCGGTCTATGTCCACCTTGTGCTCGGGGCGTCTGTCTCTCTGGCCCTTGTCGTGGGGGCGAGGGGGGTAAGGGCCGGGACCATAGCGCCAGGGGACCTATTCATCTTTATCGCCTACGCCCTGACTCTGCACCGCCGCATGGTGCAGGTGGGCAGGCAGATAGCGCGTTCCGGCAAGGTCCTTGCCTGCGCCGAGCGGATAGAGGCTTATGCCCGGCACGCAAAGCCCGGAGGAGCAGAGGTAGAGGAGAACGGAGGCGAGGCCGCCGAGCCAGTGCTCCTTGCAAGAGGACTTCGCCTTGAGCGTGCCCGTCTTGACGTTGGACGCGGCAGAGAGGGTAAGCCGCGGCTACGCCGCACGGACCTCTTTCTCGAGGCTGGAAGCAGGGTGGTTGTTGTCGGTAACGTGGGTTCCGGGAAGACGAGCCTTCTTAACATACTCGCCGGTGCCGAGGTCCCTGATAAGGGACGGGTCTTCTGGGACGACGAGAAGATGCTGAAAAAAGAGGGCGGCCTCTCTTCAAGGGTGGCCTATCTTTCCCAGTCCCCGGTCTTTCCGCCGGCAAAGGTCTGGAAGCACCTCGGGCTATCTGGGCCAGAGGCCCTCACGCCCGAGGACGAGAAGACGCTTCGTAAGATCGGCGCATGGAAGGTTATAGAGAGTTTCAAGAAGGGGCTTGACCAGAAGGTTGGCTCTAACGTCATTTCCCGGAACGAGGCGCGGCTCTTAAGACTTGGTGGTATACTTATAAGCGACAGGTCAGGCATATGGGTACTTGACAACCCGCTTTCGGGGCTTAGCGGTAAGAGGGCCGGTCAGTGCCTTAAGGAAATTATTCGTCGCGCCGGGGACCGTCTTCTTGTAGTGGCGCTCCCTGACCAGCATCATACCACGGGTTTTGAGAGGCTCCTATATCTGCACAGGGGCAGGATAAAGTTCGACGGCAGGCCCGAAGACCTTGCCCGGTGGAGGGTCGAGAAGGCCGAGGCGAAAAAACAGGCATGACCTTCGGTCTTTTTGCCGCCGTTCCCATGGGCCGCGAGTCTACGGCGGTGTAGGCGCCCTGAAGGTAGAGAGAGAAGTTAATTATATAGAGGTTTTTAACTAAAAAGGTTTGGCGTTATGCAGGCAGTGATACTTGCCGCGGGATACGGAAGCAGGCTTGAGCGGGTCTCGAAGGGACGGCCCAAGTGCCTCCTTCACGTGGGCGGACGTCCCATCATAGAACACCAGATAGAGGCCCTTAACGACGCGGGAATAGGCAAGGTCCTTGTAATCGTCGGCTACAAGGCAAATGAGGTGCGCCGCGAGCTCGGCGACCGCGTCGAGTACATAGAGAACACCCGTTATGACGAGACCAACAGCCTCTATTCTCTCTGGCTTGCCCGCGACTGGATAGAGGGCCCCTTTGTGCTCATGAACTGCGACCTTCTCTATCACCCCCAGATACTCGACCGCCTCCTTGCAAGGGGCGGAAACGGCCTTGCCTTTGATTCATCTTCCACCAACGGGCGTGAGCAGACAAAGGTTGCGGTGCAGGAGGGCAAGGTCCTTGACCTCGGAAAGGATCTTCCGCCAGAGGCCTCGCGGGGCGAGAGCATAGGGCTTACCTGTTACGATGAAAGGGGGGCCGAGGCCCTCATGGCGCGTGCCGACGCCCTTGTAAGGAACGGCGCCGAGAACTGCTGGAGCATAGAGGCCATTCGCGGCATCTGTACCTCCGTTGAGATGAAGGCCTATAACATCGCGGGAATGCCCTGGGTGGAGGTGGATTTTCCAAACGACCTCGTGCGCGCCGAGAAAGAGGTCTGGCCCGCCATTATGAAGAGCAGGTGGAAGAGGACCATACACTGGAAAAAGACCAGGTACGTGGTCATGGCCCTTGTCGCCGCGGTCCTTATCTTCTCTGGTTTTGAGCTCAGCCATTATTCCAGCCCCGATAAGGTGGACTGGACCAGCGAGACCCCTGTCAATGGGCGAAAGGCCTACCTCAAGGTCCCCAAGGGATACCAGAAGTGGTGGCTCTCCACCAGTGGAAAGGCCCTGAAGGTGAGGCTCGAGGGGCCCCTCCGGGCAAGGGCCTATGTAAGGCTTCTCCTGCCGCCGGGAACGACCAAGCCCGGCAGATACGTGGTGCAGGTCTCCCTTGATGAAAAGCCCTTTGCCTGGAGCGTCTTCAAGGCAACGCCCGACAAGAAGGTCTCTTTTGCCGGGGCCGTGGTCGGGGACCGCGACAGGGTGGACGTGGATGTCCCCAAGGGCTCTCATACAGTGGAACTGGACCTTGTAGCCGGGGTGAGCAAACGTTTCCTGGGGCGAATCCGTTACCCTGAACCCGTAACCATCGATGACGGCAAGAAGGGGGACTGACCCCCTGTGCCTCCCTCTGCCGGTATCCCGAAGCCCTTTATATACCCCTGTTTTTAACCCCTTGAGTGCCCCCTTCGCCCCATTTCCCCCCTTCTTGCAATACTCTTCTACTGGTGTATAATAGAGATAAAGCCGCGAGTTAGAGGATTGTCCGTTTGAGGAAAGGGGTTTAATGCCTGCAGACCCATGGGTTTATGTGCTTGACGAGGTGGACCTCGTTGAATCAACGCCAAGGGTGGTTTACCCGCGCGGCGTGCCCGTCCTCCTCATAAGAAAAGAAGGCCATGTCTACGCCCTCTCCAACAAGTGCTCGCACATGGGTTGCCCCCTGGACGGTGGCACGCTCACGGGCCATATCCTGCAGTGCCCCTGTCACTACTGGAGATACGATGTAAGAACAGGGACCTTTCTCGATGCCGCGGAAATCTCCCTCAGGCTTTACCAATGGCGGATTATCGATGGCAGGGTATTCATAAGAATCGAGGTCTGATGATGAAAAAGGTCCTGTTTTACGCCCTCAGCTCCTGCCCCGGGTGCAGAAAGACAAAGAAGTTTTTCGAGGATAATAACGTGGACTTTGAGTATAGGGAGTACGATAACTCCGACGATGATGCGAGGGCAAGGATTCAGCAAGAGATGGACACCTCGGACTCGCCGGCCTTTCCATGGGTAAAGATAGGCGATGATGTGGTAGTTGGGTATAGCCCGGAGAGATACGCGCAGCTCCTTGGGATGAAGATGAAAAAGAAACCATGGGAAAGGTAAGAGAGGAAGAGAATGCCTCGCTTGAGCCGCGAAAGAAGGCCCTCAAGTTTCTCTTCGAGTACGTCGTTGACCTCCTCGGGTACAAGTTCAGCCCTGATGAAGAGATTGTGGACTTCCTCCTTGAGCAGGAAGTCCTCATAGAGGCCCGCGAGGGGATGCCTTTCTGCCCCTGCCAGGGACTTACAAAAGACCATGAGCAGAACATGCGCATAGTCTGCCCCTGCATACCCTTTCACAGGAAACACTTCGACGCCATGCGCCGGTGCTGGTGCGGACTCTTTGTGCATAAGGACGTAACCGACCCCGACGCGCTGGAGATTATTCCCCCTCCACGGTGAGGACTGAGTTCAGGAAAGATGTTCGTAAGAGTCGCGCATAAAGACGATATAGCGCCAGGCGGGATGAAGGGCTATGAGGTCCGGGGGAGCGAGATAACCGTCTGTAATGACGGCGGCAGATACTATGCAGTCTCAAGAAGGTGCGGCCATATGAACGCGCCCATTGATAAGGGCACACTTGTTGGGTATATCATTACCTGCCCCATGCATTACTCGCAGTTCGATGTAAAGAGCGGAAGGCTCCTTAGCGGCCCAATGCTCCATGGCTACGCGGAAAACTATAAACTGCCTGAGGGCCTTTCATCTTTTTCGCGGCGGATGGGCGGGCTCATGGCAGACTTGACAAGATGTAGTAATATGAAGTCGTTTCTTTTAAAACGCATGGCAGGTCTCATGGCCCATATAACGACCTGTAACCTTAAGACCTTCAAGGTGAAGGTAGAGGACGGAAATATCCTCGTGGACCTCTGAAGAGAGGAAAAAGATAGAGATGGACAGGGCGGGCCGCTTGCCAATAAAAAGAAGAAAGAATATAGAAGTGGAGCGGGCTTCGCCCGCATATTGAAAGACTTGCTTTCTTTTAGAAAAAAGAAAGTTTTTAGATTGGGTGGCCATGTCCCTCTAAATTTTTGGGTCGTGATGTATAGCAGGCACACTTTGCAAGGAAGAAACCGCGTCAAAGAAAACCAATAGGGGTAGGGTGGGCACTGCCCACCAAAAATTATCCAACATGCTTTGTAAAGGGAATAAGGGCATATGGAAATAATCTATAATGGCACTGAAGACCACACCGTTGGCGTGGAACTGGAACTTCAACTCATTGACGCGAAGACCTGTGAACTTGCACCCCGTGCCTCGCGTATCATCGATTCCCTTGACGGGCTTGGCGGAGCGGTGAAGCATGAACTCATGCGTTCCAACCTCGAGGTTGTCTCGAAAAAATGCTACAGCATAGCTGAGGCAGAGGCAGACCTTCGTGAAAAACTCGTCCCTGTCATAGAAGAGGCCCGGCGTCAGGGCGTGCTCATAGCCGCGGCAAGCACCCATCCCTTCTCGCGCTGGAAGGCCCAGACCGTCACACCTGACACCCGTTACCTCGAACTCGTCGAGAACCTCCAGATGGTGGCCCGAAGGTTCAATATCTTCGGCCTTCACGTACACGTTGGGGTGCGCGGCGCCGAGAGGTGTATCTATATTATGAACAGGATACTCTATTACCTCCCCCATCTCCTTGCCCTTTCCGCCAACTCGCCCTTCTGGGAGGGAGAGAACACGGGGCTCAGGTCCTACAGGACAAAGGTCTTTGAGAACCTTCCCATAGGCGGCATGCCCTTTTATTTTCATAACTTCTCGGACTACGCACGGCTTGTAAACAGTTACCTCGCGACAGGCACCATAAAGACCATACGCGAGCTCTGGTGGGATGTGCGTCCCCATCCTGATTTTGGCACCATTGAGATAAGGATCTGCGACATACCCTCCACGCTCAGCGAGGTAATGGAAATAGCCGCCTTTGTACAGGCCCTTGTGAAGAAGTTCGGCGAGGACTTTGACCGCGGCGTATGCTTTGTGAGGCCCCACTCGGCCATAATAAGAGAGAACAAGTGGCGTGCCTGCAGGTTCGGCCTGGAGGCGAAGTTCATCACCGAGGATGGCACCGGTACATCGGGAGCCATAGAGGCTCTCACCGGTCTTCTTGACTGGTGCGGCGAGGGGAGTTCCATGCTGGGCATTGACAGGTATCTTGGGGGTTTGAGAACGACTATCTCAGGTGGCCGTACCGGCGCCCAGAGGCAGATTGAGATATGCGAGAAAATGGGAGGGCTCAAGGCCCTTGCAGGAGAGCTCGCGCGTATCTTCGCCGGGGATATACTGCCTGCGGGAGAAGAGGAGGTCCTGGAGCCTTGAGGGGAATAATCGCCGCCGGGCACGAACTTACGGCCAGGGCCGGGGCAGAGATGTTCGAGAGAGGCGGTAATGCCTTTGACGCGGCGGTTGCCGCGTCCTTTGCTTCATTTGTGGCTGAGAGCGCCCTTACGAGCGCCGGAGGCGGCGGTTTCATGAACGCGCGTACGGCAGAAGGCGCCAATATCCTCTATGATTTCTTTACGGCCATGCCAGGGCTCGGCCCTGAGTTTGAGAAGGGGGGCAACTGTGGCAAGGGGAACAAGGGGGGTGGCAAGGACCTTGATTTTTTCCCCCTCCATATTGATTTTGCCGACGCGCTCCAGGAAGTGTATATAGGCAGGGCGTCATCAGGGGTGCCCGGCGTAATCGCGGGCCTCGAGATGGTGCACAGGAGGCATTGCCGACTGCCAGTGGATGTTCTCCTTGAGCCCGCCATAACCATGGCCCGCGGCGGGGTCCCTGTAAATGCCGCGCAGGCCTACTTCAACACCCTTCTTGAGCCCATGCTCCGCTCCTCGGAGGAGTCCTCAACAGTATATCTGCCAGGGGGCGCTTCCATACCAGAGGGAGGCGTAATCGTGCACGAGAACATGGCGCGCGCCTTCGAGTCTCTCGTAAGAGACGGGCTCAGGAGTTTTTACAGGGGGCATCTCGCGGAGGGACTTGTAAAGGAGTTCGGGCCCGCAATGGGCGGGCTTATCACGGCGGAAGACCTCGATCGGTACAGGCCCATCGTAAGAAAGCCCCTTGAGTTCAAGTACCGCAGGA
The DNA here is from genome assembly GCA_964472295.1 of uncultured Thermodesulfobacteriota bacterium. Classification (GTDB taxonomy): domain Bacteria; phylum Desulfobacterota; class GWC2-55-46; order GWC2-55-46; family JADFVP01; genus JAJRZX01. The sequence goes on along the minus strand of CAYYJQ010000001.1, from coordinate 139,625 downwards.
GGACCATATACACCAACCCCCCGCCATCATCGGGGGGTACGCTCATAGCCTTCTCCCTTAAACTCCTCGAGGACATGGACGTCGCGGGGTCTGGGCATAATTCCGCCCATTACATGGCGCGACTTGCCCATGTAATGGAGGTGACGGACAGGGCCCGGCGAGATTCCTTTGATGCCCGCCTCTTTGAGGATGGGCTCTCGGAGTGGTTTCTATCCAATGAGCACATGGGGCCCTTCAGGGAGGACCTCGCGGGCAGGGCCGCGGCACGTCCCCTCGGCGACACCACCCATATAAGCGTGGCCGATGAAGAGGGCAACATGGTCTCCCTTACAACGTCTGTGGGCATGGGTTCTGGTTTCATGATACCAGGAACAGGCATAATGATGAACAATATGCTCGGCGAGCACGACCTCAACCCCCAGGGGTTTCACAGGTTTGCGCCGGGGGTAAGGCTCAGTTCCATGATGGCCCCAACCATAGTAACGCGAGAGGGAAAGGGGGAGATTATTCTCGGCACAGGGGGGTCGAAGAGGATTCGGAGCGCCATACTCCAGACCATACTCAATATAGTTGACTTTGGTCTCCCCGTCTTTGAGGCCGTGAACGCGCCGCGGGTGCACTTTGAGGGCGGCGTCCTTGACGTTGAGGCCGGTGTGGCCGTCGGGGAGATGGATACCATCGAGGACATGGGCGTGCGTGTCAAGCGCTGGACCAGGAAGGATATGTACTTTGGCGGCGTCCATACCATACTCTGCCGAGAGGGCGGTTTTACGGCCTCAGGGGACGGGCGCCGGGGCGGAGCCGTGGTGGAGCACGGCGGCGGAGATGATGAGGGTAGCTGTCTTTAATACAGCGCGTCCGGGCCTTGCACAAAGGGCCCCTTGCGTTATGAAGATATTTTGAAAGGAGTATTGCCGGCATGGACAAGAGTAGGGAAGAGGCGCAACTCTTCGATGTAGTAATAAAAGAGGCCGGGGCGGTAATGGAGAGGGTGCGCGATGTGAGGCGTGTACTCCATCAGTCGCCCGAGCTCTCGGGAGAGGAAGAGAATACAGCGGCCCTTGTGGCAGAGGTACTTGTGGGCCTCGGGCTGGAGGTAAGAAGGAACGTAGGCGGCCACGGGGTCATTGGGATTGTGAGGGGAGGGGCAGGCGAGGGGCGCACAATGGCCCTTCGGGCCGACATGGACGCCCTTCCAATACAGGACTGCAAGAAAGTGGATTACGCCTCTGACGTTCCCGGCGTCATGCACGCCTGTGGTCATGACGTGCATACCTCCGTTCTCCTCGGCACGGCCATGGTCCTTTCTTCTCTGAGAGAGAGGCTCCGGGGGAACGTCAAACTTATTTTTCAGCCCTCTGAGGAGAAGAGCATCGCCGGGGCCCATGCCATGATAAGAGACGGGGCCCTCGAGGACCCGGTGCCCGGGGCCATTGTGGCCCTCCATTGTTTCCCTGAGATGGAGGCCGGGACCATAGCCCACAAGCCGGGCATAATGACAGCCGCGGCGGACAAGTTCAGGGTGGTGGTAAAGGGCAAGAGCGGCCACGCCTCAAGGCCGCACCAGTGCGTGGACGCCGTGCTCCTTGCCGCCCTTGTTATTAACGCAATGCAGCATATAGTAAGCAGGCGCACCGACCCATTGCACCATGCCGTCATCTCCATAGGCACCATTCACGGCGGCACGGCTATTAACGTTATAGCCGACAGGGTGGAAATGGAGGGCACGGTGCGCACACTCAGCAGGGCCGAGAGGCTCAAGGTGCGGGACCTCGTGGAAGAGACCATAAAGGGAGTAACCGAGGGCATGGGCGGGGGCTATGAACTGGACTATGAGTTCGGCACTCCCGCCGTGGTGAACGACCCTGGCGTTGACGGGCTCATAAGAAGGTGCGCCATGCATGTGCTTGGCGAGGATAATGTCGTGACCATGCCTCAGCCAAAGATGGGGGCCGAGGACTTTGCCTATTTTACAGAGAAGATACCTGGCGCGCTCTTTCGCCTCGGCACTTCAAATAAAAAAAAGGGCATTACAGCAAAGCTCCATACGCCGGACTTTGATATTGATGAGGAGGCGCTCCTTGTGGGCGTAAAGACCCTCTCATGGTTATCGGCATGCTATCTCCTCAAGGGACTGCCAGAGGTTGTGCCCTGTCCCTGAGGGAATCCCAAATTTAAAGTTGTCTTATTAAACGACAAGAGGGGCCCCGTTTTTCGGGGCCCCTCTTGTTTTTTTGGGGGCAATGCCCACCCTACGAGACTTTATGTTGTTTTGGGGGTTTTGGCGGGCTTTACCCATCCCTGTGTTGCGGGAAAGTCTGAACTAATCAGACTTTCCTTGAAAGAAAGTAGGGAAATCCATACCCCCTTTTTTTACTTTCGTTCCTCGAAAACTGGAGGCGGCGAGCGGATTCGAACCGCTGGATGGCAGTTTTGCAGACTGCTCCCTTAGCCACTTGGGTACGCCGCCAATATTGTTTCTGCTGGCCGGACCGGACCTGAAGGTCACGGAACCCATGCCTTATAACACAGTAAGCGGCCCTGAGTCAACAGCGTCTGGCGTGAATATACCCGCGCTTCGCGCCTTTTTTCATTGCCCGGGGCCTCCTGGGCCTGCCTCTTGTTCAAGCCCTAAACTTTCCGCCTTTCCAGCCGATACCTTAAGTAGCCGCCCGGTCCTTGAGGACCTCTCCTATTGTCTTTTCCATCATTGATACCCGGACAAGGCGCGCAAGGGGCGCCGATGACGAGGGAGGCGCTTCTTGAGAGTGAGAGTGGGGGCGCAATGAAGAAGGATGCGGTCCTTGACCGTGAGTTGGAGGGATGCCCATGAAGAGAGAAGCGCTCCTTGAGCGTGGTTACGAGATGTGGTTTGGTCTAAAGTACTGCCTCCTCACACTGGCCGGATTTGCGGCCTTTGCCCTCTTTCTTTATCTTGCCGCAGGCCGGGATCTTGGGCGTTCCTACGGCGAGGCCATCTACACCATCTACAACCTCAAGGTAAATATCCTCTCCCTCATGCTGGCCTCGGTATATTCCGTGGTCATACTTGTCCTCACCGTGGTCTTTACGGCCCTTGTCTCCATTTTCTTCTCTCACAAGATAGCGGGTCCTCTTTTCAGGCTCGCCCGCGACCTCGAGCGTCTTGCCTCGGGTGACATCACGGGCAAGACATTTTTCAGGGAGAAGGACCAGTTCGCCATGCTGGCCACGGAGAAGAACAATATGGCCGGCAGGCTCGCCGGGCTTGTCTCGGACTCGGCGAGGGACTTCGCCTTTCTGAGAGAGACCTGCAGTGAGCTCTCGCAAAAGGTCTCGGCCATGGGCAGTGCCGGGGCCAACGAAGAGGAGATAAGGGCAAGGCTGAAGGAACTCAAGAGGCGCGCCGAGCGTATCAGGACACGGGTGCGGGACCTTAAGACCACGGGTGAGTGAAGGACCTGGCCGGGCCCTGCGCTTATCCTTGACCTGGAGTGAAAAGAAACAGGTGAAGAAGATATGCCTCCTCCTCTCTTTCCTTATTATCGTCATTATCGCCTCTTCCTCTTCTTTTGCCTCCGGGGGGCGGTGGGAGAGGCTTCGTCAATGGGGCAGGTGGGTGATTACAGGCGAGGAAGCCGAAGAGACGCAGTGGGCGCAGGGGCCGGAAGGTGCTGATGGGGCGCGCGGGGGGCGGGAGGGGCGGGGCGGCGACGCGCCCCTGGATATGTACGTGGAGCCCCTTGGGCAGGTCAGGCGGGCCTCGATACCCCGGGGGGGCGGCAGGGGGGGGAGTTACCATGACTTCAGGGGCAAGTGCCTTGGCTGCCACATAAAGATTCCGTCGCCAGGGGAGAGAAGACCAACGCTCCGTAAAGACGTTACTGTGCTCTGCGGCAAGTGTCATAACCAGGAGGACGGCCTCACGCACCCCGTTGATGTAAGGCCCACGAGGGACATACCTGGGTATCTCCCCCTTGACTGGCGCGGCATGGTAACCTGCGTAACCTGCCACCGTGCGCATAAGACAGGGTTTGGTTCCGCTCATCTGCGGACAAGGGCCAGAGGACAGGGGTTCTGCGTGCTCTGCCACAGCGGCCTTGATGAGAACATGCACAGCGTATCGGGAGTGAGCGCCCATATGGGCAGCGTGGTAAAGATCGCCTATGGCCGGGGAAACAGAGGTGCGGTGCGCCTTGACGAGGTGAGCATAAAGTGCATGAGTTGCCATGACGCTACCTTTGGCTCCGAGTCCACGGTCTCGAACTTTGATCTCTTCAGGAGCCAGCACAGCAACACCACGGGCCTCACTCACCCTGTGGGCGTATCCTATTTTGAGGCAAGGAGAAAGTATCATGGGGCCTACAGGCCCCTTAAGGACCTTCCTCCTCAGATAAAGCTCTTTGGCGGGCGCGTAGGTTGCGGTACCTGTCACAGCCCCTACGCGAGGGGGCACGCGGAACTGGTCATGAATAATTACGGGAGCAACCTCTGCCTTGCCTGTCATGTCAAGTAAGCGCAGACCTATGGACGTAGTTGAAATGAATCTTACCTTATGATAATATGCGAGGTGCGAAATGGGTCTATTCCCGGGAATGAGAAGGAGAAGGTATTTTATCTCCAGAGGGCTTCAGGGAGGTTTTGTTATAGGCCTTGCAGTAATAGTCGGGCTGGGACTCCTCCTGGACTTTACGGCATCCTATTTTCTCATTGACAGGACGCTCGATGCGAGGCTATATAAAATTCACTTGCAGGCCAATTCCACCTTGGATATAATCTGGCCTGTAATATGGAAGCTCTCCATAGCGAGCGCCTTCTTTATCGCCCTTGGAGGCCTTGTCCTGGCGTTTTTTCTCGTAAGGCGTCTCGAGGCAGGTCTCGCGCCTTACCTGAGCGCCATGAAAAAGGCCGGGGACGGCGACTTCACCGCGCGTGTTGAGTCCGGCGCAAGGGGCCTCTCTGATGTGCGGGAGTCCTTTAACATGGCAATGGCAGTCTTCGGCGCTAGATTCGCCGTCATAAAAGACCTCTCCCGAGGCATTGAGCAAAGCATGGGGGAGATAAGCCGTTCCATGGAGGCCCCTGGAAGCGCATTGAAGGTGGATACCCTCAGGCAGAGGCTTACGGTGATGGCCATCGCAAGCGATGAAGCCATAGATGAGTTATCAAAATTCAGGGTATAATACTTTATGAGACAGAGATCAACGAGAGTCCGCGTCGCTTATATAACCAAGTTCCTTTCATCCCTTATCGCCTGCTCATTTCTCCTCGCCCTTTTCCCGGCAGGGGTTCTTGCCGATTGGCCCATGTTCATGAAGGACCGCTCGCATACCTCCTTTGCCGCCAGGGCCCCGAGGCCGCCGCTAAAGGTCCTCTGGAGGTTCAAGACCAATGGCCCGGTCTACTCCTCACCCGTGGTATCGGGAGGTGTGGTCTTCGTCGCCTCTTATGACAAGAAACTCTACGCCCTTGACGAGGCCAGTGGAAAGAAACTCTGGAGCTTTGCCACTGGCGGCGAGATACTCTCTATCCCGGCCGTTGCCGACGGCAGGGTATACTTTGGCTCAAAGGACGGAAAGTTCTACTGCCTCAAGGCCTCTGACGGTAAACTCCTCTGGAGTTTTACCACAGAAGGGCCCATCCTGACGTCTCCCGTAGTCGGCGACGGCAGGGTCTTCTTCGGCTCCTCGGACCTTCACATCTACGCCCTTAACGCCAGTACTGGCAAGAGGGAGTGGCGAATGAAGATGTTCGCCAATGACAGGTACAGCGGCATATACTCTTCTCCAGTCTATTATGACGGCAACGTAATTTTTGCCGGGAAGAATGGTCTTGTCTACTCGCAGGCAGGAAAGAGCGGAGGCAGGAACTGGGGATTTATCTCATTTTCGGCAATATACTCGAGTCCTACTATAAAAGACGGCAGGGTTTATATTGTCCTTGGAAGCAGGATGCTTCAGGGCTTTGATGTAAAGAGCGGAAAGATCGTCCTCAGGAAAAAGACGGGTGCGGCCCTTGCCTATGCCTCTCCCGTGGTGGCGGGCAAGAAGATCTACGTGGCATTCACGGACGGCCATATAAAGGCCTATGGCATGCAGCGTGGAAGGGAACTGGCTGATTACAAACTCCCCGCGCCTCTTAATTCAACCCCTGCCGTAACATCCAATGGCTTTCTCTTCGTGGGCTCTGAGGATGGACGCCTCTACGCCATAGATATTATCCTTGGCGAGGTAAGCTGGAGTTATGCCACCGGCGGGGGCATACACTCGTCGCCGGCCATATCAGGAGGCAGGCTCTTTGTGGGCTCAAAGGACGGTTATGTCTACGCCTTTGGGCGCTGACCTCTAATCGTCTCTTAACCTCATCTTGTGTAAAGATTTATTACGGGCAACGGTCCATTGATGACCGCGTCCATGATCAAGGATAGAGTCATTATGATACGAGAATCGCGCTTTGCGTTGCTAAAGGGTCTCGCCGTCCTCTCTCTATTTTTTTTCGCGGGCGCCGTACCGCTTCATGCCAAGGAAAAAAAGGCCCCTCCAAAACTCTCCTATGACAGGTTTGCCGTGCGCAAATCCATCATGAATCCCCATGAGCAGATTAACGACGAGGGCGAGATACTCTGGTCAAAGTGCCTTATCTGCCACAAGAAGATGCCTGATACAGAGAATCTCAAATCACCCGTGAACTGGGAACTCCGCTTCAAAAAAGACATAAACAAGAATTGCTACATATGCCATGTGGTAAAGAAACACCCTGGCGTCGAGGGAGTAGGGCCGCGGATGAGCGGTTTTGTGGCCCCAAGCCACCTGACCACACTCTCCAGAAGGCTTTATCTTAACATGAGGCTCGAGAAAAAAGAGGTCCCTGTCCTCATACCGCTTGACCCGGCGACCAAGAAAATTTTTTGCGCGACGTGCCACAACCCCCACGAGAGGGGGCTCCTCTATGGCAGGGCGAACTGGGGGGCGGACCAGGAGGTCCTCTTGAGGAGCGAGGGGCTCGATATTTGTCAGTATTGTCACAGAAAATAGACCCGGATATTGATATGGTGTGGCTATGACCTTCAAGATAATGACCAGGGACACTTGTGAAGTACATGGCCGCCTGCCTGGTAAGGAGCAGGGCAGGGCAAGGGGCATCTTTTGCCTTGGTCTCCTCCTCTTTGTCTTCCTCTTCGCGGCCCTTGGCTGCGGCTCACCTGATGTCACCTCCCAGCAGTCTAAGGACTTTAAGCACAAGCCGCTTATCTGGCCATCACCACCTGCCCCGGCGCGTGTGTCCTATGACCTCTCGCTGGCAAGGCCCGAAGATGTTGGAATAAAAAAAGGTCTCTTCAAAAAGCTCGTGGATGTCCTCCTTGGCGGGGACAAGAGGTCCATGGTAAAGCCCTACGGCATAACTGTCGACACCATGGGCAGGATTATCGTGGCCGACACCGCTTACAAGCGGGTTCACATCTACGACAGGAAGAAAAAGAAGTACACCTATATAGACCGGGCGGGCAAGGACTCCCTCTCTTCTCCCATAGGCGTGGCCACGGATAGTAAGAATAATATATACGTAAGCGATTCCACGGCGAGGAAGATCTATATTTTCAATCCCAAGGGCCGGTTGATACGTTCCCTTGATGGCGGCGCCCGGCCCACGGGCATCGCCCTTGATGTTCCGAGAAAACGGCTTTATGTCGTTGATACAGGCGAGCACAAGGTGATGATATTCAACCTTGACGGTGAGCTCATAAAGACCTTCGGGGGCATAGGCTCTAACCCCGGGCAGTTCAACTACCCGACAGACATCTTCGTGGACGGAAGGGGAGATATATACGTCACTGACTCCATGAACTACAGGGTGCAGATATTTGACATGAACGGCAGATATGAGACGAGTTTCGGCCAGCACGGTGACGGAAGCGGAGACTTCGGAAGGCCAAAGGGTGTGGCAGTGGACTCTGAGGGCAATATATATGTGGCCGACGCAATATTCGATACTGTTCAGATTTTTTCGAGAAAGGGCGCCTTCCTCCTTAACTTCGGCAAACTCGGCGCTGGGCCAGGAATGTTCTGGATGCCCGGCGGAGTCTTCATAGACAGGGCTGACAATATTTACGTGGCCGACCCCTATAACAGGAGGATAGAGGTCTTCGAGTATCTTGGCGGCGGCACAGGTGATGCCCGTCAGCATGGTTAGACCCTCGTAAGTGGCAGGGGGCATGAAGTTGTCCCGGCACCATTGTGAAAGCAGGGCGCGGTGGGTATGAAACAGCCCCGGCACCATTGTGAAAGCAGGGTGCAGGGGGCATGAAGTTGCCCCGGTACTATTATGAAAGCAGGGTGCGGTGGGCATGAAACAGCCCCGGAACCTTTAGCCAGGCAGTGGGCAGGAGGCTTGTAAAGGGCCCCGGCCTTTTTATCAGGCAGGCGGCAGGCGGTCCTTGATTGGAGGTTGACTTGAGAGTGAGCGATTTCATGAAAAGCCGGGCAAAAGTGGCACCCCTTCTCTGCGTGTTGCCTGCTTTGGGATTCAAGGGGGCGCGTTCAAGGGCGCGTGTTATGGTCAGGTCTGCGGTTCTCCTGGTCTTCGCTCTCTCATTATTGGGCCTTGGGGCGCCAAGAGCCCTTGCCACTGTGGCCGCGACAAAACACAACTTCAGCGTATTCTCATCTGCTGCCGTGAAGACCGTAACCACGACAAAGATCTGTGTCTTCTGTCACGCGCCTCATAACGCCAACCCCTCCGGGCCACTATGGAACAGGGCCGACTCCGGGGCGACATACAACATATATCAGAGCGATACAGTGGTGGCCACCATGGGACAGCCCACGGGGTCGTCGAAGCTCTGTCTTTCCTGTCATGACGGAACCATTGCCATAGGCTCTATTCTGAACCTGACAGGAGTAACAGGGCCTACCACGTTGCCTGTTACGGGCCCTGGCGTGACAGCCGGAAAGCTTACCTCCGCATCTACGGCCTTCATAGGCACGGACCTCCGGGATGACCACCCCCTTTCTTTTGACTACGCCCTCTCCTATCCGGCAAACGTGGAGATTAAACCATCAACGTCGCTTCCCGCCGAGGTAAAACTCGACAAGAACAACATGGTCCAGTGCACGAGCTGTCACGACCCGCACGGTACCATATACCCGTCCTTCATGGTGACGAGCCTTGAGAACGGCGTCCTCTGCGAGGCCTGTCATGACAAGAGGTACTGGAACACCAACCCCTCTGTTCACAGGGATTCCGTGGCCACATGGAACCAGTCCGGCGAGAACCCCTATCACCTTGACATGGGCAGCGCGGGCTTTACAGATGACACGCCACAGATACAGAGCTGTCTTGCCTGTCACCGCGGCCACGGAGGCATGGCCGGAAAAAGCCTCTTGAAGGGCACGAACCCCCTTAGCGGCCTCATTGAGGACGAGGAATGGACGTGTCTTAACTGCCACAACGGTAACGTAGCCTCAAAAGATATTGACTCCATGTTCATAAGGCTCTCAAAGCATGATGTAAAGGGTGTAAGCGGGGCCCATATACCTTCAAGGGGCTTCTCTGGCGATCCTGTACGCGAGACCGCGACAAACCTCGGAACCAACAGACACGCCGAGTGCGTGGATTGCCACAACCCTCATGGGGCCGAGGCCGGCAACCACACCATAGGAGGCCTTAACGGCAATATCATAGCCCCCAATCTCCTTGGTTCATGGGGAGTTAAGCCAACAACGTGGCCGCTATCCGGTCCGGCCCTCATCTACCAGGTAGTTGATTTTACCTCTACCACGCCGGGCGGTGATAATCTCGAGGGCTATCTCTGCCTTAAGTGTCATTCCTATTACGCCTATGGTATCATGCCTCCAGACGTTCCATCGGGCAATGCCGACGGAAGTATTGTGCGCGAGTCAGACCCCACGGAAGACTTTAATATCAATAACGAGGGCTTTCACCCTGTATTCGGCTTGGGAAAGAACAGGCCCCTGCCAACGGCCAACCCCAACTGGCCGGCCAATGGACTGGGGCTGACAAATACCTTCACCTACATAGACTTTTCCGGAGTAGGAACCAGGACAGGGTTTTTCAACGTAACCCATGAGTCCACCATGACCTGTACGGATTGTCACGGCCCGGACTCGGCCTCTGACCCTCAGGGGCCTCATGCCTCCAACAACAAGTGGGTCCTCAGGAACAACGAGCGGGGCGTGGGCTCTATCCAGAACTTCTGCTATAATTGCCACAGGCGCGATGTCTACGGTGACGAGGGCTACGTGGGCCCCAACGCCAACTTCTCAAGGGTCCCGCACCCCGTGGATGGTCTTGGCGTTAACTCGCCTTTTTATCAGACTGGAGTCGGTCTTGGTAATGACAGCAACCGATTTGGCAACCTCTGCCTTACCTGCCATGGCGGAAGCTACGATACGGTCAACAATATGATGAAGGGGATTCACGGTAGCGACGCACCGGCGGGCTCTGTGCCTGGTTCGAGCCCCCTTGGGTTCAGGCTCATGAACGGGGCCTGTATCGAGTCCTATGTGCCCGCGACAACGACTACAGGGGCGCAGCTCTACTTCAGGACAGTAAATACGCTTACAGACAGGGTCTGCAAGCATAACTTTACCAATATATTGAGCGGTGTCACGGCAACATATAGTTGCAACACCGTTGCCGACTGCTCCAATTAATCAAAGATGGGCTGATTTTTCATACTACCTTGAATAGGACTTGCGTTAGGACCGCGACGCTTGACCGCTTAAGGGGGCCGGGCGTGGCGTCGGCTAAGGGGGGCTTTTCCATGTTCATGAGGCTAAACTCATACGGCGTCGCGTTTATTATGGTCCTTGCCTTTACTCTTTCGGCAGGACCCTTTGTCTCGGGAAGGGCCTGGGCCAAAGGAGGGAAAAACCCCCATGATTATTCAGACAAGGAGGCCTGCGCATCCTGTCACAAAAGCGCCGTGCCTGACCTCAAGTTCGATACTGTTACAATATGCACAAGGTGTCATGAGGGTTACCTTGGCAATCACCCCGTGGCAAAGCACCCCATAGGCAAGCGTCCGGGGATAAACATAACAAGGCTCATGCCATTAAGCCTTGACGGCAAGATGGTGTGTTATACCTGTCATGACAATCATAACCGCTCAGGCTACCCCAACATGTTGAGGACGGATTATCTGAAACTCTGCTCGGCATGTCACAGGGGGTACTGATAAAATCATCTCTACTGGAGGTCTTTTCAGAGTGAAGTCCCTGCGTTTGTTTATCATATTGGTCCTTGTTTTTGCCTTCTTCGCAGTAATGCCGAAGAGGCCTGCGGTAGCCCAGGGAGTAAGGACACCCCCGGGCAAGGGGTATCACAAGGTGGCCCCGCCTTCATGGTACGGCTCCATTGTAATGAAGAACAATACGGCCGCGGACGCCGGGGTCGCACCGGTGGTCTTTACGCACTGGACGCACAGAAGGTATTATACATGCAATGTCTGCCACACAGACCTTGGCTTTGCCTGGAAGGCCGGCCAGACCACTGTCACACAGGCCGACATAGAGACCGGGAAGAAGTGCGGGGCCTGTCACAACGGCGAGGACGTCTTTGGCGCCGACAAGTGCCTGCGCTGTCATTCCTACGGCAAGGAAGTCCCTGAGAACTCCAGGTTCGAGTTCGCAATGAAGGATATGCCCCCAGATGATTTTGGGAACAAAATAAACTGGGTCAGGGCGCTCCATGATAAAAAGATAAAACCAGTGGCATCCGTTGACGGTACAGGTAAACTCAAGGCCCTTGATAAAGACATTGTCATACCATCCTCGCGCTTTGCACCGGGCCCGCCAGATGTGCTCTTCCCCCATAAGTCCCATACCGAGGTCCTTGACTGCAAGTCCTGCCACCCCGGACGCTTTAAGCCCAAAAAGGGCGGCAACCTGGGCATGGATATGATGAAGATAATAAAAGGGGAGTACTGCGGGGCCTGCCACGGAAAGGTGGCCTTCCCCCTTGAGGATTGCTATCGTTGCCACTCACAGGAGGTAAAAGTACCGGACTGGATTACCGGTGAGGATGTGAAGAAGGAAAAGGCCGAAAAAGAGCGGCTGAAAAAACTGGAAGAAGAAAAGAAGAAAAAAGAGAAGAATAAGAAGAAGAAAAAGAGAAAGTTCCTCTTTTAATCCGGCCATGGAATGGGCCTTACTAATACGACAATGGCAAGCAGCGTGCCGCGTCGCAACGTAGAGTCAGAGGAGCCTGGCCAGTTGAAGTCTGAGTATTTCTGTTGCGATTGTACTCCACTTGATTTGTCCCGCCCTTTAGGGGCCTTGCCCCGGAGCATCTGAAAGGGGCCTCCTCCCGCGGGTGGCTGGCAAGGGGCGCTTCATACTCGTTGTTTTCATCTTTACCTCCTCCATGGGCAAGTGGTCAGGAATCATCAGGTCCGAGGCCTCTTGTCCCGCTCTTTCATATCTATCATCTTAATTTTCCGCTATATGGCCCGCGTCCACCAGGTCCCCTGTAACCATGGGGCCAAGTGTGCTAATATAGGTTCATGGAAGTTATTACCGCCCATAGCAACACTGATTTTGATGCCCTCGCCTCAATGGTGGCCGCGAAAAAACTCTATCCAGGGGCCGCGCTCGTGCTTCCAGGATCCCTTGAGAAGACGGCCCGTCTCGCCCTCTCAAAGGCTGGAGTCCTCTCCCTGGACCCTTCCTATACATTTCAGAAGATTAAAGACATTGATACCGCACTCATTACCCGCATCGTGCTCGTGGATGTAAGGAGCCCGTCGCGGATAGGCGCCCTTGGCCCTTTTACGGGGCGTACGGGCGTTGATATTCACATCTATGACCACCACCCTGAATCAAAGGGCGGGCTTCGTGGCAGCCTTGAGATGTTAAGGCCATATGGCGCCACAACAACGGTCCTCGTTGAGGTCCTGCGTGAAAAGGGGCTCGCCATTAGCGCCAAGGAGGCCACCCTCTTCATGGCCGGCATATACGAGGACACAGGTAACCTCCTGTATCCCTCCACCACTGTTGCCGATTTGGAGGCCGCGGCCTTTCTTCTCTCAAAGGGGGCGGACCTCTCCCTTGTCTCTGATATGCTCAAGAGGGAACTTACGCCCGAGGAGGTCTCCTTCCTCAATGAACTCCTGAAGAGTTCCACCACCCTCACTTATGGGGGCCATGACCTGGTCATGGCCCAGGGCGTCTTTACCCGGCACACGGGGGATATATCCATTCTCGCGCACAAGATGATGGACATAGGGAGCATGGATACACTCTTCATGCTCGTGGACTCGGGCGAGCGGATTCATGTAGTCGCAAGAAGCAGGGGCAGGGGCGTGGATGTGGGGCGCGTATTGAAGGAAATCGGCGGGGGCGGTCATGCCCATGCGGCATCGGCAACGCTCAAGGACCTTACCCTTACAGAGGCAAGGGACCTTCTCCTCGATGCCATGAAAAAGGGCATAGCCTCCATTAAGAGGGCCTCGGAGATAATGAGTTTTCCGGCCATTACAGTTGAGAGCGCCTCTCCCATGACCAACGTGGCCGCCATACTTGGCAGGTACAACATTAACGCCATCCCTGTCCTGGAGCGCGGCCTCTTAAGGGGCGTCATTACGAGGCAGACCATAGACAAGGCCATGTACCATGGACTCGGGGGCTCGCCTGTCAGCGACTTTATGACCATTGATGTCGAGTGCGTGGAGCCAGATACCCCTGTGGACGATATACGCGAGATGTTCATCAGGCACGGCCAGAGGCTCATACCCGTGGTGAGCCATAAGGAGGTAAGGGGGGTTATAACGAGGACAGACATACTGAGGCTCCTTCAGGAGGATATACGCGGGGACAGGCCCAGGGTCAAGGTCATAACAAAACTCATGCGTGAGAGGCTCCCTGGGTGGCTTGTTGAAAAACTCGCCTCTCTTGGAGAGGTTGCCGCCGGTCTCGGGTGCAGGGCCTATGTCGTTGGGGGCTTTGTGCGCGACCTTATCCTAGGAAGGGAGAACCTTGATGTGGATGTCGTTATCGAGGGCGGCGACGGCATAGACTTTGCCCGCGCCTATGCCCGCAAGAAGAAACTCAAGGTGCGCTCACACAAGAGGTTCAGGACAGCGGTCCTTATCTTTCCAGATGGCTTCAAGATAGACGTCGCCACGGCGCGCCTTGAGTACTACGAGAGCCCCGGGGCGCTTCCCACTGTGGAACAATCTTCTCTCAAACTCGACATATACAGGCGCGACTTCATAATAAACACCCTTGCCGTCGGGCTAAATCCCGGGGGCTTTGGCACGCTCATAGATTTTTTCGGCGGCCAGAGGGATATAAAGGAAAAAAAGATACGCGTCCTTCACAACCTGAGTTTCATCGAGGACCCCACGCGGGCCTTCAGGGCCGTACGTTTTTCCGTGAAGTTCGGCTTCACCATAGAGCCTCATACGCGCAATCTCATAAAGAAGGCCGTAAGCCTCGGTGTGTTCAGTCATCTTTCAGGGCCGCGGATACTCGAGGAACTCAGGAGTATTCTTGAGGAGGATACGGCACTCAAGGCCATAAAGGGGCTTAAGGCCCTTAACCTTCTCCCGCTCATTCATCCCGGTATTACCCTTGATTCCGCGCGCGAGGCCTTTTTTGAGAGGGCAAGGGAGGCCATAGGCTGGCACCGCCTCCTCTACACAGGAGAAGGGGCCGAGGGCTGGCTCATACTCTTTCTTGTCTTAACGGATTGCCTCGGCGAGGCCGAACTCCACGAAGTAGTGAAGAGGCTCTCCATAACAGGAAGAAAGACCGTTGAGACAATCAACTCAAGGGGGCTTTTTCTAAAGACCCTCAAGGGGCTCTCCAGGAGATGCCCCTTGAAAAATAGCGACCTCTACCGCATGTTGCACCCCCTTCCCATTGAGGGGATACTCTACATCATGTCAAGAACAGGGGAGGAGGAGGTGCGAAAGGGGCTCTCTACCTATATTACGCGCCTTCGCGGCCTCTCGACGGACCTTGGGGGCGCGGACCTCAAGGCCATGGGGCTGAAGCAGGGTCCAGAGATAGGCCGCGTCCTCGCTAACCTGCTCGCAAGGCGTCTTGACGGCAAGATAACAAGCAGGGAGGAGGAGGTTTCTTTTGTAAGGCGCTATCTCAAGAGACGGAAGCGCGTCGAGGCGGTAAATACATGATGCGAGGAGCGGACAGGGGCCTGAAAATATCTTGGGAAACCTCTGAATAATTCTTCCCTGAATTAAGAAGAGACGGTAAAGAAAAAGCGTGGTTTTTCTTTCTCTTACATTTCAGGCAATTTACAGTTGTCGAAAATGGCAACACGTCCATGTGTTGCTGGAACGTCTGAATTAATCAGACGTTCCTTGGAGGGGCTTTATGTGTTTTTTTTACTTGAGGCCTATTTACTTTAAGCCATTGGCGCCCCACGGAGGTCCGGCGCCCCTATTTTCTCACTTGTACCATTCCTTTTTTCAAATCCCTTGACAAGTTGGATGTTATTTGAATAGAATACTATTTTTAGTGGCAATATATTGTTTTTTCGTCCCTATCTCAAGTACGGGAGTTAAACCCCGTGCTCGCGTGTTTTTTTTGTCTTTGTCCTCATCGTAGCAGGGCCCATAGCTCAGTTGGAAGAGCCACCGGCTCATAACCGGTCGGTCCCAGGTTCGAGTCCTGGTGGGCCCACCAATTTTTCACGAGGAGAGTTTTCTTGCCAAGACCCATAGATACACTTGAAGGCATGCAGAGGATAGACCTTGTCATCAAAGGCATTGAGGACGAGGAGAGGGATTACCAAGAGAAGATAGCCGCCCTCAAGGCAGAGCTGGAAAGCATGGAAGTGAGCATCGAGGGCATTGAAAAGGAAGCCGAGGGCCTGAAGGACGCCCTTGGCGAGGCAGAGCTCCGCGTAAGCCAGGCCAATGACAGGATAAGCAAGAACGAGGGTAAGATACGCTCTGTAAGCGGCAACAGGGAGCTCAAGGCCCTTAATAAAGAGATTAACACCGCGGGAAAGGTGATTCGCCAGGCCGAAAAAGACGCCTCTGAACTCAGGGGCAGGCTTACCGAACAGGGGCTTCTCAGAGAGGCCCGCGAGATAGAGATGGAGAGGGTTCGGGCCGAGATGGAGGCCCTTGAGAAGGAACTCTCAGAGAAAAGAGAGGCCTGGCAGGCCCAGGCCGATGGCAGGAAGGCCGAACGCCAGGCACTTGCCGCCCAGCTCCCTGACTCGATGTACCGTATTTACGAGAACATAAGACTGAAAAGGGGCGGCAGGGCCCTTGTGCCCCTCAAGGGAGAGGCCTGTCAGGGCTGTTACATGCACGTGCCTCCCCAGACCTTTGTCAGGCTTAAGAGGGGTGATGAGGACATCATAAGGTGTCCCCATTGCGACCGCATACTATACGTTGAGCACGCGGGCCCTACAGAGGCCTCCTGAAGATGACCGGGAAGTCTGTCCCCAAGTTTCCTCCCAATGTCCTTGCAGGTGAACGGCTCCTTAAGTCGCTCGCCGGCACCCTTGACCTCGAAAAATCCATTAAAGAACTCCATATCTCGAAGGAGGAAGCAAGGCAGATACTCCTTTACCTTGCGGAGACCCTTGCTCAAGGGCCTTCAGCCGCGCGAGTAAAGGAACACCGGGCGAAAAAGGCCGCTTTAAACGCGCCGGGCGCCGTGCCTGCCTCCAAGAGGCCTTCTTCCGCAGGCGCTTTCTATGACCTCTTTGTTGACGGAGGCTCTCGCGGCAACCCTGGCCCCTCGGGCGGCGGCGCTGTCATAAAAGACCCCTCGGGCAAGGTCGTCAAGAGACTCAAGAAGCGCCTTGGCCTTGGCACGAACAACAGGGCCGAGTACATGGCCCTCATAATGGCCCTTGAGGCCGCAAGGGGCCTTGGCGCGGAAAAGGTGCGCATATTCGCGGACTCACAGCTCATGGTCCGTCAGGTCACGGGCCGTTACAGGGTGAAGAGCCCGGCACTTCAGCCCCTCTACAGGAAGGTCATGGCCCTCCTCGCCGCCTTCAAGGACTACCGCATAAGCCACATCCCACGCGAAAAGAACAGCGAGGCCGACGGCCTTGCAAACGAGGCCATGGACCATGGGGCATAGGCCGGCTGGCCGCGCCCTCTGTCTTCCTCTGTTATTCTCACTTCTTCTTGATTTTCAATACCTATCAGCGTATCATAAAAAATTGGTGTAAGGCTCGGGCCTTACCAAAAGGACGCCGGAGGGTAACGGGGCGGCCGCTACCGGTTAAGCCCCGGTGGAGGAAAGTCCGGACACCATAGGGCAGGGAGGTCGCTAACAGCGACCGGAGGCAACTCCAGGGACAGGGCCACAGAAAAGATACCGCCCCTTCCCAGTGAAGGGGTAAGGGTGAAAAGGCGGGGTAAGAGCCCACCAGCCTGCCGGGCGACTGGCAGGGCTTGGCAACCCCCTCCCGGTGCAAGACCGAATAGGTTCCGCTTCAAGGGCGGCCCGCCCTTCGCCTCCCTCCGGGGAACGGGCGGAACGGGTAGGTTGCATGAGGCCACTGGCAACAGTGGTCCCAGATGAATGGCCGCCGTCCCCTCTGGGGGATTACAGAATCCGGCTTACAGAGTACCCTCCGGCGTCCTTTTAGAGAGACATGGCGGCCTTTCCGCTCGATAGTCCGGCAGGGGCTTTAAGGGCCATGCGGAACATCTCCTGCGGGCAATAATTTTTTCTTCTGAGTAACCCCTGCTTAAGAAAGCATCTGCCGCTTTCCAATGCAGCGGCCATCAAAGGCATCTCTATCTTACACCTTCCCATTAAGGCCGCGGGCCGGGCAAGAAAAGACAGATGGGTATAAAACTCAAGTACGCCATAATCCTCTCCATACTCCTCTGCGCCATTACCTCGGTTATGGGCGCCTTCATGGTGGTGAGCCAGAAACACTCCATGGAGTCGCAGATAAGGTCCATGGCCGGGGCCGTGACTGACGGCTTCTCGCGTAACAGCAAGTTTCCCCTCCTTGAGAACGACAGCCTGGCAATGAGCCAGCTCATCGAGAATATCCTCAAGAACCCCACCATATCAGACGCTTACATACTTGACGAAAAGTTAATGGTCAAGGCCTACAGGAATATGGATAGCATTGGCGGCAGGGTTGCCTTTGCTGACCGCATCGAGAAGGCAAGCGGTGATTTTCCCTGGGTAGTCGCCGAGGACGACGCATCCATTACCTATGCCACCCCTGTTGTATTCAAGGATACCCGCGTGGGCTACACTGTGGTCTCTTTCTCAAAGGCCTTTATCAGCGAGAGGGTGAGGGCCGTGGTGACAAGCCTTGTAATAATCACCTTAATAGCCATAATCTTTGTCTCCCTCCTCTCCATCCCCCTTGCCTCCGGGCTCCTCCGGCCCATTTTCATGCTCCTCAAGGGCACGCAGGAGATAGTCCGCGGCAACTTCAGTTATAAGATACCAGAGGGCCGCGGGGACGAGGTGGGCGAGCTCATAAGGTCATTTAACCATATGGCCTCGGAACTGAAGAAAAAGGAGGTCATGAAGGAGGTCTTCAACCTTTACGTCAGCCCCGAGGTGGCCGACGAGATACTGAAGACCCCTGAGAGCCTTGACCTTGGCGGCAAGAGCAGGAGGCTTACTGTATTTTTCGCCGATATAAGGGATTTTACCCGCCATGTGCAGGACATGAGCCCAGAGCAGACCGTGGAACTCCTTAACAGGTACTTCAGCCTCATCACCGAGGTGGTCTTCGCCTTTGGCGGCACGATAGACAAGTTCATAGGCGACGCCGTAATGTGTGTCTTCGGCTCTCCCATATTCACCCCCCAGCATCTTGAGCAGGCCGTAAAGACGACTGTTGCCATAAGGGATGTCCTTGAGAGGGTTAACGCCATGCGCGAGGAGCGCGGGGCGCTACCCTTTTGCATGGGCTTTGGCCTTGATTCCGGCCCGGTGATAGTCGGCAACATGGGCTCCATGATGAGGATGGAGTATACGGCTGTTGGCGAGGCCGTGAACATGGCCTCGCGGCTCTCGGATATTGCCGATGGCGGGGAGATACTCATCAGGGAGGGGCTCTATCCATCTATCAAGGATTTCGCGAGGTGCCGGGAGGTAGAACCGGGGATTATAAAAGGTATTGACAAGCCTCTTGGACTTTATAGTATAGTTGAGCTCAAGGACCAATGGAGGGCTGAGGTTGATAAAGTCGTGGAGAACACTATCAGGGTCATGGGCGAAGAGGGCTTTCTGCCTTAGTCTGCTTGTCGGGGCGCTCGGTCTTTCCGGGTGCGTTGGTATTGGCCCTGATTACATAGTGGCTTCTGATTACCGGCAGGCCGAGATACTCTTTGAGCAGGGCTTTATCCCGCAGGCAAGGGAGAGGGTAAAGGCAATCCCAAGGGATGACCCTGAGTACAATAAGGCCAAGAAACTCCTCAAGGACATAAACGCCCTCGCCTTGAAGCTCTCAAGAGAGCACATGGAGATGGCCGAGGCATATGAGAAGGCCGGTATACTAAATAAGGCCATGCACGAGTACACCCTTGCCCTCAGGTACAACCCTTCAAATAAATGGGCCAGCAAGAAACTCGCGCTCCTCGGCGGGATCTCCACGGGCGAGAAGCCCGGCGAGCCCATCCCGGACATCGAGGAGGTCAAGAAGAAGATACAGAAGGCCAAGAAGAACGAGGTCGTGCCCGAGGAAAAGGCTGAGCGTCATTATGTAAAGGGCAAACTCTATCTCCTCTCCGGCAAGTACAACAGGGCCATGAGGCAGTTCAAGGTGGCCCTCAGGGTAATGCCCTACTACAAGGACGCCGACGTTCTCCTGGAGATGGCCCGCATAGAGAGACAACACTATATTGACTTCCATCTTAAGAACGGTGTTACCTTCTTTCAGAAAGAAGAACTCGACAAGGCCGTAAAGGAGTGGACGAAAGTCCTGGCCATGGACCCTGGTAACACCGAGGCCGCGGACTACAAAAAGAGGGCCGAGGCCATAGAGAAGAAGGTAAAGAAGATAAAGAAGGACCAGGACGTAAAAGACGGTCATCGGAAGGAGAGCAAAAAGAAGAAGTGATTGCCTCGCGGGTTTTGGATGCAGACCCATGACCCCCCCTGCCCCTGAATTGGGCCAGGGTTTTTTTATTGGTTTTCTTTGGCATAGTTTCCCTGGCAACGGATTGGCCGTCTCATGCCCCCTGCCCCCGGAGTCGCGGTAAATAAGGCGCCTTGATTAAAAAACTTTCTTTTTTCCAAAAGAAAGTGGGATTTTTTTCTCTTTCTCCTGTCCCTCCCCTGTTTTTCATGTTCTGGCCTCAAATACCTCTTGACAAAAAAATGCGGGAAGAATATAGTTGAGGCGTAGAGTGGGATGAAGTGGTATAGAGTGGTATAAAAGTCTCTTTCAGTGGTGCCTCTCCCCTGGGACAGTGGAGATGTCCTGAGGGAGGGCTCGTTATCAAGTAGAGGCGGGAGACACGGCCATGTTCAGGGGCAGGTTCGAGCATACCATTGACGCCAAGGGCAGGCTCAGCATACCTGCGCGTCTTCGTGAGACCCTGAACGAGCGCTATGACTCGAAACTTGTTGTAACTACATATGACGGTTGCCTCGTGGCCTATCCTCTCAAGGAGTGGGAGAAGCTGGAGGCCAGGATAGCGGAGTTGCCCGAGTTCAAGAAGGATACGCGGGCATTTCTCCGCTTTTTTTATTCAAGCGCCGCGGACTGTGTCATAGACAGGCTTGGCCGCATACTCATACCTCAGGCCCTTCGCGACTACGCGGGTTTTGAGAAGGACATTGTCCTCATAGGCGCCTACAGGCAGATAGAGATATGGGCCAAGGAGGCCTGGGACAGGGCTGAGGGCGCCGTGTCCACGGAAGAGATCGGCAACACCCTCGAACGTCTCGGGCTCTGACCATGGTTTACGAGCATAGGCCCGTCATGGTGCGCGAGGTTATCAAGTACCTTGAGTGCCGCCGGGGCGGCGTGTATGTGGATGGCACATTGGGGGGCGGGGGGCACGCGGGGGCCATACTCGAGGCCTCTGGGCCAGACGGGGTGCTCATCGGGATTGACCGCGACGGGGCGGCAATCTCTGAGGCTAGGAGGGCGCTTTCCCGGTACAGAGACAGGGTTTTTACGGTAAGGGCTGATTTTTCAGGGATAAAGGACGCCGTAAGGGAGGCGGGTTACAGTAAGGTGGATGGTCTGCTTCTTGACCTTGGCGTATCTTCCCATCAGCTCGATGAGGCCTCGCGGGGTTTTAGTTTCAGGCTTGACGCGCCCCTTGACATGAGGATGGACAGGCGCGGCAAGGTATCGGCAAGAGACATTGTAAATAACATGGAGGCAGGGGAACTCGCGGAGATAATCAGGCGTTTTGGAGAGGAGAGGTTCTCCATGAGGATAGCGAGGGCCATAGTTAGGGCGAGGGAGCAAGGGCCCATAGAGACCACGGGCCAGCTTGCCGGGATAATCTTCGGTGCCGTCCCCAAGAGGTACCACTCGGCGAGGCTCCACCCGGCCACAAGGACCTTTCAGGCCCTGAGAATCTTTGTAAACAGTGAACTCGATGCCCTTGAGAAGGGTCTTCAGGGCGGTTTGGAGATTCTTGGAAGTGGTGGGCGCATGGTGGTCATATCCTACCACTCGCTGGAAGACAGGATAGTGAAGAAGACCTTCAGGGAGTGGGCCTTTCCCTGCCAGTGCCCGCCTGACCTGCCTCGCTGCGTCTGTGGAAAGACACCCCGGGCAAAGGTCATTACGCGCCGTGTGGTGAGACCGGGCTCCGGCGAGGTCGAGGAAAACCCCAGGGCAAGGAGCGCGAGACTAAGGGCCGTTGAGATTTTTTAATCGCAGTTCCGTGGCATTGGAGGGAATAAGGATTTTTAATCGCAACTCCGTAACATAGGGGGGAATAAAAATTTTTAATCGCCCTCCGCGGCAGAGAGAGTAATAGGGAGTTTTTTAGAGATGTCTCACGCGACTACGAGGAGAATCGGCAGGGGCGCGGTCTCAAAGTCAGGGGCCGCGCGCGGCGCGCGTTCGAGGGCCGGCGCAAGGCGCAACCCCCGTGACATAAGGTTTGTCTCCATGGCGGTCCTTGCCTCGCTTGCGGTTATAGGCGTGCTCTTTCTCTACATATGGTGCAGGCTAACGGTGGTTAGCATGGGATATGACATCTCAAGGGCCAACATGGAGAGAAGCACGCTCATGGAGCAGAACAGGCGTCTCAAGATAGAGTTCATGAGGCTCAAGTCCCCTGAGCGAATCGAGCGCATAGCAATGACTGAACTGGGCCTTGTGCACCCCTCGGAGGGGCAGATAATAAAGGTATCAAGGTGAGAAAGAAGAGAAAAAAAGAGAAGAAAAACAGGATAAGGCCAAGGGTCTTTGTGGTGCTCGGCTTCTTTCTCCTCGCCTTTTCCCTGATATTCATGCGCGCGTTCCAGCTCCAGGTCATAGAGGGAGACGCGCTGAGGAAGATGGCGTCGCGCCAGCACGTGCGCACCGTGAGCCTTAAGTCAAAGCGCGGGGCCATATACGACAGGAACCTCAAGGCCCTTGCCATAAGCATTGACGTGGATTCCATATACGCCCAGCCAACGAAGATAAGGTCTCCAAGGGCCGTGGCAAGGGCCCTTGCGCCCATTACGTCCATGAGCGCCTCGGCCATTGAGAGGAAGATTCGGCGGGGCAGGGGTTTTGTCTGGTTGAAACGCCAGATAGACCTTGACGAAGCGGCCCGCGAGAAGATAGCCGCCATCAAGGGTGTGGGCATAATCAAGGAGAGCAGGCGTTATTACCCCAACCGCACCCTTGCCTCCAATCTCATAGGCTTTACGGGCGTGGACTCCAACGGCCTTGAGGGCATAGAGCACTCGTACAACAGGTTCCTCGTGGGCACGGCCCGCCGGATAAGCGGCGGAAGGGATGCCCGCGGCAGGCTCATTCTCTACGGTGACACGGACAACGTTGTGCCGATTGAGGGCATGAGCGTGGAACTTACCATTGACAAGACCATTCAGTATGTCACCGAGAGCGCGCTCAAGAGGGCCATAGATAAGTCCGGGGCAAAGGGCGGCATTGCGGTGGTAATGTCTCCTGCAACTGGCGAGGTCCTTGCCATGGCCAACCAGCCGGGCTTTGACCCCAATGACTTTGGCCGCGCCTCACCGGCCCTCTGGCGTAACCGCGCGGTAACGGACACCTTTGAGCCGGGCTCTCTCATTAAGGTCTTTCTCGTGGCCGGGGCCCTTGAGGAGAACGTGGTCACGACTGGTGACATCTTCTACTGCGAGAACGGAAAGTTCAGGGTAGCCGACAGGGTCTTTCATGACGCCGAGAAGAACGGCTGGCTCTCTGTAGCAAATATAATCAAGTTTTCGAGTAACATCGGGGCCCTTAAGATAGCCGATAAGATGGGCAGGGAGAGGGTATACAGGACGCTCAGGGGCTTTGGCTTTGGGAGGAGGACCGGCATAGACCTGCCCGGTGATACGCCGGGCGTACTCCCCGCGCCTGACAAATGGTCGGGTGTCACGCTCCATACCCTTGCCTTTGGACAGGGTCTCTCCGTATCTTCCATTCAGCTCGCCTCGGCCCTTGGGGCCATAGCCAACGGCGGTTTTCTCATGAGGCCCTATATAGTTAGAGAGGTGCGCGATAGTGGCGGGTCCGTGGTGAAGTCCAATAACCCTGCCATCATAAGGAGGGCCATATCAGCAGAGACAGCAAAGACCATAAGGCGTCTAATGGTGAGGGTCACGGAGCCCGGAGGCACGGGCACGAAGGCGGCGCTCGCTGGTTTCGAGGTGGCCGGAAAGACAGGCACCGCACAGAAACCCGACTTCAAGAAGGGCGGCTACAAGAGGGGCGCCTATGTATCGAGTTTCTTCGGATTCCTCCCGGCAAAGGACCCGGAACTTGTGATTACCGTCACCCTTGACGAGCCTCAAAAGGGATATTATGGAGGAGACGTTGCGGCTCCGGCCTTTAGGGAGATAGCCTCCAAGAGCCTCTCCTACCTTGGCGTAACGCCATCAGGTTCCGCCGGGGTGAGGCCATTGATGGCCAGGTCCGCGCGTCATGCCTCAAGGGGCGCTAAAAAGGCCTTGGCAAGGAACGTCACAAGGAAGGTGCGCGAGGGCTATGTCCCTGACTTCAGGGGCCTTACCGTTAGAAAGGCCCTCAGGGTATCCATGGAGGATTCCATTAAGATAGAGATGATAGGCGGCGGCGTGGCCGTTCGCCAGAGCCCAAGGCCCGGCAGGCCGCTGAAGGGCGAAAAGGTGGTGAGGGTCTGGTTCCAGTAAGGCGCGAGGCCCGGTCATGGCCAGAGACAGTGGATGAAGGCAAGAGAACTGAGAGACCTGGTGGAGGGTTGCGTGATAACCGGTCCCGAGGATATGGAAGTAATGGACATTACCTCTGACTCGAGGTCCCCTCTTCTCGAAGGCGGCAGATGCCTCTTTGCCGCCGTGCCGGGGCAACGCCTTGACGGATACGACTTCATTGGCGAGGCACTCGATAGGGGCGCGCGGTGCGTCCTTACCGAGAGGCCCCTTGGAGATGATTATAAAGACAGGGCAGAAGTGGAGATCCTGGTCCCCAGCGTGCGGGAGGCCATTGGACGGGCCTCTTCGGCGATATACGGCGAGCCATCCAAGGCGCTTACCCTCGTTGGGGTTACGGGAACAAACGGAAAGACCACTGTAACCTATCTTCTTGAGGCGATTTTCAGGGCCTCGGGGTTCTCACCCGGGGTTGTGGGCACCGTGAATTACAGATTTGGCGGCAAGACCCTTCCCGCGCCGAACACCACGCCGGGGGCCCCGCGCCTGCAGAGGCTTCTTCGGGATATGAGAGGGGCCGGGGTGACGCACTGCGCCATGGAGGTGTCGTCTCATGGCCTTGACCAGAAAAGGGTAGACGGGTGCGCCTTTGACGCCGCTGTCTTTACGAACCTTACGCACGAGCACATGGATTATCATGAGACTGAAGAAGAGTACTTTCAGGCAAAGTCCCGTCTCTTCAGTCTCCTTAAAGACAGGGGCTTCTCGGTCATAAACATTGACGACCCCTCTGGCAGAAGGCTTGCCGAAAAGGCGCCCCGGCCCATTACAACGGGTTTCTCGGAAGACGCCGATGTGCGCCCGCTGGGCCATGCCATTACGCCCGACGGCATAGAGGCCCTCGTATCAACGCCAAGGGGACAGGTCTCGGTCTCAACAAGGGTTACGGGAAGGTTCAACCTCGAGAACATCCTCTCGGTCATAGGCGCGGCCTCTGGGCTCGGTATTGAGAGGGCTCTCGTAGAAAAGGGCATAAGAGAATTTACGGGAGCGCCGGGAAGATTCGAGGAGATAAGACCAGTCGGCCAGGATCTCCCGTTCAGGGCCTATGTGGATTACGCCCATACGCCGGACGCCCTTCTTCGTCTCCTCGAGACCGTAAGGGAGATGAATCAGGAGGCGGGCCGGAGCGGGCGCGTAATACTTGTCTTCGGGTGCGGAGGGAATAGAGACAGGACAAAGAGGCCCGAGATGGCGGAGGCCGGGGCAAGATACGCTGATATTATTATAGTTACCTCTGATAACCCCAGGGACGAGGACCCTCTGGAGATAATAGAGGATATTGAGGCGGGCCTTGGAGGGATAAAAAAGGTGAGCGTAAAAGAGGGCTCTTTAAAGAATATCCCCATGGGCGAGAAGGTCTATGCCGTCCTGCCGGAGCGTGGCGAGGCCATAAGAGCGGCCGTAAGGTCGGCCCGTGAAGGCGATATTATACTTGTGGCCGGAAAGGGACACGAGGATTACCAGATAGTAAAGGGCAAGAGGACGCCTTTTAAGGATTCCGTTGAAATATCAAGGGCAATGAGGGAACTCAGTTGATTAAACTCAGCGATATAGTAGAGGCCGCCTCGGGGAAGGGGCCTGTGGCGTGCGGAAATATCGAGGCAAGCGGTGTCTCCATTGACACGCGCACCATAAAAGAGGGTGAGGTCTTCTTCGCCATCAAGGGGCCGCGTTTCGATGGTAATGAGTTCATAGGAGAGGCCATCAAGAAAGGGGCCGTTGGAGTCGTAGCCTCAAGGGGCGCGGCGGCAGGGTATGAGGGCGGCGCCTGCGTCATCGAGGTCGAGGATACGGTCCGTGCCCTCGGCGCCCTCGGCGCCTTTATGAGAAGACGCTACAGGACACCCCTTGTAGCCGTTGGGGGCAGCACTGGAAAAACCACGACCAAGGAGATGATAGCCGCCATACTATCGCGGGACCGTTCCACACTCAAGACAGAGGGCAACAGGAATAACCTCATAGGTCTTCCCCTTACCCTTACGGGGCTAAGGGGCTGGCACAGCGCCGCCGTGGTAGAGCTCGGCATAAGCGAGCCGGGAGAGATGGAGCGCCTTGTGGAAATAGCCGCCCCGGACGTGGCCCTCCTTACCAATATCAGGAGGGCGCACCTCGAGAATTTTAAGGATATTAATGAAATCGCCCATGAAAAAGGTCTCCTTTATACAGAGGCAGGCCCAGGGTGCGTAAAGGCGGTCAACCTTGACGATCCCCTTGCGGTGAAGGCCGCGGGGCTTGGGGCCGAGACCACTCAGGCGGCGAGGTGCGTGACCTTCAGCACCGGCAGGATGGCCGATGTCCGCCTCGTTGACAGTAGAAGCCTCGGAAGGCTTGGCGGCGTCTGCATGACCCTTGATGTAAGGGGCCAGATATTCGATGTCGAACTCGGGGTTCCGGGGCTCTTCAATGTAGAGAACGCCCTTGCCGCCATAGCCGCCGTGCTCCCCCTTGGTGTGTATCTTGATGACATACGCGAGGGACTTGGGGCCTACAGGGGGCTTGGCCGGAGGATGGAGGTCACAAGGCTTGGCTGGATAACCCTCCTTGACGATACTTACAACGCCAACCCTGATTCTCTCCTTGCGGCCCTTGAGACCTTGAAGGATACAGAGGGAAGAAAGGTCGCCGTCATAGGTGATATGCATGAACTTGGCAGGGGCGCAAAGGAGGCCCATGTCGAGGCGGGAAGACGCGCCGCGTCCCTTGGCGTGGATATTATAGTGGCCGTGGGCGCCATGGCCGCCGAGGTAGCCAGCGGGGCGGTGGAAGGCGGCGCTCCCGAGGGGCGGGTATTTGTATTCGAGGATAAAACAGCGGCCCTCGGTGCGCTCTCCGGCGAGATATTACAGGATGGTGACGTGGTCCTTGTAAAGGCTTCGAGGGCTGCGGGGCTTGAGTTAATTACTGAAGGACTTAAGAGCAGAGGGGGTGCCTCTCGCGAGGCATGTGGTTAAGAGAAGATGTTCTATTACTTTTTATTTCCCCTCGCAAAGTACCATACGATCTTCAACGTCTTTCAGTACATTACGTTCAGGACCATATACGCGGCGGTTACATCGCTGGTCCTGAGCTTTGTGATGGGGCCATACCTTATAAGGAAACTCAAGATGCTGAAGGCACAGGAGGTGGTAAGGAGCGACGGCCCGCCGACACATGCCGTGAAGGAGGGGACGCCCACAATGGGCGGCGCCATAATCCTCACAGTGGTCTTCTTTTCCGTGGCCCTCTGGGGGAACTTCTCTGATTCCTTTGTCTGGCTCCTCCTCTTCGTCACAATGGGCATGGGTATCATCGGCCTTGTGGATGACGTGAAGAAGGTAAGAAAGAGGGACAAGAAGGGGCTAAGCGCGGCCTCGAAACTTGGCCTTCAGATGGTGGTGGCCCTTGTGGCGGCCCTCTTCCTCTATGGCGCGGGTTTTGACACAGTGGTGACCATACCCTTCTTCAAGGACGTGGCCTTTGACCTTAAGTTCCTCTACGTGCCCTTTGTAATGCTCGTGATTGTGGGCTCCTCGAACGCCGTTAACCTTACGGACGGCCTTGACGGGCTCGCCATAGGCCCCATGATAATTTCCATGGGCACTTACATGCTCCTTGCCTATGTGACGGGCCATGTGAAGATAGCCTCATACCTTCATATCCTCCACGTAGCCAACGCGGCGGAGGTAACGGTCTTTGCCGGGGCCGTGGTTGGGGCAAGTCTTGGTTTCCTCTGGTTCAATACATACCCGGCGCAGGTCTTCATGGGGGACGTGGGCTCGCTCTCCCTTGGCGGGGCCCTTGGGACCATAGCCGTCATGACCAAGCAGGAGGCACTCCTCCTTATCGTCGGCGGGATATTCGTGGTCGAGGCCCTCTCCGTGATGTTTCAGGTGGGCTCCTTTAAATTAACGGGAAAGCGCGTCTTTGCCATGGCCCCCATTCATCACCATTATGAACTCAAGGGCTGGGCAGAGCCGAAGATAATCGTAAGGTTCTGGATTATTTCAATAATACTGGCGCTTATAGCTGTAAGTACTCTGAAGATAAGGTAGGGGCGCAGGAGCAATGAACATGGCCGTTGAGATGGAAGAGAAAAGAGCGCGGCAAGGGGGCGCGGACCCGCGCGAAGCCCTTTCAAGAAGGCGCGTACTTGTAGTGGGGCTCGGTGTTACGGGGCGTTCGGCGGCAAGGTTTCTTCTTCAAAGCGGCGCTACCGTGACGGCCACTGACACGCGCGGCGAGGCTGACCTTGGGGACATGGACGAACTAAGGGCAGAGGGGGCCGTCATAAAGGCCGGGACCACTGGAGTTGAAGATGTCACCAGGGCCGACCTTGTTGTAATAAGCCCGGGCGTGCCCGCAAGGGCGCCCTTTCTTGAGGAGGCAAGGAGAGAGGGCATAGAGGTAATAGGCGCCCTTGAGCTTGCCGCCCGCTTTATAAGTGTGCCCATAATAGCCGTTGCCGGGACAAACGGCAAGAGCACTGTTACTACTCTTATAGGTGAGGTCATGAAAAGGGCCGGCATGAGCGTCTTTGTAGGGGGCAACATCGGGACCCCTGCCCTTGATTATTTTCTGGACGAGGACCCGGCGAAGCTCTGCGTACTTGAGGTGAGCAGTTTTCAACTTGAGACAATAGAGGAATTCAGCCCCCATATTGCACTGCTCCTTAACATTACCGACGACCACCTCGATAGATACAGCGGTTTCGAGGAGTACGCCTCTGTGAAGCTCAGGCTCTTTGATAATCAGGTAGAGGGTGACTATGCCGTGGTAAACGCCGCAGACCCCCTCATAAGAGAAGAGATGCTCCGGGGCGTGGGCAGGGGCGGGGGCGAGCGGGTGCCATTTGCCTGCGAGGGGGCGGTACGCACCGGTCTATGGCATGAGGGAGGGGAGATATTCTTTGCCCATAACGGCGTTGTGGAGTCATACGCCATGGACTGGCCCGGGCTTCGCGGCGGGCACAATATGGAGAACGCCATGGCCGCCATAGGGGCGCTCAGGCTCTCTGGCGTAAGAAAAGACGATGTCATCTCCGGCTTCAAGGCCTTCAGGGGCCTCAGGTACAGGATGGAACTTGTGCGGGAAGTACGGGGCGTGCGCTATGTCAACGACTCCAAGGGCACGAACACAGGGGCCCTTCAAAAAGCCCTTGAAGGCACTCCGGCGCCTGTAATCCTCATAGCAGGGGGCAGGGACAAGGGCGGTGATTATGCAGTGCTCTACCCCGAGGCGGCCAGGAAACTAAGGCTCCTTATCGCCCTTGGCGAGGCGGGAGAGAGGCTTGAAGAGGCCTTTAAAGGGATAGTGGAAGTGAAGAGGGCCTCTTCCATGGAAGAGGCGGTGCGCATGGCGGCCAGCGAGGCCGAGGCAGGGGATACGGTGCTCTTGTCGCCTGCGTGCTCGAGTTTTGACATGTTCCGCGACTTCAAGGAGCGGGGCGAGTGCTTCAGCGACCTTGTGCGGGCCTTATAAACATAAAAGGTGCTGAGCCGGAAAAGAATATTATGGCCATACTAAGAAGAACGGACACAGACAGGTTTCTCATACTCTCGGCCCTTGCGCTCCTCGTAATGGGCGTGGTCATGGTCTATTCCACGAGTTACATCGTGGCCATGAACCGCTTTGGAGATGAGTTTTTCTTCATGAAGAAGCACCTTGTCTACGCCTTCACAGGGCTCGTGCTCTTTCTTGCGGCCTCGCGCATACCCTATACGCTCTATGGCAAACTCGTGTACCCGCTTCTCATCATCGCGGCGGCCCTCCTTGTCCTTATATATGTGCCGGGCATAGGCTTTCGCGCGGGCGGCGCGAGGCGGTGGGTGCATCTCGGGCCCCTTGCCTTCCAGCCATCAGAGCCCGCCAAGCTTGCCGTTGTCGTTTTTCTTGCCTACTCCTTATCGAAGAGGGTAGAGAAGATAAAGGATTTTTACTTTGGCTTTCTCCCGAATATCATTATCCCCGGCCTTATTATCCTCCTCGTGCTTATGGAGCCTGACCTTGGGACCTCTCTTACCCTCTCGGCCCTGGTCTTTACCATGTGCTTCATCGGGGGGGTAAGACTGCGATACCTCCTGGGACTCTTTATTCCAGTCCTGCCCCTTGTGTACATCGTAATAACGAGGTACGCCTACATGGGTAGGAGGATAATGGTCTTTCTTGATCCATGGAAGGACGCCCGGGGAGCGGGTTTTCAGATGGTGCAGTCCTTTATCGCCTTTGGCTCCGGAGGGGTTACGGGCGTGGGGCTTGGAGAGGGCATGCAGAAACTCTTCTATCTTCCCGAGGCCCATACAGACTTCATACTCTCCGTCATAGGAGAGGAACTGGGCCTTGTGGGCGTGGGGCTCGTAATTTTATTTTACGTTGTCTTTCTTATCTCCGGCGTAAAGATAGCGCTCAAGGCAAAGGACCTCTTCGGTGCCTACCTCGCGCTGGGGCTTACGATTATGGTGGCCATGCAGGCCGCGGTGAACATGGCCGTTGTCATGGGGCTTCTGCCGCCAAAGGGCCTGACCCTTCCATTTATAAGTTACGGCGGCACTTCCCTTGTAATAAATATGATAGCAGTGGGAATACTCTTGAATATCTACATACTTCAGAACGAGGCTTCTTCATGACCTATACGCTTGCATGGGGGCTGTATTGAAGTTTGTAATGGCAGGAGGAGGCACGGGCGG
Organism: uncultured Thermodesulfobacteriota bacterium; assembly: GCA_964472295.1. Lineage (GTDB taxonomy): Bacteria > Desulfobacterota > GWC2-55-46 > GWC2-55-46 > JADFVP01 > JAJRZX01. The sequence goes on along the minus strand of CAYYJQ010000001.1, from coordinate 108,649 downwards.
GCATCTTTTCCCCGCCATAGCCCTTGCCGAGGAATTCAGGAGACGCGATTCCTCTGTGGAGGTGGAGTTCGTGGGCGTAAGGGGCGGGCTCGAGGAGAAGATAGTGCCGGGATATGGCTATCACCTTACACTCCTTGATGTGGAGGGCCTGAAGGGCGGCCATGGCATAAAGAGGGTGAGGGCAGTAATAAAGGTGGTGACAGCCACTGTAAGGGCCCTGAAGATGCTTCGGAAAATACGGCCTGACGGCGTAATAGGCTCAGGGGCCTATTCCTCGGCGCCCGTGGTCCTTGCGGCAAGGCTCCTTGGAATAAAGACGGCCATCATGGAGCAGAACGCACTTGCCGGGCTTACCAACAGGCTCCTTGGCCGCGTGGTCGGGAGGGTCTACACGGCCTTTCCCGAGGCAGGGAGGTTTTTCCCTCCCGGAAAGGTACTCCTTGCCGGCAACCCAATGAGGCGGGAGATAATCAAGAAGGCCGCCGCCATGGACCACGGGACAGGGAAGGCGAGGGGAAAGAGGCCCTTTACCATACTCGTCTTTGGCGGGAGCCAGGGCGCAACAGCAATAAACGCGGCCTTTCTCGACGCCACGGAGTATCTTACGGATATATGGAAGGACCTTGATGTCATACACCAGACTGGAGAGCAGGGATATGGCTTTGTAAAGGAGTCCTACGAGAGAAAGAAACTCAAGGTGCGGCTCTACAAATTCATAGACTTCATGGCCGACGCCTATGCCTCGGCGGACCTTGTCATATGCAGGGCAGGGGCAACGTCCATGGCCGAGATAGCGGCATTTGGCCTTGTCTCAATACTCGTGCCCTATCCATTCGCCTCGGACAACCACCAGGAGGTGAACGCGAGGTGCATGGTGGACGGCGGGGCCGCGGTGATGATACCGCAGGAAAAACTCACGGGCAGGTCTCTCGCCGAGAGCATCAGGCAGTTCTATGAAGACCCCGGGAGGCTCGAGAAGACGAGAAAGAAGGCGCGCGCCCTCGGGAGGCCCGAGGCGGCGGCGGTAATAGTCGATGACTTCATGAACCTTCTGAAAATGAAGGGCGAGGTTCAGGTCACCGCGGCAACGTAACCCTTAAGGAACTTCTTGATTTTTCAGGGGTTCCCCAATCTAAAAGAGGCGAAGAGCATGTACAGGGGAAGGATAAAGAGGATTCATTTCGTGGGCATAGGCGGGTCTGGCATGAACGGCATAGCAGAGGTCCTTCTGAACCTTGGTTACGAGGTATCGGGCTCGGACATCGCGCGCTCGGCCACCATAAAGAGGCTCGAGGGACTCGGGGCCTCCATACATATAGGGCACGGTGAAGAGAACATACGCGGGGCCCAGTGCGTGGTCTATTCCTCGGCTGTGAGGCCCGATAATATCGAGCTCACGGCGGCGGCAACGGCCAAGATACCCATTATACCGAGGGCCGAGATGCTCGCCGAACTCATGCGCATGAAGTATGGCATAGCCATCGCGGGCACGCACGGCAAGACCACGACAACGTCCCTTGTGGCCTCCATACTGGCCGCCTCGGGCCTTGACCCCACGGTGGTGACAGGCGGAAAGCTCAACAGCCTTGGCGCGAATGCCCGTCTTGGAAAGGGAGACATCCTTGTGGCCGAGGCCGACGAGTCTGATGGGAGTTTCCTCAAACTCTCGCCCACCATCGCTGTTGTGACAAACATAGACCGCGAGCACATGAACCATTACGCCTCCATGGACGAGGTCTTCGAGGCATATCTTGGTTTCATGAACAAGGTCCCTTTTTATGGTTGCGCCATACTCTGTCTTGACCACCCGGCCATACAGGGGCTTCTGCCCCACGTTACAAGGCGTTTTCTTACCTACGGGCTCGCGGCGCAGGCCGATGTGCATGGGGCCAATATTGTCTACAAGGGCATGGAGACCACCTTTGACCTCTATGTCTCTGGCGCCATGATGGGCAGTATCACCATGAGGCTCCCTGGCAGGCACAATGTGCAGAACGCCCTTGCCGCGGCCGCGGTGGCCCTTGAGCTTGGAACAGGCTTTGAGGGCGTAAAAAAAGGGCTTGAGTCCTTTGCCGGCGTGGAAAGAAGATTCCATGTGCGGGGCTCGGCGGGCGGCGTCACTGTAATAGACGACTACGGACACCACCCCGAGGAGATAAAGGCCGTGCTCGCCGGGGCGAAGCAGAGTTTCAAGAAGAGGATAGTAGCCGTATTCCAGCCCCACAGGTTTTCGAGGACAGCAGACCTCTTCAACGACTTTCTCTCGGCCTTCAATGACGTGGATACCCTGATTGTCACGGACATCTACGCCGCGTGTGAAGAACCCATTGAGGGAGTTGACGGCATGGCGCTCTGCGGCGCCATAAAGGAACACGGCCACAAGGACGTGACCTATATAAAGAATATAGAGGACGTGCCCGCCCACCTTAAGGGCCTTGTCCGTGGCGGAGACCTTGTCATAACACTGGGGGCGGGAGACGTCTGGAAGGCGGGTGTGGCGCTCCTTGAACTCCTCAAGAAGGAAGAAGGCACAAAAAATCTCAAGGCGCTCTGAATGAAGAAACAGAACCTCTCACATCAGTATCCGCTCATCTTTGTGGAGCGTTTCAAGGGGAAGATACTCTTCAATGTCCCAATGAGTGAGTATACCTCCTTTGGCATAGGCGGTCCTGCCGACGTAATGGCCTTTCCGCTGGACGAGGCGGACTTGAAGGAGATACTGCACTTCGCCATATCAAGAAAGTTCCCCTTTTTCATCATGGCCATGGGCACAAACCTTCTTGTCCGTGACGGAGGGGTTCGAGGCATAGTGATAAACATGAGAGAGGGCCTCAAGGACACTATCTGGAATGAAGAGAAGGCAACCTCTGTTGTTGGTTCTGGAGTCAATATCGCCGCCTTTGTCGCCGAGGCCGCTGAGAAGGGTTTCGCGGGCATGGAGTTCGCATGTTCCATTCCAGGCTCCATGGGCGGGGCCGCGGTCATGAACGCCGGGGCCTATGGCAGTGATATGAGTTCAGTCATGGACGGCGTGGAGGTGATGAGCAGAAAAGGGGCGAAGCGGTTTATCCCCGCAGGTGATATGGGTCTCTCTTACAGGTCCTCGAAGATTGGCCGGGACGTGGTGGTTACAAGGGTGCATGTACGCCTTCACAAGGACAGCCCCGAGAGGATAAGGGAGAGGATAAAAGGCTTTGTTGAGAAGAGAAAGGCCACGGCCCCTGGCCTCCCTGCCAACGCTGGCTCCATATTCAAGAACCCTGAGGGCGATTTTGCCGGAAGGCTCATCGAGGAGGCGGGGCTCAAGGGCATGACAGAGGGAGGGGCCGCCGTATCAACCGTGCACGCCAACTACATTGTCAATAGCAATGGGGCAAGGGCAGTGGATGTGCTTACTCTCATGGCCGCTGTCCGCGATAGCGTCTATAGCAGGTTCGGAGTGCTCCTTGAACCCGAGGTAGAGGTAGTTGGCGAAGATGACTGAGGCGCGTGTTCAGGCAGGAAAGCGCATCGGACGGGCCTTTATGGATAAGAAGGTGGGTGTGCTCATGGGAGGGGTATCAAGCGAGAGGGAGATTTCACTTCGCACAGGGGCCTCGGTGCTGAGGGCCCTCTCTGACGAGGGTTATGACGCCGTCTCAATAGACGCTGGAACCGACCTCTTTACGAGGCTGAGGGAAGAGGGCGTTGAGCTGGCCTTCATAGCCCTGCACGGCGGCTGGGGTGAGGACGGCTCGTTGCAGGGCGGGCTCGAGGTAATGGGTATACCCTATACAGGCTCAGGGGTGCTCGCGAGCGCCATTGCCATGGACAAGATTATTACAAAGAGGGTGCTCCTTATGAACTCCATACCAACTCCGGCCTTCAGTACATCGTGTTCGGTAGAGGACGTTGCGGGCATGAGGTTTCCCCTTGTGGTGAAACCTTCTGAAGGGGGCTCGACCCTGGGGCTCAGCCTTGTTGGCGGACCCGGTGAGTTCAGGAGCGCCGTGGACTTTGCCCGTGGTTTTGGCGGCCAGGTGCTCGTAGAGGAGTATATCGAGGGCAGGGAAGTGAGCGTCTCCATCTTCGATGGCAGTGTCTTTCCCGTAGTGGAGATACTCATTGATGGGCCGCTATATGATTATGAGGCCAAGTACTCAAAAGGGGGAGCGAGGTTTTCCGTACCCGCTGACCTTCCCGAGACCCTCAATAAAGAGGTCTCGTCTATCGCGAAAAAGGCCTATGAGGCCCTCGGGTGCAGGGGGGCGGCAAGGGTGGATATTATTCTGGATAATGAGAACAGGCCCTTTGTCCTTGAGGTGAATACCTCTCCCGGGCTTACGGAGAGGAGCCTCCTGCCCATGGCCGCGCAGGAGGCGGGCCTCTCCTACAGGGAACTTGTGGCGCGGATGCTCGAAGGCGCATCGCTGGAGCACGGGCATGATAAAGAAGGTTGCAAGTAGAAAAAAGAAGAGGAACAGGAGGCGTAAAGAGCCTCTCGCGAGACGGGTCGCACGCCGCGTGGCCGCGGCGCTCAGGATATGCCTGGCGCTCGCAATAGTGGCCGGTCTTGGTTATGGCGGGTGGCGCCTATATGAGGAAATACTTACAACGCCGCGCCTTGGTGTAGAGCACATCTTTGTAAGGGGCGCCCTGAGGGCGCAACCAAGGGAGATAATAAAACTCGCGGGAATAGAAGAGGGTGAGAATATCTTTTCCTTCTCATCTGGCGAGGTGGCGGGAAGGGTGAAAAAGAATCCCTGGGTCGTAAGCGCCGTTGTAAGGAGGAAACTCCCTGATACGGTGAGGATAGAGGTTGTGGAGAGGCGGCCCATGGCCATTGTGAAGATAAAGGACCTCTTTGTCATGGACAGTAAGGGAGTGATTTTCAAGAAACTCGCGCCAGAGGACAGGCTGGATCTGCCCCTTGTCACCGGCCTTGAGAGAAAGATGATAGATGCCGGCGGGACTTATATGGAATCCTTCATGAGGTTATTCTCAAGTCTTGAGAGTGGAAGGGGACTTAACCTTGAGAGTATTTCGGAGATACACTGCGACCCTGTATATGGTTTTACCCTCTACACACTTGACTCGGGCCTGAGGGTGGAGCTGGGGGCAGAGGGCTTTGAGAGAGGGCTTGGACTCTTCGAGAGGTTCAGGGCCATGAACAGGGGGGCCCTTAGAGGGGCGGTGGCCGTGGATGTGAGAAAGGCCGGGGAGGCCGTGGTGACATATGATCATGATGTTGTCTCAAAGGGGGGTGGAAGAGCGTAATGTCGAGAAAAGAAGATATTATCGTAGGCCTTGACATCGGGACTACAAAGATATGCGCCATCGCGGGGGTAAAGACCGTTGATGGTGTGGAGATAATCGGCATTGGCACGAGGCCCTCAAAGGGGCTCAGAAAGGGCGTTGTAGTCAATATCGAGAGCACCGTCGAGTCTATAAGGGAGACCATCAAGGAGACGGAGCTCATGGCCGGCTGCGAGATAAATAAGGTCTTCTGCGGCATAGCCGGCGGCCATATCAGGGCCTTTAACAGCCACGGAGTAATAGCCGTTAAGAGCAAGGAGGTTACGCGCGCCGATATAGACCGGGCCATTGAGGCGGCCCAGGCCGTGGTCATACCCCCTGACAGGGAGGTAATTCACGTTATACCGCAGGAGTACATTGTAGACGACCAGGCGGGCATAGAAGACCCCCTTGGCATGATAGGGATAAGGCTCGAGGTAAAGGTCCATATAGTCACCGCCGCCGTCACCTCCGCACAGAACATAATAAAGTGCGCAAACAGGGCGGGACTTGATGTTGACGACATAGTGCTTCAGCAACTCGCGAGCAGCGAGTCCGTTCTCATTCCCGACGAGAAGGAAATAGGCGTGGTCCTTGTGGACATAGGCGGCGGCACGACAGACATAGCCCTCTACCACAACAGCACCATAAAGTACACCACCGTCATATCCCTTGGCGGCAACCAGGCGACAGGCGACATCTCCGTTGGGCTTCGCACGCCGGCAAGTGTCGCCGAGAGGATAAAGAAGGAATACGGTTGCGCCATGACGGCCATGGTCGCCAAGGACGAGACCATAGATGTGCCCACTGTGGGCGGCCAGCGCTCCAAGAAGGTCTCAAGGTTCATGCTCTGCGAGATACTGGAGCCGAGGATGGAGGAACTCTTTGAACTCGTGAACCGCGAGATTGTAAAGTCCGGGTACGACGCCCTCATATCCTCGGGCATAGTCCTCACGGGCGGTACCTCGGCCATGGAGGGGGCCGTGGAGCTTGCCGAGCAGGTCTTTAACATGCCCGTCAGAAAGGGAGTCCCCCGGGGGGTTACGGGCCTTGTTGACATTGTCAAGAACCCCATGTACGCAACAGGCGTGGGCCTCGTGCTCTTTGGGGCCCGAAAGGTGGGGGGAACGCATTTCCCGCAGAAAGGCGGAAACATATTCAATAAGCTCAGCTCCAGGATGCGTGGCTGGGTAAAGGAATTTTTTTAGGGGCGGGTTGAGGAGTTAATAGACGCATTTATTCCATCATGATGAGGAGGAGATAATGGATTTTACAAAGGAGGGGGATATGAATATATGTTTTGACGACGGCTTCAACGCCGGGGCAAGGCTCAAGGTAATCGGTGTTGGCGGGTGCGGAGGCAATGCCGTGAACACCATGATAGACTTCGGCCTGCAGGGTGTTGAGTTCCTCGCGGCCAACACGGACGCGCAGGCCCTTGAAAAATCCGCGGCAGGGATAAAGATACAGATAGGCTCCACCCTTACCAAGGGCCTTGGCGCGGGGGCCAACCCCGAGGTTGGCAGGAACGCGGCCATTGAGAGTAAGGACGTGCTCTTCGAGAGCCTTGCCGGCGCGGACATGGTATTTATCACCGCTGGCATGGGTGGCGGAACAGGCACAGGGGCAAGCCCCGTCATAGCCGAGGTGGCCCGCGAGACAGGGGCCCTTACCGTGGCCGTCGTGACAAAGCCCTTTTCCTTTGAGGGCACAAAGAAGATGCGCCAGGCCGAAGAGGGCCTGGAGCGCCTGAAATCCGTGGTGGACACGGTCATAACCATACCCAACCAGAGGCTCCTATCCGTCTCGTGCAAGAACACCACGCTTGCCTCTGCCTTCAAGAAGGCTGACGAGGTGCTCCTTCAGGCCGTTAAGGGAATATCCGACGTAATCACCGTGCCGGGCCTTGTGAATGTGGACTTTGCCGACGTAAAGACCATCATGAGCGAGATGGGTCAGGCCCTCATGGGAAGCGGCACCGGCGCCGGCGAGCAGAGGGCACAGGACGCGGCGAGAAAGGCCATATCCTCGCCCCTTCTTGAGGACATATCCATAAGCGGGGCACGGGGCGTTCTCCTCAATATCACGGGTTCATCGGACCTCACCATACACGACGTAAACGAGGCATCGAGCCTCATACACGAAGAGGCCCATGAGGACGCCCATATCATATTCGGCGCCGTGATAGACGACCGCATGGGAGACGAGGTGCGTGTCACGGTTATTGCCACCGGGTTCGGGGCCGCCGGGGAAGAGGCCCTGCCAAGCGAGGCCCTTCCCGCGGCCCGAATCATAGAAGACCTTGACGTGCCAACGGTCATAAGGCACGAGAAGGTAAAGTCCCTTGGTTTCAATGCGGGAGAGATTAAACGCCTTGGCCAGTATGGGGGCCTCAAGGCCGATGACGAGGACCTTTACGATACACCGACGTTCCTTAGGAGACAGGCCGATTAAGGCCAGGACCGTATCAGGCGCGGTCCCTCTTGTCCGCGCCGCCGTACCACTCTTGCGGAACTTTGCAACAGGCCACGGATATAGGTACCGCAGGTTAAGGTAATTACGAAAGGAGTACAAAGGATATACAGGCTTGGCAGGTTTTTTTGATGCTTTTTGCCGCATTGGCGCCTTCCACTCAGATTGATGTGAAGAGTTTAGAGGCCACGCGTGAAACATTAAAAAAAACTTGCCAATTTTCAGGGCAGGTTCCATCCCCCCCGGAGGCGATGTGCCTCCTTCCCGTAAATCCCCCGCAGGCCTCCTCTGAGGCCCGTGGCGGCCCGCCGCACCAAATATCTTCCTTTCAGGTTAAAAACCTGGTCTTTTTGTTTTTCCTTGAAGACCCCGGGGGGGGGCTGCCTTGTAAGAGGAGCCCTGACGTGGGATAATGATTAATGAACAAGGCCGGAGATTTCCAGGTATCTCATGGTCAGTTCAGGATGAAGACAAAGCAGGGAGACGTACTGTCATAAATCGTAAGATCAGGGAAAAGGCGAAAAAACTTCTCGCCCTCGAAGAGGGCACGGTCTTCAAGGACCCCGGCGGCAGGGTGAACGTGGCGCTTCTGTACCCGAATCACTACGCGCCGGCCATGTCCAACCTCGGGTTCCAGACCCTCTACCATCTCTTCAACTCCATGGACCACGTAGTGGCCGAGCGCGCCTTTGTGCCCGAGCGTGGTGACCTTGAGTTCATGGAGCGAGGCGGGCACGGGGTCTTTACACTTGAGTCCGGGCGGCCTCTTGGGGACTTTGATATTATCGCCTTCTCTCTCTCCTTTGAGGATGATTACGTAAATATCCCCATATTGCTGAGACTCGCGGGACTGCCTCACCTTGGCAAGGAGCGCGCCGAAGGCGCGCCCCTTGTCATTGCCGGGGGCATAGCGGCCTCACTTAACCCCTGGCCAGTCTCGGAGTTTATGGACGCCTTTATTATAGGCGAGGCAGAGGGCGCTGTTGAAGAGTTCATGGCCCGTTACGCAGACCTCGCGGGGGGGCAGGCCGACTCAAAAGAGGCCCTTCTTATGGGCCTTGATTCGCTGGACTTTACCTTTATCCCCTCCCTCTATGACGTTGAGTATTCCGGCGGAGAAGTAGCCGCAATAAAAGCGAGGCAAGGCGCGAAGAAGAGAGTAAGGGCCCGAAAGAACATGGATCTCAAGGGCCTTGTCATGCCCCGTAACTTTGTGAGGACCCCCCTTGCGGTCTTCCGTGATACATCGCTCATGGAGATAGAACGGGGCTGTGGCAGGGGGTGCAGGTTCTGCGCCGCGGGCTTTGTCTGCCTCCCTCCAAGGGAGCGGGACGCGGCTGACGTGATGGAAGCGGTTCGCGAGGCGGCCGGGGCCACGGGCAAGGTGGGACTCGTGGGGACGGCGGTCTCGGATTACTCGGCCCTTAACGCCGTGGTGGAGGCGGGCCTTGGCGCCGGGGCCTCGGTGACGCTGAGTTCCATGCGCCTCGATGTCCTGGATGAAAAAAAACTCGCGCTCTTAAAAAAGGCCGGTTACAGGACAGTAACCCTTGCCCCTGAGGCCGGAAGCGGCAGGATGCGGGACCTCATAAACAAGGGCCTTACGGAAGATGATATTTTAAGGGCCGTCTCCATGGTGCGGGGCGCCGGGTTCAAGAGGATGAAGTTTTATTTTCTCTACGGCCTCCCGACGGAGACGGACGAGGACGCCGGGGCCATAGTGGATATTATGACGAAGATAAAGTGCGCCTCAGGGGATGCCTCTCTTGCCATAAGCCTTAATCCCTTTATACCAAAGCCCTTTACGCCATTTCAGTGGTCGTCCTTTGAGTCCGTTGAGGTCCTTGAGAGGAGGCTCGCTATAATCAAAAAGGGCATAAAGGGTATCGGCGGCGTAAGGCTCAAGGCCATGCCCCCAGGGTCAGCCCTTTTTCAGGCCTTCATCGCACGGGGAGACGCAAGGGCAGGGGAGGTTATTCTGGAGGCCGCTGAACTTGGCCCAAGGCGCGCCGTGAGAAAGAGACGCTCCATCATTGAAGAAGGGGCCATGAGGGAGAGGGACCATGGCGAGGTCCTCCCATGGGAGATAATAGACCACGGCATAAAAAAGGATTACCTCTGGCGCGAGCGTGAGCGCGGCCTTGAAGGAAGGCTTACTCCGTCCTGCGCGCCGGGGTGCACAAGGTGCGGCGTCTGTGCGCCCGTGGGGTAGTGAACTCGGTGATAAAGAATATGAGACTAAGAGACAGGAAGAAGGAAGTGGTGGATATTAAAAAACTCCTCCCCCTTGTGCGAAGGCCCTCAAGGTACATAGGCGGCGAGGTGAACTCCATTAAAAAAGACCTCTCGCGCGTGGCATTGAAGTATGCCCTGGCCTTTCCCGATAGTTATGAGGTGGGCATGAGCCACCTTGGAATGCAGATACTCTACCAGATACTGAACTCAAGGGACGATATTGCCTGCGAGCGCGTCTTCGCGCCATGGACAGACATGGAGACCCTGCTTCGCGAAAAGGGCCTTCCCCTTTCGACCCTTGAATCGGGCCTCACGCTAAGTGACTGCCATATAATAGGTTTTTCCCTTCAGTACGAACTCTCCTATACCAATATACTGAATATGCTCGACCTTGGCGGCGTGCCGCTTCGCGCCGCCGGGCGTACCGGGGCTGACCCATTTGTCTTCGGGGGCGGCCCGCTTACGTGCAACCCCGAGCCAGTCGCGCCTTTTTTTGACGCCTTTCTCCTTGGCGACGGCGAAGAGGCGGCCCTCGAGATGGCCGATGTGGTCATGGAGGGCCGAAAGAGGGGGCTTGAACGAGGGGAGATACTAAAAAACCTCGCAGGGGTTCGCGGCGTCTATGTGCCGTCTTTCTTCGAGGTCTTCTATAACGATGATAATACGGTCAGTGAGGTGCGGCCCCTCCTCGAGGGGTACGAGGCCGTGGAAAAGAGGCTGATAATGGACCTTGGGGCATACCTCCCGGCGCGCCCCATTGTCCCCTTTACCGAGACCATACACGACCGCGTTACAGTGGAGATAAACCGGGGTTGCACGCGGGGGTGCAGGTTCTGTCAGGCCGGAATGCTGTACAGGCCCGTCCGTGAGAGGAGCCCGGCGGGTATTATCGAGATTATAGAAAAGGCCCTTGCCGCGACAGGTTATGACGACGTATCGCTCCTAAGCCTCAGCGCCGGGGATTATGGGCCCATAGCGCCCCTTCTGAAGGGGCTCATGAAGGTCCTTGAACCTGAGCGTATAGCCCTCTCCCTCCCCTCGCTCCGTGTGGGAACGCTTGGAACGGCCCTTGCCTCTGAGATAAGAAAGGTCAGAAAAACGGGCTTTACCCTCGCGCCCGAGGCGGGCACGGAGCGCCTCAGAAGGGTGATAAACAAGGGCATTAGAGAGGAAGACCTCATGCGGGCCGTGCGCGAGGTATTCGGCCTTGGCTGGCGTGCCATGAAACTCTACTTCATGATAGGGCTTCCAACGGAGACGGAAGAAGACGTGCTCGGGATATGCGAACTCGCAGAGCGTGTAAAAAAAGAGGCCCGCACTGCCGTGGGTTCAGGAGGCGGGCGCGGCAGGGGAAGGGGGGGGCTCCGCATAAGCGTAAGCGTCTCATCCTTTATACCAAAGCCCTTTACGCCCTTTCAGTGGGAGCCGCAGGTGGGCGCGGAGGAACTAAAGAGGCTTCAGGGCCTCCTCAGAAAACGCCTCACCGGGCAGGGCATTGATTTCAAGTGGCACGCACCGCAGATGAGCCTCCTTGAGGGCGTCTTCGCCCGTGGCGACCGCCGCCTTGCAGACGTAATAGAGGGGGCCTTTCGCCTTGGGTGCAGGTTCGACGGCTGGGGCGAAAAGTTCGATTACGCGCTCTGGGAGGAAGCCTTTAGCGCCGTGGGTATTGATCCCGGGTTTTACACGGCAAGAAGGCGCGGCAGGGACGAGGTCTTTCCCTGGGACCATCTATCTCCGGGAGTTGACAGGGGATTCCTTTATGAACAGTTGCAAAGGTCCCTTAAAGCAGAGCAGACGCCTGACTGCCGCGAAGGGGCCTGCTCGGTCTGCGGGGTCTGCGACCATAGGACAGTAAAAAACGTCCTTACAGAGGCGCCCGTGCCAGAGCCCGCGGCAAGAGAGAGAAGAAGACCTGAGAATCTTCCATCCTACAAGGTGGGACTCAGGTTTACAAAGACCGGTTCTTTGAGGTTTCTCGGTCATCTTGAGGTCATGAAGGTGGTAAAGAGGCTTGTAAGGAGAGCCGGCCTCCCTCTTAAGTACTCCTCGGGGTTTCACCCAATGCCCAGGATAAGTTTTTCCGAGCCCACGCCCCTCGGGGTGGAGAGCCTTGATGAGCGCCTGGAGTTGACTCTCCTTGGCCCGCCTATTCCAGTAGACGAGATAATAACGAGACTGAATAGAGAGGCCCCTCAAGGCATGAGTTTCTCCGCCCTCTGCAATCAGGGCTTGAAACCCCGCAAGCGCTCTGTTATGATGAAAAAGACGGAGTATGTAGCAAGTTTTGAAGATGCCCCCAGTGGTTTTGATATAGATTCTGAAAGGATCGATGGGTTTATAAAGGATTTCGTCTCAAGGGATACACTTCCGGCGGTAATTACAAAGGGCGAGAAATCGAGAACAATAGACTTGAGGCAACAGATTGGAGAGATAAGACGCCTTGACGGTGAAGGGGTGAAGTTTGTCCTTTTGCATGGAGCCGCGCCGGGCATCAGGCCCGTTGACGTGCTCGTCCATGTCTTTCATATCCCGGCCCCGGAAGCCCCCCTCATACCCATCCTCAAGACAAGGTCCTTTCAATAAGATAAAGGCGCGGTGCGCCCCCCATAAGTGTTGAGTCCCGTGGCCTGGCGGCCCTTTTCCGGGTGCGTCCATGGTGGACGGTCTTTGCATTACGAGGGGTATTGCCGTGCCATAAGGAAGGAATGAAGAAAGAAAAAAAAATAGAAATCTTTGTCAACTCAAACCCCTTTGAGACGCGCGTTGCCATCACGGAAGACGGCTCTCTCGCGGAGCTCTACATAGAGCGTCCAGAAGGGCGGAAGGTCACGGGCAACATATACAAGGGCCGCGTGGCCCGCGTATTGCCGGGCATGCAGTCGGCCTTTATAAACGTTGGGCTTGACAGGACCGCGTTTCTCCATGTCTCGGATATACAGGAGACCCTTGAGGACGTAGATGAGCAGGCCGAGGAGAGGCCAGGCGGAGACAAGGGCAGGGGCGCTGGCCGTGGAAAGGGCCGGTACAAGGCCCTGAGGATACAGGACCTCCTCAAGGACGGCCAGGACGTTGTCGTGCAGGTCACAAAGGAGCCAATGGGCAGCAAGGGCGCCCGCGTCTCGTCGTACATCTCCCTTGCCGGCAGATACCTCGTATTCATGCCCTCATATGACAGGGTTGCGGTCTCAAGGAGAATCTCAAGCGAGAGGGAGAGGAGACGCCTCAAGAAGATAGTCCAGGAGATGCGCCCCTCGGGGTATGGCTTCATCATAAGGACGGTCTGTGAGGGGGCCACGGCAGAAGACCTCAAGACTGACATGGACTACCTCGTAAGGCTCTGGAAGTCCATTGAAGAGAAGAAAGACTCGGCCCCAACGCCATCGCTCCTACACGAGGAACTGGACCTTACGCTACGTATCGCAAGGGACAAGTTTTCCTCAAAGGTCAGGAGGGTGGTCCTTGACAGGGAGGACGAGTTCGAGAAGGTGCGCGACTTCACCAGAGAGGTAATGCCGGCGCTTGAAGAGAGGCTCGAGGTCTACACCGGCGAGGAGGGCATCTTCGAGCGCTATGGCATTGAGATTGAGATAGACGGTGCCCTTGAGAACAAGGTCTGGCTCCGCTCCGGCGGGTTTCTCATAATAGACCAGATGGAGGCGCTTACCGCCATTGACGTGAACACGGGCAAGTACGTAGGCAAGAAGAACTCCGAGCATACCATAGTAAAGACCAACCTCGAGGCCGTTGACGTAATCGTCAAGAACCTGAGGCTCCGTAATATCGGTGGTATTATTGTCATAGACTTCATAGACATGCTCAAGGCCTCGGACAGGGACAAGGTCTTCAACGCCCTCAAGGAGGCCCTCAGGGCCGACCGCGCCCGTACGAACATACTCCGCATCTCAGACCTTGGCATAGTCGAGATGACGCGAAAGCGTCTTCGCAATAACCTCATCCAGTCTCTATGCCGGCCTTGCCCCACCTGCGAGGGAGTAGGCTTTATCAAGTCCGAGCACACGGTAATGATGGACATCTACAGGTCCCTTGAGCGCGAACTGCACGGCAAAAAGGCCCCAACGCTCTACTGTAACCCCGTCATAGCAGAGAGACTTAAGGAAAGGGCCGCTGTCCTTGAGGACCTTGAGAAGAGGTTCAAGGAAAAGGTCACGATAATCCCTGTCGAGAGGTTTCAGCAGGACAGGTTCGAGGTCCTCTGACCCCGGTAAGGGGGCATGGGAGAGAGGGCGCGGGAGAGAATGAAAACATAGTCTGCTGTTCCATCTGCGTGAAACCCTAAGTACACCGGAGAGAGGGGGAGGCCGGGGTGGGATTGGACGGGGCGCATGGGGTTGGAGCGGAGAGGTGGACATTAAGCAAGGTTTATCTTTATGGAACCTCTGAATAATTCATCCCTGAATTATTCAGAGACGAAAAAGAAAAAGCGCGGTTTTTCTTTTTCTCATTGTCAATAACTTACAGTTATAGAAAATGGCGACGCGTCCATGCGCCGCTGGAAAGTCTGAATTAATCAGTCTTTCCTTATATGAATATATATGGCGGTCTCGGCGGTTCTCCCCTGGCCCCGGAAAAAGTTCCATGAAACGCCTTTTTAATATGAATAAAAACCTGCCCTTTTTCTCCTTAATCATTCTTGTCGTAGTCCTTTCCATCCCTTCAGGCGTCTGGGGGGACGGCCTTTCCGGGAAAAAGATTTTTACGGCGCGCCGCTGCGCGGCCTGCCACAGGGTGAAAAGGCCCCGTGCCCCTCTGTCGCGCGCGGACTTTCTCCGGGAAAAGGGCCCGGACCTATGGTACGCGGGTAACAAGTTCAAGAAGGGCTGGCTCAGGGGCTGGCTAAGCGCCCCTTGGCACATAAGGCCCCTTGCCTATAACTCGCTTACCGAGAAAAACCCCGGAGACCACCCCCGCCTTCCCGCAGATGAGGCAGGGGCCGTGGAGGCCTATCTCATGGGCCTTAAGGCCCCGGGGCTCATGCGGCAAGCGGGCATAAGGCCCGGCGTGAACGTGCGCGGAAGGATAGTCTTCATCAAGAAATTCGCCTGTTATGGCTGCCACCTCGTAAAGGTCCGCGGGACCGTGGCGGGGGGGCTCTCGGGGCCGTCTCTCGAGGGCGCGCGCGACAGGCTCAACCCGGAGTGGATATACGCCTTTCTTACTGGGCAACGCGCCTTTGAGCCAGTTGGCAGAATGCCCGTATATGAAGGCCTTGCAAGTGAAGTAGAAATGAAGGCCCTTGCCGCCTATGTTGCGGGCCTTGAGTGAGGGGGAGAGTGAAGGGGGCGGGCAGAAGCAGGGAAGATGCGTGGCCGGACGGGAGGTTTTTTTGACCAACCGCCCTGTGCATCACAAATGTACGGCCAAGGTGCGGCGCGTGGGGCGATTTTTTAACCATCCGCCCTCTGCCTCATAAATGTATGGCCAAGGTGCGGCGCGTGGGGCAATTTTACCCCATAAAAAGACCATGTCGGCGATGATACTACCATGAATAAGCACGGCGTCATATTAAGTTTGGTCCTTGTTATTACCCTGTTTTTTTCCTTTGCGGTATGGTCGCTTGCAGGGGCGGCCACGGCGCGTGGAAATTACGTCTTTTACTGCGCACAGTGCCACGGCCTTGAGGGCAGGGGCGACGGGCCCAATGCCACGGAGTCCCAGCCCGTGGACCCACGTGACCACACGAGCGCCTATGAGATGAAAAAACTTACGGATTCTGATATTATTGACGTTATACGCGAGGGCGGCTCGGCTACAAGCAAGTCAACGCTCATGCCCCCCTTTGGAAAGACGCTCACTGAAGATGAGATAAGGGCGCTAAAGGACTACCTGAGGAAACTCTGCGGGTGTTAGGGGCCGCCTATCTCAAGACAGTCCCCCGGCCCCCCTGTCCAGCCCCTTGGCCGCGTTGTAACTTACCATTCGAGAGGCCATGAATAAAAAGACCTGGCCCTTCCTCTTTATCCTCGTCCTTGCCGTCCTTGCGGCCTGGCCCTCCACGGCCATGGCCGGCAGGAGCGTGCGGGTCCTGCTCTTTAAGGACATAAAGGGATTGACCATTGAGAGGGCTGGCAGGACCTTTGTCATTGGCAGGGCAGATGGAAGCGCCGGTGCCCTTGTGAACAAGAGACCAAGGCGTCTTCCCCTTGAGTTCAGGGCCCCGCGTGGGGAATTCATCTATATTGACAGGCGCCCCTACAGGGGGGTGCTCCGTCTTTACGCATCGCCCGGCGGCGGCCTCATGGTAGTCGATGAACTCGATATGGAGGAGTATCTCGCCGGGATAATAAACTACGAGATCTCCTCGGCCTGGCCCGTAGAGGCTGTAAAGGCCCAGGCAGTAGCCGCAAGGACCTATGTCCTTTACAGGATGGAGCGCGCCGGGCCAGGCCCCTATGACATAGAGGGCTCGACAGCAGGACAGGTCTACCGGGGCGCCGCCTCCGAGGACGAGGCCGCGACAAGGGCCGTGAGGGCCTGTAGCGGAGAGGCGCTCTTTTTTGACGGCCACCCGGCCCTGACGGTCTTTCATTCCAACGCAGGCGGACACACCGACGCCGCCGATGATATATGGTCTGGCGGGGAGAGTTACCCATACCTTAAATCCGTCAAGAGCCCCTATGACAGGGCATCGCCCCGTTACAGGTGGGACTTTGCCGTGCCGGCCCCAATGCTTGGAAGGGTGCTCCGCGCCGAGGGTTATGAAATCGGAGACCCTGTGGAGGCGGCGGTGGAGGACCATACCCCCGGCGGCAGGATAAGGAAGTTAAGGATAAGGGACCGGCGCGGCAGGAGCGCGGAATTGAGGGGAGAGGATATAAGGAGGATAATAGGCTACTCCATCATGAGGAGTTCGGTCTTTACGGTGCGCGCCAGTCAAGGACTCTTTATATTTACCGGCAGGGGCTCTGGCCACGGCGTTGGCATGAGCCAATGGGGAGCGCGCGGCATGGCCGGGGCAGGGTATTCATACAGGGAGATACTGCGCCATTACTACCCCGGCACAAGGCTTAAAAAGGTCTTTTAGGGGCCCTCTCCTTCAATGACTTCTAAGTCTTGAAAATAGCGGTCTCTCCATGCGCCGAAGGAAAGTCTGAATTAATCAGACTTTCCTTGCGTCTCTTCTTCTATTGGGGCTTGTATACTTGGCGTATTATGTTAAAATAATGCGCTTTGTCTGAAGTTTTTTTGCGCTTATGAACATTAAGGATTTTGATTATGCCCTTGACGAGGGCCTTGTCGCAAGGTATCCCCTTCCCCGGCGCGACGCCTCAAGACTTATGCTCCTGGACCGGCAGACGGGCAGGGTGGGCCACAGTCTCTTCAGGGACCTTCCCGGGCTCCTTGGGCCTGGAGACGTCCTTGTGCTAAACAACACAAGGGTATTTCCGGCGAGGCTCCCTGGCCGTAAGGCCACGGGAGGCCGCGTGGAATTTCTCCTCGTCGAGAGGGTAGAGGACGGCGGCGATGACGGTTCTTCTCTCTGGCGCTCTCTTGTACGCCCCGCAAAGGGGCTTACCCCTGGGCGCGAGGTCTTCTTTGGCGCGGGCATAAGGGGCGTTGTCCGGGGCGTCGAGGGCGGGGGTTTTATAACCGCTGAGATGCAGGGCCTTACGGCGTCGTCCCTTGATGAGGCAGGGCTTGTTCCCATTCCGCCTTATATGAGAAGAGACCCCGAGGACCTTGACAGGGAGAGGTATCAGACCGTATTCGCCGCAAGGACAGGGGCCGTGGCCGCCCCAACCGCGGGGCTTCATTTTACAGGGGGCCTGTTTGATTCCATCAGGGAAAGGGGAGTAGCGATAGAGTACGTAACCCTCCATACAGGGCCTGCCACCTTTCTTCCCATTCGTGATGATGACAGGGAGAGAAAAGGGCCCGGGAGCGAGGCCTACAGCATAGAGCTCTCTGTATACAGGGCCGTAATGAAGGCGAAAAAAGAAGGTAGAAGAGTCATAGCCGTTGGGACAACCACTCTCCGGGCGCTTGAGAGCGCGGCCCTCGGCCCCGAGGGCGCGCCGCGCCTCTCGGGAAAGACCAGTCTATTCGTTACTCCGGGTTTCGAGTTCAGGATCATAGACGGTCTTATAACGAACTTTCACCTCCCATGCTCCACGCTTCTCATGCTTACAGCGGCCTTTGCCGGGCATGGGCACATTATGAAGGCGTACGCCGAGGCCGTAAGAGAGAAGTACAGGTTTTACAGTTACGGCGACGCCATGTTCATATCGTGAGTGGGCGTGGCGTGCAGGGTCCCTTTGAACTCATAAAGGAGGACCCCACAGGGGCAAGGCTCGGGCGCATGAGAACGGCCCATGGCGAGTTTGATACGCCCGTATTCATGCCTGTCGGCACAAAGGCCGCTGTAAAGGGGCTGAGTCCTGAAGAACTGAAGCAGACAGGGGCGAGGATAATACTCGCCAATACCTATCACCTCTTTTTGCGCCCCGGAGCCGATGTCATAGGGGGCGCGGGCGGGCTCCATGAATTCATGAACTGGCCCGGTCCCATACTTACCGATAGCGGCGGCTTTCAGGTATTCAGCCTCAAGGGCCTCTGCCGCGTGGACGAGGGGGGTGTTACCTTCAGGTCGCACCTCGACGGCTCTGCCTGCCGTTTTACGCCCGAGTCCGTAGTGGGGATTCAGGAGACCCTTGGCTCGGACATCATCATGCCCCTTGATGAGTGCCTGCCCGCAGGCGCGGGGCGTGAGGAGGCGAAGAGGGCGGCGGACCTTACGCTCTCCTGGGCAATAAGGAGCAAGGCCGCGAAAAAAGGGGGCCCTGGCCTCCTCTTCGCCATTGTGCAGGGAGGCATGTATGAAGACCTCCGGCGTGAGAACGCCATTGCCATGGTGGACGCGGGTTTTGATGGTTATGCCATAGGCGGGCTAAGCGTTGGAGAGCCCTCGGACGTAATGGACGAAATGACGCGCGTTGTGACAGGGGCGCTCCCAAAAGACCGCGCGCGCTACCTCATGGGAGTCGGCACGCCAGCCGACCTCGTGCGTTCCGTGGAGGCGGGCGTCGACATGTTTGACTGCGTAATGCCCACGAGAAATGCAAGGAACGGCATGCTCTTTACAAAGGGCGGAAAATTGGTTATAAAAAATAGTCGCTTTGATCGCGACTATGGTCCCCTTGACGAGGACTGTGTCTGTTATACATGCTCCAATTACTCAAGGAGTTATCTCCGTCACCTCTTCATGTCAGGAGAGATGCTTGGGGCAAGGCTCAACTCCATACACAATCTCTTCTTTTACGCATCTCTCATGGAAGAGATGAGGGAAAGAATAAAGGCCGGCACTTTCGCCGCCTTCAGAAAAGACTTTTTCAGCGGCCCTTACGGAGCCGCGGTATAAGGGGCTTAATATATCAGGGCCCTTAATTTTATCAATTTTATCAAGGGCTGGACCAGTCCGGGGCGCTTGAAGCATTTACAGGGCTTTAATAAATCCAAGGGGGCCTTGACAGACTAAACGGCCTTAACGCATCCAAAGAGGAGGACCCAAGTTGATTAGCATAACACCGGTCGCGCTGGCATTTGCCGCGGACTCGACACCATCGGGCGGGGCCGGGGGCATCTTTAGTTTCGCCCCCATTATCGTACTCTTCGCCATCTTCTACTTTCTCATGATACGCCCTCAGCAAAAACGCGCAAAGGCCCATAAGGAGATGCTCGCCAAGACAGCCAAGGGCGATTATGTCGTTACCTCAGGGGGGTTGCACGGAAGGGTAAGCGGCGTCTCCGAGGATACCGTTACCATCGAGATCGCCGATAACGTGAGGGTGAAGGTGGAAAAGGGCGCCATAAGCAAGAGAAAGATCAAGGGAGAATAAAACGCAGGGGCCTGAATCGCCAGCGTCCCGGCATTCAAGGATAGGTTTTCTTTTATGAAGAGCATAGCGCTACGTCTTATACTTCTCGGTATCTTTACGCTTGTTGCCATAGCCCTCTTTCTGCCCTCCACTCCGGTATCACATATGCTCCCGTCGTTCTGGGGCGAGAAGATACCGAAGATAACCCTTGGCCTCGACCTTCAGGGCGGCATGCACCTTGTTCTGGACGTTGACAAGGACAAGGCCGTAGAGACCTATACGCAGAGGCTTGTTAACTCTATCGAGGGCGTGCTTCGCACGAAGAACATTCCATACAGGTTTGTGCGTCGAGAGGGTATCTCCCATATGTCCATTGGTTTCTTTGACGAGAATACAAGGCGCAAGGTCCTTGAGGTCGTAAAGGACGAGGCCTCTGTCTTCAAGGAGGATGGCGTGAAAGAGCGCGCAATCTCCTTTGCCCTTGACTCTGAGGAGGTGAAGAGGATAAGGGACTGGGCGCACTCGCAGGCCCTTGAGACCATCAGGAACAGGATAGACAAGTTCGGTGTTGCCGAGCCCCTCATACACAAGCAGGGCGAGAGCGAGATAGTCATTCAGCTCCCTGGCCTCAAGGACACCAGGCGCGCAATAAATCTCATAGGAAAGACGGCTGTCCTTGAGTTCAGGCTTATTGACGAGTCCATGCCGCCTCAGAAGGCCGCCGCCGAGGGCGTGCCCCCGGGCTCGGAGATACTCTATCAACTGAAGAAATCTCCCGAGGGCGGTCCGCCTGTCCGGGTGCCTTTTCTCGTGAAAAAAGAGGTGCTCCTCTCGGGCGGGGCCCTCTCGGACGCGCGCGTGGCCTTTGACCAGCAGTTCAACGAGCCCTATGTCTCCCTTACCTTTGACTCCGCCGGGGCAAGGACCTTTGAGAGGATTACGCGCGAAAACGTTGACAGGAGGCTTGCCATTGTCCTTGACGGCAACGTGCACTCGGCCCCGGTAATAAGAGAGGCCATCGCGGGCGGCAGGGCCCAGATAAGCGGCGGGTTTACGCGCGAGGAGGCCGTTGACCTTGCCATAGTGCTCCGCGCGGGCGCACTTCCCGCCCCTGTAAAGATAATACAGAACGTCACCGTTGGCCCGAGCCTCGGTGCCGACTCCATAAGGGCGGGGCTCAGGGCCGCGGCCCTTGGCGGGGTCCTGGTCCTCATCTTCATGATAGTCTACTACAAGGCCTCGGGGCTTGTGGCCGACTTTGCCATTGGGCTTAATATGATAATGCTGCTCGGGGCAATGGCCTGGATTAACGCCACGCTTACGCTCCCGGGTATAGCGGGAATGATACTCACAATAGGTATGGGCGTGGACTCCAATGTCCTCATCTTCGAGAGGATAAAAGAGGAACTCAAGGGCGGGCAGACGCCGCGCTCGGCCATTAACTCGGGTTATGACAGGGCATGGTGGACTATCGTTGACTCTCATGTGACGACACTCATTACGGCCTTTGTCCTCTTTCAGTTCGGCTCGGGACCAATAAAGGGCTTTGCCGTCACTCTGAGCCTCGGCATACTTACAAACCTCTTTACCTCTCTTGTGGGCACAAAGGTGGCCTTTGACATACAGAGCGACAAACTCAGGCTCAAGAAACTGAGCATTTAGGCCCCCTGCAGGGAGGTCCGCGAAAAGGGATATTATGCTTGGAAATACAAAGATAGATTTTCTCGGTGTAAGGAAGATTACCTTTACAATTTCGGCCATACTCTGCCTTCTTGGCATAGTAGCGGCCATAGCCATACCAACGGGCATGGCGAGGCTGGGCATAGACTTTGCCGGCGGAGTCTCCATTCAGTTCCGTTTTGAAAAAAACGTGGCCATTGACAAGGTGAGAAATATTTTGTCGAATAGGGGTTTCGAGGACGCCAACCTTCAGGAACTGGCCGACTCAAATAAACTCCTTGTGCGCCTGAAACCCACGGGCAAGGAACTCTCGGCTACGAGAAAGGCCCTCTCCGATGCCTTCCGGCAGGATATGCCCGAAAACCCCTTTAGCATTGATTCCACCACCGAGGTTGGCCCCACAGTTGGACAGAAACTCCAGACAGACGCCTTGAAGGCAATCTCCATAGCGCTCCTTGGCATACTCTTTTACGTTGCATGGAGGTTTGAGTTCCGTTTCGGCGTGGCCGCTGTCATAGCGACATTTCATGACGTTCTTGTGGTCCTGGGCCTCCTCTTTATCATGCACAAGGAGATGACCCTCCTCATCGTAACGGCCCTCCTTACCCTCGCGGGTTACTCCCTCTCCGATAGTGTCGTTGTCTTTGACCGCATAAGAGAGAACCTTCATAGAAAGAAGAGAGAGGACTTTTATCCCCTTGTGAACAGGAGCATCAACGAGGTCCTGAGCCGTACCGTGGTCACCTCCCTTACAACCCTTCTCGTGCTCCTGGCCCTCATGCTCATTGGCGGAGAGGTCATACATGACTTTGCCCTTGCCCTCTTCCTCGGCGTAATGGTGGGCACATATTCCTCCATGTTCATAGCGAGCCCTGTACTCCTCTTCTGGAAGGAAAAGAACAAGGGCAAGGCCGGTGCAAAGGGCGGGGCCAAGGGGGGCAGGGGTCCGAGGGGGGCCCTTGATAATACCTGAGGAAGAACACCGTGCCGGCCCGCCACGCCCCCTTCCCTGCCACAGGTCCCGGTCAGGGGGGCGTATTGGAAGACTTATCTCCGATGGTAATGGACGCGCCTGAATATATTCGAGAATTCCCCCTCCCTTTTTTATAATCCCTGCCTTCTAATCCAGTGAAATAGAGGGGGAATCACCTCCCCCCAGTTCTAAAAATCCCTTGTATAAAAGAGAAATTTGTGCTATTTTAAAAAATACATATTTTTTGGCTCCATCTTATGTCTTTTCGAGGTCTTCTTAGTGTATGTCTCAACTGTTGAAAAAAGGGCTCATGGTGGGTCTCTTTAGCCGGGGTAAAGGTTGCCTCAATACTCTTATGTATTGAGGTCTTTTTTTTTGCTTATGGATAGAGCGCATGTAATTACAGGCAGAGGTGGTAAGGATGCCCCCATGGCGCCGGAGATTGGCTTTGACCTCTCGAAGTGGCGTGAGTTCCAGGATGGGCTCTCGAACCTTCTCGGTGTATCACTCTCGCTTAATGATGAAAGGGGGGAGTGTCTGGTCCCTCCAAGCGCCAAATCCGGTGTCTGCGCGTGGATGAATACGCGCGGCGACCTTAGGGAAAGATGCATCAGTGATTATCGGCGCGCCGCCCTTCGGGCCCTGAGCGACGGTGACACCCATATCTTCAAGTGCCACGCCAACATGTACGCCTTTGCCCTCCCTGTCTTTCTGGATGGGCGCTCTTTTGTTCTTATGGGAGGTCTGGGCTATATGAAGGGCTCAGAGAGAGAGGACTTCATGAAGGGTACGGGAGGCCTTGGCGAGGGCACGCGCATGGGGCTGATGGAGCGTCTAAAGACCACAACAGGTGAATCGCTCTTCACCCTTCCCGATACCCTCAAGAGGCTCGCCGTGCCCTACCTCGAGTCGCTTCAGTCCTATACGAGCGCTCCCCCACAAAAGTGTTCCCCTCTCTCGGACATGACCTCCGAGAGTGGTGAGTTTTCCGGCCTCCTTGAGATATACAGGAGCATCTCAACGGTCATAGACAAGGATACGCTCTATGACCTCGTCCTCTCCAAGTCCAGCGACTTGATAGGCGCCGAGCGCGCCTCGCTCATGATATTTGACAGGACCAGCAAGGTCTTTCGCATAAAGGCCTCCAAGGGGCTCGATAAGAGCATCGCTAAAAGCGTGCGTATAAAGACAGGTCAGGGCATATCAGGTCGCACCGCCGAGAAGGGCGTGCCCTTCATGATAAAGGACATTGAGAAGGAACTGCCCTGGGTGAGGAGCGAGCGGCCTTACAGGACACGTTCTTTTATCTCCGCGCCGTTAAAACTCTACGACCGTGTAATTGGCGTAATAAACCTTGCAGATAAACGTGACAGCAACGTTTTTATCCCCCGTGACCTCTTTATCCTTCTCTCCATAGCCCATTACGCTACCATAGCCCTTGAGAGAGGGGCATACTATAACATGAGCGAGAAGCTCAAGACCATATCCATGACAGACGCCCTCACCGGGCTCTACAACAGGAGGTTCTTCAAGAACAGGCTCTTCGAGGAGGCCGAGAGGGTGAGGAGGCTTCGTGACAGGTTTACGGCATTTATCATAGACGTTGATGACTTCAAGGGCTTTAATGACAGGTGGGGGCATATTGCCGGCGACAATGCCTTGAAATTTATCGCCATGGCCATTAAAGACGCCGTAAGGACCGTGGACGTGGTGGTAAGGTACGGGGGAGAGGAGTTCGCCGTAATCCTTCCCCATACATCTAAGAACGATTCCAGCATCATTGCCGAGAGGATCAGGGCTGATGTGGAGAAACTCGTTCTGCCCCCAGACGTGACCGGGCCGTCGCCCACTATATCCATAGGTATAGCCGAGTTTCCAGGGGATGCCCGCAACACAGACGACCTTATTTACCGCGCAGACGCGGCCATGTATCAGGCAAAGCGCGGGGGCAAGAACCAGGTGGTCCTTTATGAAAAATAGAGCCATTTTCAGGATTTCGCCTGAAGGTCTCTTCTTTGGCAGAAGAGACCTTATGGAGAGGCTTTACCGCGTTGCGGTAGACCCTTCGCGCCAGGACTGCGCGATTATTCTCAAGGGCTCAAGGTGGATAGGAAAGACCGAGGTCCTGAGGAGGCTTCACAGGGACCTCTTCTGGAACCAGGGCGCGGTGACACCGCTGTACTATCAGTTCAGGGCCGGTGCCCCTGTTTCCGAGTTTGCCGGCGACTTCATAAAAGAGGTTGTAAAGCAGTTTCTCGCTTTCATGCGCAGAGACCCGGGTATCGCTACTTCTCAGATTACATTGAAGAAGTTAAGGCTCCTCCTCTCTGACGAGGGCCTGACAGATGCCGCGCGCCTTATCTCGGCGCATCTCGAGGCCGAGGCCGCAGGCGAGGTCATGGCTCTCCTCAGGAACGCCCTCAGCGTTCCGGGTGTGCTATCGCGCCTGACCTCTTCGCCGGCCTTTCTCCTCCTTGATGACATGGACCGTGCCGGAGGCATCCGTATCTACGAGGGCGGCCCCGGTATCTTAAGAGAGATAGCCTCGGCCCTTGGGGGCGTTGGTGAAGAACTCGGCGGCCTCATTGCGAGCGCCGGGGCCAATGTTACGAAGCAGGAACTGGCCTCCACGGTCTTTTCAGAGACTATTGAGGTTGAAGGTCTCGCGGGCCACGATGCCCGAGCCATGATAGAAGAACTGGCAAGGGGGTATGGTCTGCCCGCTGACCCGCAGGTGGTGATTGTTGCCGCAAGGAGGCTCGGCGGGAACCCCTTTTATATTAGAGAGATCCTTCGTGCCGCTTCCAGCACTAACACCGGGGCCTTAAAGACACTCAAGGGGTTCTCGGCCCTCTATGTGAGAGAGATTACCTCAGGGGCCCTCGGGGCCGCCCTTGGCGGAGAGTTTTCTCTTCTCGGGCAGAGCGGACTCAGAGTCCTTAAATCCGTCATGAGATCAAAGGGGCCTGTAGGCATTGATGACCTTCTTGAGATGCTTGGTGTGGAGGTGCCTGAGATGGAAAGAACGGTCTCGGTCCTTGAGTCTCTTGACCTTGTAAAGGTGATACTGGGCTCTCTGGAGTCTGTATCCGACCCCGTTGTCCGTGATTATATCGAGTACATGTGCTCCATAGGTCTTCTGGGCAAGAGCCCGGAGGAGACTATGACCTGGATGATAAGAGATGTGATAAAGAGCGGGCGTTCCGTGGCCTCTGATTACGCCAAGGGCAGGTTCATGCGTGAGGTGAGGGCAACCCTTGAGGCTTTTGACGGACAGGACGCGCCAAGGTTCCTTTTCCACGTGGGCGCGGGAGGTGCGGCATCAGATAAGGAAGCACAGGGGCAGTCCGATGAGGTGCTCATGGCCCTGCCTTCTGTTACGGGCTGCTTTTCCGCCTCTGCCTTTGAGAAGTATGAGAGCGGGCTTCCCGTGGTTCTGGCCCATGGCTTTGCGCCTGGAAGGTTCGACGCCAGCGGGGAGACCCTCTGGCTTGTGGGCGTGAAGGGCTCTGAGACCCCTGTGAATACAGGTGATATTGATAACTTTCTCCGGCGGTCAAGGATTCTCCAGAGGGAGTTCCGTCCCGTAAGGGTGGTAAGGTGGCTTGTGGGCAGAGAGGGTTTTACGGAAGAGGCCGTTCTGAGGCTTCAAGAAGAGGGAGGGGGCGTCTTTACATCAGACTCCGGGGCCATTGCGGCCCTCCGGAAGTTATCGAGGCCAGTTGAGAAGGAACGCAAAGAGGGAGACGAGCCGGAGACGAGGGAGTTCGAGATGGTGCTTCCCTCGACGAGGAACGCCGAACTCGTGGGAGTGCGCGCGGCGGGAGAGATAAGTTCATGGATGGGTTTTGACAAGGATTCCATCGGGCGCATAAAGACGAGCATGGTGGAGGCCTGCATAAACGCCTTTGAGCACAGCGGCTCTCCATCGGCCAAGGTGCGTCTGAGGTTCGTGGCGGCGCCGGATATGCTTACCATATACGTATCAAACCCGGGTCTTGACTTTGACGGCGTAGTGGCCCGCAGTGCCGAGAAAGGCGGTAAGGGGGCTCTGCCCCATAAGAGGGGCTGGGGTCTTGAACTCATGAAGGGACTTATGGACGAGGTGCGTTTTGAGAGTCTCGACGGAGGGACGCGCCTTGTCCTTGTAAAATATCTAAAGCGTAAAGGAGAGGACGATGACGGAAAAAGAGAGTAACTCCATCAGGGATTGCGGTGAGGTCATCGTCGTCTACGCCAGGGATTATATCAATGATATAGAGGGGGAGAAACTTGAGGATATATGCGAGACCTTTCTCAAGGACAGGTGCAGGGGTATTATCCTTGATTTTTCCCGCACGGATATAATAAATTCCATAGGCATCTCCATACTCATAAGCATTATTGAGAAGGTTAAGGGCGTTGGGGCAAGGGTCTCTTTTTCAGGGCTTAACAGCGTGGCCTATGATGTCCTCAAGATAGTGGGCCTTACGGAGAGCGTCGCAATCTACGGCACCGAGGAAGAGGCCCTGAAGGTGGAGAGCGTAAAGGTCAGCGAACTCGCTGTGTAAGCCCGGGCCGGTCTTGTTCATGTTCTGACTCCGGACCATGGGGCGCAGGCCTCTTCCCGCGGGCAAGCCCCAGACAGGGCCGGAAGAAGAAAAATATCCGACGAATTATTCGGAACTACCTGGAAAAAATATAAAAGGAGCGGATATGACGTCCACCACGGAGAAAGGTTTCGAGAAGTTTATATTTCATCTTAATACCCTGGCCGAGCTCGGCGAGGAGATAGCGTCTCCCAAGGACTTTGTGAGGATAATGCGCTCATCGCTCATGATGGTAATGGGGTCCTTTTCCACATCAAAGGGCCTTATCCTTGCCTATGACAGGGAGAGAAAGAGCCTTTCTCCCCTTGCCGCCAAGGGCATTACAGGGCTCAAGGGCAGGACGATAATGCTGAGCAAAGAGACGGTAAAGACCCTTGGGGCAAGCGGAAGGGTTTTGAGCCTTGGCGATGATGAGGCACGGGGGGTCTTCGGCCCCCTGACAGAGGACCTCCTCCGCTTCGGGCTCACCATGGCCTCGCCCCTTGTCATAAAGGGCGACCTTCTCGGGGTCATGGCCATAAGCGGGAAGATTACAGGAGAGGCGTTCAACTCATATGATACGCAGCTCCTCTCGGTCATGGCACAGCATATTTCATACAGCCTTCACGCCAACACCCTCTTTTCGCGCCTCATGCACAAGTACAACGAAAACAAGGGACTGTACGAGAACCTCACCATGGTCTACCGCGATACCATACACGCCTTTGCCACTGCCATTGACGCCAAGGACGCATACACCAAGGGGCACTCGCACAGGGTCTCGGCATACTCCGCCATTGTGGCCGAGAAGATGGGATGGTCCAAGGTGGACGTGGAGGGCATAAGGGTCTCCGGACTCCTCCATGACATAGGCAAGATAGCCGTGGATAAGTCTATCATAAACAAGGCAAGCCCCCTTACGCATACCGAGTTCAGGGAACTGAACGCCCACCCCGTGGTGGGGTATGAGATACTCTCGAACATCCACTTTCCCTGGAAGGGCGTGGCCCGCATGACGCGCAACCATCACGAGAAGGTAAACGGCTCTGGCTATCCCGACAGGCTCGAAAGAGATGAGATACCCGTTGGGGCGAGGGTCATGGCCCTTGTGGACGCCTTTGACGCCATGACCACGGACAGGCCCTACAGGCCGAGGCTCAGTTTCAAGGACGCCATTTGTGAGATAAAGGACAACACGGGGATACAGTTCGACCCTGATGTGGTCGCGGCCTTCATGGGCGTCATACTCGACGAGATAGACGGCAAGGCGCGGCGCATGACCATTGTGCCCCTTCTTGCCGAGCACCTCGACCCGCCAGTGGTCCGAACCCTTGTAAGCGGCCTCATCTCCCCGGGAGGCTGATTAATCAGGGGCCTGGGACGTAGCGGATAGATGTCCCGCCATATAAAGGAACCTCACATTTTCACCAACTTACAGTTATTAAAAACAACGGCGCGTCCATGCGCCGCTGGAAAGTCTGAATTAATCAGACTTTCCGTAAAGAGAATGAAGTCCCGGAAAGGAGGCGGAAAAATGAAGGCCCTGTCTCTCTCTCCTCCTCTGGGCATGGCCCGCCATTAATGAACCAGACCATTTTTTCGGTCCATTCTTCTTTCCCAATCACCTCTTGACCTTGGCTGGCAGGGCATATAAAATATATTGGCGTTCCATGAACCATCTTCCCTGTTGGTCTTACGCGAAAAAACCTCGAAAGGACCGCACCTATTGCGATGAGAAAACGCTGGAAAGTAAGCCCCCAACAGAAGGACCTTGAACAAAGGCTTGCAAGAGACCTACAGGTACTGCCACTTACAGCGCGGCTCCTTATAAACAGGGGCCTTGTCGATTGCGACAAGGCCTCTTCTTTTTTGTCTCCAAGGCTCTTGGACCTTCACGACCCCTTTCTCATGAAGGATATGGACCGGGGCGTAGCCCGCCTTGTGGAGGCGGTTCAGAGGTCCGAGGGCATAGCCGTATACGGGGATTACGATGTTGACGGGACAAGCGCCACGGCCCTTCTATACCTCTTTTTCAAGGCCCTTGGGATAGAGGTGCAGACCTATATACCGGAGAGGAGGTCCGAGGGATACGGTCTTAACAAAGGGGCACTGAAAGCCCTTCAGGGCGCTGGCGTGCGTGTTGTCATTACCGTTGACTGCGGCACATCAAATCACGATGAAATCGCCTTTGCCTCGTCCCTTGGCATGGATGTAATCGTCACTGACCACCATGAGCCCACGGCTCGCGCGCTTCCTGCCCATGCCTTCATCAACCCCCGTCAGCCTGGATGCGCCTTCCCCTTCAAAGGGCTTGCCGGTGTAGGCGTTGCCTTTAACCTTGTCATGGCGCTCCGCTCAAGGTTTCGGGAACTGGGGCTCATTAAGGATAAGGGCCCAAACCTCAAGAGGTTCCTTGACCTTGTGGCCATAGGCACTATCTCGGATATGGTCCCCCTTGTTGAGGAGAACAGGGTCTTTGTGCGCCATGGCCTTAAGGAACTCACCTCTACAGAGCGCCCTGGCCTTAAGGCCCTTAAAGAGGTTTCTGGCCTGAGGCCCGGTTCTGTGGAGGCCTTTCACGTGGCCTTCAAACTTGCCCCAAGGCTTAACGCGGCTGGAAGGATAGCAAGGGCGGAAGAGGCCCTCAGGCTCCTTATAACAGAGAATGATACAGAGGCCGCGGATGTTGCCCGTGATCTTGATGAGGCCAACAACGCCCGCAGGCGGCTTGAGAACGACATCCTGGACGAGGCCCTTGTAATGGCGGGCAGTAGCGGTGAGGGAAAGGCCCTTGTGCTCGCCTCTGAGAACTGGCACCAGGGCGTAATCGGCATAGTGGCCTCGCGGCTTACGGAGCGTATGGGCCTGCCGGTGGTGATGATAGCCCTTGAGGGCGACGTGGGCCGCGGTTCGGCGCGGAGTGTGAAGGCCTTTGATATGCTCGGCGGCATACGAAATTGCGCTGGACTCCTTGAGCGTTACGGCGGACACAGGGCCGCCGCCGGGTTCTCCATTGGAAGAGACTCAGTGGAGGCCTTCAGGGAGGAGTTCCTACGCTATGCCCAGGGAGTGCTTACCGATGAAGACCTTGTGCCAGAGGTGGAACTTGACGCAAGGGTCTCCATAGGGGAGATGAACCTGCGGGCCATATCCGAGATAGAGAACCTCGCCCCCTTTGGCGTTGCCAACCGCGAGCCCCTTCTCTGCCTCTCCGACGCCACGCTCGTGGACACCACGGTGGTGGGCGGAAGGCATCTTCGCTTCAGGTTCAGCCAGAATGGTGAGGTGGCCCGGGGCATAGGTTTTGGCATGGCAGGGCTCAAGGGTCTCGGAGGCGATGGTTTCTCCCTTGCCTTCTCGCCCTATACGGACAAGTGGGGCGGAGCGGTAAAGCCAGGGTTCAGGATACGCGAGGTATCGAGGACAGACGAGGCCTTTTCTTAGGGACTCCTCTTTAATCCCTTTTAAAGGACTTATGTCTCTCTTGAAGACGGCGGCACATTCATCTTGCTTTGTAGATAAACAAAAAAGGGCCCCTGAGAGGGGCCCTTTTTGATTCCATTATATGTTTTTCAGAGCTCGAACAGTGGTTAAGACCCCTGCTTCTGTCTATTTTGCCGGCCCCTCTTTGAGGTTTATACGGGCCTCGGCGTAGGCGATGTCCTGCTCCGCGGCCTTAAGGGCCGGGTCCTCTGGCTCAAGGTCCTTTATCCTCTCTGTGGTCTCATCTATCTCACGGCGCGCCACGGCAACGTCTATCTCGTCCTCGGTCATGGCGCTGTCCACAAGGAGTATGGTCTTCTCCGGGCCCACCTCGGCGTAGCCGCTGCTTATGGCTATGCGCCCCTTGCCTGAGCCGGACTTGTAACTTACCTCGCCGGCCTTCAAGAGGGAGAAAAAGTGCATATGCCCGGCAAGGATGCCGAACTCGCCTACCTCTCCAGGGGCCGTGAGTTCCTCGGCCTCAAGAGACAGGAGTTTTCTTGAGGGCGTTATTACTTCAAGTAAAAAGGTGTTTGCCATTGGTCCTGTTAAGTTTTTTTAGTTAAGTCGCCGGCCTCTTTAAAGGCAAGAAGTTAAAGGTAAGCAGGCCTTCTTTTTGGTGGGCACAGCCCACCCTACAAGATTACCCCTTTGCCTCCCTTGTGCCCCCTTTGCCCCCTTGCCCCTTTGGCCGCTTTAGGAGCCGGCCTTGAGTTTTTCGGCCTTTTCTATGGCCTCTTCTATGGGGCCCACCATGTAGAAGGCCTGCTCGGGCATATCGTCGTACTTGCCCTCAATGATGCCCTGAAAGCCCTTTATGGTGTCTTTTATGGAGACATACTTTCCGGGCGCGCCTGTGAACTGCTCGGCCACGAAGAAGGGCTGGGAGAGGAAACGCTGTATCTTCCTTGCCCGGGCCACGATGAGTTTGTCGTCTTCAGAGAGTTCGTCCATGCCGAGGATGGCGATGATGTCCTGAAGGTCTTTATACTTCTGGAGTATCTGCTGAATCTCCCTTGCCACGCCGTAGTGTTCCTCGCCGATAATCTGGGGGTCGAGGATACGCGAGGTGGAGTCAAGGGGGTCCACAGCGGGGTAGATGCCGAGCTCGGCTATCTGACGCGAGAGAACGGTGGTGGCGTCAAGATGAGCGAAGGTTGTTGCCGGGGCCGGGTCGGTAAGGTCATCGGCAGGGACGTAGATGGCCTGAACCGATGTGATGGAACCCTTTGTGGTGGAGGTGATGCGCTCCTGGAGTTCTCCAACGTCTGTTGAGAGCGTTGGCTGGTATCCAACGGCAGAGGGGATACGGCCAAGGAGGGCCGAGACCTCGGAGTTCGCCTGCACGAAGCGGAAGATGTTGTCAATGAAGAGGAGAACGTCCTGGCCCTCTTCGTCGCGGAAGTACTCGGCCTCGGTAAGGGCCGTAAGGGCAACGCGCGCCCTTGCGCCGGGCGGCTCGTTCATCTGTCCGTATACGAGGGCGGCCTTGTCGATAACTCCGCTCTCTTTCATCTCTTCCCAGAGGTCGTTTCCTTCTCGCGTCCTCTCGCCCACGCCGCCGAAGACAGAGTATCCGCCGTGTTGCATGGCGACGTTGTTGATGAGTTCCATGATAAGGACGGTCTTTCCCACGCCCGCGCCGCCGAAGAGGCCGATTTTTCCGCCCTTAAGGTAGGGGGTGAGAAGATCGACGACCTTGATGCCTGTCTCGAAGACCTCCATCTCCGTTGACTGCTCGGCGAATGTAGGCGCCGGCCTGTGTATGGGAAAGGTCTTTTCGGCCTTTACAGGTCCCATTTCGTCAACGGGCTCGCCGACAACGTTGAGTATCCTGCCGAGGACGCCCGTGCCTACAGGAACGGCTATTCCCTCGCCCGTGTCCAGGGCATCGTCGCCCCGCACAAGGCCCTCTGTGGAGTCCATGGCTATGCACCGCACGGTGTTGTCGCCAAGGTGCTGGGCTACCTCTACGACGAGGTTCCATTTTTTATCGCTAATGGCCGTGTTCGTGACCTTGAGTGCGTTGTAAATGGCAGGGAGTTTTCCCGGCGGAAAGGATATATCAAGGACCGGTCCGATGACCTGGGTTATCTTGCCGATATTTTCGCTCATTGAGGAGACCTCCTTACTGCTTTATCGCTAAAGTTTTTTAACGGGCCTGTTCTAAAAATCAGGATTTTAGGGCCTCGGACCCGCTTATGATTTCCATTAGTTCACTTGTAATGGCCGCCTGCCGGAGCCTGTTGAAGCGTAGCGTCAGCGAGCCTATCATCTCCGCGGCATTTCTTGAGGCCGAGTCCATGGCTGTCATGCGGGCCCCGTGCTCGCTTGCCGCGGACTCAAGAAGGGCCCTGTATATCTGGACCTCGATGTATTTTGGCAGAAGGTTCTCAAGGACCTTGTCCACTGATGGCTCGTAAAGGACCTCAACGGCCCCGGCGCCCTCGGCAACGGCCCCTTCTTCGCCCTGGGCTCCTTCCTCTGAAGGCGGGGCAAGGGGCAGGAGCCTCTGCACCACAGGGGTCTGTGTGAGGGCTGATACGAACTGGCTGTATATTATGTGCACCTCGTCGAGCTCACCGGAGAGGAAGAGCCCGATAAGTTTAAGGGCGGTTTCACGCGCAGACTCATAGGAAGGCGTCCCTGACGTGGCGGGCTTTGAGTCAAGCATGGGCACGTCCCGTCTCTTGAAGAAGTCAATAGCCCGTTTCCCAGTGATGCTGAGTTGTACCTCGCCCGCTGTTCTATTGGCAATGAATTCCTCGGCCTTCCGGATCAGGTATGTGTTGAAGCCGCCGCAGAGGCCGCGGTCAGAGGTGATGAGGACAAGGCCCGCCTTTGGGCCGCCCTTACCGGCAAGAAGAGGGTGGCTCTCGGGACTGCTCATTGATGCGAGGGATGTGACGAGTTCCTGCATCTTCTCGGCATAGGGCCGGGCGGCCTCGATGTTCTCCTGGGCGCGGCGAAGCTTTGCCGCGGAGACCATCTTCATGGCCTTTGTTATCTGCTCTGTGTTCTTGACGCTCTTTATGCGGCGTTGTATGTCCTTAAGGCCTGGCATTGGTCTTTGTCAAACTCCTCTGAGACTCCATTGTCCTTGGGCCGGTCTGTAAGACCTGCCCCCGATTTGCACCTACTTCTTCGCGCCCGATACAAAGAGGTCCTTGAGTTCATTAAGGGCTGACTCCACCTTTGGCTTGATGGTGTCGTCAAGGACCTTTTTCTCGGCCAGCGTGGCGAGTATCTCCGGGTGACGTGTCTCGAAGAAGGTGTAGAGTTCCTGCTCGTAACGCACGAGATCCTCGGGCGGGTAATCATCGACATAGCCGTTGGTGGCGGCGAAAATTACGACAATCTGTTTTTCTACTGGGAGCGGCGTGTACTGATTCTGCTTGAGTATCTCGACGAGGCGCTCGCCGCGGGCGAGCTGGCGCTGAGTGGCGGGGTCGAGGTCAGAGCCGAATTGGGCAAAGGCCGCGAGTTCCCTGTACTGGGCGAGTTCGAGCCTCATGGTTCCGGCTACCTGCTTCATGCCCTTTACCTGCGCGCTTCCACCGACTCGGGAGACAGAGAGCCCAACGTTGATGGCAGGCCTTATGCCCGAGTAGAAGAGGTCGGATTCAAGGTATATCTGGCCGTCTGTGATGGAGATGACGTTTGTGGGGATGTAGGCCGAGACGTCACCTGCCTGTGTCTCGATGACAGGGAGTGCCGTAAGGGAGCCTCCGCCAAGGGCGTCGCTGAGTTTGGCGGCTCTCTCAAGGAGCCTTGAGTGGAGATAGAAGACGTCTCCAGGGAAGGCCTCACGACCCGGGGGACGGCGAAGTAGGAGCGACAACTGCCTGTAGGCCACGGCGTGCTTTGATAGGTCGTCGTAGATGATAAGGGCGTGCTGGCCCTTGTCGCGGAAGTACTCTCCTATGGTGCACCCGGAGTAAGGGGCTATGAACTGAAGCGGCGCCGGGCTCGAGGCCGTTGCCGCGACAATTACCGTGTAGTCCATTGCGCCGTGCTCAGAGAGTTTCTTGACTATCTGCGCCACTGTGGACTGTTTTTGTCCAATGGCTACGTATATGCAGAAGACGTCGAGGCCCTTCTGGTTGATGATGGTGTCAATGGCTATGGCCGTCTTTCCGGTCTGGCGGTCGCCGATGATGAGCTCGCGCTGGCCTCTGCCAATGGGTATCATGGCATCAATGGCCTTGATTCCTGTCTGGAGCGGCTCCTTGACGGACTTTCTCGCCACGATTCCCGGGGCCTTTATCTCAATTCTTCTTCTTGTATCCGACTCTATGGGACCCTTGTCGTCAATGGGGTTCCCGAGGGGGTCTACAACGCGGCCCATGAGGGCCTCGCCAACGGGTATCTCGACGATCCTTCCCGTTCTCTTAACCGTGTCGCCCTCCTTGATGCCAAAGTCCTCTCCAAGGACCGTGACACCAACGTTGTCCTCTTCGAGGTTGAGGACCATACCGTAGAGACCTGCCGAGAACTCCACAAGTTCTCCGGCCATGGCCTTCTCAAGGCCATATATCCTGGCCACACCGTCACCCACGGAGATAACTGTGCCTACCTCCTGGATGTCCACCTCTTTCTCAAAACCCTCAATGCGGGTCCTGATAAGGTTGCTTATCTCCTCTGCCTTTATCATCTTATCCCACCCCTTGAAAGTGATTTCCTCTTAATTAATCAGTATGTCTATCCAAGGCCCCTGCTTACCCTCTAAAAGCCTGGCTCTGGGTTTTTAAGCGGCCTTAACGCGCCTTTATTCTCGTCGTCTCAAGTCTCAAGCCCGCGTCTCAGGCCTCTGCCATCATCCTTGTCTTGAGGATCTCGAGCTGGGTCCTGATGCTACCGTCTATGACCGTGTTGTCCATCTTTATGACAAGGCCGCCTATGAGCGAGGGGTCTTGGGTAAACTTAAGCACCACCACCTTACCCGTGATTTCGGAGAGTTTTGCCTTGATCTCAGCGAGGAGTCCCTCTGATAGTTCCTGCGGGGCCTCTATTGTGGCTCTGAGCCTGCCCGTGCGCTCGTCGTCGAGGCGCGCGTAGGCGGCCTCTATCTCGTCTATAAGCCCTATATGTCTTGTCTCAACGAGGATGCCCAGGAATTTTTCCACCGCCGGGCTGACTTCAAGGGCTCGCGCCACGTCCTTCATGAGAGCGAGCCTCTCTTCGAGCCTGTTCATGGGGTTGAGGAGCGCGCCGGCAAGTTCGTAGTTCTCGCGAAATACCGCGGCTGTCCTCTGAAGGTCTTCACCGAAGGCCCGTGCCTCTTCCCCTTGCTTCGCAACGTCCATGAGGGCCCTGGCGAGTTTCTTGGTAATGGCTGTATGTTTCATCTCAAACGTGGGCTTTTATACACGCCGCCCCGCACTCTTCCTTTATTTAAAGATGCACCCGGCGTATAAAAAATCGCCGTTGTCCCTCCGCTAAAAAGGGCCTGCCTCTTCAGACCGGCCTCTCAGTTGAGCCGCAGGTTGGATATATAGTCTTTTATAAGCCTCTGCTGGTCTTCGGGCTTTAGTTCTCCCTTGATAATATCGCGGGCGAGTCTTACGGCCAGTTCGGCCACCTCGGCGCGTATCTCTATCTGGGCCTTTTTCACTTCCTGCCCTGCCGAGACCTTTGCCTGTTCTTTAATCCTCTCGGCGGCCTTTTTGGCTTCTTCTATAATGCGCCGCTTCTCTTCCTCGCCCTCGAGACGCAGTTCTTCAGTAATGGACGCCAGCCTTGATTCAAGGTTCGCCAGTTGTTCCCTGTACTGGACCGCGGCTTTTTCTGCCTCTTCTTTTACTCTGGCCGCTTCGCTGATGGCCTTTTTTATATCTGCCTGACGCTTGTCAAGGGCCACGCAGAGGACCTTTTTCCATACAAAGTAGAGGCCCACTACGAGGAGCAGGAAGTTGATTACCTTCCAGAGGCCAAGGCCGTGCCAGCCTTCCTCGGCGTGTTCGGCGGCGTTTGCGATGAGGGGGAGGGATGTGAGGAACCCGGCCAGAAGTACTATGGCGAGTTTTCTCTCGAGGAGCCTTGAGGCGATATTCCTCGACATGGATTTTGTCTCCTCGGTGAGTTCCTTCATGGCGGCCTCCTTCTCGCCCGCTATCTTCTCGCGCATGAAAGAAATCTCCAGAGAGGCCTCTTTGCCTGCCTCCTCAAGGAGCCTTTTTTCTTCTTCGAGGGCCTCCTGTTTAATCACCTGCCTTGCCTCAGAGCCCTTGATGCGCGCCTCCTGGAGCCTTTTCTCGTAGGCTACCTTGCCCTCGGAGACCTCTTTTTCTATGTCCTCGGCCTTTTTAAGTGTCCCCGTGGTCTGGCGGTCTCTTTCCTCCATTACCTTTAAGAGGGGTCTGAAGAGAAACCTGTTGAGGATAAAGAGGAGGACAAAAAAGCCGATTATCTGGTAGAGGATGCTGAGATCCAGCGATAACATTAGGTTTTTCTCCCGATAGCAAAGGGGAGTCGCCTGCGCTCCCCGATTTGTGGCCCTGCAATTAATTAAAAATTGAGATTAATCTCGAAATTCCTAACACATGCGCCAAGGAATTGTCAAGATAATAATAGAAAACAGGAGGGTTTTCCCTTTCTTTCTTCTGCCCTTCTCAGATACCACCGCCAACAGTAATGGCCGGTATCCGGAGCGTGGGCTGGGCGTCGGCTACAGGCACTCCCTGGCCGTCCTTTCCGCAGGTGCCTATGCCGAAGCCAAGGTCAGAGCCAACCATGTCTATTGTCCTGAGTATTTCCGGTCCATTTCCAGTAAGGGTCGCGCCGCGCACGGGCTCGCCGATGGCGCCCTTTTCCAGGAGAAAGCCCTCTGTGACCTCGAAGACAAAGTCTCCGTTTACGGTATTTACCTGCCCTCCGCCCATTTTTTTGACGAAAAGGCCCTTTTCAAGGGAGTGGATAATATCTTCGGGGCGGGATTTCCCCGGGGCTATCATGGTGTTGGTCATGCGTGGTATGGGGCGGAAGCGGTAGGACTGGCGCCTTCCGTTGCCCGTGGAGACGGTCCCGGCCTTCATTGCGCTCAGCCTGTCGTGCATGTATCCTCTTAATACGCCGTCTTTAATAAGGACGGTCTTTTCAGTTGGCGTACCCTCTTCGTCGAAGAAGGCGCTTCCTCTCTTAAAGGGGATTGTGCCGTCGTCGATAACGGTTATGAGGGGAGAGGCCACCTCCTCGCCTATCCTTCCAGAGTAGACGGAGAGCCCGCCAAGGGCAAGGTCTGCCTCAAGGCCGTGTCCCACGGCCTCGTGTATCATGGTCCCCCCTGCCTCGCTCGAGAGGATTACAGGCATCTTCCCGGCAGGCGCCCTCCTTGCCCCGAGCATCTGGACGGCCCTTCTGGCCGCGATCAGGCCTATCTCTTCTGGAGGGGTCTCGTCGAAAATTTCAAGGCCCACGGCCCCGCCAAGGGGCTCGTAACCTGTCTGGACTACCTCCCCATCTGAGGCTATGGCCGAGCAGAAAAAGACGAGGCCTGTCTTTTCCTCTTCCACCCACTGGCCCAGCGAGTTTACAATGGTCATCTTCCGCGAGCTCTCGGAGTACAGGGCCTTTACCTGCGAGACCCTATTGTCGAGCCCGCGGGCGGCCTTCTCGGCCTTCCTTACAAGGCTGGTCTTAAGGGCGAGTTCCGCCCCGTCCGGTCTTTTTGTGAGCCTAAAGCCCGGCGCCTTCTGGCGGTTCATGGCCGGGAGGTCTTCTGGGGGCAGACCCTCTGCGACCCCCTTTGAGACCATGGCCGCGAGCTCAATGAGTCCCTCGCGGGTAATCTCACTGGTATGGGCGTAGTAGGTGCGGAGCCCGGCTATCACCCTTATGCCGCACCCCCGCTCAAGGCCTGTAACGGCCTGTTCCATCTTTCTGTCCTCGCAGACTATGGTGGTCTTGACCGTCTCCTCGAGAAAGATCTCGGCAAACTCACCGCCCCGTTGTAGAGCGGTCTTCAGAATTGCCTCGGCGTCGAGAGAGGAACAGAGTTCCATATAAGCCTCCTTTATATATAGGTGCCTGAGTCCGAAGAGTATATCAATGGCAATGAGCGGCGTCAAGGCGGACACTCCCGTCAGTACGGGACGCTCCAGGGACCTGGGAAGGAGGCGTTGCGCAAGGTGAGAGGCCGGCAAATCAAGAAAGCCTTGCGCCCTACATTCTTCCGTGGTAAAATGTAAAAAGTGGAACTATACCTATTGGTTCCCTGTTGTTCCAGGGGCGTGTGATTCAGCGCCGTGGGGTGGGAGACGTCCTCCACGAACACCTGGTTGTCCTTATGTGTTGTGCCCCCGGTTTTCCCGAGACCGTTGATTTCTACATATCCGAATAATTCAGGGACGAATTATCCGGATGTTTCCTAAAGGCGCGTGTTTTCAGAACTCAATAATTGAGAAGAGACCATGTCAGGGTTTTAAGGCAGGGACATGAAGATTTTTTCTATAATATTTGTATCTCTCCTCGTTGCGGCCCTTTCCCCGCGGACCGGTTACTGCGTTACCAGCGCGCCCGGCACGAGCCCCGCGGGCACGGCCCTGCCTTCAGGGGCCGCGGCTACCGAACAGGCCGCCGAGGCGCTCCTTGCCCCTGTCGTAGCTTCCGCACCATCTGCCCCGTCCGCCCCGTCCGCATCGGCGGCCCCTGCCTCGCAGGGCGGCGCCTCCCCTCGCGATGGGTTTTTTACCGGATTCTATGATGTGGGCTCCGCCGCCAATGGAATAGGTTTTTCGCGGCACAACCTTGGCAGATACGGAGGCAATGTGCGCACAGAGACTACCTTTGACATCTGCGTATACTGCCATACCCCCCACCGGCCCTCGGACAAGGGCGGGCCTATCTGGGAGGGAGGCGCCGCGGCGTCAAGGAACTTCACGGCCTATGGCACGAGCCTTGAAGGCACGAAGATATCCACCGTGGGGCTGGGGTCTCCGTCCCTTGCCTGCCTATCGTGTCACGACGGCACGGCGGCTCCCGATAATGTCGCCCGCTCGCCTGGAAAAAAGAGGGAGCCCCAGAAGAAAACTCCTGGACAGTGGGGTTTCCTTGTGGACGAGACCAAGATGGACCAGACCCTTGTGAGCACACGCCTTCTGCTCGGCCCGCTTCTTACCGACGACCACCCTGTAAATGTGCTTTTCAGGGGCGGCCAGTACGCCTCACTGAGGAAGAAATCAACGATTATAAGCCGGATTAACCTTGTGGCTGGTTTAAGGACCCCTACCGAGCGAATCCCAAACCTCTGGTCAATCAAGGGTTTTATCTCCGATACGGCCACCATAGGAGATCTGCTGAGGGACGGCAGAATAGAGTGTTCCAGTTGTCATGACCCTCACTTTAATAACAAGAGCTGGCGAGAGGCGAGGAAGACCTTCAAGAACTGGGATGATATGGACGGGCTCTTCCTGAGGCGTGTTGGGGGGAATTTTTCATCGGGCGTATGCAGGACATGTCACGGGAAGTAGGCCTTTCCGTGACCGCGTTCCCCTCGGAGACCTCTCATTCGTTAGTTCCCCTTTTCAGGCATTTTTCCTTATTCAAAGACTATAAAAAGAGCCTTTTTGTCATGTCAGGCCCTGCATACAGGGTCTCAGACCGGTGTTTGTTTCTCTCTCATTCCCATGACAGTGGCGTGGAATCTGGATAGAACAGTGAAACTTTACAGGGACAGGAAGGAGGCCGGAGAGGTCCTTGCCCATGAACTTGAGTCGTACAGGGGCCATGACCCTCTTGTGCTCGGGCTTCCAAGGGGCGGTGTGATACCCGCCGCGGAGGTGGCCCGCGCCCTTGGCGCGGACCTTGATGTCCTCTCTGTTGCCAAGATAGGTGCGCCGGGTAACAGGGAGTTCGCCATCGGGGCCGTCAGTGAGGGAGGGGAGCTCTACCTTGATAGTGCGTGTCGCTCCATTACCGGAATTACAGAGGCCTGGGTCGAGGAAGAGAAGACCAGGGCCCTTGCCATGATGAGAGAGAGGCTTGCGGCGTACAGGGCCGTTAAGGATATGATGCCCATGAGGGGGAGGAACGTAATTATCGTTGACGACGGCCTTGCCACGGGCGCTACCATGACATGCGCTGTGTATGCGGCCCGCGCCTCTGGCGCCGTGGCCATCACAGCCGCGGTGCCAGTGGGCTCAGACGAGGCCGTAAGGCGGGTGGGGGCGCTAAAAGAGACCCGCGAGGTAGTCTGCCCCCTTGTGCCAGAGGTCTTTTTCTCTGTAAGCCAGTTCTACATTGATTTTCACGAGGTAGGCGTGGAAGAGGTATGCAAGGTCCTCAGGGAAGGGGTCTGGCCCTGACGGGCGCGCGGGTAGGGGAAAGGGCTGGGCGGGGCGGGCACTTTCCGTCCTGGCCCTTGGGAGTTTTCTATCCTTGAGCATAACGCCTTGACAAAAAAGGTTTTTTTATAGTAACACTATTGGAAAGAGGTCGGAAAATCAGGAAATAATCAATTCAACCCCCACCGCGCCCTTATAGGCGTCTTGGGGGTCATGTGAAGGGTATCGTGAGAATCAGGAGCGCAACGCTTTTTATCGTAACCATAACTCTTGTCGCCTTTCTTCAGGGTTGCGGCCCAAAGGCCGATTATCTCCTCAACCTTGATGCGGGCACCAAGAAGGCCGAGGAAAAGAAGGCCGGGAAACACATGACCGATTATTACGACCAGTTCTTCAAGAGCGTGGTGGGGAGGGCCTCCATTCATCCCCAGCCAGGAGACCTTCCTGCCCTTAAGGACCTTCCAAAGGACACCGAGGGCCGAGTGAACTGGACGGCCTCTGTGATGGGCGGGTTCATAAACCCGCGCGGGACCCTCGACCCAAAGGACGCAGACAAGGAAAAGCCGCCCCTTGACCTGAATGTTTTCATCGAGGCAAAGGTCCCACTCATGGCCAATGTCATCTTCCCTCACTCCATACATACGTACTGGCTCAAATGCAGTAACTGCCACCCAAAGATATTCCTTGCCGAGGCCGGGGCCAACCCCATAACCATGGACGAGATTTGGCAGGGCAAGTGGTGCGGAAGGTGTCACGGCAAGGTGGCCTTTGATTTCTGGCCCAGGGCAAACTGCCTGAGGTGTCACATGATACTGAAGGGACGTTCCCTTGAGAAGGAGCGCTGGAGGTAGTCTTGCAAGGGCCCACCCAGTCCATTGGGGGCCTGTTATTCCCGGGTTCTGTTATTTTTTCCAGTTGCCCCTTCCTTATGCTTGACTAATGTGCCTGTGCGTAGTAAAATTTTGCCCGTTCAAGGTGTGGATGGTGTAATTGGCGCCTTCAAAAAATGTTTACTTTATGGGCACTTAACGTTTAGGGACGTCTAATAGAAGAACAGGGAGTAGAGATAAAAAATGGAGCCAGTGAGATTGTCTGAACATAGAAGAAAGAGCATGTTGAGGGTACTTAAGGGCATATTGGTGCTCGCTGTTCCGTTGCTTGTCATAAGTTGCGCTCCGCCAAAGCAGCCGGACATTGTCTGGCCGGGCCCACCTGACCCGCCGCGGATAAAGTACGTACGGTCCTTTCACAGCGCCAGGGACATCAAGGGGGCCTCTGTGGTGGGAAGCGTTGTGCTCGGAGCGGATACCTCCTTTACCATGAGAAAGCCCAACAGCATATTTGTTGACAAGGACGGCAGGGTGCTTATCACGGATACGGCCCATGCCGATGTCTTCATATAT
Organism: uncultured Thermodesulfobacteriota bacterium; assembly: GCA_964472295.1. Classification (GTDB taxonomy): domain Bacteria; phylum Desulfobacterota; class GWC2-55-46; order GWC2-55-46; family JADFVP01; genus JAJRZX01. Next base: position 66,445 of record CAYYJQ010000001.1, on the reverse strand, counting down.
GACCTCAATAAGAAGAAGGTCTCTTCCGTGAGTTCAGCGGGTACGCGTATCTTCTTCAAGCCCATAGGTGTTGTAAGCGATAACATGGGCAGGATATTTGTCTCTGATACGAGGTCCGACCAGGTGTCCGTACTTGACAACAAGGGGCGGCTCATGAAGTACCTCAGGCCTGGCATACCCTTCAAGCAGCCCACGGGCATGGCCGTGGATAACGAGAGGGGCAGGCTCTACGTTGTTGATACTCACCTTCATCACGTCCAGGTCTTTGATCTTAAGACCCTGAAGTATATAAAGAAGATAGGAGAGAGAGGCAAGGAGGAAGGCTCCTTTAACTTCCCCTCGAATATAACAGTGGACTCCAAGGGCAATATATACGTGGTGGATACCATGAACGCCAGGGTGCAGGTCTTTGACACTGAGGGCCGGTTTCTTTATAGTTACGGGCGGTTCGGCGACGCGCCAGGTGAGTTCGCGCGGCCCAAGGGTATAGCGATTGACAGCGAGGGGCATATTTATGTTGTTGACGCTGCCTTTAATAACGTCCAGATTTTCGACGACGAAGGTAAAGTCTTAATGGCCTTTGGAGGATATGGCAACGGCAGGGGGCAGATGATCCTGCCCGTGGGCATATCCATAGACAAGGATGACTATATATATGTGACGGACTCATGGAATGAGCGCGTTGATGTCTACGAGTTTCTCGGCAAGAAGCACCAGGAGAGGGAGGCCGCCGGCAAGGGCAAGAAAAAGTAATCCCCTGTAAGGGGGGGCAGGGGGGCAAGGGGGGGTAAAGGCCTGCCTTAAACTTGTTGCCTCCGACATGGATGTGTTAACCAGTTGCCACTGGTCTGAAGCCTATTATGAAAAAAATCCACGCCCCCGCCCTTTCAGGTGGGGGCGCTTTGCGTCCAAGGGCGCTTTTACGTCCAAGGGCTTTAGGTCGAGAGGATTGAATTTTTGGGGCCTTCATTATATATATGACCTCCATGACACAAAGAAGGCCCCTGACACTGTGCCCGGGCAGGCCGGAACACGCCGACTTTTTCTCCTAAGATTTTCAATGACTTATAAGGTTCTGAAAATGCCCGCGCTTTCATAATGCCGCGCAAAGCCTGAATCAGTCAGACATCCCTTAAGATGCGATTACGATTTTTATTAAAAACGCATTAATTTTCTCTTGACAGGATTTAATTTTTCTGTATAATAAAAATTAACATAAGGTTCCTGGGCTCATGGCGGGTCATATTAGGAATCTAAGGCGATGGATGCCTCAATGCTGCCGACAGTTGAACGGCAGTTGTTGGAGGTTTTTTTTGTGCAAAAAAACCTCTTCGAACGCAAACATGAAAAACATTAAGCGAGAACGAAAGGAGCAACGAAAATGAAAAGATTTTTAGCCATCGCCATAGCGGCAACCATGGGCCTCTTTTACGCCGGCCACGCCAGTGCCGCCACCACCTACCAGGCCGGTGAGACAGGTACAAGCGGCGTAGACATGACCACAGGAACCATCGACAGCTACACCCCGGGCCTCGCGGCCAACGGTGTTGTACAGTCAAGGCATAACCTCGGCGCCTTCAGCCATCACCTTGGCACAAGGAACGACGGCACCGCGGCCGGCGCCGTGACAGGCACCACGCAGATATGCGTATTCTGTCATACGCCTCACCACTCCAACAAGGACGCCAGGCCTCTCTGGAACAGGAACATGCCGAACTCCGCAAGCTACCAGGCTTATGGCACGACCATCGCCGGCACCACCGTAAGCACGGTCAAGGCCGGCTCCGCTTCACTTGCCTGTCTTTCCTGTCATGATGGTGTAACCACCTTTGACAACCTTGTAAACGCGCCTGGTAAGGGCGGCCTTGGCACCACAGCTCAGGGCTGGACCTTCTGGGATGACGGTACTGTGCTTCTTGGTACCAACAACTTCAACACTGACCCCGGTTTCGCCAGGGTAAACCTCGGCACAGACCTTACCAACGACCATCCTGTTAACGTGCCTTACAGCGGTGGCACCAAGGCCTCTCTCAGGGCCTCCAACACGACCATCAGCACAATCAACCTCTCTGCTGGTCTCAATAATACCACGGCTTACTTTGGCTGGGTGACGCAGAACAACTGGGCTGTATCAGGTTTCATCTCCTCCACAGCCACCATCGGCGATCTCCTCAGGTCTGACAACACCACGAGCGGCAACGTTGAGTGCTCCAGCTGTCATGACCCTCACTTCAGCAATGGTAGTTACCCCGAGTACACCAAGGACTCCCTTGGTAACTTCACAGGTCTTAACATCGGTGACGGTGTCTTCCTGAGAAGGGTCGGCGGTAACATGGGTTCCGGCGTTTGCAGAACCTGCCACGACAAGTAAGTTGCATCACTTCAGAAGACAAAAAAGGGGGCCGGATTTTTCCGGCCCTCTTTTTTTTATTAACTATCTCCGGGCCCAAAAATGGGTGCCTGAGAGACGTTAAAAAATTTTAATTCCACGGTAATACTTATTTTATTTAACAATAATAAAATTGTGCTGTATAATTATCATCTTGGGCTTTTTACTTCACAAGAGTGCCACTTAAAATAAGATGGAGGAAAATTAGATGACAATGTCCTTAAGACGCCCCTTACTTATTGTGGGAGGGGTGATGGCGGCCCTCTTTATAGGCAGTTCCGCCATGTCTACTGAGATAAGACCAAAGACTCTCCCCTTAATCCGCACCATCAAGGACCCCGTAGTCCGCGTAAACGGAAAGGAAATAACCGAGGAAAACCTCAGGATCGCCGTGAGCAATGTCATGCCCATGAAGAGCTTTCATACTACTGTCTCTGACAGGCGTTTTCGTGCCATAAGAAAAGAGACACTTGAGAAGCTCATCAATAATCAGATTATTTTTGATCTTGCCGTCTCTCGCAAGGAAGACAGGATTACGGACAAGGAGTTTGAAGAGGCGCTCAAGAAACTGAAGAAAAGACTACGCCCGGGAGACACGGTCGAGGAAGTCCTGAAGCGCAGTAATATGACCATGGACGACCTGAGAGACGAACTCAGGTTCAATACTGTCGTTACAAGGGTGAGAAGGGATACAGCCGAGAAGATGCAAAAAGAGGCCGAGGCCCTTGTCACGGACAAGTACTTGAGGCATTATTACGACACGCACCTTGATAAATTTGTTGAACCCGCGCAGTTGCACTTAAGGGGCATACTCATCAAGGTTGACCCCGGGGCCAGCCAGAGGGTCTGGATGGCGGCAAAGAAAAAGGTCTATGACTTGGCCGAGAAGGCGCGAAAGGGCGCTGACTTTGCCGGTCTTGCGAAGAAGCACTCGCAGGCCGCCAGCGCCGCCAAAGGCGGTGATATGGGCTGGATGCATGAAGGCAGTCTGCTGCCTGATATAGAGACGGCGGTCTCCGGTCTGAAGGTTGGTGAGATATCCAAGCCCGTTATGAGCATATACGGCCTTCATGTCTTTAAACTTGAGGGCAAGAGGCCATCGAGACAGAAGAAGTTCAAGGAGCTGAACCTCAAGAGGCTGAGGTCCGAGCTCGTTTCAAAGGAGTTTAATGCCCGCTGGTCGAAGTGGATAAAGGATCTTCGCAAGAAAGCCAAAATAGAGTACCTGAGGAAGATTTGACCCCTATAGAGCGGCTATGATGAGATTAGATCCAAAAGGGCGCTGTGGCGGATTCGACACTGTTACAGGGCAATGGCTGATTCGGGGGTTATGTCTGCTCACATGTCTGCTTGTTCTTGCTTTGCCCCCTGCCATGGTTTCGGCAGGGCAATCCGGCGGCGTGCCCTTTGAGAAGGCCAGGCGTGGAGACCCCCTGGCCGGGAAGCTTATCTATGACAAGTACTGTCATTACTGTCATGGAAGGCGCGGTTACGGCGATGGTCCCGTGGGAACGGCCATTACTCCCCACCCCGCTGACTTTGTTCATGATAGTAAACGCATGGCAAAGTCTGACGAGAAGCTCTTTAAATCAATAAGCGAGGGCATTCAGAGGAAGATAGGTGGAGAGGCCATGGCCATGCCGAGGTGGGCTGGCATACTCAGCGAGAAAGAGAGGTGGGACGTCCTCTCCTATGTAAGAGCACTTGAGAGAAAGGGCCGGGCGCGAGAGGGGCTCGCGCCGATAAGTCATGCCGGTGCACCGGCTACCGCGAAAAGAGAATAGAGGTAAGGTTGCGTAGAAGTTATCTGCTTTTTATAACGGTACTCTCCGTCTTTTTCGCCCTGATGTATACAGGGGCGGCCTCCGCGCTCCCTCCGGCTCCTGACGACTACGATAGCGTTACAGGCGAGCCGCGTTGCGTAAAGTGTCATAACGGGGAGAGGAAGTACTCCATTGACTATACAAGGGAGCCCTCCTGTTTTTCCTGTCATGGGCCGGGCCTCAGCGAGAGATATATAGCAATAAACAAGAAATACAGGCTCTCACCTGGCGACACAGGCTTTTTGCCAGAGGTCCCTCATAAAGACTTAAGTGAGACGGGCCCCAAGGTCCTGTCTCGAGTAGGGGATAGCGGCAACCTTACGCTTGTTGTTGCCGTTGGTACCGAAAGTGGCATAAGAAAAGAGAGCGAGCACAGTAAGCCCTCGAAGAAAGGCGCGAAGGCGCTGGAAAAGAAGTCAAAGTCTGTAAAGAGAAAGGGCATGGTCTATGTGCCGGCAGGCCCCTTTACCATGGGCTCTGATGACTGGTGGCCCAAGAGCCAGCCCGAACACAAGAGGTCTCTTAAGGGTTTTTATATAGACAAGTATGAGGTCACCAACAGGCGTTATGCCGCCTTTCTGAAAGCCACAGGCCACAGCGCGCCTCCCAACTGGGCCGGGGGGCGTATTCCCGAGGGCAAGGCAGACCACCCCGTGACATTCGTGGACTGGTATGACGCGGACGCCTTCTGCCGGTGGGAGGGCAAGCACCTGCCCTATGAAGACCAGTGGGAAAAGGCCGCAAGGGGCACTGACGGGCGCGCCTTCCCCTGGGGAAACAGGTTCTCAAGGAAGAAGGCCAATACCCCGCAGTTTGGTTTTGGAAATACCATGGCAGTTGGGAGTTTCCCCGATGGGGTGAGCCCCTACGGGGCCTACGACATGGCGGGCAATGTCTGGGAGTGGGTTGACAACTGGTTCAAGCCCTATCCAGGGAACAAACACCCTGATGAGAACTATGGTGAGAGGTTCAAGGTGGTAAGGGGCGGCTCATGGTATGATTGCACCTACTATAAGTGCGGCATAAGCGCCCCGGCCTATAACAGGATATTCTTCAACCCTAGGACAAAGAACAATAACTTTGGCTTCAGATGCGCCGCGGAAGGGGGCAAGTAGGTTTTATCAACGTTTTTTAGCCCTGGCAAGGGGTGCCCCATGGCGCAGAGGCGGTAATGTTTTTCTTGCAAGACAATTCATGGAGGTAAGCAGTGTCGAGACCCGGCTATTCCTGTCTTATAAAGCGTCTTTTTTTCGCGGCCATTCTAATCCTTCCCATTGTGGCCGGAGGATGCGGTGAAAAGACTACTACGAAGAACGGAACACCCGAAGGTATGGTCAAGGTCCCTGGGGGAGAGTTCACAATGGGCAGTAACAGGGTTGATACCGAGGCCAAGGCCATTCAGTACGGTTCCAGAAAGCCGTGGTTTGCCAATGAGTCGCCAGAGAGGAAGGTAGCCTTGAAGGCCTTTTATATCGGGAAGACCGAGGTAAGCATTGATGACTACGCCAGGTTTGTAAAGGCCACATCAAGAAAGCCTCCCGTAGACTGGCTTGGCGGCAAGGCGCCGGAAGGTAAGGGCAAGTACCCCGTTACTAACGTGAGCTGGTTTGACGCCTCGGCTTATTGCAAGTGGTCCGGCGGGAGATTGCCAACGGAAGAGGAGTGGGAGAAGGCCGCAAGAGGCACGGACGGACGCCTCTTTCCCTGGGGTAATGAGTTTGATCTCAAGAAGGTCAATACCCTTGGTGAGTACGACGGAATAACTCCTGTTGGAAAGTTTCCCGAGGGGGCAAGCCCCTACGGGGCCCTTGATATGGCCGGCAATGTGCAGGAGTGGACGGCGGATTGGTACAGGCAGTATCCTGGAAACAACTTTGAGGACAAGGACTACGGCGAAAAGTTCAAGGTGGTGCGCGGCGGTGGCTGGGGGGGCATGGGACATTATACCATGCAGGTCTATGTGACAACTCCTTTCAGGAGCATCGCCCCCCCTGATGGGGCCTACAATGATGTTGGTTTCAGGTGTGTAAGATGACAAGTGTAATGGAGCCGCGGATCGGGACAAAGCCTTAATGCACCTACGAGGCATCGAGTTGCCAGCCATGTAAAGAGAGAGATCCTTAAAGGGCATCATGCCGGGCAAGATGTTTCTTCGTGCCTCTCTCCCTGCCCCTCAGACAAGGGATAATCATTATGGATTGCATCAGGAGGGTATCTTTAATACTGGGCCTTTTTTCAATGGTCCTATTCTTTCCCTCCATGGCCTGGTCTGTGAAGATGGATCCATATGCCTTTACAACTGTTGTTGGGACGGTCTTCTTCGAGTATGAGCATCATAAGCAGACCGAGCAGGAGGTAGGCTTTGTGGATACCACCTCAAGCTTCCGCCAGGATTATGGTCTCTCCATGCGCGGCCACCTCCTCTCCCGGGTTCTCATGACCTATGACGCATCATTTACCTTCGAGAGGCAGACCTTTAACACTGACTTTACCAATAACAGCACCAATTCCTTTTTCTTTGATATCAGTACAACCCTCCTGCCTCTCAGCCGTATACCGCTCACACTCTTTGGTTCCCGGTCCGCAAGCTCCGTATCGGCGGACAACTTATCCACCAATGCCGATACCACCAGCACTGTCCTTGGGCTCAACTGGGTGGGCAAGTTCAGGGTCCTTCCTGTAATGAGCCTTAATGTTACGAGGAACTCCCAGGATTCCGGCGGCGGCGGGGACAATAGCGATTTAAGGGTGTATTTTAACGCCGACAAGGAATACGGCCCCACTGTAAATAATTTCCGCTACACAGGGACCTTCAGTGAAGACGTAAACGGTTCTTCGAGCAGCACCAACAACCTTGGGCTCAGTAACATTACACACCTGTCCAGATACTCCACCTTCAACATTGGACTAACGCGCGATGTGACCGATACCTCCCTCTCTGGTAACGGCACATCACGGACCTTTGGTCTTACAATGGGTCTCTCGTCTCATCCGAGCCGTTTTTTCAGCCAGGGGCACAGCCTTTCCCACTTCAGGACCGATGCCCAAGACCAGAGTTTTAACGGGACCAACTACTCAGGCACCCTGAATTATGATATTTCTAAAAAGATACACTCAAATCTCGCCCTTGGGGTCTCAAAGATCTTCACCGAGACCTCAACGAGCTCGACTGACTCGACCAGCACAAACGCATCGGGCAACCTCTCCTACAAGATTACGGAGCACCTCTATACATTCCAGGCCCTGAGTTTCTCCTTCACGGAATCCAACTCATCAAACGCGGGCCAGTTGAACCTTAGCGACAGAAAGGTATTGAACTCGGTAAGCGGCCTGAGCTACAGCAGGTTCATATATCGCCTCACATTATTGGCGAGATACGGGCTTGGTTATCTATACGACACGGACATTAACCTGGACCAGCCGAATAACGGCGGCCAGGGCATAACTCATGAAGGCTCGGTGAGCCTGAGTAGGATAGATATTACGAGGTTTTTCTTTTTTGACCTGGATTATTCCTTCAAGGGCGTGCTAAAGACAACTTCCGGCACAGTTAACGAAAAGGTCAACAGGTACAAGGCCCAGTTCTATAACAGGTTCTGGAAAAAATATCTCAGTATTGATGGCGGGTTTGAAAAATACAATCAGAAGACCGCCGTGGAAGACATTGAGGAGAAGGGTGAGACAACACACCTCACCATATCTTCCCATCCCATCAAGGGTGGCAGTATCTCCCTGAGTTTTCAACGCCTGCTCTTCTTTGATGATTTTGCAGGGTTCAGCCATACTAATTCTGGTACTGCCACGGCATCCTACGGGCACAAACTCCTTGGAGGCATCCTGAAGGGGAATGTTAATTACAGTATTTTCGACAGGACATTCTCGGGAGGTTCGGATATAACGCGTACCATCACTTATAATCTTGGGTATGAAAGGATGCTTTTGCGCAGGGTGATGTGGAGGTTTGACGGGTCAAGGACAGAGTCCAAGACAGAAGAGTTTCTCTCCAGGTACACGGTGCTTGCGAATACCCTCTTTTACAGGCTAAGGGCATGGTCCCTCTCCATGGAGCATTCCTATAGCATAGATGAGGACTCCACGAGAGAGCAGAGGGAGAACAAGATATTGTTCAAGGTTGGTCGTCAATTCGTGAGGATCTTCTGACAGTGGCGGTGAAGAGGGCCCTTGCCTTTCCGGTTCTTCTTGTCCTTATAGCCCTGTCCTTTGGCGCGGCCACCTATAAACGTAACCTTGTCTGGCTGGCCCCCCTGTCTTTATGGTCCGACGCCGCGGCAAAGAGCCCCGGGAAGGCAAGGGCCCATTACAACTACGCCGTTACCCTTGCCGGAAGTGGGGACCTTGATGGCGCCCTTCGCGAGAACCTGAGGGCCCTCGAAATAAACCCTACCCTTGCCAAGGCCTACTTCAACGTAGGCGCCATATATCACAGCCGCGGCGATATGCGGGGCGCCATAAGCCGCTACCGTATTGCCCTTGCCCTTCGTCCTGACCTTGCCCTTGCGCACAATAACCTTGGATATGCCCTTTACAGCCTTGGGCGTCTCAAAGAGGCCGAAAAGGAGTACGATGAGGCCATAAGGCTAAAGGACGGGTATGGGAATGCCTATATAAACAGGGGCGATCTCAGGATGGCTCTTGGACAGGCCGACGGCGCAGTGGCGGATTACAGAAGTGCCCTTGAGGCGGGCGAGGTCTCAGGAGAGCTCTATTATCGGCTCGCTATGGCGCTTCTTTCCCTGAATCGCAGAGACGATGCCTATGGGGCGCTCAACGCGGCCATAAGGGTAGAGCCCGGTCTTGCCAGTGCATACTATGAGATGGGCGTGATCCTTGAATATAGGGGAAAGACCGATGAGGCGGCAGGTGCTTACAGGCAGGCCCTGATGATTGACCCGGAGATGGATAAGGCAGGGGAACGTCTCAGGATGATTATAAAGAGGTGAGGCAGGGGAGCCACTTCGATCCATACATGTTTGAGGCCAACAGGTCTGATTGCGCCCTTAGCCAAAGGCGTGCGATTAGAGAGGCCATGCCTGTTCGCGGAATCCCCCCCTCATCAGCCCCCCTCTCAAGCCCCGTTATCCCGCAAGCCCCGTTATGCCCTCCCCGCCCGTCTCGTCCCTTTTAAGCCCTCTGCTCCCCGTTAGTCCCCCTCGTCGCTCCCCGTCCTCCCCGTTGCCCCCCCTGTCCCCCTCCCTCCCATGCCCCTTTCCTATTGACAGGTGTCGTCTTTTACTTGTCGGCCGAAGGCGAAGACCGGGGAAGGTTTTATATGCCCCTTCTGATGCGGTGCAGGGCCTTTCGCGCCTCAATGCGGATGGATTCCGAGCTGTCTCCGGCAAAGGCCGTGATAAAGGCCTCATACCTGAGGGCCTTATCTCTGAAGAGGGCTACTACCCTTAGAAGTTCCACTACAAGGGGAATATCCCTGTTGTCGCCCGCCCTCATAAGCGCCTCGACGGCAACGGGCAGGTGCCTCTCTTCTATCTGATCCTCCAACTCTGCTATGGCTTCTGCCGCTGAGAGGCCAGGGCCGGACGCATTAGAGGCCAGTATGGAGAAGAGAACGCTTACGCCGCCGCGTCCCGCGGCGGCAAGGCCCTGCGCCGAGGTAGCGCGGTAGAAGGGCTCTTCATGTGCGAGAATGTGTCTCTTGAGTATCTCAAAGCCGTCCTCGCCGTAGTCTTCGGCAAGGGCAACGGCGGCGCTCCTTCTTACGTGGTATGTATCGTGGTCAAGATTGTCTATGAGGGTCTGCTTTGCGTCTTCTGTTCTCAGGCGCGCGAGCTCTGAAGCGGCCATTAACGAGACATCCTCGTCCTTACTGTGAATGCTCTCGGCCATTATTCGAAAGAGCGCCTTGTTTCTGGCCAGCGCTATGGTATGGAGCACAGTCTTCTGAAATACATTGCGTGGAGGGTTCTCGATAAGGTATGCGAGGGACCTTATGGTGTCGTCCCTGTTCTCCCTTACGAGGTGGTTTATAAGTATGGCGCCCTCTTCACGCGATACGGTCCCGGCTATTATCTTGGAGAACATGATCGTAAGTCTTTCAATAAATGGGTTCATGACCTGCCCGCTGCGTTGAAGAGTTGTTTTGTAAAGACCGGATTGCCGGAGTGTATCTTATCTTTCTTAGCCTCCCGCAAGACCTTTGCATAATTGCCCCTGCCATAAAGGATCTGCCCAGCGGAGGTATTATAACCATTAGGTCACTGGCAATCAAATTTTTTTGAGAGGGTAGTGTTTTAGAGGGATCAAGCCCTCTTATCTCACAGGCCTTTATGAGGGGCTTATCGACTCCTTCCAAGTAGTTTTTCTATCTGGAACCTTGCCGGCCCGTACCCGGGGTCTATGGAGAGGGCCTTCTGAAATTCCCCGAGCGCCCTTCTCGCAAGGCCTTCTTCTTCGTATATTACCCCCATGTTGTAATGGGCGTCAGCGCTTCGGGGGTTGATTCTCAGGACTTTCCTGTAATGTAAGACGGCCTTGCCGTAATTTCCCCTCTCCTGATAGGCCCAGGCAAGGTTGTAGTGGGCGTCTTCGTTAGCGGGGTCCACCCGCAGGGCCTGCTCGTATAGTTCGATTGCCCGGGAGAGGCGGCCCTCTGCCTGGAGTATCATGGCCATGTTGTAGTAAGTAGTGGAGGAGTTCGGCTTCAGGCGTGCTGAGGCGCTGAAGTGTTCAAGGGCCTTCTCATACTCGTCCCTTTCCTGGTAGATAAGGGCGGCGTTGTAGTGGGCTTCTTCCTTGGCGGGTTGAATCCTCAGGGCCTCTTCATAAAGGCCAAGTGCCCTGTCCTTGTCACCTGGGCCTCCCCTCTTGTGAAGTGTCCAGGCCAGGTTGTAGAGGACATTTGGGCTATGTGGAGATTTTTTTATGGTGTCGCTCCAGAGGTTATAGTCGTTCCTCCAGACAAAGGCCCTCTTGAGCGAGGCCCCCGAGTAGGCGAGAAGTACGATGACCACAAGAGGGATGAGGAGGGCGGCCTTGTTTTTATCCCACCTTTGCCACCGTGGCAGCCTTGAGACAAGGAGGCCCGCAAAGCAGGCAAGCCCTACGGTGGAGAGGTAGAGATACCTCTCGGCAAAGCCCCCTACGGATAGTATGGGCATGTAGAGGACAGGTAGCAGGGGCACGAGTATCCAGAGGAGAAAAAAGACCTCGTCTTTCCGTCTCCTTAGAGAATAAATAAGGGCCGCAAAGAGGGAGCAGGCAATAACGCCGATTATGAACATGAACTCCAGTGCGGAATGAACGGGCTCGAAGGAGTATATGATGGTAAGTCCCGCAGGAACAAGGAGTTTGCCCAGATACCTTGCAATAAGGGGGAGTACGTTGAGAAGGCCCTCATAAAAGGTCATCTTCATGAGGCTCATCTGCGTCACGCCTCCAAGGGCATAGGTCCTCATTATCATGTAGATTATCGCTGGGAGGAGATAAAGGGCGAAGACCTTCCAGCGTCTCAGGCACTTGCGTCCATGGCGCGTTAGTTCATAGAGGGGGATGATGATGATAAGGGCCATGGCCGTCTCTTTTGAGAAGAGGGCCACAGTGAAAGAGGCCAGTGAAGCCGCTGTGTAGAGGGGGTGTTTTTTTGTTGAATCCGAGGTAAGAAGGTAGAGGATAAAGGCCGCGAGGACCATGAGGGTGAAGACAAGTTCAGGGATGGCCCCTACCCAGCAGGCTACCTCGCTGTTAACGGGATGGAGCCCGAAGACAAGGCCGGCAAGGAGCGGACCTCCTATGGTCCATCTTTTTTCCTCCTCTGGCGAGGCCGCAGTGGTTTCTCCTCGTTCTACCCTGGCCTGTGCTCTATCCCTTATGAAGAGCGCGGCGAGAAAGTACACGGCCAGGGCATTCATGGAGTGGATGACAATGTTAAGGATGTGCCACGCCCCGGCCCTGAGACCGAAGGCAAGGTACTCGGCCATGTAAATGATATAGAATACGGGCCTGTAAGTATTCGCCGTGCCGCCGGGAATAAAACTCATGGTAGAGGAGACAAAGAGGTCCGGTATCCTTCCGGGGTCTCTTATCCATGGGTTGGTGATTATCTGGACATTGTCGTCGTAGACAAAACCAGCGGTAAGGGTTATGGAGTATATGATTAGCGGGGCGAGGAAGACGATGGCCGGGGCTACGTGGCTGGTCTTAAGGATTGTCCGTCTTCGCAAGTTCAGAAACCTGGTCTTTTTATTCGCGGCGTTGCGCCCCGCGGCCATACATGAGCCCGCACGCAGGTGCCCCGGTGCTGAGGCATCTATGAATCCGTGACCGCGTGGAAGCGGCGCATCTTGCGGGCGCCGCCACGGATTATACCGGCCTTGCCTTAACTATTTATTTTAACTTATCTTTGCCCTCAAAGACAAGGATTATCCGTCTTTGCTTTTGAGCTATATTTAGTATAAACTGTTTTAAGGAAGGTCTGATTTATTCAGACCTTCCTGCGGCGTAAGGATGTGCCGCTATTTTCAATAACTTTAAGGTTATTGAAAATGTGAGAAAGAAAAAAATCGCTTTTTTCCCCTTTTCGTCTCTGAATTATTCAGAGACGAATTATTCAGAGGTCCCTTGATAGGGGTACTATGGCCCTGGTTTTATCATGAGTTTGGAATACGCGACAGAGCGTCTAAGGTTATTCGGAAGCCTTCCCAGTGGAATGGAGGCGGTGCGTGACGGCTCGCCCTGGACCCTTATGCCAGAGCGGCTGAGGTTCAGGCACGGCGCCTCCCTTGCTGATCTCAAGGTCCCATATCACCTCGGCTCAGGTGATGAGTCCATTGTCGAGGCCAGCGTCCTTGGCCTCGGAGCGCTTATAAAAAAGCGTTACGAGATAGAGAGAGAGTCTGTCATAGAAGATGCATCGCGAAAGGACAGGAGCCTCTACGTAAAGACCCCTAATATCCGGGATAAGACCTTCCGTCTCGACATCTTTACGCCCATGTCCTTTGAGAGGGGGCTCGCGGCACGGATACTGGAAAATACGCCCTATATAGACAGCGCGCTGCTCTTTGCCTGGCTCGGCCATGGAGAGAGCGGCGGCAGGTTCGTGGAGTGGCTGAGGACCATGGTGAAGAAGGCCCGTGAGGAGGAACTCCACCTGGGCCTCGAGGAGCAGACGTCCTATCTTACCCTACTTGTCCTCATGAAAGACGTGAGAAAGCACCTTCTGCGTCTCAAGGAGTTCCGGATCAAGGGTTTTAGTTACGACAAACTCGATCTTGCCGTTGGGCTGACCTTTTTCAATGTCTTTGCCGCTGTCATAGACGAACTTACGGGCGAATGGAGTGAAGACGACAGCGTTGGCCTTGTACTTCGCTCGGCCCTCCTGCCCGGTCGTTTCATCACCGTAAAGTCAGGCCTTCTCGGCACATCGAAGAATCCCTACGACCTGTCTCTCAAGACATACGAGGCCCTGCGGGGACACCTGGTCCCCCTTACAGGGGATACGGAGTCTCCTGACCTTCTTGTTGAGGAGGGGCTGAGGCGCGTTCGTGGTGATAAGGCCCTCCTTGAAGAGGTGATGGGGCAGTCGAGGATACTAAGGTTCAGGGAGAAGGTCCTTGAGTACATGAAGTCATATGATATTCCGGATAAGTCCCTCAGGAAAGACCTCTTTGACATTTATAACGAGGACCGTCTTATTTCCAACCTCCTGAAGGATGGCCGCTACGCCGCCGCTATCGCTGAACGCATTGAGGCGATTATCAAGATCGTGGCAAAGGACAGGGACCGCGCCGGTAAACTCGTCGCCCTTCAGGCCCTTGTCCTTGAGTCTGGAGGAAAGAGAAGGCCCATTCTGGGCCTTGGCGGAGCAAAGCCACGGGATAACGCCGCTATCACCGCCATTATCAAGAGTTTCTATGCCCTCGGGCTCGATGAGATGGCCGGGGAGACCGTTGAGCTCATGATGGGACTCCTCGTGGACAGGCGTGAGAAGGTGCCCGCGGAGACGCTTCGCGATGAGTATCAGAAGGGCCGTTTGTACCGTTTTTCAATAGACAAGCGGGCCATGATAAAGGGCCTTGAGGCCAGGGAGGAAGGCCAGCTCTTTGTGGACATGAAGGACTTCAGCCGCAAGACTCACAAGATAAAAGAACTTGCCATGGCTGATTTCATGAAGGAGCACTTCTTCAAGCCCATACTTGACGCGGCAAGGGAACACATGGAAGGCGAGGGCCTTGGTGAGAGCGGGAAAGGTATCAGGCTTACGAACATTCCCGGTGATGCCATCATATTTTCAGGGGCCATGAGACCCCTTGTCTCCCTTGCACGCGACATCAGGAGGATTATAGAGGAGTCAGGGAGGGAACTGGACCAGAGGCTCCCTGCCGTAGGTGGCCGGGAGGTCATGGAGAGGGTGCATGAGAGGTTCGAGGAACGAAGGGCCGCCCTGAGGAAGAAGAGGCTGGACTTAATTACCGGCATGGAGGCCGGTAGAGAGGATTCCACAGAGGCCATGTTGAGACTCAGTGAGGAGGAGAGCGGCCTTGAGAGGATTTACAAGGAGGAATTGGAGGCGGCCATAAAGTACGAGATGGAGGCCGGCCTATTCATAACTTACGGCGCAAAGGCCGAGGTAATAGAGTTGGGGTTCTCAAGGGGATATAAGGGGCCTGTGAGTGTATCCATAGGGGAGAAGATAAACGAGGCATCAAGGGGAACGTACCGCCATCCCATGGTCAGGGCCTACCTTGAGATACTCCTCTCCGCTGATAGAGAGAGACGGCGTAACAAGGACATTCAGTATCCCTTTGATGTTTATATCCATACGGCTTATACGCTCAGAATGCCGCCGGAACTGGAACATGCCTTTGATAAACTCATATCAGGCAGGAAACTTACCAATGCCCAGGCCCTCTCGCGGCTAATTACCGAGAACTACCTTAAGGACTTTGAGAAGATAATCGCCGGGGAGTCATTCTCGTCGTTGAGGCTGATAACCTCTGTAACGGATATATACAACAAGGGCCAGGCATTGAGTGACGAGGCCCTTACCGCCTATATAAAAGAGAGCAGGGGCGAGAAGCGTTTTTACAGGAGGATAATGGCGAGGGACGAACTTCACGAGTCGATCCGCGAGGCCTTTTTCCTTCCCCGTGAGCGCATGGAGTTCGTCTTCACGGCAACGCGGGAAAAGGGTCTTGCGGAGATATTCTACCGTGCCGGGGAACTTACATTCCGGGGCTTCGAGGCCGCTCCGCCCTGCGGTGTATACGAGATGCTCAACCCCGAGGGTGAGTTCTTCAATGTCCTCTGGGACCACCATATAGGCGCATGGATAGAAGAGGCGAAAGATGCCGGAGAAGAACCCCTGTAAGGGGCCTGGCATGGGGTCTCTTATCGAGAGGTGGGTTAACCTCGGAGTGTATATGTGGCGGGGATGGGGGGCGGGCACGACACAAGGAGGAGGGGTCAAGCCCCCTCGTTCCTTTGTGACTCATCAGAAGGGTCTTTTCCAAGGACTTCGTTCATGCTTCCTGTTCTGTAGCCCTCAAGGTCCATGGTGATGTATATAAACCCAAGGTTCTTCATGGAGGCGACTATCTTCCCCCGCGTCTCCTCCTCAATAAGGCGGTCCATCTCGCCCAGTGCTGTCTCTATCCTTACCGTATCTCCGTAATACCTTACCCTGAACTCCCTGAAGCCAAGGCCGCGCATCGTTTCCTCGGCAAGGGCCACCTTCTTCAGTCTCTCTTCTGTTATGCCCGTGCCATAGGGAAACCTTGACGAGAGGCAGGCAAGGGCGGGTTTATCCCATGTGGAGAGCCCGAGGCCGCGGCTTATGGCCCGTATCTCGGCCTTTCCGAGTCCTGCCTCCTGAAGGGGGCTCCGCACTTTCTGCTCTACCGCCGCAGTGGCGCCGGGGCGGTAGTCCTTGAGGTCGTCCGCGTTGGCCCCATGGGCCACATGCCCTATGCCAAGGGCCTTGGCCTCTTGCCAGGCTATTCTGAAGAGTTCGTCCTTGCAGTAATAACACCTCTCTGGCGTGTTGCCCGAGAAGCCCGGAAGTTCTATTTCCCGTGAATCCACTATGATATGCCTTACGCCGAATTCCCGGGCAAGCCTCTTTGCCTCTATGAGTTCGTGCGCGGGGTATGTGGGGGATGTTGCCGTAATGGCCGCGGCCCTCTTGCTGAGCACATCTGAGGTCACCTTTAGAAGGAGCGTTGAATCCACTCCACCGGAGAAGGCCACCAGAAGTGAGCCCATCTCCTCTATAATGGCCTCAAGGCGCCTGAGTTTCCTCTGCGTTGGGGCATCGAGCACATGCGGCGTGGGCAGACCTTTTGCCGCCAGAGCGCGTTCCTTTTTAATCATGAACAGACCCGTGCCGCCTGAAGGGCCTCTTCCGTGACAGGGCCCCTTGGGGTGAACTCGCTGGACTTGCCTCTGAAAGACAGGCGCAGGGTCTTGTCCGGGCCGGCCTTTCCCGCGGCGTAGCGGAGGATTAGCCCCCCCGCGAAATCTATTACCTCATCCGTGGCCTTGCCTGTAATGAGGACAAAGGGGCCGGGAAAGTCCACGGGCTCTATGGTCGTCTCTCCGGGCGCGGCAAGGGCCTTCAGGCGGGCATTGTCGGCCTCGTCTCTCCCGAGTACTATCTTGAACCCAGCGTGGCGTAGATGCCTTCCAGTCTTAAGGAGCATGAGGTCCCGTTTTTCTATTTCTTCCTTGTGCTCAAAGAGGTCACGGACCTTTTTGGAGAAGACGCGGTCCGTAAGAAGGCAACCCCCCGAGGGGCATGGGTAGTCGTTCACGCCGAGTTCATCGGCAAGGTCCATCTGAGGCCTTCGGCCACGGCCGGCAACGCTGAGGAGTTTGCTCCTGTCTACAAGGCCCTCTTTTTCGGCGATAGTCGGCTCGAGCCTTCCAGCGCAGAGGGGGCGGAGGATAAGACCCTCGAGACCGCTATCGCGCTCGATTATGCGCATGGTCTCCCGGCGCTGGCTCATGGGCCTCTGCCCCAGGACCTCTCCGGTGAGTATGAAAGAGGCGCCTATCTCCTCCATGTACTTTTTCGCGGCCTTGAACATGTAAATGCGGCAGTCCACGCAGGGGTTCATGCCCTTTCCATAGCCATGGGCTGGGGAGCGCACAATATCAATATAGTCGTCTCCCTTTACGACTACCTTAATGGGAATGCCGAACTCCTCGGCCACGCGCCTTGATTCGCTCTTGCATCCGCCGGCCTTTCTCGCGCTCGTGGTGCAGGTGCAGAAGGCCGAGGTAAAGTTGAGGGCATGGACCTCGATGCCCTGGTCAATAATCATCTTTACCGCAAGGGTGCTGTCAAGGCCCCCTGATAAAAGGGCCACTGCCTTTGTCATGTCCTGGTTCCTCTCTCTTCTGATTTTTCCAAGAAGCCACCACTCTTCAAGCCAGAAGTCCAGACTTCATGGAAAGGCCCCTGGAGGGTAAACTTCTTGTAATTTAATTGATATAATTATACTGTTATTAGAAGGTAAAATCAAAGGTCACGGCTTTTTAGGCCGGATGGAGTAAAATAAGGAGAAGGCCTTTTTGAAGAAGGAGAGAATCGCGAGCCTCTTATTCGCGGCCCTTATAGGGTATCTGACGTACCTCATAATGGCCCCTTTCTTTGTCCCAATCTTCTGGGCTGTGGTCTTTGTAATTCTCTTTCATCCCCTGTACAGGTGGCTCCTTCGCCCTGCAAGGTTCAGGGCCGCGGCCTCGGCCCTTACCTGCATCATAATCGCCCTCTTCTTCATCGTGCCAATGGCCGTCCTTGCGGGCCTTCTTACAAAGGAGGCCTTTGACCTTTACATATGGGCCCAGCATTACCTTGCCGAGCACCCCATAGCGCCCGGGGGGGACCACTTCTTTTTTGTAAGATACTTCAGAGACCTCCTTGAGCGCTATGTCCATGTCTCTCCAGCGGACCTCCAGAGGCTTATAGCCACCACGCTTCAGCAGGCAAGCGGTTATCTTGTGCCCGGCCTCAAGGGCGCTGTGAGCAACTTTGCCCAGCTCCTCTTCAATATTGTCCTCGCCTTTATCACCATGTTCTTCCTCTTCATGGAGAGCGGACGCCTCCTCGGGCTCCTCAAGGATCTACTCCCCCTGGGTGAGGCAAGAAAGGAAGAGGTCATCACAAAGAACAGGGTCGTCATTACGGCCACCATTACTGGCGGTGTGCTCATAGGCGCACTTCAGGGCACCCTCGGGGGTATTGCCTTCTGGTTCCTCGGCATCTCATCGCCCTTTCTCTGGGGCTTTGTCATGTTCATAACGTCATTTCTCCCTGGCATAGGCACGCTGGCAGTGGTGGTTCCGGCAATTATATATCTACTTATAAAAGGCGCCTTTATCAAGGCCTTTATACTCCTTTTGTGGGGCGCACTTGTCATTGGGCTCGTGGACAACTTCTTAAGGCCCCTTATCATAAGCGGAAAGACAGAGCAACATCCGCTCCTTCTTTTCTTCAGCGTGCTCGGCGCGGTGCACGCCTTTGGTTTTATCGGCATTATAGCGGGTCCCATAATACTGAGCGTCGCGCAGTCGGCCCTTGAGATATACAGGATAGCGGTAAGGGAAGGCTCCTCCAGCGGGCCCGGCGAGGGGGGCGGGCGAGGGGGTCCGCTGAGATGAGTTGGCCGTGGGCGCGGAAAAAGACCAGGGTCCCGCGTAGGCCCGGCAGGGTCCTTCCGGGGGCGCTCTTCATCATAACACTCATTACTACAATTATCGCAGGGGCGCGTTACCAGGGCGGGAACCCCTTCACACACCCCGGCGAGATATTCATGGGACTGCCCTTTGCCATTTCGCTGATACTCATACTCGGCACTCACGAACTCGGTCATTATATCGCCTCAAGGCGCCACGGCGTGCTTACGACCCTGCCCCTTTTCATTCCCGGCCCGCCCATCCCCCCAATGATAGGCACCTTCGGGGCGGTCATAAGGATTAAGACCCCCATTACCACGAAGAACGCCCTCGTTGACATTGGCGCCGCGGGCCCTCTCTCTGGTTTTGTAATCGCCACGGTGGTTACTTTCATAGGCCTTCGTTCCTCCTCCATCACGCCTCTTGTTCAGGGCACAGGGGCCCTTGGGTTCGGTAATTCGCTAATTTTCAAGGGGCTCACCTATCTTGCCATAGGACCTGTGCCAAGGGGCTTTGATGTCTTCTTGAGCCCCATGGCCTTTGCCGGCTGGATAGGTTTTTTTGTAACCGCCATGAACCTCCTTCCCCTGGGGCAACTCGACGGGGGCCACGTGGTGTACGCCCTCCTTGGCGATAGGCAGAGGCCCCTTACCATCTTCATTGTCATCCTTATGGCGGCCCTCGGGTACCTTACATGGCCGGGATGGTTCATCTGGGGGGCCCTTATCGCCATCATAGGTCTCTGGCACCCGCCTATCGAGGGTCACCACGAGCCCCTTGACAGGAGGCGCAAGTTCACCGCCGCGGCGGCAATACTTGTTTTTGTATTGACTTTCATGCCAACACCATTTTATATTGTCTGAACTATGAAAAAATTTACTGAAAAAGAACTCCAGAAATACGACGGTTCCAACGCAGGGGACCCCATATATTTCGCCTACAAGGGCAAGGTCTACGACGCCACGAAGAGCCCCCTCTTTGTGGAGGGCATGCACTTTGAGCACTATGCGGGTTGCGACCTTACGCCTTACCTTGAAGATGCGCCTCATGACGGTGAGGTAGTGGAAGAACTCCCCGTAGTGGGTGAGTACGAGGAGTAAGGGGACCGGGCAGGGGGGGCAGGGGGGTGTCTCTGGGTATAGGGGGGGCATCTCGGGAAGGGGGCATGAAGGGCACAGGGGGGTGGGAGCCGTGGTATTAATACCGCTATGAAACTCCTTGTATTAGGCTGCGGCACGTCCACTGGCGTACCGGTAATAGGCTGTACCTGCGGGGTATGCTCGTCACCAGACCCCCGGAACAGGCGCACGCGGTCATCGGTCCTTATCGAGGCCATGGGCGCCCATATCCTAATCGACACCTCTACCGACCTTCGTTATCAGGCCCTTTCCCTCGGCGTCACAAGGATAGACGCCGTACTCTTTACCCACTCCCATGCTGACCACCTTCACGGCATAGACGAGCTGCGCTCCTTCAATATGATTCAGGAGGGTTCCATCCCCTGCTTTGCCGGCGCCGAGACAGTTGGCCGCATCCGCGCCATTTTTCATTATATCTTCAATAGAGAGAAGGCCGACAGCATCACCCCGAGCCTGGACATACACGTTATTGACGGCCCCTTCATGGCCGGTCCTTGCGAGGTTATGCCTATCGAGGCCGAGCACGGCAGGGCCTCTGTCCTGGGGTTCCGCATGGGCGGCCTTGCCTATATGACGGATTGCAGTCTTATCCCGCCTGAGTCCATGGAAAGACTTCACGGGCTTGATGTCCTTGTCCTTGGCGCGCTCCGATTCAGACCGCACCCCACGCACATGAATATAGACGAGGCCCTTGCCGTGGTAGAGACACTCAGGCCCCGAAGGACCATCCTTACTCATCTGAGTCACGAGGTGGATTACAGGAGAGACAGCGCGAACCTGCCCGAGGGCGTGGAGTTCGCCTATGACGGCATGAGTGTCGAGCGTATAGCGGAGTAGTGGGAGTGCCTATTGGTTTTCTTTGGCACGCTTTTTTTTTGAGGGCCACGGTGCTTATGTTCAATGGCTTTAAGTTTCATCCCCTATTGGTTTTCTTTGCTCCACTTTCTTTTTTCTAAAAGAAAGTGGAATATTCTCTCTCCCTCTCTCTCTCTTCTTTCTGTTTCCCCCCTCTCTTTCCTATCCGTCTTCAGCTGAAGTCGATGAATTCGTAGCCGCACTTGGGGCAGGTTTTTGCGTTTATATTTACCTTACTGCGGCAGTACATGCACTTTTTTTTGCCCATTGGGCGGCGCGGTCCTCTTGCGCGGGTGTCTTTCATGATGAGGAGGGCCTTTGGAAGGGCTATGAAGGGAAGGAGCGCGCCGTAGATGAGCCATTTTATGAAATTTCCGCCGCCGCGTTGTGCCATGAGGCCCAGCGCCACGCCGATGGCAATGGAGAGCACGATGTATATTGTTATGATGGTTGTCAGCATGTCCTCGTCCCTTATATTAAGTATACCCTATTATTCTCTTCAGGCCCTTAAAAGAGTCCGTCTTTTTCCGTTGGGCTATCCTCATGGCCAGCCGCTTCGGCGCGCTCTTCCCCTTCTTCGAGTTCAAGGGTCTTTATGGGCGGCAGGGCCGCGCCTATTATGCCCTCGAGGTCTCCGTACATCTTCACCGTATTCACGACGACCCGCTCTATCTGTTTTTCGCGCTTGGCCCAGAGCCTCATGACAGCGGCCTTTTCCTTTTCGAGTTCTTCCTTCATGGTTCTGAAGGACTCGAGTATGGCCTCTACCTTCTGGCGGAACTCTGGCCCCGATAGATACCTGTAGATGGCCTCCATCTTTTCTTCCCGCCCCACAACGGACTGCCTTATGCGCGCGAGTTGCACAAGAGAGGCCCTTAGGGCCTCGGCAAGGTTTGGGGCAAGGTGGTACCCTGTTACCCATACGCCGTCTATAAGGTCAAAGGAATTTGTCCCGCGCGGCAGGGTCTCGGTGGCTATAACGGCCAGTTCGGCCCGTACCTCGCGCTGGTCGTCCTTTAGTTTTGTAATCCACTCGTTGTTCCATGCCTTTGTTCGTTTGGACTCCCAGATAATGGTCCCGCAGTCGCGGCCCGTCCGTGTGCGCACCCTCTGTATGATGTCCGCTCCGCGTATGCCCTTTGGCACGGGCAGGACCTCGTCAAGGGGAAAGCGGGCCTTCAGCGCGGCTTCTAAATCAAGTTCCATGACCTCGCCCTGTGTCTGCATGGAGCCCTGCTCGGACTTTCTCTTGAGGTCCTCTATAATCCTCTGCATGTCCTGCATCTTCTTGTCTTTTTCAAGGTCTTTCAGGCGGTGGGCCTCCATGAAGGCCGTCTCAGCCTCGTGCCGTATCCTTGCCCGTTCCTCTTCCATGGCGCGGGCGAGTTTCAACTCAAAGCTACGCTTTTCCTCGTCAAAGGCCCTCTTCTCCCTGAGATAGGCGAGCTCTTTTTTATTGGCCTCGTCAAGGCGTTTTTTTGTCTCACGCGCCTCGTCTTCAAGGGCGGTTATCTTGAGGGCCGTTTCTTCCTCGGCGCGTTTTTTCGCCTCAAGCTCAAGGCGGGCGCGCCCGGCGGCGAGTTTCTCGCTTACGAGTTTTTCAAGGTCCGCCCCCTTCTTCCTGAGCGCCTCCTCGCGCCTCTTGAATTCCTCTTCGCGCGCTCTCTCGCGGGCCTCGTACTCACGGGCAAGCCCCTCGCGTATCTTTCTGGAAAGGGCCTCGGTAAGGGGTATGGCCTCGGCGCAGCGCGGACAGGTTATGGTATCTTCAGACATGATGACTCCTGAAAAATGTAAAACAAACCTTACTTCCCTTACTTTCTTTTAGAAAAAAGAAAGTTTTTTAATCGGGCTGCCTTCTTCAGTGGGCCTTTTGTCGGAGCCAGCCCCGTTAGCACTATCATTCACAAAGCAGTCTGTCAGAGAAAATTAATATTATAATACCCCTGCCGTCATTGGCACAAAACATTCACGCCCCGCTGTATATCCTCGTCCCGGCCCTGCCTTCAATGGCATCGCCCATGAGCGCAGGCGTGGTGATAAAGACTTCTCTGCCTCCACCCTCGATAAAATTAATGGCCGCCTCTACCTTGGGCCCCATGCTCCCCGGGGCGAACTCCCCGGCATCAAGGTGTTTTTTTGCCTCTTTTGCCGTCATCTCCCTTATGGGCCGCGCACTCGGCCTGTTAAAGTCAAGGTACACAGAGTCGATGGCCGTAAGGTTCAGTATGGCCCTCGCCCCCGTGCGAAGCGCAAGGAGCGTTGTGGCGTGGTCCTTGTCAATAACGGCGTCAACGCCGCGTAGCGTCCCGTCCTCTTCTTCCACGACAGGCACGCCGCCGCCACCTGCGGCTATTACTACAACACCCTCTTCAGCGAGTTTTCCAATGACCTCCGCCTCCACGACCCTTCTTGGCATTGGAGACGGGACCACGCGGCGTATCCCCCTGCCGCTGTCCTCCCTCATTATCCACTTTCTTGTCTCTTCAAGGCGTCCTGCCTCTTCCCTCGTGTAATAGGGGCCTACGGGCTTTGTGGGGGCGCCGAAGGCAGGGTCCGACGGGTCCACCACCACCTGCGTTACAATGGTTACAACCTGGCCCCTGATGCCGGCCCTCAGAAATTCGTTGTAAATGGTCTGCTGTATCATGAACCCCAGACCACCCTCGGAGTCGGCGTCTGATATGTAGAGGGGCATGGGAGGCACGAAACCCCTGGCCGCCTCGTTCCTTATTACAATGTTCCCGACTACAGGGCCGTTGCCGTGGGTAATAATTATGCCAAGACCCTTCTCCATGAGCCTTGATACAACGGCGCAGGCGGCCCGGGCATTACTGAACTGCTCTTCAATAGTCCCCCTCTCGCCGCGCCTTATGAGGGCGTTGCCGCCTATGGAAATAATGACCTTATTCAACTGGAAAAAAACCTTTCCCCCCCCTACTTTCTTTTGGAAAAAAGAAAGTAGGACAAAGAAAACCTTCCACTTTCTTTTAGAAAAAAGAAAGTGGAGCAAAGAAAACCAATTGGGATGGACTTTAAAGCCAAAATACCTTATTCCAGCCCCTCAATGTACTCGGCGGCCTTGTAGGCCGCTATGGCCCCATCGCCAACAGCCGTAGCCACCTGCAGTAGCGGCGTTGTACGGCAGTCCCCTGCGGCGTATATGCCCGCAGCGCTTGTCTCCATCTTCTGGTTGGTCTTTATGAAGCCCTGTTCGTCCTTCTCAACGTCTACAAAGCCCGTTGTAGGGGTTATGCCGACAAAGATGAAGGCTCCGTCCACGGCAAGGGTCTTCTCTTTTTTTGTCTTCAGGTCTTCGAGCACGGCCTCCTTTACTATCATGTCGCCCTTGATTTCCTTTAGTATGTGGCTCTTCAGGAACTCAACATTTTCCGCGGCCTCGGCGCGGTCCTGCTGTATCTTCTCTCCCCTGAACTCGTCTCTTCTGTGAGCAATGTAGACCTTCTTGGCTATCTTCGATAGATAGACCGCCTCCTTAAGGGCCGTGTCTCCTCCGCCTACGACAAGGACGGTCTGATCTCTGAAAAAGGGCCCATCGCAGGTTGCGCAGTAGGAGACCCCCTTTCCAGTGTACTCAACCTCTCCCGCGGCCCCGAGCCTTCTGGGCTTTGCGCCAGTGGCTACGATTACGGCCTTTGCGCGCATCTCGCCATCCGCCGTCTTCAGGACCTGTATGCCGCCATCCTGGGTTATCTCCGAGACCTCGTTCATCTTTATCTCCAGCCCAAGGCCCCGGGCGTGTGCCTCGAATTTTTCCATCAGCCCCGAGCCGCTTATGGATGGGAAACCCGGGTAGTTTTCAATAATATCGCTAAGGGCTATTTGCCCTCCCACGAGTTCCTTCTCGAGCATAATGGTCTTCAGCCCCAGCCTTATGGCGTAGATGCCCGCCGTGAGACCAGCCGGGCCCCCGCCTATGATAATTATGTCGTGCATTCACTTCCTCCTTTATTTTTTCCGGGCCTTCTTCGCGCCACCGGGGCTCGACTTTTCCACGACCCCAATGAGCCTCTTTGCGGCCCTGATGTTTCTTGTGTCATCGCCTTCTTTTTTCTTGGGTGTCTCAAGTATAAGGGGCGTGCCTGCTATTCCATCTTCGTTCAGGAAGGCCCTGAGCCTCCTTGCGCCGATGCGCCCCCTGCCGATGTCCTCGTGACGGTCAACGCCAGAGCCTGCCTCGCCCTTGGAATCGTTAAGGTGGATTAGTTTAAGCCCATCAGTGCCCGCGGCATCGAGTATGAGCGAGACCAGCCTCTTTATGGCGCCCCTGCCGGTAAAGGGATACCCCGCGGCAAAGCCGTGGCACGTATCAAAACACATGCCGGACTTTAGCCCAATATCGCGGGCCATGTCCATGACCTCGCCTATTTCGTCGAGGTCTGTTCCCGTCATGCCGGCGTGGGCGCTGTTCTCGAAGAGTATGGTTGTCTCAGGCGCGCCCTCTGAATCCCTGACATCACTTAAGGCCTCCCGCAGGCGGTCCATGGCAAAGGCGCGCCCTTGGCCCTTGGGCGTGCCGAGGTGTGTCACGAGAAAATCGGCCCCAATACTACAGGAGAGGGCCAGCTCCGCCTTGAAGAGTGCGAGGGATTTATTGAATATCTCCTCGTCAGGGGATGAGAGGTTTATGAGGTAGGCCGTGTGCACCACCATGGGGCCGAGTCCGGCCTCTTTCCTCTCATTCTTGAACCTCTTGATGGTTTCTATCTCAGGGAGCCGCACCTGCCATGATCGGGGGTTGCGGACAAATATCTGAAAGGCATCGCACCCTGCATGAATGGCGCGCGTGACGGCCATTGGGATCCCGCCCGCCGTGGATACATGACACCCAACTGGTGTATGAGGCACGGTGGCCAGCTTCCTTACCCGGCTCATGTGCCCTTCCTGAGCCTGAGTTTTCTTACAGCGGCGTTAACGAGGGCGCCGGGCACGTTCCTGGATTTGGCCAACTGCTTGAGTTCCCTCTCCCTGAGGTGATCGACTATCTTCAGGGAAAAGGCCAGGGGTGTGTGGGGATTAAAGACCATGGCGCTCTTTACATTGTAACTCTTCATCCAGTGCCTTGAGAGGGCTATCTCTCTTATGAGTTCTTCAGTGACGCTTGTTGATGAGACGGTCTGCACTACTTCCTGCTCAGTGAGTTTGGGGTTTTTGAGGACCGCCATGGCCACGACCCTGTTCTTGTCCTTTATAAGTATGCTTCGTATTGTCTTGTCTCCCGTATGGGCGAGTTTTACCTTCTCGCCTGCGGTCATGTTGCATATGGCCTGGTATGCGTTTCGGGGTTCCCTGTGCGCTTCTCCCTCTTCACTGTCTTGAGGTGAGTTGTTCTTCTCTCCTTCGTCCTCTTTCACGAACCCCTCTGCGGAGGAGATAATGACCTTAACGCGATGTTCGCCTGCGAGGGGGTTTTCCCTGAGCCCGTCTATCAGGGATGGAAACCTTCGATAAATGGACGGGTTGTCCTCAAAGGCGCTTAAGGTCTCCTCGCGGCCTTCTCTTGCGAGCGTTCTGGCGAGCCCTTCGTCAAGACCGGGGTTAATGGCAATGGCTGATAGTATGTTGTCCCTGTCCCTGAAGCGCGAGAAGATGTCCTTAAGTATAACGGCATCAAGGGGGCTTGCAAGGGCCTTTAGAACGAAGTCCTCGCCAGCCTCGGCGAGGCGTTGCGATGCGGCAAGGGCAATACCGGCCTCCCTGTCATGGGAGAGTACGAAGAGTACGGTCAACTGGTCTGTTGGGGAGAGGGCGGTGAAGTCTTCTCCTTCTCCCCGTGCCGCCTCAAGGCGCTTGTTGTGGTCCGTGTCCGGGGATACGAACCGTAGAAGGGTCTTCTTTACTCTCATGGCGCCTGCCTCTCTTAGCCCTTTGCGTTCTTCTCATGGGCCGCGGCAACTACCTTCTGGCTTAGATAGGTGGGCACCTGTTCGTAGTGAGAGAATTCCATGGTGAACATGCCGCGGTCCCCGGTCATGCCCCGGAGCTCCGGGGCATAGGTGATGACCTCGGCCATGGGTACAAGGGCGCGGATGGTCTGGCTACCGGCAGTTGGCTCGGCCCCAAGTATCTTGCCCCTCCTCGCGTTGATGTCGCCTATTATGTCTCCGAGTTTTTCTGACGGCACGACTATCTTCATGCTCATGATGGGCTCGAGGATTACGGGCCGGCACTCTTCCATGGCCTTTCTGAAGGCCATGGAGCCCGCGACCTTGAAGGCCATCTCCGAGGAGTCCACGGAGTGAAAGGACCCGTCCACGAGTTCTACCTTTACGTCCACCACGGGAAAGCCAGCGACAACGCCCGACTGCATGGCCTCTTTTATGCCCTTCTCTACTGCTGGTATGAACTGGCGGGGGATTACGCCCCCTGTGATACGGTCAACGAATATAAAGCCCTCGCCGCGCGGAAGGGGAGAGAGTTCTATCCAGGCGTCACCGTACTGGCCGTGTCCCCCTGACTGCTTCTTGTACTTGCCCTGAACCTTGGCGCTTCCCGTGATGGTCTCTTTATAAGGTATCCGTGGGGCCTTTAGCTCGGCCTCGCAGTTATACTTACGCTTTAGTTTTTCGATGCTGGCCTCGATGTGCATCTGCCCCGCGCCGGCTATGACGAATTCCTTTGTCTGCGCGTCGCGCTTGTACTCAAGGGCCGTATCTTCCTCCATCATGCGGGAGAGCGCTGAGGAGAGTTTGTCCTCATCACCCTTGGTCCTGGGGTGTATGGCATAGGAGAGTATTGAGGCTGGCCTTGGTTCGGCGTCGAAGACCACGGGGGCCTCGGGGGCTGAGAGGGTATGGCCCGTGGCCGTATCCTTGAGTTTCGCAAGGGCTATGATGTCTCCGGCTACGGCGCAGGGCACCTCTTTAAGGTCTTTTCCTTCGAGGGCGTATATATGGGAGATTTTCTCCTTTGTGCCCGTGGCCGTGTTTATTATTTGAGAGCCAGGGGATATTTTACCAGAATATACCCTGAGGACCGAGAGCCTGCCTGTATAGGGGTCTATTATTGTCTTGAAGACAAGGGCCGAGAAAGGGTCATTGGGGTCTGGTTTCCTCACTATGGGGTCGCCTGTCTCAGGGTTTGTGCCCTTTGCGTGTCCCTTTATGGCGCCCTTGTCAAGGGGCGAGGGCAGGCAGGTGTTTATGGCGTCCATAAGGAGGTTTACGCCCATGTTCCTCACTGCAGAGCCCGCGTATACTGGGACGAACTTTCTCGTAAGTGTGCCCTCTCGAAGTCCTCTCAAGAGTTCTTCTGCTTCCATGGCCTCGCCTTCGAGGTATTTTTCCAGTAAATCGTCGTCAGACTCAACTATGGCCTCTATCATGGTCTGGCGCATCTTTTCCGCCTCTTCGGCGAGGTCATCAGGGATGTCTTTTATATCGCACTTGCCCGAAGAATCGTTTTTATAATAACAGGCCTTCATGGTGAGTAGATCAATGACCCCCTCGAACTTCTCGCCAGAGCCAATGGGCATCTGCATGGCAACTCCCTTTGCGCCAAGCACCTGTTCCATGTCATCGATAGCGCGGAAGAAGTTTGCCCTCTCGCGGTCCATCTTGTTCACAAAGGCTATGCGTGAGATTTCGTGTCCATCGGCGTAGGCCCAGAGCCTCTCTGTCTGGGCCTTGACGCCCGAGATGGCGCTCATGATTACCACTGCGCCGCCGACGACGCTGAGGGAGTTTCTTGTCTCGTGGAGAAAGTTGGAGTAACCAGGTGTGTCGATTATATTTACGTGGTGTTTTTTCCAGGTGTAGTGATGGAGGGCCGAGGAGATGCTTATGTTTCTCTTCTTTTCCTCTGGTTCAAAATCAAAGAGCGATGTGCCCTTGTCCACGCTGCCGAGCGCCGGCACGGCCCCTGAGTCGGCGAGGATGGCGTCAGAGAGAGATGTCTTTCCGGCCCCGCCGTGCGCTATTATGGCTATGTTTCTCTTCTTTTTCAGATCCGTCTCCACGTGAGCCTCTCCTTTCTCTATGTAAGGGAACCATCTTATGTCTTCATGCGCTTAAAGATGCCGGGAATGGTCTTTCTGAAGAGAAGCCCCAGGAATTTGTTGGCAACGTTGTTTCTGTCCAGAATGGGGATTGGGGCGGGCTTTCTGATGCCAAGGTCTGAGAGGCACTGGTTGAGTTCACTGTTGCCGGGCTCGAACTTTATGCCCCTCTTGAATACGTTAAGGGCGCTCTTCTTGTTGCCTACCGAGAGATATACCTTGCCGAGGTTGAGGTAGAACTCGGCGCGGGAGAATTCCTTTTTTATGGCCCTCGTGCAGAGGTCGATGCCCAGCCCGATGTCGCCGCCCCGAAGGGCCTTGCAGAGGCCGTAATATGACATGTAAGAGGGGTTTGTCCGGTCCTCTCTGTGCGCCTTTCCAAAGGCCCTCATGGCCCGGTCGAGCCTGTCTTTTCTGAGAAGACGTTTACCCTCGAGAAAGTGTTTTTTGGCCTCTTCTTTAGTCACCGCTCTGCACCTCGTTGTACATTATGTTAAGCCCCTTTAGCGTAAGGAATTCGTCTGTATGGGTTATGTATCTGCTCTCTCTGGAAAAGACCTGCGAGAGCCCGCCTGTTGCCATAACCGGCGGCCTCTTTCCAAGTTCGTCCATGATGGCCCTTGTTATCCCCTCCACGAGCCCTCGAAAGCCAAAGTATATTCCGCTCACAATGGCGCTTTCAGTGTCTCTGCCAAGGGCCCTTTCCGGGCGCCGAGGTTCCACCCTTGGGAGCTGAGCGGTCCTGCTGAAGAGGGCCTCCATGGAGATGCCCGCGCCCGGCGCGATGGCCCCGCCGGCGAACTCGCCCTTATCTGTGACAAGGTCCACGGTAATGGCAGTGCCCATGTCCACCACTATGACGGCTTGCCTCAAGGCATCGTAGGCCCCAACCGCGTTGGCGAGCCTGTCGGCGCCTATGCCCGTGGTGTTGCCGGTGATAATGGGCATTGGGGCCTTGAAGTCCTCGCCGAGAAAGGAGACCCTTTTTCCGAATAAACGGGTAAGGGCCGCCCGCATCTTTCCGTCAAGGGACGGCACTACGGAGCAGGCAATGGCCGCCTTGATATTTTCTCTTCTTATTATCCCTTTTTCTTCTATGAAGGCCTTGATGCGCCTGTAAAGCCCCTCGGCGTCCTCTTTAAGAGAAGAAGGAAACTTGAGGTGACGCAGGAGTTCCCGTCCCTTGAATAGACCGAGGGCCGTGGTGGTGTTGCCTATGTCAATGGTGAGGAGCATGGTAAATTGTCCCCTGGTCCGCCCCCCTGATTGCCTCCCGAGTTGTCTCTTGCGCGCCCCTCTTTTAACCCTAGGTTACGCGCCCCTTTGCCTCATCATGCCGTTGCCCCATCTAATCCCCCCCAATACCCCCCCGCCCCCGTCTAATACCCATCTTCTCCCGTCGCCCCCCCCCTGTCGCCCCCCCCGGCCCCCCCTCAGCAGGGACCCTCAACGTCTCCCGCGAGGACCCTTTCCGTTGTCCCGGAGGCAAGCCTTACAAGGAGGGCCCCGGCGTCGTCAACGCCGAGACATATGCCCTCGATGGTCTTTCTTGGAGAGCGGACCCTCACGGGTTTACCCTCTGATGCGAAGTACATGCGCCAGGACTTTATTATAGCGGAAAGGCCCTTTTCAAGAAAGGTCTTATACCATATTTCAAGGGATAATAAAAGCGCCTGAGTAAAGGCCGCCCTTGGCACCGGGCGGCCCGAGGCGCCCTTGATGCTCGTGGCAATGGGCCTGACAGCGGGCGGGAAATCCCTTGCCGCCATGTTGAGATTAACGCCTATGCCGGCCACCACGAAGTCGGCCATCTCGGCCTCTGTGTGCATTTCCATTAGAATGCCCGCTATTTTTTTCGAGTCCACGAGGATGTCGTTGGGCCATTTGACAACTGGTCTTTTGGGGGTGAAGCGCGCCACTGTCTCGGCCACGGCAACAGCGGCAAGGAGGGTTATGCCCTGGAGTTCATGGGGCGCCGTCCCTGGGCGGAGGATTATAGAGGCATAGAGGTTGACGCCGGGAGGCGATACCCACTGCCTCCCGAGCCTTCCGCGCCCTTCTTTCTGGGTATCGGCTATGACCACGGCGCCCTCTGGCTCGCCGTTTCTTGCAAGGTGCACGGCCCTTTCGTTTGTGGAGGAAATCTTATCGAAGAAGAAGATTTTTTGTCCTATAAGTTCTGTAGTAAGGCCCGCGCCAATGCTTGTCTCATTAAAGAGTTCAAGGGGGCCGGATAGGCGGTAGCCCCTTGAGGCATGGGACTCGATGGGAAAGCCCCTGCCCCGCAGCGAGTTTATGCGTTTCCAGACAGCGGTTCGCGAGATGCCCAGTTGTTCGGCAAGGGACTGGCCTGAGACAAAATACCCCTCAGAGTCATTGAGGCGGCCAAGTATCTTTTCATCGGGTTTTTTTTGGCCCATGGCCTTTTTGTACCTTCATGCTGATGTCAACGGCAGGGGCAGAGTGCGTAAGCGCCCCTATGGAGATGAAGTCCACGCCTGTGGCGGCGTACTCGCTGATATTTTCGAGGTTGATGCCTCCCGATACCTCGCTTACGGCCCTGCCGTTTATTATCTTGATGGCCCTTTCGGCCTTCAGGGGGTCCATGTTGTCAAGCATTATGATGTCCGCGTTGCCTGCGAGGGCCTCTTTAACTTCCTTGAGGGTGGCGGCCTCTACCTCGACGGCAATACTGTCGCCGTATTTCCTTATGACCCGCCTTACGGCCTCTTTTATGCCGCCCGCGGCCTCGATATGGTTGTCTTTTATTAGCACCGCGTCATAAAGCCCGGCGCGGTGGTTGTGCCCCCCGCCCATGCGCACGGCGTAGCGTTCAAGCGGCCTCAGGCAGGGCGTGGTCTTTCTGGTGTCAAGGACCTTAACGGGGCGCGCCGTCTCGACAAATTTTCTTGTGAGCGTGGCGATACCCGAGAGGCGCTGAAGAAAGTTAAGTGCCACGCGCTCGCCCGTAAGAATGGGCGCAAGGGGGCCTTTAACCTCGGCCAGGGTCCGGCCCTTTCTTACCTTTGCGCCGTCTTTTTCAAGGGGCGTGAACCTTATGCGCCTGTCAAGTTGAGTGAATACCATTTCTGCGAGAAAGGACCCGGCAAGGACGAGGTCTTGCTTGGCCCTTATGATGGCAGTGCCCTTCCTGCCCCTTGCCACCGTGGCCGAGGTGGTGATGTCACCTGCGCCGATGTCTTCCCTGAGTGCGGCCTTTACGATGGACCCGGCCTCTTGAAGGAATTTCTTATTGCCTGAGTTCTTTTTCTTCATCTTTGCGGCTGTCTTCAAGGTCTCCTTGATACAACTTCCCTCTGACGATGGCGCTCCGTCGGCCCTAAAGGTCCTTGAGGCGCGCGAGGCCCGCCTCGATGCTGGCCTTTTTTTCCTCAAGGCCGCTGAGCCTGACCCTTTCCTTCTCTACTATCTCAGGCGGTGCCTTCTCGATAAAGGCCCTGTTCGCAAGTTTCCTTGAGAGGGATTCATGCTCGCGCGCCACCTTCAGGAGGGCCTTTTCAAGCCTCTTCCCCTCCACCTCCACGTCAACGAGCCCCTCCATGGGGATGAATACCTCCACAAGGGAGCCGCCTTCGCCGGCTCGCGCCGAGATGGACTTTGCCGGGGGCTCCTCGCCCGCTTCTCTCATTATGAGTTCTTCCACGCCCGCAAGGTCCCTTATATACCGTAGTCCCGTTGTGAAGGCCCCTGCCGAGGCCCTGCCCTTTGAGAAGCAGTATACATTTACAGGCGTCTTAAGGGCTACGTTCATCTCGGTCTTTATGTTACGGACGGCCTTTATAATCTCCATGACGAGTTCCATGTCCCGTGCCTCTGCCTCGAAGACCGGCCCCTTCGTGGGCCATGCACTGGCAAGGAGCGAGCCCGATTCGCCCGGTAGAAAGGAGTGGATTTCCTCGGTTATAAAGGGCATGAAGGGGTGGAGTAGTTTCAGCGTATCCTTGAGCACGGAGACGAGCACGGAGAGGGACGCGGCCTTTCTCTCCTCTCCGCCGCCTTCCCCCCCGCCTCCCTCGCCACGGAGGTCTTTTTTCGAGAGTTCAACATACCAGTCGCAGAGTTCGTGCCAGACAAAGCCGTAAAGCAGGCGCGCGGCCTCGTCGAACCTGTAGGCCTCGATGGCCCTGGTAACACCCTCCGAGGTCTTTGTAAGGCGCGTAAGTATCCACCTGTCGGCGCCGCTTAGGCGGCTTTCATCGAGGGTGTCCTCCACCGCGGCCCCCTCGATGTTCATGAGCGTAAAGCGCGCGAGGTTCCATATCTTGTTGCAGAAGTTCCTGTACCCCTCGATGCGCCCGGCGGAGAGTTTTATGTCCCGGCCCTGCGCCGCGAGCACGGCAAGGGTGAACCTGAAGGCATCTGTGCCGAACTCTTCTATCATCACAAGGGGGTCTATGACATTACCCTTGCTCTTGCTCATCTTCTGCCCCTCTGAGTCGCGTATGAGGGCATGGATGTATACGTCGCGGAAGGGTACGTCTCCCATGAACTTAAGGCCCATCATTATCATGCGCGCCACCCAGAAAAATATGATGTCAAAACTTGTGGAGAGCACGTCCGTGGGGTAGAAGGTCTTTAATTCCGGGGTGTTATCGGGCCAGCCAAGGGTGGAAAAGGGCCAGAGCGCGGAACTGAACCATGTGTCAAGGACATCGGCGTCCTGTGTTATCTCGGCGGAGCCGCATTTTTCGCAGTTCGCCGGGTCTATCTTCGCTACAGTAGTGTGAGAGCATTCACCGCAGTGCCAGGCGGGAATGCGGTGGCCCCACCATATCTGTCTTGAGATGCACCAGTCGCGTATGTTGCGCATCCAGTCAAAGTAGAGGTTCTCCCAGTTCTTTGGTATGAACCTTACGCGCCCGTCCTCAACGGCCTTGATGGCCGGGCCGGCAAGGGGCTTTACGTTCACGAACCACTGCTTCGAGAGCGTGGGCTCGACAACGGTTGCGCACCTGTAGCACGAGCCGAGCATGAGTTTGTGCGGTTCCACCTTCTGAAGGAGGCCCTTTTCGCCGAGGGCCTTTATTATCTCTTCCCTGGCCTCGAAGCGGTCAAGGCCCGCGAACCTTCCGGCGCGCTCGTTCATTACGCCTTTGGGGTCCATTATTGCGATGGACTCAAGGCCGTGCCTCTTACCCATCTCAAAGTCGTCAAAGTCGTGGGCAGGCGTAATCTTCACGGCCCCTGTGCCGAACTCCGTGCTTACGTGCTCGTCTTTTATTACGGGAATGTCTCGGCCCGTAAAGGGGAGATTTACTCTTTCCCCTATAAGCCGGGCGTACCGCTCATCAGAGGGGTTAACGGCGACCGCCGTGTCTCCAAGGAGGGTCTCGGGCCTTGTTGTGGCCACGATTATGGCCTTGGGGCCGCCCTCGGGCGGGTCAACGACAGGGTACTTCATGTAGTAGAGAGAGCCCTCTTTTTCATCGAAGTTGACCTCAAGGTCCGAGAGGGCTGTCCTGCACCTCGGGCACCAGTTGATGATGTAGTCGCCGCGGTAGATGAGGCCCTCGTCATAGAGTGTGACGAATACCTCGCGCACGGCCTTTGAGAGGCCCTCGTCCATGGTGAAGCGGAGGCGCGACCAGTCGCAGGAGGCCCCGAGGCGGCCAAGTTGATTGAGTATGGTGGTGCCGTACTTGTCCTTCCACTCCCAGACGCGCTCTATAAAGCGGTCGCGGCCCGTGGCGTGGCGGTCAGTGCCCTCTTCGGCAAGGCCGCGCTCGACTACGTTCTGCGTGGCTATTCCAGCGTGGTCGATGCCCGGCACCCAGAGGACGTTGCAGCCTTGCATACGCCTGTATCTTGCCAGAATGTCCTGAAGCGTGGAGTTGAGGGCGTGTCCCACGTGGAGGGCCCCCGTAATATTCGGGGGCGGTATGACCATGGAGAAGGCGGGTTTTTCGGAAGTCGCCTCGGCCTTTGTGAGCCCCGCCTCTTCCCAGTACCCCAGCCACCTCTTTTCCACGTCAAGCGGATTGTATCTCGGGTCAAGGACCCCTGTATCGGATTTTTTCATATGTTTTTTCCTTGGTCCCGTGCGTCCATGGGAAGGGTTAAGAACTTATCACAAAAAGGCCTCTAATGCCCGCTGTTTTTGACGTCATTTGCGCGCGATGGGGCGCATGGACGTTCTTTTTCCAAAGGAAGGTCCTGAGAACCCGGCATTGCTCTTACGGGCAGAATAGAGTAAATGGACTTTGAATATACAAGAGGGCGCCGCCAGATAATACGGGGGGAGGGGGGGAGGGGTGCAATTGGTTCAGGCCTTTCTTATGGCCTCCTTTATGCGCTCAATCTCATCTTCCATGGCCTTTTTCATGAGCCCGGGCACAACGTCTCTTACTACTTCTTCTATTACCTCTATGGTAGCCTTTCTCACCATCTGGCGTATGGCCTCTTCAGTTGCGGCCTCAGTCTCTTCAGGGACGGGAGCGGCGCCTGTATCTTCCTCAGAGGTCAGGGGTTCTTCCTCCTCCAGGCCTTCTGCCTCGCAGGGTTCCTCTTCAGACGCGCAAGGCCCCTCCTGGGCCAGGGGTTCTTCCCGGGACTCGCTGGCTTCCTCTTCTTCCTCTGCCGTCTCTCCCCTTAGAGTCCCTTCTTCCCCTGAAGGCCCCTCCTCAATCTCCTCAGCGCTTAGTGCCTCCTCTTCTTCGCAGGTTTCTTCTTCAGAGAGAGAGGGCTCCTCCTCAACGGGCCCGGCTCCTTCGCCTTCAGTGCCCTCTAATTTTTCTTCTTGTCCTTCTTCCTCGGCCCCGGCAGTCTCTACTTCCTCCTGCCCCTCTTCTCTATCGATAAGATCTTCTTCCTGCCGCAGTTCATCTTCGGGCTCGAGGTCCCCAAAGCCTATGACGTCCTCTTCGTCTATGCCCCACTCTTCTGTGGCGCCTTCTTCTTTTTTCTCAAGGGCCGGCTCTTCGCGAAGTGGTCCGGACTTAAAGGGGTTTATCTCAAAACCCTCTATGTCAAAGCCGTCCTCGCCCTCTGATTCGCCATGGGGCGTCTCCATGAGAGGAAGGGATTCTTCATCTTCTTTATGCGCGGTCCCGGTGGATACGGTCTCTTCTTCCGTGCCCACGCTTATATCCTCGAACTCGCTATCCCCATGAACCACGGCCCCTTGCTCCCCTTCTCCCCTATCGGCGCTGAGGTCCTGGGGCTCGGGGGCCCTTATGATGTCGTCCTCGGCCCAGCCGCTGAGGTTTGCGCCCGTGGCGGCAGTGGAGTACCCTGGCTCTGCCTCTTTTTCAGAGGGGGGGTACATCCTGAACAGATGCTCCACCTTCTCTACGAGGTGTTTTGACTCAAAGGGCTTTATAATGGAGTCGTCGGCCCCGGCCTTTTTCGCGAGGTTTTCGTCAAGGGGGTTAAAGGTCCCGGCAAGTATCATGACAGGCGTGTTCTTGAGGCTGGGGTTGTTCTTTATGGCCTCGCAGACCTCATAGCCGTCCCTGCCCGGAAGGGCGGCGTCTACAAGGACTATATTGGGCCTTGTCTCCTCGGCCTTTCTGATGGCCTCGTCGCCGTTGTCGGCAGTGGTTATCTCGTATCCGCCCGAGGCAAAGGTGAGCCTTATGACCTTCTGCATGGTGATGCTGTCGTCAGCGAGAAGAATGGTCTTTATCATGGAAGTCCCCTTATTTATCTGTATTTTTAAATAATTAACATGCAGTAAAGGGACAAGTCAAGCCATTTCTATGGCACCCGCCCATCAGGGAAAGGGCCTCAGACCTCTTGAATCAGGGGACCTCACTTCTCAGGGGCAAAGCGCCCCACTCACTTGCCAAAAAGCGCATCATAAAGCCTCGCCCCGTTGTGGGTGAGCACGCTCTCAAAGTCCACGTCCGTAAAGGTCCTGAAGGCCTCCTGCATAAGGGCCGCGTCTTCGCGGGAGCCGTCGCGAAGATACCAGAACTGCATGATGTCAGAGTATTTCCTGAGTTCGGGCCAGGTGTTGAGGTCCATGCCAGGGGGCCCGGTCCTGTAAAATCTCAGGAAGTAGAGCACCTTTTCCCTGTTGCCAAGGGGTATCCAGCTTACGTAGAGCGGGTCTTTTGAGGGCAGGAACTCAAGTGAGTAAGCGGCCTCCTTGGCCCCGCCTTCAGGACCGTATACAAGGTCCTCGCCGGAGAAAAGGGGCCGCCCGGTGCCGTCTATTACATAACTTATGTTCACGGGGTTTCCAACGGTGCGCAGGCGCGCGGGTTTATTCCCGCCCGGGCAGGGGTAGGGCTCGTTGGAACGGAGGGCAAAGCATATCTTTGCATGGCCATCTGTCGGTATTTCGGGGATGTCCACGCCGAAAACGTAACTCCTGAAGTAGTTGTGCTGGGCAAGAAGGAGTACCAGGGGCCGGCCTCTGTCGCTGAGCACCACCTGCACTGCCCCGTGTATGTCCAACTCGTGAACCCTTGAGGGATCAAGGACAAGGCCCGCGAGGGTCTCTTTTATCCCCCCTATCTCTGCCGGAAGCCCGCTGTAGGTAAAGGCGAAGTTGTACTTGAGGATAGTGACGGGCACTTCCTTTACGCCCGCGCCCGTGCGAAAGCGGGCCGTCTCCCTATAGAGCCTTCCATAGCCCGCGCCGACGTAGCCCTTGCAGTCCTCCTTGTCGCAGGGACTATCTGGCCCCCTGTAGTCAAGGCACCACCCGGCGCGCCTCTCTATTTTCTTTAGATATGCCCTTGAGGGAGATTCCTTTACAATATCTCCGGCACCGTCCCTTACAACGGTATTGGGGAGATAAAACCCGTAAAAGTCAACGGGCATACGTCCCCCTGGCGCGATAAAGACCCTTGGCCGGAATCTTTCAATCAGCCGCTGGCCCTCTGGTGTTACCGGGGTCCCGAGGTCTGCGGGATCTTCGTCTTTGTAGGTGAGGGCCCTTAGCCAGGCCTTGAACTCCGTTGGCCATTCATCCCCGCCCGCCCCAAGCGCCGGGCCTGTCATGAATGGAATTATAACAAGGAAGATGATGGCAAGGCATGGGGAGAGGAGCCTGGAGAACAGGCTTTTTTCAAGGCTTTCCATATTATGCCTATGCCGGATTTGCCTCTCTGGCAGGCGGACTTGCGGGCAAGGCCGCTCAGCAACAGCCCTTCTTTCCGCCACTGGCGTCTTCGCCATCAGGGGCGCAGGTCCGGGCCTCGTAATCTTTCTCGCCAGTTGGCCCGGTTATGGTGAAGAGCCCCCTGTAGGGTGGCGACGAGAGCCTCCTTGCCGTGTCTGTGCATACCTCTATGGAGACTCCACGGGGGAACTCATGTCCCTCATCGTCGGTAACACTATCAAAGGGGCCCCTGTAGGTTGCCTCGTGGCCGAGGTACAGGCATTTATCACCCTTTATCTGCTTGCGGCCCTCAAAGGTAATGGAAAAAAAGGATATGCCGCCGGCCTCCCTGTAAAAGGTCTCCGAGAGGAGTCTGATGCCATGGAAACCAGCCTCTTTCGCAAGGGAGATAAACTCTTCTGTAGTAAGGGCGCCTGATATGCACTCGCCCCAGAGTTCGCTGTCAGCGCGCATGGAAGGGGGCACGGGGATCTCGGAGATAATGTCCGATATGACGAAGCGCCCGTTGTCTTTCAGTATCCTGTATATCTCTCTGAAGACAGGGGCCTTGTCTGCCGTGAGGTTTATGACGCAGTTTGATGTGACAAGGTCAATGCTTCCCTCCTCAGCGGGTATTTCCTCAAGAAAACCCTTCCTGAACTCCACGTTCTCGTATCCAAGGCTGCCTGCCACCTTGACCTTGTTCTTACCCGCCTTTTCGAGCATCTCATCAGTCATGTCAATGCCGATGACCCTGCCCTCCGGCCCCGTTATCTTCGAGGCTATGAAGCAGTCTATGCCCGCGCCTGCGCCAAGGTCCAGCATGGTCTCACCCTTACGCAGGCCCGATAGGGTTACGGGGCTTGCGCACCCGTAGGCAACGTCAAGGACCTCTTGCGGTATATGAGAGGTGTCAACGTCTGAGTATCCCGTGGGACAGCAGAGCTCGGCCTTTGGCGTGACGGCGGCGGCCCCGTAAAATGAACGGACCTCTTCGCGCCGCGTCTCAGTGCCGCAACACCCTGAAGACGTATTTGAGCAACTGAGACCCTCGACTACGCAGGTGTAGCAGGCAGGGGACGTAAGGCCCGTGGGCCTCAATGATTCCCCGAGCGTATCACCCATCCTCGCCGCTGGGTCGTCTATGAGTATGGGGCAGGCAAAGACCCCCTCTGAGGTAATCATCCGCGCGCTCGCGCACTGAAGACCTCGTAGATCCATGGAGGCGAGGGCCTTTTCATCGAGACGCTCATCCTCACCATAGGGCCTGAAGTTCTCGCCGCCCCTGCCGAGGCGTAGAAGCGGGAGTATCTTCACACGCGCCTCCCTTGAGCCAAGCCCACGGAGCCAGTCCTCGAAGGCCTCCTTGCAGGGCCCCGCGCCCTCAAGGGCCGTGGTCGTGATTATGGGCTCAAAGCCAGTGTCAATAAGGTTCTTGATCCCCTTGGACGCGCGCCTGAAGGCGCCCTTGCCGCGCACACTGTCGTTCTCTTCTTCCACGGGGCTCTCCATGCTTACCCGGAAGGTGAGTCCGTGAGGAGCGGCGTCCGCTATCTCGCAAAACCTCTTGGCAACTTCGCCTGTAATGAGTGTGGCATTGGTAAGAAGCGTTACATCGGCGTCCCCAAGGGCGTCTTCCACGATGCCCATTATCTCGGGGTTAAGAAGGGGTTCGCCGCCCGTAAGGTAAATGTCCCTTATGCCCGTTGCCCGGGCCTCTTCGAGGTGGCGGTCAATCGACTCCCTTGTAAGCATGGCGTGACGCCTTACGCCTGGCCCGCAGCTTATGAAACAATGAGAACACTTGAGATTGCAGAGCGTGCCAGAGACCTGAAACCATAAGGTCGAGAGACCCGTAAGGGGCGCCTCCACCAGAGTTGCCGGCTTTATTTTCATGAGACTCTCCTCAAATGAGAATGCAAAAATGAAAAAAGATATATTACTTTCTCTTGAAAAAGAAAGTAAGACAAAGAAGACCTTCCACTTTCTTTTGGAAAAAAGAAAGTTTTTTGATAGGGTTGCGGGGCCTGTCGCACTGATTCTTAAAGAGGCACATACTCCCTGCCGCCGAGGAATTCCGCCAAAGAAAACCAATGTAAGCGCAAGGCCACCCTCCGCCTAAGGGCCTTGGGAGTCATATTCATTAGTCTAACATCCGCGGGCAATGCAAGAAAGTAATCTTCCTTACATATGATTATATAGTCCATTGACACGCCTTGTAAAGCCCACTCTATCCGGGCTACTCAATGGACCTCGATGGCGGTCTTCTTATCAGCCTTGGGCCCTCAAGGCGCATTACCCTGTAAACGTCGTTTTCCGTGTGCCCCAGGACAAAGGGCAGTGTGCCGAAGACGCTCGAAT
This sequence comes from uncultured Thermodesulfobacteriota bacterium, assembly GCA_964472295.1. Lineage (GTDB taxonomy): Bacteria > Desulfobacterota > GWC2-55-46 > GWC2-55-46 > JADFVP01 > JAJRZX01. The sequence continues at coordinate 26,142 of CAYYJQ010000001.1, read as the reverse complement.
AAAACCCCGCGGCTTTTGGCCTGAAGGACATTACGGCGATAGGGCGGGGCAGGGGATTTTTTATAATATCAAGGAGGGTGGTGACAAATAATTGTTCCGGCATGTTGGAAGTGTTGGAGTTGTTCTCTGCCCTCACCACTATATCTCCGGCTCCGAGGCCGGGCCTATTCCTGTCAAGTGGCCTTGCCCCAAAGGCCTCCATGTAGTACTGAAATCCCCAGTGCCCCTGAAACCAAACCCTTTCGCCGCGCTCAATGTACCTTGTCTTTATGAGGCGCGCCGCCGAGCGCGCGGAATTGGCGAAGGCATAGTCAGCGTATGCGACCATGAGCGAGAGGACAAGGGCCGGCGCAAGGGGGATAAAGAGGAGCCACTTCTTGTTGTGTATTGCCTCTGCGTGTCTTCGCTCCAGGGCCCTGGCAACAAGGATGCCTGCGGCAGGTATCATTGGCAGGTTTGAGCGTCCGTTGTTCGTCCAGTTCACGAAGGCCGCGAATACGAATGTGCCGAAAATCCATAAGAGAAGCAGGAGAGACCCTGCTTCTCTTGTCTGTAAAAAGTCCCTTATGCCAAGTACGAGAAGACCGAGCCCGGCCACTACAAATAGCGAGACCTGGGCCACGTATCCCCAGTCCAACTGGCCCTGCCCTGTATGGTGGAGGAACCTCTCAAGTGACTCTGTGTGGGCAATAAATGGTATTAGGGCCACGAAGAGTAGAGACCAGAAGATGAGGGCCTTTTTTCCCCAGACAAAGCCAGTGTAAAAGAGAACTGTCATGAGGCATCCGCCCGTGAAGGCGAGTCCGACAAAGACCTTTTCAATCTTGTTCCCAACAAGCGTTGGCCCTACGTTGCTCGCATAGGCCGCGGCGTCAAGGAGAAGCCCCCTGCCGTAGACTTCTTTTGTAAGGACCTGGTATCCTATGAGCAGGGCCGCGGCGAGTACGAGGGCAGGCACCCAGAGCCGCAGTCTGTCCCTTCTATATAATGAGTACAGGCCGAGGAGCGGCAGAAGCGACATGGCATAGTACTTGGTGAGCGTGGCAACGGCGATTAGGAACCCGGCAATGAGCATAAGGTGTAGATGTTTTTTGTCAGAGCCCCTTATCCATAGATACACGGCCCAGCACCAGAAGTTCAGCATGAGGACATCGCTCATTACCGTGGTGCCGGAGACGAGAAAGACAGGCGTTATGATGGCAGAGAGGGCCGCAACGAGGGGAAGGTGCGTAAGGCGCTCGGCTATGAGGTATATGGCAAGGCCGAGGCTAATTGCCGGGACGAGAAAGGCAAAGTGCAGGGCCCTCTCGGACCAGCCAAGAATGGAGGCGGCCATGGCGATGAAGTAGGATGTAAGAGGCGGGTTTTTCATGACCTGATACATGGCCATGTCAGAGCCGTACCAGTTCACGTCGAACCAGTAGAAGGGAAAGGGTCTTTCTACTATATGGCGCGCCGCCCAGACAAAGAGCGTGTCGTCTATGTGAAAGGCCTTGCCAGAGAAGGGTATGAGAAGGGCCGCGGTGACGACGGCGACGATGAGAAGGTCCCGCCTCCTCGTGGTCTCCTTCTTGTCGCCGGCCCAGGCACTTGTCTCCATAAGGCGAATTTATATCACGGCGCCCGAGGAGGTGTCAACGGCGGTCCGTCTCTCAGAGCTTCTCAGAAGCGCAGGATTACCCCGCCGTAGACCTGCGAGGCCCTGTAGTCTATGTCCATGCCGATGAAGTCGGGAAAGGAGAAGTTGGCCCCAAGGTACTTGTACTCTCCAAATAGTGAGACCCTTTTACTTACATGAAAGTCCAGCCCCGCGATGAGGTCCCATGCAAAGGCCGTGTCTGTCTCGCTCTGGAATGTGCCCACAGTGGCAAGGCTCTGGTCGCCTATGTCCCATACGGCGAAACCAAAGCCCACTCCGGCATAGGGCCTTACCGGTCCCCTCGGATAGCGTACAAGGGTGTTGAAGAGCACGGATACGAGCGTTGTATTGGCCGTCACGCTCGTTGTGACCGGGGGGATAAGGATAAAGCCTAAGGCCTGCTCAGTGGTGACGCTGTTCCAGTCCGGGAACTGAACGTTTGCCTCCACCTCTATGCCGAGAAAGGGGGAGTTTGCCTCATTGAACCAGTGCCCTGCCTTGGCCCCGAAGGTGGCCGTGTTGTCCAGATCAATGGTCCCGGACGACGCTATGCCGATGTTGTCGGTCCAGTCGGCGTTATCGGGAAAGGCCCCGCCTGCGTAAAACGATATATAGGACTCCGCGTGGGAAAGGCCGGTAAAGGTGAAAAAGACAATTGCCATGATGAGCATGGTAAGTTTTTTCATGATCTCGCCTCCATCTGTTGTATCTTGAAGAATGTCTATCAACGTATGGGGACCTGTATTGCCTCCCGCCCTTTCATTCTTCCCCCCAACAACAAGGCTCCTTTATTTCTTCTCTTTTACGTTTTCTACAGTGCGTATCTCAGGGGCATGTTCCTTTATGGCCTTTTCCACGCCGCCCTTGAGGGTCTGGACCGAGGAGGGACAGTTGGTGCAGGCCCCTGTGAGCATAACCCTTACGATGCGGTTCTCCTTGTCTATCTCTATGAGTTCCACGCCCCCGCCATCGCCCTCGATAAAGGGCCTTATCTCGGAAAGGGCCTTTTCCACGCGTTCGGCAACGTCCTCGCCAACATCGGGCTCAGGGTCGCGGAGCCGCTTTATCTCCACCACCCACCTTTCAGGGCCCTCTTCCACGCAGTCCCACTTGAATATATCTCCGTAGAGCGAGTGGAACTGGTCGTTAAGGAGGGCCGGGGCATAGTTATTGACAAGGCGCATGACAGCGCCCGTCTCAAGAGAGTCCCATGTGTCAAAGGCAAGGGGGTGCCTCTTGAATACGGGCATTTCTCTGAGGTCCACCTCTATCGCTGGTGTCATGATGAATCTCCTTTATATGGCAGGTATGCTCTACGAAGCGGCATGGTCAATGTGTCCCGCCGCCCCGTCATATGTGCTATACTCTTATTATCCGTCTTTACCATTAGCGCTGATAGGTTATTATACTTCAAAAAACCATTTTCCGCTAACCTTTTTAAGGTGAGGGGCTTGTTGAAGATGAAGAGAATAATAACACTTACAACGGATTTCGGACCGAGGGATCACTACGCGGGCGCCATGAAGGGCGCCATGCTCTCAATCAATCCAGGGGCCTCTCTTGTGGACATATCTCACTCCATAGAGGCGGGGGACATCTTTGAGGGGGCCTTTGTAATGAACGGGGCCTGCGGGTTCTTTCCGCCGGGCACGGTTCACCTTGGCGTCGTGGACCCCGGGGTGGGAGGGCCGCGGCGGGCCCTTATCATCGAGACAGAGAAGTTCCTCTTTGTCGGCCCTGATAACGGTCTCCTTAGCCTTGCGGCAGAATCTGACGGCATAAAGCGCATAGTTGAGGTTCAGAACGAGAAGTTCATGCGAAGAGATGTAAGCCGCACTTTTCATGGCCGCGACGTCTTCGGTCCTGTGGCCGCCCATCTCTCTATTGGGGTAGATCTCTCGGAGTTTGGCCCCCTGACAACGGACCTTGAGATGATCAATATCCCTGAGCCGCTCTCTGAGGATGGGGCCGTTACCGGCGAGGTCGTACATGTAGACACCTACGGTAACCTCATAACCAACGTGAGTGCCGCCTTTATCGAAGAGCGCCTCGGTGGTAAAGACATAAAAGTTACCCTGAAGAGGCAGGCACTCGAGGGGCTTTATCGTTCCTATGCCTCCATGGAGCCTGGCAGGGCCGGGGCCCTTATAGGGAGTTCTGGTTTTCTGGAAGTAGCGGCCAGGGAGGCGAGCGCCTCGGCGCTCCTGGGCGTGGACATTGGCGAGAAGGTGAGGGTGAGCAGAAGATGAGGGCCGTGCTTCAGAGGGTGAAGGGTGCAAGGGTCAGTGTTGGGGGCGAGATAGTGGGGGAGATAGAGAAGGGGCTACTTGTGTATCTTGGTGTTGAGAAGGGAGACGGCGGGGGGGACCTTGATTATATGCTCAGGAAGGTAAGCGGGCTTCGCATCTTCGGGGACGATATGGGCCGCATGAACCTTGATGTGGGCGAGGCAGGGGGCGCGGTTCTCGTTGTCTCGCAGTTTACCCTTTTGGCGGATTGCAGAAAGGGCCGTAGGCCCGCCTTTACGCGCGCCGAGGACCCGGACAGGGCACGAGCCCTTTACGAGTCTTTTATTATGACTTTGAAAGAACTTGGCCTCATTGTGGAAGCCGGGCGTTTTGGGGCTCACATGGAGGTTCAAAGTATTAATGATGGGCCCGTGACAATGATACTCGAGAGCCCCGGAGGTTGAGGGGACTAAGGTCTTAATGGCGGGCACAGACCGCTACTACTCTCACCTGGCATAGGTTTTCTTTGTCTTACTTTCTTTTTTCAAAAAGAAAGTAAGGAAGTCTTTGTATCTTTTTGCGGCGGAGCCGCAGGAGATATACTCCTTTTTCTCTTTACCATTAAAGGGTCTTTTCTCTCATGCGTGTACTTGGTCTTGGTCAGGCCTCGCTTGATATTATTACTCTTGTCACTGGTTTTCCCCGGGAGGACGCGAAAAAAGAGGTCCTTGCTTTCCTTGAGCAGGGCGGCGGTCCTGTTGCCACGGCCCTTGTGGCGCTCCGTCGTCTTGGCGTTGAGGCGGCCTTTTCAGGCGTGGTGTCCGACGATTATGCCGGGGCGCGCATAAGGGAGGGGCTTATAGACGAGGGCGTGGATGTGGCGGCCCTCGTGGAGAGGCCCGGGGGCGAGTCGCAGAGGGCCTTTATTATCGTAAATCGTGAGACCGCCACGAGGACCATACTCTGGAAGAGGCCAACGGTGGCCGAACTATCCAAAGAGGAGATAAAAAGAGACTGGCTCTCTGGCGCTGGTTTTCTCCTCCTTGATGGTCTCATGGGGCGCGCGTCCATTAGGGCCGCTGAACTTGCCCGCGAGTCAGGCGTGCCCGTGATGCTGGACGCGGGGTCTCCGAGGCCGGCTCTCCTAAAGTTACTTCCCCATACTGATTACATCGTTGGTTCCGAGGAGTTCGCGGGATATTTTTCTCCTGACCCCGAAGAGGCGGCAGTGAAAATTTCGTCCTTTAGTCCCCGCGCCGTTACAGTCACCCTTGGCGAAAAGGGCTCTGTAACGTGGCAGGGCGGGAGGGTCTTCAGGACCCCTGCCTTCAGGGTGCGTGCCCTTGACACCACGGGAGCGGGTGATGTCTTTCACGGAGGCTACATTTACGGCCTCCTTCAGGGTTGGGGCCTTGAAAAGACCGTGACCTTTGCCTCGGCCTTTGCGGCCTTAAAGTGCCTTGAATTGGGAGGCAGAACTGGCATACCCACCCTTGAGCACACCCTTGAGTTCATGGATTCTGCGCCAACGCGTTGAGGCGTGGCCGGGCCTTTGACTTTTCCGTGGCCGTTTTTTTTTGTAAGCCTCCATACTTACGCCCTTGTGAACAAGTGTTATATTTACATGTAGGATTGAGAGGCAAAATCGTCTTGATTGAGGTGAGAAAAGACAGGCTGTCATGGGAAAATATGACCTTGTAATAATAGGCGGCGGAGTGGGGGGCCTTGTCTCGGCAAGCGGGGCGGCTCAGCTCGGGGCGCGCGTGGCCATGGTGGAAAAGGCGGATTCCCTCGGCGGAGACTGCCTGCACTATGGGTGCGTGCCCACAAAACGCCTCGTGCACTCGGCAAAGGTGGCCTCCATGGCGCGGCGCGCCGGAGAGTTCGGCGTGCGCACAGGCAATATTACAGTTGACTTTCCCGCGGTAATGGACGCCATGCGGGCCGTGCAGGACAGAATAGCCTGTAATGACGACCCCGAACGCTTCAGAAAGATGGGCGTCGAGGTAATCTTCGGGTCCGGGGCCTTTGAGGACGACCACGTATTCAACGTGGAAGGCCGCAGGCTTTATGGGAAAAAGTTCATCATAGCCACGGGCTCAAGCCCGGCGGTCCTTCCCATACCTGGCCTCAAGGAAACGGGCGTACTTACCAATATCACGGCCCTTGCCCTCGAAACCCTCCCCGAAAGCATCATCATCCTCGGCGCCGGCCCCATAGGGGTGGAGTTCGCCGAGGTCTTCAGCAGGCTTGGCTCCAGGGTCACAATACTTGAGAAAAAGGGCCAGATACTTCCCCGTGAAGATAGGGAACTCTCAGAGGCCCTCCATGCTATCCTTGCTGAAGAGGGCATAAGGATCGTCACCTGCAGGGGCTTCAAGGAAATCAAGAGTAACGGAAAGATGAAGAGAGTTGTTGCGACTATTGGTGACGGCGAGAAGACCTTTGAGGCAGACGAGATTATGAGCGCCATCGGAAGAAGCCCCAACGTCGAAGGCCTCGGCCTCGAGGCCGCTGGTGTTGAGTATGAAAAGAGAAAGGGCATAAAGACAGACCATTCCATGAAGACGACTCAGGGGCACATCTACGCCTGCGGAGACGTTACAGGGCCATACAAATTCACGCACATGGCCGAGTACCAGGCAGGCCTTGTCGTATCGAACGCCCTCTTTCCTCTTGTAAGAAGAAAGGCCGACTATCGCGTCGTCCCATGGGTGACCTTCTCGGACCCGGAACTCGCCCGCGTGGGACTCACCGAGGACGAGGCGCGCGAAAAGCATGAAAAGGTCTCGGTCTTCCGTCAGCCCTTCGCCGAGGTGGACAGGGCCTTTATCGAGGGCGAGGGCAAGGGACTTATTAAGATAGTCGTTGATAAGAAGAAACAGATACTTGGAGCCCATATACTTGGCCCAGGCGCAGGTGAACTCATACACGAATACATCCTCGCCATGAAGGCAAAGGTCCCCATTACAACCATATCAGGGACAATACACGTATACCCCACGGTGGCCCAGGGTCTTAAACGGGCCTGCGATCAGTACTATACGGAAAAACTCTTCTCCGGCTGGTTCCCCAAGTTCTCACGCTGGCTCATAAGACGGGGAGGATAGAAGAAGAAAGAAGAAAAAAAGAAGCAAGACAGAGAAAACCTCCCGCTTTCTTTTGGAAAAAAGAAAGCGGGGCAAAGAAAACCAATGCCAATGGCCTTTGGCCATTGGATTTGTACAAGGGTTGGTAGAGCGTGAGCGAAACCCAACAAAAAAATGAACAAAAAAACACTAAAATTCATAATCCTCATTGCCTTTGTCCTTGGCGCCTTCCTTGCCGTGCGCTACCTCGGACTCGGCCAGTACCTTGACCAGGAGACCATGCGCTCCTGGATAGAGGGCTTTGGCGTCTGGGGACCCGTGGTCTACATGCTCATCTACGCCATCGCTCCGAGCCTCATGCTCCCGGGTCTTCCCATCACCGTGGTGGGCGGCGTGCTCTTTGGTCCCTTCTGGGGCGTTGTATATGTGGCCATAGGCGCGACCACAGGCGCCACGCTCGCCTTTCTCATCGCACGGAAGATGGGCCGCGAATGGGTGGAGTCACTCATAAAGGGCGGGCGCATGAGAGAAATCGACGATGCCGTTGAGAAAAAGGGCTGGAAGATCGTAGCCTTTACACGCCTCATCCCACTCTTTCCCTTTAATTTTCTCAACTACGCCTTTGGCCTCACGAGGATAGGCGTGCTTCCATACTTCCTCGCGACCCTCGTCTTCATGCTCCCTGGCATCACGGCCTACGTGGTCTTCTCAAGTTCCATCCTCGACGTCTTCCATGGCCGCGTCTCCCCCGCCTTCATAGCCGGAGTCGTCCTTGTTCTGCTTGTCTCCCTTATCCCATTTATCTACAAGAGGTTCAGGCCCCACCGGGGCTGAGCCCTCTTCCACTTCGTGCATGTGCCCCTATACTCCTTAAACCGTCCTCTTGGCGCTGGTGATAGGCGTCACTGACAGAAAGCCTCTCTTTTCTGTATTTTTAATAATAGTATGGGACAGGCGCCTCCGGCAAATGCCCCAGAGGTGGTCTCAGTGGCAGGATATTCATAAAAAAACCTTGACAAAACAAGGTAATGGCGATTAATCTTTCAAGAGTGAACCATCGGCAGAAACTCATATACGCCCTTGCGATTTTTTTTGTCTCCGGGTGCGCGGCAGGGCCTACCGTAAAGGACATGGAGGCCCTGAAGGGGAGGGTCACCCGTCTTGAAAAATCCCTTGATGAGAGTCGTGAGAAGGTTGATGAACTCGATGCCAAGGTCGTCCTCCTTAAAGAAAAACTCACCTCAAGCGCCAAAGAAAGAGAAAATGAATCTCTTGCCCTTGAGACTGAAGACATTAGGCCTCCAGCGGACTTGAAGGTAATAAGTCTAAGTGATGGCTCGATAAGCATTACGGCCCTTCCCGGGAAAAGAGACAGCTCTGTCTCAAAAGGTGCCTCCGAGGGGGCTGGAATGGACGAAAGACCAGTCGCCAAGACAGAGGAAGAGACGCGAGAGCCCGCAAGGGCGGCGCCAGAGGGTAAGAGGGCCAGGAGGTCAGATACTTATGCCACCATCTCCGGGACGCCACGGACCATCTATAAGAAAGGCTATGACCTCTATCTTTCCAGGAGATATGCCGAGGCCCGCGCGGTCTTCTCCCAACTTGCCCTCCGATACCCTCAAAGCAGTCTCGCAGACAACGCCTTTTTCTGGAGCGGCGAGGCCTATTACATGGAAAGAAATTACAACCAGGCCATTGAGAACTTCAGTACCGTGGTAAAGGTATATCCAGGCGGCAACAAGGCCCCTGACGCGCTTCTCATGATGGGCCTTTCGTACCAGAACCTCGGTGATATAGAAAAGGCCGTGGACACGCTTAAAAGGCTTGCAAGAGAATACCCAAGTTCAGAGGCCGCGAAAAGGGCCTCGAAGAGACTGAAGTCCCTCTTAAAAAAGAAGGAAGGCATGTCATGAAAAAATACCTTAAGGCCTCTTGTCTATTATTGACTCTCCTCCTGTTTTTACCGCTTACAGCCTCTGCGAGACAACACCACGGGGCGCCAAAGCAGGGAGAGAGAGACGAGAATGCCGTTTATTACACCATCATCCGCCATGACACCCTCTGGGACATCTCTGGAAAGTTCTTGAAAGATAACTTCAAGTGGCCCTATCTCTGGAAACTCAACCCCTACATAAAGAACCCTGACCTCATCTATCCCGGAGACGTGGTAAAGATAGTGCCCCTTGCCGTAGAGGGCGGAGGGGGGTCCTTTGACGTGGGCTCGCTCCCTGTGGTGGACCTTGCCGAGGGTGAGCCAGAGGTGGTTGTGCTCCAGCCCAAGGCCCCGCCAAAGCCTAAAGAGCCCGAGGGACCTGCTTTTGGTAACGCCAATATGAGAAAAGAGGGTTTTATTACTATCTCGGAGTTCAAAAGCACCGGCGTTATAATGAGGTCAAAGGACGAGAGGCTCCTACTTGCTACAGGAGATGAGGTTTTTCTTTCCTTCAGGGACAGGTCCAAGGTGCATGTTGGTGACCGCTATACCATATTCCAGAAGAGCGGGCTTGTAAGACACCCTGTTACGGGCAAGAAAATGGGCCATATGATAGAAATACTCGGAAGCCTCGTGGTGACACGCGATAGCGGCGTGCCTGAGGGCAGGATAGATACCGCCTTTGCCGAGGTAGAGGCAGGGGCAAGCCTCATGGAGTACAGGGAGGCCCCGAGAGAGGTGCGGATAAGACCCTCGGCGGCGCCCATCGACGGTTATGTAATAGCCTCCCTTGCCGGAAATGGCAACCTCGCAAAGGGCGACATCCTCTATATAGACAGGGGCAGGGAAGATGGTATCGGAGAGGGGAGGCTACTGAAGGTGCTGAGGGATACTGGTGTGGAACGAGATCCCATTACGAGAAAAAAGGTTGAACTCCCAGCCGAGGAGATAGGCTCTATAGTCGTTGTGGAACCGGGCAGGCATACCTCGTCGTGTATAGTAATAAAGAGCATCAAGAGCATAACAGCAGGGGACCGTGTCGTGGCGGGAGACGCGCTCTGAAGTGAGGCATTTGACAGAGACCTGGCGCTTTTCTTCTGCCGAGTCGCGGCGGTCTCGCGGGCCGGCAAGATAAGTTTAAGGAGAGTCTGACTGAAATAGAGATTTCTTGACATATCTTCGACCATAGGGCGTAATTGTCCGGGGCCGCGTATCTTCCATGAGACTGGCCGCGGTTTTTTTTATCTCTTAAGGGAGGCACACCATAAGATACTGGCTCGCCTTGTCAAGACTGAAGATTCAGGGAAGGACAGGCCCCGAGGGCGCCAAAGGCGTGAAGGGAGCAAGGGGCGCGAGAGCGGCCCTGAGAGACGGGGCCATTGCCTGCGGCGCCAGTGCCCTCTTCAGCGCAAGGGCACAGGACCTCTCACTTGACCTGCCCCCAAGCCTTACCGCGCGCCTTGAGGGCTTTAATGACTGGGAGTGGGTGGACCGTGAGCTCGCTCTCATGGATGAGGCCGGGGTAAGACTTATCACCATTACAGACCCTGATTATCCGGCGTGCCTGAAGGAGATACCAGACCCGCCCTTATTCCTTTACGCAAAGGGAGGGCTTTCTCTTGCCGGGTATAGCGAGGCCCTCGCCATAGTTGGAACAAGGCGGCCCACACATTACGGCCTGAGGATGGCCGAGCGTATCGGCGCTGATATGGCCTCTCTCGGGGCGCTTATCGTAAGCGGCATGGCAAGGGGCTGCGACATGGCGGCCCACAAAGGGGCCCTTGGGGCCGGCGGGGCCACGGTGGCCGTGCTCGGCACGGGAGTTGACCGCTGCTACCCCCCGGAGGCGCGCCGCGTCTACGATGAGATTGCCGGGAAGGGGCTCCTCCTCTCGGAACTGCCCATGGGCACCGGCCCGCTGCCCTATAACTTTCCCCGGAGGAACAGGATAATAAGCGGCCTCTCCCGTGGGGTCCTCGTGGTGGAGGCCCCGCTTCGGAGCGGGGCCATGATGACCTCAAGGCTTGCCCTTGAGCATAACCGCGACGTATTCGCCGTGCCGGGACCGGCGAGTTCGTACAAGAGCCGCGGTCCCAATAGCCTTATCAAGCAGGGCGCTGTCCTTGTGGAGGAGGCCGGCGACATACTCTCGTCATGGGGACTGAGGCCCACCATCGATGGCGGGGAAGAAGAGGAGGGTCCAGGGCCATCGGGCGCCGAGGAGGCCCTTGTCTTCAAGGCCCTTGAGGGCGGGCCCCTCTCGATAGACGCCGTGGCCGCGGCAACGGGCATACCCATAAAGGACCTCGGCGGACTTCTCCTGGAGATGGAACTCAAAGGCCTCGTGGCGCAGAGACCGGGCAAGGTTTTTGTGAGAAAGTTCTAACCATCAGCGGGGTGATGTCTCAGGGGACCGCCCTCGTAAGGCGTGGCCCGGGGGGAGTGGTGAAATAAAATTCAGAAAATGGTTGAAATTACGAACACCAGATTGTAAAAGGGACCTTTACTAACCCTTACGTAAAAACCTCTCGGGAACGGAAATAGATAATGGGAAAATCACTGGTAATCGTCGAGTCGCCTGCAAAGGCCCGCACCATTAACAAGTACCTTGGCAGAGGCTACGAGGTCCTTGCCTCTGTGGGGCATATAAAGGATCTGCCAAAGAGCAAACTCGGCGTGGACATTGAGCACGGCTTCGAGCCAACATATGTGCGCATAAAGGCAAAGCAGAAGACCATTCGTGAGCTCAAGGACGCGGCAAAGAAGGCCGATGTCATATACCTTGCCCCTGACCCCGACAGGGAGGGCGAGGCCATTGCCTGGCACATTGCCGAGGAGATTGACAGGGAGAGGAAGAAGACGAGGCGAGTCCTCTTTAACGAGATAACAAAGGACGCAATAAAGGCCGCAATAGCGCGGCCTACGGACCTTGACACCAAGAAGTACGAGGCCCAGCAGGCAAGGCGCATACTGGACCGCCTCGTTGGGTACCAGGTAAGCCCTGTGCTCTGGAGCAAGGTCAGAAGGGGCCTCAGCGCCGGAAGGGTGCAGTCCGTGGCCGTAAGGCTCGTCTGCGACCGCGAGGCCGAGATAAAGGCCTTTAAATCCGTTGAGTACTGGTATGTAGACGCGCTCTTTGAGTCCTCAAGGGGAGAGAAGTTCAGTGCGAGGCTCGCGAAAAAAGACGGAAAGAAGATACTGCCGTCCACCGGGGACGAGGCCGCTGAGGTGGTGGAGGACCTTAAGACCCTTTCCTTCATCATAGGAAAGGTCGATAAAAAAGAGGTAAAGAGAAACCCGCTCCCCCCATTTACCACGAGCAAACTCCAGCAGGACGCCTCGCGTAAATTCGGCTTTTCCGCCAAGAAGACCATGATGATTGCCCAGCAACTCTACGAGGGCGTGGAACTCGGCTCTGCCGGTCCCGTGGGCCTTGTAACCTACATAAGGACAGATTCGACGCGTCTCGCCCCGAGCGCCGTGGAGGCGGTGCGGGGCTATATTGAGAAGACGTACGGGGGCGGGTACCTTCCTTCAAAGCCCGTTGTCTACAGGAAGAAAAAGGGCAAGTCCAAGACGCAGGACGCCCACGAGGCCATAAGGCCAACGTCAATGGAGTACACGCCCGAGAGTGTTAAGGGTATGCTTACGCCCGACCAGTGGAAGCTCTACGGCCTCATATGGAAGAGGTTCGTGGCCTGCCAGATGGCCCCGGCCATAATGGACCAGACAAGGGTGGAGGTGGAAGGTGGGGCATACACGCTCACGGCCTCTGGTTCTGTGATGAAGTTTCCGGGCTTTACGCGCGTATACGAGGTGGGCCTCGATAACGTTGAGAAGGATGGTGGCAAGGGCAGGGAAGGAGAGAAGTCCGGGCTTCTGCCACCCCTTCAGAAGGGCGAGAAGACGGACCTTCTGGAGATTACCCCCTCTCAACACTTTACACAGCCTCCGCCGAGGTTTACAGAGGCAACGCTTGTAAAGGAACTCGAGGAAAAGGGCATAGGCCGCCCTTCGACATACGCCACCATCCTGAGCACCATTCAGGACAGGGGTTACGTGGAAAAAGAGGCCCGGAGGCTCTGGCCCACGGAACTTGGCGTCCTTGTGAACAGCCTCCTTGTGGAGAGTTTTCCCGAGATACTGGACGCCGAGTTTACGGCACACATGGAAGAAGAACTCGACATGATAGAAGATGGAAAACTCCAGTGGCGGGACCTCATGGAGGAGTTTTACACCCCCTTCAGCAAGCGGCTTGAGACGGCCAGGGTGGAGATGAAGAGCGTCAAGGCCGATGTCACGCCTACGGATATTATATGCGATAAGTGCGGCAAACCCATGGTCATAAAGTGGGGCAGGCGCGGAAAGTTTCTCGCCTGCACCGGGTATCCTGAGTGCAAGAACACCGGGGATTTTATGACGGACGAGACTGGCGCCGTAAGGGTTGCCGAGAGGACTGACGAGACAGACGAGAAGTGCCCGGAGTGTTCCAGCCCCATGGTCATAAAGAGCGGCAGGTTTGGCCGTTTCCTCGCCTGCTCGCGTTATCCCGAGTGCAAGAAGACCATGCCCTACTCCACGGGAGTCAAGTGCCCGGAGGAGGGTTGCGAGGGGGTTCTTGTTGAGCGAAGGACAAAGAAGGGGCGTGTCTTTTACGGTTGTTCCAAGTACCCTGCCTGCAAACACGCCACATGGAAATTGCCTGAAAAATAGTTTTTTCTCCCTCCCTCCCCTCTGATCGAGTCTTCCGCGCCGTGCTCGAGGGATGTAATAGACCGGAGGCATCTCTTAATCCGGCATTAAACGGGCATCAAGGGAAAAACATCTTGAAAAACGCCTGGCTCTGTCGTAGAATTTATATAATGGTTTTGAAGAGATACACGGATTGTTTATGTGTCTTCATGGACCGGCCACCCACTCGTACATAAAAACATTACAATTTGCCTTCCAGAAGGGAGATGCCATATGGTAGCCGCGCGTAAGAAACGGGTCTTTCTCGCCGATGATTCTCTCTTTTTCAGGATGAGGCTCAGCGAGATACTGACTGACGGGGGGCATGAGGTCGTTGCCGCCAGGAACGGTAAGGAACTCATAGACAACATAGTTGGCGACAGGGGCGGCATAGACCTCCTTGTACTTGACCTTCACATGCCTGATATGGACGGCTTCGAGGTCCTTGAGTGGATAGCCGAAAACGGCTATAAAGAAAAGTTCCCGGTCCTCGTGGTAACGGGTGTCTACGACCCACTGGAGGTAATGGGGAAACTCCGTGACATGGGGGTGACCCGGCTCATATCAAAGGCCTACACGCCCGAGCATATCATCTTCATGGTCAACAACGTCCTCTACCGCGACCTTGCCTCCGCCGGCCAGAAGAGGTCCCGCGTGCCTGTATCCATACCCATTGATTTCAAGGTGGGTGAGAGGTCTCTCTCTGGTTTTATCCTCAATATAAGCGATAACGGCATATTCCTCCATACAAAGGAGGAACTCCTTGTTGGCACGGTGCTGAAACTCGTCTTTTCTCTGCCAGATAGTGAGAAGGTGATGAAGATGCACGGCCTTGTAAGGTGGTCCACCACGGAACGTGACGGTAAGGCCCCTTTCTGTGGATGTGGCGTCATGTTCTCGGAGATAGACGAGGAAGACCAGGACTTGATAGTGGATTTTGTGAAGGAGCAGGCCGAAAAGTTCGGTCTGGAGTAGGCGCGGGGCGCGGCCAAAGCGGTAGGGCGGCTGCCCCATACAGGTTTTCTTTGTCCCTTGTTTTACGTCCTTCCTATTGGTTTTCTTTGAGATAGTTGTTTTGGTAAATTGCGCCTATACTGCCTTGTGTTCTGAAAATCCGAAGGTGTATCGCCGCCCAACTAAAAGACTTTCTTTTTTCTAAAAGAAAGCGGGATTTTTTTATCTTTTTTTTTGGCGGGCCATGCCCGCCAACACTCCCCCTCTTCTTCTTTTTTTCCCTCTCAGACACCGAGGAGTCTGTCCTCGAGTTCGCGGATTCTATCCCTGAGTCCCGCCGCCTTCTCGAAGTCCAGTTTTCTTGCCGCCCTCTCCATCTCCTTTTTAAGTGACTTCACGAGTCGCGGTATCTCATCGGCGGGCACATAATCCTCTTCCTCCTCGGCGGCTACTGGCACGGTGTAGTAGTCTGCCTCGTAGATGGTGGAGAGTATGTCCTTTATACTACTCTTTATGGTAACAGGCGTTATGCCCTCCTTGCCGTTATATTCTTCCTGTATGCGCCGCCTCCGGGTGGTCTCGTCCATGGCGCGGCGCATGGAGCCCGTGATGGTATCGGCATAGAGTATGACCGTGCCGTTTACGTTGCGCGCGGCCCGGCCAAAGGTCTGTATTAGAGAGCGCTCGGAGCGGAGAAACCCTTCCTTGTCGGCGTCGAGTATGGCCACGAGGGATACCTCCGGCAGGTCAAGTCCCTCACGGAGGAGGTTTATGCCAACGAGCACGTCGAAGTCCCCCTGCCTGAGGTCGCGTATTATCTCCACCCTCTCAAGGGTATCTATGTCCGAGTGAAGGTACTTAACGCGCACGCCGAGGTCCATGTAGTACTGCGTAAGGTCCTCGGCGCTCCTCTTTGTAAGGGTGGTCACGAGGACGCGCTCGCCGCGCTTCACCCTCTTGCGTATCTCGCCGAGGAGGTCATCCACCTGGTGCGTGGCCGGGCGCACATCCAGGGCAGGGTCAAGGAGGCCTGTTGGCCTGATTATCTGCTCGACGATGTTTTTTTCTCCAGCGGCCTTTTTTTCGTAATCCGCCGGGGTTGCCGAGACATAGACGGCCTGACGCACCCTCTGCTCGAACTCCTCGAAGCGGAGCGGCCTGTTGTCAAGGGCCGATGGGAGGCGGAACCCAAAGTCCACGAGGTTCTGTTTTCTTGAACGGTCGCCCTTGTACATGGCCCCTATCTGGGGGACAGTGATATGGGACTCGTCTGCGAAGAGGAGGTAATCATCGGGAAAGTAATCAAGGAGCGTATAGGGCGGCTCTCCGGGGAGGCGTCCCGTGATATGGCGCGAGTAGTTCTCTATTCCGGGGCAGTATCCCATTTCGTCAAAGAGTTCAAGGTCGTATAGCGTTCTCTGCTCAAGGCGCTGGGCCTCGAGGTTCTTGCCCTCGTTCTTTAACTCGCGGAGCCTCTCGCCGAGTTCCATGCGGATGCTCTCCATGGCGCGCTTGAGGTTCGCGCCTGTGGTGACAAAGTGCGAGGCCGGGTGCACGAGGGCCCGCGGCGTCTTTCTCTGCACGCGGCCACGGAGGGGGTCTATCTCCAGAATATCCTCTATGGTGTCGCCGAAGAACTCGAGCCTCAGGGCCGAGGCCGCCTCGTATGCAGGGAAGATGTCCACCACGTCGCCGCGCACGCGGAATGTGCCGCGGTGAAAGTCATGGTCATTCCTCTTGTACTGCATGGCAACGAGGCGTTCGAGCACCGCGTCGCGCGAGGCGTCCATGCCCTTCTCAACGTAGAGGCTTATGGTCCCATAATCCGAGGGCGAGCCTATGCCGTATATGCAGGAGACCGAGGCCACGATGATTACGTCGCGCCTTGTGAGGAGCGAGTGCGTGGCGCTGTGGCGGAGTTTGTCTATCTCGTCGTTTATGGAGGCGTCTTTCTCTATGTAGGTGTCTGAGGCGGGTATGTATGCCTCTGGCTGGTAATAATCATAGTACGATACAAAGTACTCGACGGCGTTTCCGGGGAAGAGGTCGCGGAACTCGGCGTATAGTTGCGCCGCCAGTGTCTTGTTGGGCGCGATGATGAGGGACGGCCTCTGGACTTCTTCAATGACCTTTGCCACGGTAAAGGTCTTGCCCGAGCCCGTGACGCCAAGGAGGACCTGTGCGGGTTCGCCGCGTAGAAGCCCGGCCTTGAGTTTCTCTATGGCCCGGGGCTGGTCGCCGCAAGGCGTGAACTCCGTTTTTATTACAAAGCGTTCTTCCATACCCGCCTTCTATCGCAAGAATAAAGTAATGCCCAACTTGTAAATATACCACGAAGGCTCGGTCCCTGTAAACAAGCGCAGGGGGCAGGGGGCAGGCCCGAGGGCATGGCAAAAGAGGCCCGGCAAGGTCTTCTTGGCCGCCAAGGAGGGGGAAAAATATTTTAATTCCACTGGCCATGTGTTATTAATACAGACTGAAGACCACGGCGCGGCGGTAAGAATGGGGAAGGCCGTGAAAAAAGATTGGTGAGGCATATTAAAAAGATGGAAAAAAGAGACTACAAGGCAACGCTCAACCTCCCGAGGACTGAGTTTCAGATGAAGGCCCGCCTCAGCGAGTCAGAGCCCAGGATGCTCGCCAGATGGGAAGAGGCAGACCTGTACGGGAAGATAATGGCGGCAGGCAAGGGGAGAAAAAAATTCATACTACACGACGGCCCGCCATACGCAAACGGCCACATACACATGGGCCATGCCCTTAACAAGATTTTGAAGGATATTATCGTAAAATCATTCTTCATGTCCGGCCATGCAACGGACTATGTGCCGGGCTGGGACTGTCATGGCCTGCCCATAGAACTTCAGGTGGAAAGACAACTGAAAAAAGAGAAGGGCAGGGATGCCCTGGCCTCGAAGCTCGAGATACGGAAGAGGTGCAGGGCCTATGCCGGGGAATTCGTGGAGATTCAGAAGGCCGAGTTCAAGAGGCTCGGTGTATTCGGCCTCTGGGACGAGCCCTACCTTACCATGAACTACTCCTACCAGGCCGCCATCATGCGCGAACTTGGAAGGTTCCATGAGAAGGGCCTCGTGTACAAGGGCAAGAAACCCGTGCACTGGTGCGCCTCGTGCAGGACGGCACTTGCCGAGGCAGAGGTGGAGTACGCGGACAAGAAATCGCCGTCCGTGTACGTGGCATTTCCTCTCGATAAGGCTGAACTTGAAGAAAAACTTGACGTAAAGATAGACGATGAGAAGGTAGCGATAATCATCTGGACAACAACGCCGTGGACACTTCCGGCCAACCTCGCCATCGCCATGCACCCTGACCTCGATTATGTGCTCGCGTCCTTTCAGGGAACCTCCTACATGTTCGCCGAGGGGCTTCTCGAGGGTGTGGCAAAGGTCCTGGGCGTGGAAAAAGATGAACTCAAGATTATAAAAAAATTCCGCTACCCTGAGATAGAGGGCCTCAAGGCAAGGCACCCCTTTATCGATAGGGACTCGCCCATCCTGCCCGGAGAGCACGTAACACTCGAGGCCGGAACGGGCTGTGTACACACTGCCCCGGGCCACGGCCAGGACGACTATGAACTGGGGCTCAAGCACGGCCTCGAGGTCTTTGCCCCGGTGGACGACGCCGGGAAGTTCACCGCCGAGGTCCCGGAGTTCACGGGCCAGTTCGTCTTCAAGGCCAATGAGGCCATAATAGAACTCCTCATGGAAAAAGGCGCGCTCCTTGGCCGCGAGGACATCAGCCACTCATACCCCCACTGCTGGCGGTGCAAGCGTCCCATTATCTTTCGCGCCACTGCCCAGTGGTTCGTCTCCATGGAGGCGGGCGGGCTCCGCGAAAAGGCCCTCAAGGCCATAAAGGAAGAAATCCAGTGGGTACCCGCCTGGGGCATGGAGCGCATCTACAAGATGATAGAGGCAAGGCCCGACTGGTGCCTCTCGCGTCAGAGGACATGGGGTGTGCCCATCCCGGCGCTCAGGTGCCTTTCCTGCGAGACGAGTTTCCTGCATCCCCCCCTCATAGAGGGCCTTGCCCGGGCCTTCGAGAGTGAGGGCGCGGATATATGGTTCGAGAGGGGACTAAAAGACCTTCCCGGTGGGGCCGGGCTAAAGTGCCCGGAGTGCGGGTCCGAAGACCTTGCAAAAGAAGAGGACATACTTGATGTCTGGTTTGACTCGGGCGTAAGTTTTGCCGCGGTGCTCGAAAAGAGGCCTAACCTCGACTTCCCGGCGGGCCTGTACCTCGAGGGGAGCGACCAGCACAGGGGCTGGTTCCACTCCGCCCTCCTTACGTCTATGGGCACGCGCGGCGTGCCACCTTACAGGGCGGCCCTTACGCACGGCTTTGTCGTGGACGGCAAGGGCAAGAAGATGAGCAAGACTACGGGTAATGTCATCGCCCCGGAGAGCATCATAAAGAGATACGGGGCAGAGGTCCTGCGCCTCTGGGTAGCCGCCGAGGACTACCGCGACGATATAAGGATTTCCGAGGAAATCCTTAAACGCCTCTCCGAGGCCTACAGGCGCATAAGAAATACCTTCCGCTACATACTGGGTAACCTCTACGACTTTGAGCCCCAAGAAGACGCCCTGCCTTATAGCGAACTCACGGAGCTCGACCAGCTCACCCTCGGGAGGCTCGCCGGTCTGACAGGCACAATCCGGGAGGCCTACGAGAGGTTCGAGTTCCACAGGGTATACCACTCGCTCCATAACTTCTGCGCCGTGGACTTGAGCGCCTTTTACCTTGACGCCATAAAAGACAGGCTCTACACGGCGCGCTCCGGCTCAAGAGAACGCCGCGCCGCGCAGACAACCATTTACCTTGTCCTCGATTATCTTGTCCGCCTCGCGGCCCCCATACTCGTCTTTACCACCGAGGAGGCCTGGGGCCACATGCCCGGCAAGCGCGAGGAGAGCGTACACCTTTCGGACCTGCCCGCCCCGCCGCCTGAATGGGTTGACAGCGGCCTTGCCCATAGATGGGACGAACTCCTCAAGATAAAGGCCGAGGTCTCAAAGGCCCTCGAAGGGGCGCGAAAAGACAGGATTATCGGCCACCCCCTTGACGCCATGGTCATTATCACACCGGCCCCAGGCATGGAGGACATCCTTGAAGGGCGGGAAAAGGCCCTTGAAGAGGTCCTCGTGGTATCGCACCTCAAGGTGCTTGGGACCGGCGAAAAACCGGAAGCATTGGCAGGAGAAGCGGCCTCGCTCTTCGAGTCAACGCTCTTGCCCGGCCTATCTGTTCAGGTAAAGAGGGCAGATGGCAATAAATGCGAGCGTTGCTGGCGCTACAGCCCCACAGTGGGAGAAGAGCCATCGGCGCCCACCATATGCGCACGGTGCACGAAGGCCCTTGGAACGAGAGGTGAGTAAGGGACTCAAGATATTTCTTGCCATAACCATTGCGGTGGCTATCCTTGACCAGGCAGTAAAGGCCCTCATTACCGCCAGCCTGAGGCTCAATTCCGTCTCCGAGGCCATACCCGGCGTCCTGAATATAGTCTACTTCAGAAACACGGGCTCGGCGTTCGGGCTCATGCGCGGGGCCTCTTCACTGAAGACCATGCTTATGGCAGTCCTCACCATCGCGGCCATAATCGCCATCGCCTTCATGGCGCGCCGCGCAAGGTCTGGACTTCAGGCCCTCGTCCTCTCGCTCATAAGCGGCGGAGCAGTGGGAAACCTCATCGACCGCCTTGCCTCGGGCTCTGTAGTGGACTTTATTGACGTGCACGCGGGCACATACCACTGGCCGGCATTCAATATCGCCGACTCGGCCATCACAACAGGAGTCATTGCCTCTATAATAATCATGTACATTAAAGAGGGAAAGAGATAGAAGAAAAAAAGGAAGGTAGGGGGGTTTTCTTTACCCCGCATTTATTAAAAGGAGGTATCTCTCATGATTAGACCTGCAAGTGAGATAGTATCGGAGGCGAAGAAGGCCTGCCGTGGCCTAAGCCCCGCTGAGGCCGCGAAGATGGCCGGGACAACTGAGAACGTCCTTGTCATCGATGTGCGCGAGCCGGGCGAGGCCGCCGAGGGCAAGATCAAGGCCTCGGTGAACGTGCCGCGCGGGGTCCTGGAGATGAAGATAGAGAAGATGGCCCCTGACGGGGACCAGCCCATACTCCTGCACTGCGCAAAGGGAGGCCGCGCGGCCCTTGCGGCAAGGACCCTAAAGGACATGGGCTACACCAATGTCTGCTTCATAGACGGGGCCTTCGAGGACATTGCCGAGGCATTCAAGTAAGACGAGGGCCCGGAAGGGTTTGGACTTTACTTACGCCCCGTCTCAGGACGATTGGGAGAACTCCTTGTCTATCTCTGTCTTTGCCACGTGGTTTACATAGTTGGCGATGGTCTTTATGCCGATGAGGGCGATGATTTCGTAGATCTTTGCCCTGTCTATGCCGCCTTGTTCCAGGTCTGCGAGTTCTTCTCCCGTGAGCCAGCCTCTCTTGCTCATGATAAGCCGGGCCGCCCCCGTGGCGGCGGCAAGGGCAGGGTCCTCGGGAAGACAGCCGGATTTTATGAGTTCAAGTTCACTCTCCTCTATGCCAACCATCTTGCCCATGGCCGTGTGGGCGGCCATGCAGTATCTGCAACCGTTCTCTCTCGAGATGGCGAGGTTCACGGCCTGGGCCTCCCTCGGAGGTATCCTGGCCCCTTCCATGGCCGCGTTTGCCATGAGGTAGACCTCGGCCACGGCCGGGCTTATGGAGAGGGTCCTGAAGAGGTTCGGCACAAACCCGAATTTTTTCTTTACAGCGGCTGATATTTCCTCGTATTTGTCCATAGTTCTTGTGATAGACTCCTTTCTCTTGGATTTTTTTTGAGCCCTGAACTTTACTAATGAGACTAAAGTACCGTAAAGTTAAAGTATGTAAGTTATCTTACAGACAGAGGCGGGGAGGGTATAAATGGCGCGGCGGGTCCATGAGAAAGGCGAAATATCGGTAAAATAAGGGAATTGAGTGGATATTAATGAAATTTTAAAGGAAAGATTCACCTGTTTTTAATCTTTCAGGGTCATAATATAATTGATGTGTTGATGTATCTTTTCCTCCTTTCACCTCAACCGGGGCCGCGTCAGAGCCCGGGGGGCCCCTGGCCGGGCAGGCCGGGCCCCCAGCATGGACGCGGCCCTCTTTTTTGAACCCCTGGACCTCCCATGGAATATTACCCGCTATTTCTTGACATAAGGGGCGCGCCCTCGGTTGTGGTGGGCGGCGGAGCCGTGGCCGCGAGAAAGACCATGAGTCTTCTCGATGCAGGGGCAATGGTTACAATCATCAGCCCTGAAGTCACGGAAAAAATCGGGGAACTCATTGATAATAATAGGGTGAGGCACATAAAAAGGCCCTTTCGCGCGGGAGACACGCGCGGCGCCTCCCTTGTAATAGCGGCCTCCTCGGATAGGGCCGTAAATGAACGCGCCCTCGAAGAGGCAAGAGCGGCCAATGTGCCCGTAAATGTTGTCGACGACCCCGGGGGTTCAGTCTTTATCGTGCCCTCTGTAATAAAGAGGGGAGGGCTTACAGTGGCTGTCTCCACAGGTGGAAGATGCCCGGCCATGGCCCGGAAGGTACGCATGGAGATTGAGAAGACCATAGGCCCGGAGTACGGCCCCATGCTTGAGATTATGGGGCGCCTTCGCGAAAGTCTATTGAAAAAAGGCCTGAAAGGTGATAAAAAAGATAGGATTATTAACGGGTTGTTGGACTCGGATATTGTGGGGCTTACAAGGGCGGGGGATTTGGACAGGGTGAATAGGGCGCTTACAGACATTGCCGGTGAGGACCTTGAGGCCCTTGGCCTTGTGGCCGCTGATTTAGACATATCATCTTCGAAGGTGAGTGAGTAGTGACAAACATTCTCTTTCATATGGCCATTGCCGGTTATTTTATCGCCACCTTCGTTTACGTGGCCTACCTTATTACCCATAAGGACAAGGTGGTCAAGGCCGCCCAGGGCGTGCTCGTGGCGTCCTTTGTTCTCCACAGCATAGTAATAGTCTCTCGCTGGGTGGGCGCGGGCAGGACCCCTGTGGTAAACCTCCACGAGGCCCTGCTTTTTTTCTCATGGATTACCGTGGCCCTTTACATGGTAATACTAATAAAGTTCAAACAAAAGGTCCTCGGCGCATTTGTGACCCCCTTTGCCCTGGGCCTCATCATGACGGCCTCTCTATTTCCAAAGACCATCATACCCCTCGCGCCGGTTCTGGCAAGTTACTGGCTTCCCGTGCACGTGGTCCTTGCGTTCCTTGGGAACGCCTTCTTTGCCATAGCCTTTTTTTTCAGCATCATGTACATGATTCAGGAGCATTACCTCAAGAAGAGAAAACTCAAGGGCCTATTCTACATTCTGCCGTCTCTCGGCATCATAGATGAACTCAACTACCGGTGCCTTCAGTACGGCTTTCCGCTCCTCACGCTCGCCATTATCACGGGGGCTGTCTGGAGCGAGTATGCCCTTGGCTCCTACTGGCAGTGGAAGCCCCGGCAGATATGGTCCCTTATCACATGGCTTCTCTACGCGGCCCTTCTGCACGGAAGGCTCACCGCCGGGTGGAGGGGGAAAAAGGCGGCCATGCTCTCATCCGTGGCCTTCGTGGTGCTCGTTGGCTCTTTTGTAGTAATAAACGTCATACTCGGCGGTGCACACGGTATCGCGCTGAAGTGAGGCCTCAGGAACAGGTGACGATATGAAACTCATCATAGTAGGTCTTAATCACAGGACAGCCCCGGTGGGGGTGAGGGAGAGGGTCTCCTTCTCGAAAGATGCCATGGGCGACTCCCTTCAGCGTCTTGTCAATGACTTTGGACTTAACGAGGGTGTCATACTCTCTACATGCAACCGAGTGGAGGTCCTCGCGCTGAGTCATGACCAGGATATGGACAGGGGCGTACTGCAGGTAAAGCGTTTTCTCGCCGACTCCAGCGCAATACCCCTTGAGACCCTTGATGAGCACCTCTACGCATACCGCGGCGCCGAGGCCGTAAGGCACCTCTTTCGTGTGGGCGCGGGCCTTGACTCCATGGTCCTTGGCGAGCCGCAGATTCTTGGGCAGGTAAAAGACTCATACGCCCATGCCGTGGAGCATGATTCCGCCGGCGTCATTGTCAATAAACTCTATCACAAGGCCTTTTCCGTGGCAAAGCGCATACGCACGGAGACAAAGATAGGCGAGGCCGCGGTGAGTATCAGTTTCGCCGCCGTGGAGCTGGCCAAGAAGATATTCGGCGCGCTCGAAGGCAAGACCGTCATGCTCCTTGGCGCGGGAGAGATGGCCGAGCTCGCGGCAAAGCACCTCCTCAGGGCGGGCATAAGAGAGATAATGGTGGCAAACCGCACATACGAGCGGGCCGTTGAGTTTGTAAAGGAGTTTGGCGGAACGGCCATTATGTTCCGTGAGTTCCCCCATCATCTCAAGAACGTGGACATTGTCATCGCCTCGACAGGGGCAAAGAGTTTTATCATAAGAGAGGAGCAGGTAAGAGAGGTCCTCAGGGAACGGAAACACAGGCCCATGTTCTTTATCGATATTTCCGTTCCACGTAACGTAGACCCCCTTGTGAATAACATCGATAACACCTATGTATACGACATAGACGACCTTCAGGGTGTTGTGGCCTCCAATCTCAAGGAAAGATCAAAAGAGGCCGATGAGGCCGAGCGGATAATTGAAGAGGAGATAGACAAGTTCTACCGCTGGATAAAGTCCCTTGATGTCGTGCCCACGATTATAGCGCTCAGGAACTACTGCGACTCCATTAGAAAGGCCGAGCTCGAACGTGCCCTCAGGGCCATGAACGGACTTGGGCCAAAGGATAAAAAAGCCCTTGACGCCATGACAAAGGCCATTGTAAATAAGATACTCCATGGGCCTGTATCAAAACTCAAGAAAGACGCCGACAAGATAGAGGGCGACACATACATCGATACCATGCGGAAACTCTTTGACCTTGACGAGCAGGAAGATATGAAGAAGGTGGGCTCTGGTGAGGACTGAGGGGGGCGGCGTGGGCTGTGAGATATAACGTGGGGGGGGTAGATACCGGGGGCGGGAGGTCCATGTATGGGCCTGGCGTGGGGGATTATGAGTATAAGACTTGTGCCCTCCTCGGCGAGGGCCCTGAAAAGGAGATAGAGGGGTTTGGAAAAAAACAAGGTAGTTATAGGGACAAGGGGCAGTAAGCTCGCCCTCTGGCAGGCCGAGTGGGTGAAGTCTGAACTTGAGAAAAAATACCCGGACCTTACCGTGGAACTCCTGAGGATAAAGACCACTGGGGACAAGATTACCGACGTACCCCTTGCTCAGGTGGGCGGAAAGGGGCTCTTTGTAAAGGAGATAGAAGAGGCCCTCCTCGATGGCCGCGCCGACCTTGCCGTTCATTCCATGAAGGACGTTCCAACAGAGTTCCCTGACGGGCTTTCCCTCAGGGCCATTGCCGAGCGCGAAGACCCCAGAGACGCCCTTATAAGCAAGGGGGTGCTCTTTAAGGACCTTCCCGAAGGGGCGAAGGTGGGGACATCGAGCCTCAGGCGTCAGGCCCAGCTCCTTGCCTTGAGGCCAGATCTCGAGATAGCCCAGCTCCGCGGGAATCTCGACACGCGGATACGTAAACTTGACGAAGGTCAGTACGACGCCATAATACTCGCAAGTGCCGGCGTAAGGCGCCTTGGCTGGGAGGCGTGCATAACCGAACTCCTCTCGCCTGATGTCTTCCTTCCCGCCATAGGCCAGGGCGCCATAGGCATTGAGACAAGGACCGATGACGATGAGACCAATGAGCTCATCGCCTTCTTTGACCACAGGGAGACCTCCCTTGCCGTGCGGGCCGAGCGCGCGTTACTCAAGAGGCTCGAAGGCGGTTGCCAGGTCCCGATAGCCGCCTACGGCACCATTAGTGAAGACGGTAACGAACTTGCCCTTACCGGACTTGTGGCGAGCACGGACGGAAAGACCATTATAAAGGACTCTCTCACCGGCCCGGCCGCAGAGCCCGAGAGCCTTGGCACTCGTCTTGCCGAGTCCCTCCTTGGCAAGGGCGCATGGGAGATTCTTAAGGACCTCTATGACCTTAAACCCCCTGAAGGCACATCCTGAGGCCCTGGCAGGGGGCTGGAGATGGGGGTAGTGAAGGAGAGAGAGGGGAGTGGGGAGGTAGAGGGGGCATAATGTGAGCGAAGGGAACGCGCCCATGGGGGCGCCAGGAGGGGTCTTGGCGAGGCGCGAGAAGAAAAAAACATAAAATCTTAAAAAACTCCTTGACAGGGTCATTCGTTCGTGTAAAATGGGTGGTCTTGCCGCACTTGAGTATCTGCTCCGTGACTGTGCAAAAAGCCGGCGGAGTGAGCAACCTCCGGGGAAGATTCCGGGGGTTGAATAGTACTTGACAGAGTGTGCAGGTAGTTGTAATATTAGAATACCAATTCTGCTCTTTGAAAACTAAATAGCAAGCATCTGACAGCCTGTTAGACCTTTAATTAAATCCTTATCAATTTAACTAGAGAGTTTGATCCTGGCTCAGAG